>JAJTZD010000001.1:0-253616 GCA_032906685.1 Nitrososphaerales archaeon
CAATTCACGAAGGCTTCGGCCTCGAGCCGCTGGAAGCGATGAAGTGCGGCGTGCCAGTGATAACGACCCATATGGGGTCACTCGCCGAGGTCGTAGGAGAGAACGCGATAATCATGAGGAATCCGATCGATGCGGCCGAGTTGGCGGAGTTAGTGAGATGGATCTTGGGCAGCGAAGGGGTTGCAGAGAAGTTCCGAGGGAAGGGGCTCGCGTGGGCCGCACGGTTCTCTTCGGAGGAGACGGTGAGGCAGACGTTAGACGTCTACAACCAAGTAATGTCAGCGTGACGCGTCAGCTAACGAGCCCTTCGATTTATCCGAGTCAATCTGCAAGGTTGTTGCGCTCAGCTCGAGATCCGTTTCAAGACGAAATCTCGGAAGATGTTGCCCTGCGTCCTGCTATTGAATAGATTCTTCACCCTTCTCCTATTGTCCATTCCGACGTCTCTCATGAGTTCTCGCTGTTCGAGCATATACTCCAGTTCTTTTGCGAGCCTTCGCCACGAGCCCTGCGGAAGTAGGACATTTCCTTCACCCGCTACTTCGGGTATCGCTCCACAGTCGGTAGAAACGATCGGTAGACCACAAGCCATGGCTTCCACCATGCTGAAACCAAACTGTTCCTCCCACATTCTTATCCCAAGACGCCTCACATCTTTGGACGGCAATGCGAACAGCGCACAGCTTTGATAGAGCCCTCGCAAGCTGTTCCGAGACAGATTCGAAAAAAGCCTGATACCGGCGCTTTCCTTGCCGATGACCGCATCCCGCATCGGCCCGTCGCCGACCACAATCAGTTCGTCGGGAACCGAGCGACCAGTACCCCTAAGAGTCTTGAAGGCTCGAATGAGGTCATCGAGACCTTTGTGCGCGCTTAGAACTCCGACAAAGAGAATTCCGCGTCTCTCCAGACGAGGTGGCGCGGGCGTGAAGAAGTCGGTGTCAATCCCAGGATAGATCTGGGTCACCCTTTCGGGATCGATGCCGAGCCGAAGAAGGTGCATCTGACTCCGCTTCGTTGCTGCAACGACCGCGTCAGAAACCCGGCCGACGTAGGATGCGTTACCCGCAAACGGGTAGAAGCGGTAGAATGGGTGCGTATGTATGGTCTCCCAGCTTATAACCAACAGCTTCTTTCGGAGAGCAGCCACCACTGAGGCGCACTGCTTCGAAAGGGATGAAAAGAGCTCGATGGTCACAACAATGTCAACATCCCGCAGAGCCTCCGAGAGGTCATCGTATGTGGCCAGCGACCTGACATTGCCAAGGATCCCCTGAATGAAAGAATACTTCCTCAGCTTGGTGTTCCTAACCTTATATCCCTCGATTGAGATTCCCGAGACATCAGCAGTCACCAGCGTAACTTCATGCGACGGGAACCCGCTCACATAGCTCGATTCGTACCAGTGCCTCGGAGGCAGGACGACCCCTAGATTCACTGAGGCCAATTTACACCTGCCGAGTAGATACGTTTGGAGGCCTTCATGTCTTCTTTCTGCCGGTCAATGTGTGGGAGAGTTCCAGCATCCTGCGTTCCCAGGAAAGCAAAGGCCGCACTACGTGGCTTATGAGACCGAAAGAATCGACAATCCCACCGAGGTTTGCCACATCAACGAAGTCGATGGAGCGAATCAAAGGAGCGATAGTGGCATACAATGCCAAAAAGAGGGCACCGTTCACCAGCAGAGAACCCGCCGTCGGTGGAAGGGGGATTCTCACGATTGAAAGCAGGAGGTACGAGACGGCAGCAGATACGAAAAGCCTTGCGGAAGAAGTGAGGTCTACCTTCGCAAAGAGGTAGCGCGAAGACAGTGCAAGAGCTACCACAGCAATCGCGGCGTTCGAGACCACTACAGAGTACAAAATGTCCAGAGCTCCAGCGAAGATTCCTAGTACCGGGGCTAGGGCATAAAGCAGCACGGAGCCGGAAAGGGTCGAGTACAACGTGAGTCTTGTTCTGCCTATGCCGTTGAAGTACGTTGGTACAACTGTCATGCCTACGACCATTGGCAGATAACCAATCGCGAGGAGCCTGAGGAACGGCGCTGCCTCGACGAACGATGCGCCGTACAACACCCTGATGACTAAGTCAGGGAAGAAGGCGATGAATGCGATTATGGGAGTCAGCAAGTACGCGGTATACTTCACGGCGAGTCGCAACGCGTTCTTCATGTCACTTCCAATGCCGTGAAGACCTGCGAAGGTGGGCAACAGCGCCAAGGAAATGCCAGCAGAAGACCGTGTGATTATCGCGGTGACGTTTGCCCCTGCCGAATAGTAGCCAATCACTTGATTCGTTCCCACCAGCGCCATGAGGAAGATAACAAAGTAGGAGGAAAGCGTGGAGACCAGGTTAGCTGCAGCAAGGGGAGAACCGTACCTGACGGCATATTCGATGTCCTCCAACACCCCATGGTTGCTCTTAGTAGGGCCGGCTAGTCTCCTCTTAGCCACGACCGACAAGGCGAACACCCCAGCGACGAGGTACGATGCTACGTGTCCGGCTATTGCACCGTTGACACCGTATCCCCACACGACCAGTGACGTCGAAAGAACGAACTTCATGGCTGATTGCGATAAAGAGAGCAGTGTCGCCGTGCCTACCATGTTCCATCCTATGAAGGCAGAAATGCTCGACTGAAGCATCGCTTCTCCCAGCACTAGCAAAGACGATTCCCGAAGATAGGGAACTGCCTCGGGCCTATGAAAGAGCGCATACGAAATGGGACCGGAACCGAGATAGACCAGACCAGCAAGAGCCGCTCCGAGCACGACCTCGAATGCTATAGCGTTCCTAGTGATTCTCCTCGCTCTCTCAGCCTCCAGCTTCGAAATGTGGTAGGCGGTCAACCTGCTGATGCCCATGTTGACTCCGAAACCCACGATTTCGAACAGGGTCGCGGGAACCAAGAGCGCTATGCTGTAGATTCCATATGAAGCCGGCCCAAGTAGTCTCGCGATGACAACAGCAGCCACAGCAAGGAAGGAGATTGACGCAAAGTTGCCAGCGATTAGTATCGCAGCGCTCCTAGCTGACCTTGATGCAAACTCAAAGTTTGACAGGATGGAACACCGGCCCGTTATCGAATCCGATTTGTCGGTAGATGAGGAACAACCGCCACGCCATTCGCGCGTGAGCAGCGGTTGTCACGCACGCTCCCCAACCTCCGTTTTCGCTTCCAGCTTAGAAATAAAGCCATAATGACTGGCCCATGTGCTGTGCGCCATCCCGGGAAGGTGACGACGAACCTGCGAATCCGCACCGTCTCATCTCGCTCCGTTCAGCACGCGGCTGCCAAGCGTTGGCCTACCGGCGATGCCGTCGACCAGCCCTCTCAGATAAGGTCCTGCCAGACGCGTCCACTTGGAGCTGCCGCTTCCCGACATGATGGTCAAGATGTGAATGGCCGCGATGACAGGCTGGAAAACGAGTAGGAAGACAAGGAAGACGAGCCTGCTCCTATTCCTCCGCATGTACAGAATCCTGTTTCTTCCCACGAAGTAAGCCCGCGCAGGCTCCGTGATGTGGATGTTTCTAAGCACACCCTTCATCCTTCCAGACTCGATATGATGGATCACCCTCGCTGCTGGGTCGACCACAATCCTGTACGCAAGCCTCGAGATTCTTTCTGAGAGGTCTGCCTCGCCCAGGTACATCGGGAAGTCCCTTGAGTCAAAGCCACCGAGCCTAGAGAGTAGCTCGCGCCTAATCATGAAACTGCTGTGAAACAGTCTCGTCTCCATCAACCTCCTCGGCAAGGACTCAGGTCGGAGGTTCCTGTAGTTGAAGACGGCGAGACCGCTGACTGGTGAAATCCAGCCCCCTGCGAACCACACCCTGCCATCTTTTGTCAGGATGAGGGGGGACGCCACTCCCACGTGCTGGAAGGAGTCAAGCACTTTGGCAAGGAGGCTCACACATTCCCCTTTAATCTCGTTGTCATCGTCGACGAAGAGTACGAAAGGCCTAGTCGCAATGGAGGCCCCGACGTTCCTGGAGGCGTTGAGGAACATCCTCCTCGGATTCCTCACCAACTTCTTGACTCCAGAAAGATTGTGGTCATAGGGAACCTCTGAGTGGTCGTCGACGACTATCAGTTCAACCTCTGTACGGACTGGCTGAAGGCTCTCGAGGCATCGCTTGAACTCCTCGGGCCTGTTCCTGGTCACTACGACTACGGACACCATGCCGAGCAACCCGGACCTCTCGCCCTCGGCCATCCTCGGGACGGACAGCCCGCGGACGAGTTCGACAGGAGAGACGAAAGATGAGAACATCCCAGCCAGTGTGGAGCAGTACCTGACGTACTGGTAAATGACAAAGCCTACGAGGAGGCGGGGGTCCTTGAAGAAACCCCTCCAGTTTCTGACATAGCTCCTCCTGAAGGGGGAGAGCTGCCAGAACCTTATCGCGAACTCCCTCTTCGCGTATCCGAGTATGTACTTCCCGTAATACACGTGCTTCGAGACGACCTCTCTCAACTCCTTCGGCTCCCCCAGGTGGTATTCAACGCTCTTGCACCAGAAGAATCTTGCACTGGCCATCTTCAGCCTCAGGTGGAGATCGTAGTCCTCGCCGGCAACTATTGCAGGGTCGAACCCGCCGACTCTGAAGAACAGGTCTCTGCGCATGAACCTACTTGCCACATGCCCTTGGTCGAGGTAGTAGCTGTCCCTTTCCAATTTTCTCACCCTCGCCCAGAAGCTCACCAGTGGGTAGGAGGTGTTGTGGATGACAGCGGCGTTGTAGCCTCCTTCGCATCCCTTCGCGGCCTCTGACACTACTTCGCGGCTAAGGTAGAAATCGGAGTCGACGAAGTAGAGGTACTTGCCTTTGGCGACCGAGGCTCCGTCGTTCCTCTGCGAGCTTCGTTCAGGCCCGCTAGATAAGATTTTGACCTCTGGGTGTACCTCTTTGACCAGCGAAAGTGTGCGGTCGGTGCTGTTGTTGTCTACCACTATGACTTCGATATTAGGGTACGTTTGGCTCCTTATCGACCTGAGGGTCGGCTCGACGGTCTTCTCGGAGTTCTTGGTCGGAATAATTATCGAGACGAGTGGGTACACTTCCAAAATAATACGTTGGTGCATCCAAGCTGACCTAATATGTCTGTAGCCAATCGCGTGAGCGCCTGTCCTAAGTTGGAGTGGAAGGGATCGAAGTGCTTCGATGGACTGGGGCTTCTACCAAGAGCTCTCTCATCCGCTGCGCCATCTCAGAACTGCTACTCGCCCTTACGAACAAGGGTCGACATCGTAAACAACATTATCCCAGTAAAGAACGCCAGCAAGCCAACGAGAGTCAGCGCAAAACCGATTAGTTCGTACGTCATCGTTATGTTAGTTATAGCTTGTTGCGTTGAGAAGAGGACAATGGCGTGGTATGCGTAGAAGAGACCTGCGACTATCAGGGCCAGTCCGGGTAGGCCGTAGAATATGAGGGGGTGACGTATCGACGTCAGTTTTACAGCGCTCATCATCACATCAAGCGTGTGAAACACGGGGTTGTGCGTAGAGGTCTTCCCTATGCCATACTTCACCGATGCAGGTATCTCCACGACCCGTAACCCCCTCGCCATCGCATCCATCAGAATCTCAGAGTCGACACCCATGCCCATCTCCGCAGGAAGCAGAGTTTCTATCGCGCGCTTGTTGTACGCCCTGAAGCCAGACTGAGTATCGGAGATACCGGGCACGGTAAAGGCGTTCAGCACCCTGTTGCCGAACCTTCTGTGCGTTGGTACACCGCCACTGTTCTCGATGAACCTGCTCCCGATTACCACGTCAGCCTTCTCCCGTCCCAGCGCGTCTAGGAGTTGAGGAATCTCATCCGGGTCATGCTGTCCGTCTCCGTCGATTGTGACCATGACGTCAGCAACTGCCTCCCTACTCGCAAGAAACAGTGACCTGAGCGCCTCGCCCTTCCCCATATTCCTCTCGTGCCGAATCACCCTTGCGCCCAGCCTCCCAGCTATCGTGCCCGTCATGTCCGACGACCCGTCGTCGCAGACAATCACCTGATCGACCTGTCTCTGCGCAGCAATCACGACCTTTGCTATCGTCCTTTCTTCGTTGTACGCAGGGATGCAAGCCACCCTCATGAAGCTATCCTCTCTCCTGTGCGCGCGTTTCAACTGGTATGTATAAAATGTTGAGCGACCGTCCGAAGTCTCTGTGGCTGGCAGACCAAGGGGCAAGCCGCCAACAGCTTAATACATTCGAACGCCGACCCAAGCATAGCTCTTGCCATGCGGTATATCGGGCTATGTCGGCCTCGACGATAGAGAGCTGCTCACGAAGATGGCCGAGGTGCAGAAGCACCGAGGCCCTGACAGCACGGGCTACTACACTGATTCGAAAGTCGGGCTCGCAGCTGACAGGCTGAGCATCATCGACCTCGAGAAGGGTGACCAGCCAATCCACAACGAGGACGAGACAGTCTGGATCGTCTATAACGCCGAGGTCTACAACTACCTGGAGCTGATGAAAGAACTGAAGTCTCTCGGTCACAAGTTCTACACGAAGAGCGATACAGAGACAGTGGTCCATTCGTACGAGGAGTGGGGGGAGCAGTTCCTCGAGAGGCTGCGTGGGATGTTCGCGTTCGCGATATGGGATGCCAAGAGGAAAAGGCTTCTTGTGGCACGGGACAGGTTCGGCAAGAAGCCACTCTACTACGCACAGGTTGACGGCGGCTTCATTTTTTCGTCGGAACTGAAGGGGATACTGCAGTACGAGGGACTGAGAAGGGAGGTGAGCAGGGAGGCGATGGACCTCTTCTTCACATACTTCTACGTACCTTCTCCGCACACAATCTTCAAGGGAGTCTACAAGCTCCCTCCAGGCCACTACCTCCTCTACGACCGCCAGGGTCTGAGAATCAGACAATACTGGGACATGGCCTTCAACCCCGTGGAGCAGGACGAGGCACAGGTAGTCGACAGGCTCTACGACATCATCACCGAGTCGGTGAAGATGAGGCTGAGGAGCGACGTTCCGCTCGGGGCATTCCTGAGCGGAGGAATAGACTCGAGCATAGTGACAGCGATAATGAGCAGGAACAGCGACAGCGTAAGGACTGTCACAGTTGGCTTCGACGAGGACGACGAGCACGTGAAGTATGGAAGACTGGTCGCAGAGTATCTCGGGACTGACCACAAGGAACACGTTGTGGACGCGGGGAAGACGGACATCTTGCCCAAGCTCATCTGGCACTTCGACGAGCCATTCGCAGACTCCTCGTTCGTCCCGACGTACTACGTCTCTGAGGTGATGAGGCGGGAGGTGAAGGTCGCGCTTACAGGGGACGGAGGGGACGAAATGTTCATGGGATATCCCTTCCTCAAGGACCAGGGAATCTACAGGCTGTACAGTTCCTTCCCTCGAGGCGCTAGGCGGACTGCGCTCAAACTGATACTCACGCTTCCGAGGAAGAGCTCGGCCAAGAAGATGGCGAGCCACGCTCTCGAGAAGGATTACGACGAGCAGGACTTCTTCGGGAGGTACGCGATGAGGATGGTCGTCTTCATTCCAGAGACGCTGCGAAGGCTGTATTCTGATGATGGGGGAACGAGAGATGTGGCGCAGACGCTGGGCTTCCTCCGTTCGTTCCTCGAAAGGTATGAGAAGGGAGACCCGCTGGACGCGGTGAACTACGCCACTTTCAAGGGGTATCTCTCCGAGATGATTCTCACAAAGGTCGATAGGATGTCCATGGCAGTCTCCCTCGAGGCCAGATGCCCGCTCCTGGACCATCGGCTGGCAGAGTACGTGGGGACCCTACCCTCCAGCTTGAAGTACAAGGGAGGCACCACGAAGTACATCCTCAAGAAGATGGCGCTCGAGAAGGGGTTGCTTCCCAAGAGCGTGGTGTCGAGGAGGAAGGTCGGCTTCGGCCCGCCTGTTGACAGGTGGCTCGGGAGGGAGTGGAGGGAGCTCTCGGATCAGGCAATCGAGAAGGCTGGGAAGACGGGCCTCTTCAACAGAGCGTACCTGAGCGGTCTAATGAGGGATAGGTACCTGAACTCCGCCAAGATATTCGGCCTGACCGTCTTCACCCTCTGGCATTCTCAGTATATGGAGAACGAGGCTCTCCGGCCTCAGCCTCTGGCGAAGCTCCTCTGAGCAACTTATCAAATCGAACCTTCAGCCGGGCTTGCTCGGTCTACTCGTGCTGCACAATGCGGGTGCACCTCTCGTCCTGACCCATCATTGTACGATATCAATTGTTTGGGCGGGCCAGAAGGTATTCACGACCAGGCATACGGAAACAATTGTTGATGTTGTGGCGGTTAGTCGACAATTTGTTGGAATTACGTGTGAGTGCCCAGAAAGACCGTTAATTCGGCACGACCACCTGAACGTAAGCACCGGGCTTAAATAGCTCGTATTACATGTATTACCACATGGCCAAGGAAGTCCTGACTGTCAGAGATGTTGATGAAGAGGTGTGGAGGAAATTCAGAGCCAAGACAGAGGAGGAAGGCCTGAAAACCGGGCAGGCCCTGAACGAAGCTCTCGACATCTGGATTAAGGAGAAGGAAAGAAAGAGGGAGCGTCCCGACCCGCGCAATTTCCTCAAAGTAGAGGGCATCATAAGAGCTGAAAAGCGCGTCAAGTGGAGTGAAGAGATAGACAGGGTCCTCTACGGCGAAGAAAAATGATCTTCCTCGATTCGAGCTTTCTGGTCGCTTTCGGGGTCGATGGCGACGCCAACCACGCCAAAGCAGTGGAAGTGATGCGCGACATCGTCAAATCAGCTTATGGCCCTCCGGTGATTTCAGATTATGTCTTCGACGAGACCACGACGGTGACCTTCCTGAGAACCAAGGAACTCCAGAAGGCAAGGGTGGTTGGCGATGCCATGCTGAAAGCTTTCCGCATGTTGAAAGTTGATGATGAAGTGTTCCGAAGGGCATGGCAAGAGTTCAAAAGCCAGAAGGGAACGAAATACAGCTTCACAGATTCCACCACAGTCGAGCTGATGCGGCAGAACAACATCAGGAACATCGCGACATTTGATAGGGAGTTCCGAAGTTACAAGGAGTTAGTTGTCGTAGGAAAGCAATAAACCATTCCTACGGTACGGGCCCGATGAGATGCCCATTTCAAGCGTCGAGCTGGGCCTAGTCCCCGGAATGCGATGACCGAGAGAGGAGGCTGAGGTAGAGTTCCTTGGTTCTAGTGGCCACGGACTCCCACGAATACTGCTTCGCCTTCTCCCTGGCTCTAGCTCCCAGCTTCTCGGCAAGGTCGTCGTTCTTGAGGAGGAGGGTCACATACTCTGCGAGCTCCTTTTCACGGGAGTACACCATCCCGTTCGCCATATGGTCTACGAGCTCCCTGTGAGCGGGCAAGTCGGAGACAACGACTGCGCAGCCAGCCGCCATAGCTTGCAGGACAGAAATTCCGAAGCCCTCGGACGAGCTTGAGCTCACGAAGACCCTCGCAGTTGCATAGGCATTTCTGAGCTCCTCCTCCGGAAGGGCCCCAGTGAAGCGATGGGGATAACGGTACCGCGATGCTATGCCCTCAAGTCTACTCCTCTCCGGACCTTCCCCAACCACCTCCAACTCTAAGGGCGCACCGACCTCTCCAAGAGCGGCAAGTGCTTCGCCTATGTTCTTCCTGGGGTCGAGGCGAGAGCAGATCAGGACCTTGTTGCTCGACCTCCTCCCTGGCGCGAAGAAAGATGTATCCACGCCGTTCGGTATCACATGTACCTTGTCGCCTACGTCGTACCTGGACGCGAGCTCGGTCGCTGTGGCCTTACTTACAGCCACTATGGCATTGGCCTTCCTTGCAGAGCGTCCCTCAAGGAAAGAGGCCCATGGCCTCTTGAGCCTGTTAGAGGAACCGTAGTACTTTCCCTCCTCCGTGACCGGCGAGTGGGTTGTCACCACTAGCGGGTGAAAGCCAACGAACGCAGCATAGGGCAGGCTGGCCACGTGGACCAAGTCGTAATCACCTAATCTCACGTCCCAGTGTAGTGGGAGGAGCAGGGTCTTGACGTCACCGCGCCCTTCGACGACATCAACATCCACCCCGATTCTCTTGAGCTGGGAGACGAGGTTGAAGGCGTAGGTTGGTATCCCGCCGACAGTTGGCGGATAGTCTCTGGTGAGCATCGCAACCCTTGGCCTATCGCGCAAGACCCTCGCTGTGCTGCCCCGCCTATTCGCTATTAATCGTGTGGCAAGGTTGACTTCGAGTGGACGCTGACATTGACAGAACCGCAAGCGTGAAAGATTTAAGTATACAATCTAATACACTTTATACCATGGCCGGCGTGCTCTCTGTGAAAATTGAGAAGGAGAAACTCAAGCTTCTCGAACAGATAGCGAAGGAGGAAGAAAGCGACAGGTCCACGGTCGCGAGAAGGCTCCTTAACGTGGGCATAAGGAAGTGGAAGATGGACAAGGCAGTAGAACTGTTCAGAGCAGGTAGGCTCTCGCTCTGGAAGGCAGCCGAGCTGGCGGGCGTGTCCTTACGGGAGTTCCTTGAGGTTCTCAACGACAGGAAGGTCGCATGGGTCGGGATAAAGCCTGAAGAGCTCGACGCAGAAGTTCAGGCAATCATGAAAGAGACTCGATGAAAGTCAGGTTCGTCTTCGATGCCTCCCCGTTGATTCACCTGGCGAAGGCGGGGCTGAGTTCCATGATAGAAGGATTGGAGGGGGAGAAGTTTACAGTGCCTGCGGTCTTCAATGAAGTGGTTCAGAGGGGTAAGAAGCTGGGGTACGCCGATGCCGCAGTGATTGGGGCGCTCATCGACGTGGGTGTAATAGTGGTAAGAGCCCCAAGCGTAAGGAGCGTAGAGATGATTAGCAAGATTCACAGGGATATACACGAAGGCGAATCCGAAGTCATAGCCCTGGCAAAGGAGGTGGAGGCTGTGGCAGTACTGGACGATAGCGTGGCCAGAGCAGTTGCGAGACTGCAAGGGACAAGAATCGAGGGCACCTACGGAATCATACTGCGGGCCCTCGTAAGGGGATTGATACACAGAGAAGAGGCAGAAGACGCTCTTGCGAGGCTCATCGCTTCTGGCTGGCGCTGCGACATTGAGCTGTACAACAGCTTGCTCAGGCTGATGAGAGGAGCAAAGCAGCCCTCGTAAGGCCTCACCCTTGCTGCTGCGTCGAAACTGGCTTGTGCTCGCCAGACATTTTCCTCTTACCCCCGGCGAACTACCTGCAGCTGAAGCACACGGGGTTGTGCTCAGGACTAGGTCAGAAACTGGCCATGGCCGTTTGCGAGCGTGACGATGGATAGGTTCACGGAACTCCGGCTCTCGTGTTGACCTCTAGCGACTCCTGCCATTCCAGCTGCTTCTTGAGGCCTTCGTCGAGGGAGACCTTCGGACGGTATCGTAGCTTGGCCCTGGCCTTCCTGATGTCGGCCGAAGTCCTGACAACGTCACCCTTCTGGACGGGCAGATGTTCGACTTTGCACTCAAGTCCAGTGATCTCTTCCAGCATTGAGATGAGCCCGATGATGCTTGTCGGCCTCCCGCCTCCAAGGTTTATGGTCTCGCCAACGACTCCTGCGTCCGCTGCCAATGCTGTGCCCTCAACGATGTCAGAGACGTAGGTGAAATCCCTTGATTGCTTGCCGTCTCCGTATAGCGTTATCGTCTTCCTCCTGAGGAGGCTGTCGATGAACCTGTAGATGCCCATGTCGGGCCTCTGCCTCGGGCCGTATACTGTAAAGTACCTCAGGACGACGACGGGGACCCTAAAATTCCTATGGTAGAGCCTGCAGAGGTTCTCTGCCGCGAGCTTAGTTACGCCATAGGGTGAGTTGGGTCTGGTCGGTGCGCTCTCGCCTGTCGGGTACTTCTCTGCGTCGCCGTATACTGACGAGGAAGATGCGAAGACGAACCTCCTGAGCCGAGATCCCTTTGATGCCTCCAGGAGGCGCTGAGTAGCCAGGATATTGTCCCTCAGGTAGACAGAGAAGCTTTCGCCCCAGCTAGTCCTCACCCCAGGTTGAGCAGCGAGGTGAAAAAGGAGGTCTGCATCCCTGACATACTTCGAGAGGTCATCGGTCGAAAGGTCGCCCTCCGCAAGCCTGAATCGACTCTCGCCAAGGAGATTCGAAAGGTTCGCAAGTTTCCTTTCGCGCGGGTAAAAGTCTGAGAAGCTGTCAATCCCTATCACGTCATGCCCATCGCCAACGAGCTTCTCCGACAGGTGCGACCCCACGAACCCGGCGGCACCTGTCACCACGGCCGTCGTCATCTGAACAACACGACTGGTCCGCCATAGAAAAGCGTTGGGAAACGGTCACGGCCAAGCTTTTCTGGCCGTCAGATATCTTAAATCAAGTGGCGCAACGGGAGGCGGCAGGCGAATAAGTTGGTGAAGCCGATAAGGAAGGCTGTTATCCCCGCTGCGGGCCTCGGGACACGGCTCCTCAGCGCGACGAAGGAACAGCCCAAGGAGATGCTGGCAGTCTTTGCGAAGGGCAGAGGCGGGACGGTATCTCTGAAGCCCGTCGTCCAGCTCATCTTCGAGCAGCTCCACGACTCCGGAGTGCGCGAGTTCTACTTCGTCGTTGGGAGGGGCAAGCGGGCAATTGAGGACCACTTCACGCCAGATGAAGAGTTCGTAGAGCTCCTGAGGGCTAAAGGAAAGGTGCGCCAGGCGCGGGACCTGGCCTCGTTCTACGATAGAGTGAGCAGGTCGAGCATCCTCTGGGTCAACCAGCCGAAGCCGCGTGGGTTCGGCGACGCTGTACTCGCCGCTAGGGCGGTGTCCGACGGCAACTCGTTCTTGGTCCAGGCAGGCGACAACCACGTCATCTCTCCCGGCAATGGCCATCTGAGGAGGCTCCTGGAGACGCACGAGAGAACTGGGGCGGACGCTACACTTCTGCTCGGGGAGGTCGAGGATCCGAGGCAATACGGCGTCGCGGACATCGAGCGTAAGGGGAGAGAGCTGGTCGTCAAAGGGGTCGTCGAGAAGCCCGAGACCCGCGTGAATAAGCTCGCGCTACTTCCCACCTACGTCTTCAACCGTTCGGTCTTCGATGCCCTACAGCATGTCGAGCCCGGTAAGGGAGGGGAACTCCAACTGACCGACGGGGTACAAGAGATGATCGAGAGGGGGCTCAAGGTCAGGGCTGTCAGGCTGAGGGAGACTGAGTTCTGGCTTGACGTAGGCACCCCAGAGACATACTGGGAAGCGCTGAAGCTGTCTCACCGGATGTTCGCAGGGCGGAACTAGGAAATTGGCGAAGCGGACGGGCAGGGTTGGGATCGTAGGGCTGGGCTATGTCGGACTTTCGACAGCCGTCAGTTTCGCATCTAGGGGCATCGCAACTGTAGGCATCGATGTCGACGAAGGCAAGCTCGCAAGAATCGCCAACGGCGAGCCCCCGTTCGTCGAGAAAGGCCTGCCAGAACTCCTAGGGAAGGCGTTGAGACACCGGAGACTGATGGTGACTTCGGATTGCGACGCACTTGCTGGCGCTGGCGTAGTCTTCGTCACGGTCGGGACGCCCAGCGCAGACGATGGCTCGATTGACCTCTCCTGCATTAGGAACGCAACTTCGTCGGTCGGACGAATGCTCCGAAGGTCCGAGGGCTACAGCCTAATCGTCGTAAAGAGCACCGTGATTCCAGGTACCGCTGACGACCTTGTCATGCCCGTGCTGATGTCCGAGTCCCGCAGAAAGCAAGCAGATTTCGGGCTCGCGTCTAATCCCGAATTTCTTAGAGAAGGTCACGCGATTGAAGATACAATGCATCCTGACCGGCTAGTGATTGGGGTGGAGGATAAGAAGTCTGAGCGCACTCTCGTTTCCTTCTACCGCGGGTTCTACGGAAGGCTGCCGAAAATCCTGCTGACGACGCCAGTGAACGCCGAGCTGATAAAATACGCGAGCAACTCCTTCCTTGCGACGAAGATAAGCTTCATCAACGACATCGCAAGACTGTGCAACTCGATTCCTGGGGCCGACATCCGCGTAGTGGCGGAGGGGATGGGCCTAGACAAAAGGATCGCTCCTGGCTTCCTCAGCGCGGGACTGGGTTACGGAGGGAGCTGTTTCGGGAAGGATATCAAGGCTCTCCTAAGCTTCGCTCAGTCCAAGGGCGTCGAGCTGCGAATCCCCAGGGCCGCGCATGAAACAAACGAGAGGCAGCCTCTGCTGGCGTTGGAGGTTGCCAGAAAGCACCTGGGTGATCTCAGCGGGAAGAGGATCGCAATTCTCGGCCTCTCTTTCAAGCCTGGGACGGATGATATGCGTGAGGCGGTCTCAGTGGTGCTTATCAACGGACTGTTGAAGGCTGGTGCAAGCGTCGTAGCCTATGACCCTGTAGCTATAGAAAACGCTAGGAAGATACTGGGATCCGAAGTCTCCTACTCGAAGTCGGCCGCCTCCAGTATCCAAGGAGCGGACTGTTGTATTCTGGCGACGGAATGGGAGGAGTTCAAGCGCCTCAGACCGAAAAACTTCGCAAAAATGAATCGCCCATTCCTCATCGACGGGAGAAGGGTCTACGACCCTGCGGTCTTCAGAGGAAAGTTGGAATTCGAGGCAGTCGGCTTGGGCACGGAATCCCCGAGGTGACACGGGCGTTCCGCAGAAGCCCTGTGGAAAAGTTAAATGCGCTTTATCCCGACAGCCGGTGACCAGAAGTGGCCAGCGATAGGATAATCGGCGCGGGAATCTTCGCAAGCAGCGTAATTGGCGTTGTCGTCTATGCCGTTCTTCTCCTCTACTGGGAAGTGCTCGTTCTAGCAGTCACCGCTTTCGTTGCTGTCGCCCTTCTCCTTGGCATTCTCGCCTGGATAGGGTACACGATGGCCACCACACCGCCCCTGGAACCCATTACCGACCTGCCAGGAACGCTTTCCGAAAAGAAGGCTGAACCTGGACCGAGCGCAAGCCCAGTAAAGCCAGAGTCGGCGGCGCAACCGCAATCCTGAGGCAAGCCATTCGCGAAAACGCGGCCGACCGTTGTGCGAATATTGCTGAACGACGGGAACCCTGATGCTTCGGGGAGAGTGCTCTCGGGATGGCAATGAAGACCCTGCCGTGCCACATCTCAACGCCAGTGACGGACTCGGGCTCGAATTGCGAAATCGCCGTCATCGGCGCGGGTGTAATCGGCGTCACTACAGCGCACTGGATGAGCAAGCTGTACGATTGCTCGGTGGTGAAGCTTGACAAGGACAACGACGCGGTGCTGCCTACTTCACTCAGGAATACGGGGCCAGTCCACAGGCCCTGCTACCTCAACCCTGTCAAGAAGAGGCCCTTGGCCCGTTCCCCCGGCCTGCCCTACCACCCCTGGACGCAGCTCGCCTCGAAGTTCGGCCTGCCGTGGGACGAGATAAACACGCCGAAGGTTGCCCCGAAGGAGCGACTGGTCGCGTCCCTTGAGAACTAGGAGGCTCGGGGCGTCGAGAACGGAATGGACGAAGACGAGTACAAGCTACTGAATGCAGCCGAGGCGGGGGGAGGCGGAGCCGTCGGTGAGGTGTGAGGGGGCGGTCCTATCGAGGCGGGAGGCGTCCATCGACCACTCCTCCCCTACCAGGGCGGTCTGGGGACGCGTGGCAGAAAGCAGCGTCGGGAGGTTGAGGGTAGTGGTGCCCGCTTGCGTGAGCATAACGGTGCGAAGCCATGTAGTCAGGTTGTCATACCATCCTGGTTCAGTCGTACTACGCATCCGGGCCATGGAGAGAAGAGAAGCGCGAACCTGAGACGCCGACCAATCTTGTGTCACAGATAGGGGTAGAGTCTTGACGCGTTTCAACCGCCCGGCCACCGAAGCTGCACCTTGACCATGTAATGGCCACTGCCTGCAAGAGCAAGACTCTGGCTCACGACCTCGTAATCTCCGTTGGTCGCACCGGGAAGGAGAGCCGCCTGAGTTCCGCATACGACCTGGCTCCAATCAGGTCCATATACGTAAAACGTCTGCCACCTGTGATTCAACAACTCGGCCTGAGACAAGGACGGATAGAACTGTACGTTGGCGATGGCGCTGGAGCCCGGCGTCCAGAACCAACCGTCTCGGCCGAATCCCATAATGGTGAAAGGGCCATCGCCACTGTGGGTGGTCAGGTAGTCCCTGATTACTACTCCAGGCATCCTGTAACTCAGCGAAAAGGGATTCTGTCCAAGGTTCAGGTTGGACGCTGCGAACGTCTGATACACTGGTATCGCGGCAAAGGTCACCAACACTAATAGAGCTACCAGGCCGACCAATTTTCTGTTCCTCCGGATTGAGACAAAAGCAATCGGGGCCGCCAAGAAGTACGCGGGAAGAGCTGCGTGGGAAAACCTGATCAGTGTAGAATAATGTTCACCAGTGAGATAGCTCGCATCGGTGGAGAAAACAAACGCAACGATGTAATATGATGCCAAGGAAATGAGAAGGAGTATCAAGATTGAGCTATGGATTTGATTTTTCCTTATCGTGCCAGCGAGGAGCGCGAGCGCCCCTATTAGTGAAATGAGGATTGCGGCGGGCCCCCAGCCTAGTATCAAGCCTGTAAAGAACATTGACGCAGTGCCCGCCAGCCTCGGAGTAAGGACAAGCTGGACTTGGGAACTAGGCGGCGATACCGCGGTCGATGTGGTTGAGGACGAAGCAGTTGAGGTTGTGGTGGACGAAGTGGTGGAAGTGGTTGTGGTCGAAGGTGAGGCCGTGGATGATGTGGTAGTGGAAGTTGTGGTGGAGGAAGTGGTGGAAGTGGTTGTGGTCGAAGGTGAGGCCGTGGATGATGTGGTAGTGGAAGTTGTGGTGGAGGAAGTGGTGGAAGTGGTCGTGGTCGAAGGTGAGGTGGAGGTTGTGGTGGAGGTAGTCGAGGCAGTGGTGGACGAAGTGGAGGTTGTGGTGGTCGTGGAGGAGGAAGTGGTCGTGGTCGAAGGTGAGGTGGAGGTTGTGGTGGTCGTGGTGGAGGAAGTTGTGGAAGTGGTTGCGGATGTCGTCGTGGAGGTGGTCGAGGTGCTAGAAAGAGTTGAGGTAGTGGTGGAGGTGATAGTCAGCGTTGGTGCGGGGCAGGTACGAGTCTCCGCACTGACGTTTGACGGAGGGCCGGCTTGGGCCGCCAAGCTCGATTTCGCGGAAGCAGAGGTTCCTCCGCTGCCAGTCGCTGGACCAGCGGGCAGGGACAGAGCGACGATGGGGTGCGAGATGACTTGGAAAAAGCTCGTCGGTATCGTCCCCACCTGGTTGAGCACGTAACCGTCGGAGTACTGTATGAGGTAGACGCCTGTGGTCTCGAACAAGACAATCGCCAGAATCAGCAATGCTGTCCCTGCCAAAACGCCCCGCTTACCCGAAGGGGGACCCTCGCGCGCTCGCATCTTGTTGAGACGAAGGGCGAAAAAGGAGAGAGGCAAGAGCCCCGCAATTGAATAAATGAAGTATGGTTCTCTTGTGTATGTGGCGGCTGCAAAAGCCAGTGCCGACAATGTGGGGTAGAGCAAGAGCCGCAGGGAACCCCTTTTTGAGGTGGCGAATTTCACCATGAAATAGATTCCGAGCATACCCATCGCCAGCCCGACGGGTTCTGTGAGAAAGCCGACGGACATCAGGTCGAACGTAGGAAGCAAAAGGACAGAGCCGACTGTGAGCGCGACAGTCTTCTGGTCAAATCCAAGGTTCTGGGCTATCCTGTAGGCGAGGTACACAGTCAGCCCGCTCCAGAAGAAGAGGTAGAACGGAAGAAGCTGGAGGAACTTATCCAGATTGTTAATCCCGAGCGTCTGGAAGAGCCATATGTTTATGGTGCTGAAGAAGAGGCGGTCGCCGTACAGCGCGTTGTTCGGGGTAGGATGCATCGCGTAGTAGATGTAGCCGTACTCGTCGGATACGATGAAGCCCGTCACCCAGAGATTGTAGATGCGATAGGCGATGAGAGCGGCCAGGGCCGAGAGAGTGAGCACGAGAGCGAGCCTGTCGACGCGCACCAGATTCATCGCTGGAACCCGCTCTCGGCTTCGCTTAATCAATCGCGCTGCCATCCCTCCTCGCCACTCCCGCCTATAACCTATCGCCTCGCCGACCGGCCACATGCGCTTCAACCGAAATCAGGCTGGCCCCCTCTGACGGTGTGCTTAGGACTGAGGAAAGGGGCCTCTTCACGGCTACCTTCAGGATGCTGATGGCTCCATTGACATCGGCTCAACGACAGGCTCCAAGAGATCGGGTCCCGCCCAGCAAAGCCAGGTCGCACAGAAATGAGAACGGGAAGCCAGGAGAGGCACGCCGTGCGACATCCGGTTTGGATAGGACAGTTACGCTTCAGCTTCAAGAGGACGAATCGTTCGCAGAGCCGTGAGTAAACCTTTTAAGTTTACTTGCAGGTAATACCCGCTGAGTAGACATGGCCAAACACACAACGATCTCCGTCAAGGTTCCGAGCCAACTCAAGGAGAAGATGAAAAGTCTCGGGATCGAGCCGGCACCTGTGCTCAGGCGGGCCATACAGGAGGAGATAAGGAGGAGGGAGGTTGAAAGCGTCAAGAAGGAAGCGGAAGCGCTAAGGGGCGTGCTCAGAAAGATATCCCTCAACGAGGTCGTCGCGAGCATCAGGGAAGACAGGCACGCAAGGTGAAGGCTCTGTCCAGTCTACGGGACACGTCCGAAAGACCCGACTTAGAGGCATCAGCTCCGGGGATTAGAGCAGTCGTCGCCTCGTTCCCCATCATTGCTTCACTCGCCTCGCGCTCCTGTGCGAGCCGCACACAGACATCCTATTCACACCGTGGCACATATCGACGGGGTTTTACGCTGTGCCAGCAACCTGATGCTCCCATACTCGGAAACGACCTCTCGGTCGTTTCTTCATTCTTGGTGCCACCCCGAGGGGCATAGACACCGGAGAAAACAATGAGGTTGAGACATTTAAGCGCCAATCCCGAACTTGAGCCGTGTCCCTTGGATTGTGCGGAACCCAGGTGAACCAGGTTGGATTACGTCTTCGATACGTCGGCCATCTTCTGGGCAATGGAAGAAAACCTTATCGAGCGTCTGGACGGAAACTACACCCTCGACCTCGCGAGATATGAGCTCGGGAACGCTCTGTGGAAGCAGAGGATCCTTCTCAAGAAGCTGGGCGACGGCGAGCTAGAGAGAATGGTGAGGCTAATGTCGGATGTCCTCACATTGATGCGCGTGCTCACTGTGGAGGGAAGCGAGGGAGCCGTGATGAAGGTCGCGACCGAGCTTGGCGTCTCCTTTTACGACGCGGCCTTCGTCTACCAAGCCAAGGCAGTGGGCGCCTCTCTGGTCACGGAGGATGAAAGGCTGGCTGGAAAGAGCAGGCATTTCGTACCAGTCATCAGGACGCAGTCTGCCAAGTGACTGTTCAGGTACGCCGAAGGACCCGCGGCAGCAGCGTCGCGAACTCGACTACGACGGCGGCTTGAAGCGGAAAAGGGCCGACAGAGCGATGAAGAGAGCGAGCCTGTCGACGCGAGCAAAGATAACAGCCGGAAAACGCCTTTGGTTTCGCTCGAGCAAGTCCTCTCGGCTGCACCCTACGCACATCAGCGTATAAGCCATTTCGCGGCCAATCGCGGCGCGAAGGCTGCTGGACGGCGTGACAGATGCTTCGGCGAGGGTGCTCGCGGGATGGCGATGAAGACCCTGCCGTGTCACATCTCGATGCCAGTGAAGGAACTGGCTCCTACTGAGGACCCCAAGAATTGAACACACTTACCAAACTATGCGAGAAAGCCCACAGGCTTCAGCCGTGGGATGAATCGCGTTGGTGCTTAAAGGGGAACAAACAGACCATGAATCTGTTGGCTGTGCGACTGGCGTTCCGATTCCGTCTGTATCCGAACCATAAGCAGGAGCGGAAGCTGCTGAGGATGATTGAGGCCGGGAGACGACTCTGGAACGACGCACTCGCCCACAGGAAGCGCCGGTGGGAGGAGAAGCGACTCTCCACCTCGTACAGCCAGCAGTGCTGGATACTGACAGCCGAGAGGCAGACCGACCCGTTGCTGGGGGAGCTCTACTCGCAGGCAGGGCAGGAAATCCTCAAGCGCCTGGACCAAGCATTCGAGGCGTTCTTCGAGGGTCGCGCTAGGTACCCGAAGTTCAAGAAGTTCTCCACGTCCGGCTCGTTCACCTACCCCCAAGCGTACAACGGATCAGTGAAGCCAGACGCGGTCAGGAAGAGGGTCTTCCTCTCGAAGGTCGGGAACGTCAGGGCGGTCTTCCACAGGGTTTTGCCTTCCAGATGCGAGAAGCTGAAGACCTGCACCGTGGTCAGGGAGCCGGACGGCGAATGGTACGCCTCGCTGGTTTACGAGGATGGCGACGAAGCGCCGCAGCAACTGACGAAGCTCGCATCACCAGTCGGAGTAGACCTGGGGTTGAAGTCGCTCATATCGACCACAGACGGGGTGAAGGTACAGCACCCGCGGTTCCTCAGAAAGGCAGAGAGGCGTTTGAAGCGCCTCCAACGGGACTTCTCCAGGACGCGGAAAGGCTCGGAGAACAGGGGCGACGCACGCAGGTTGTTCGCGGTGCAGTCGTCAAAGGTCGCCAGACAGCGCGCGGACTTCAACCACAAGCTGAGCGCCGAACTGGTGCGAAAGCACGACCTGGTCGCCTTCGAGGACCTGAAGGTCAGGAACATGGTTCGGGACCACGCACTCGCAAAGTCCATCTCGGATGCGGGATGGGGCCAGCTTCGAAGCTTCTCGGAATACAAGGCGGCACGGGCCGGGAAGCTCGTGGTCAAGGTGCAACCGGCCTACTCCACGCAGGAGTGCTTCTTCTGCGGGGCCCTGAACGCCGTCCCTCTCTCGGTCAGGCGGTTCGAGTGCATGGGCTGCGGAAAGGATTTGGACCGGGACTTCAACGCTGCCTGGATTGTGCTGAAGCGAGGACTCGCTCAGGTAGGGCAGGACATGCCCGAACTCAAGCCTGTGGAGACTGGGCCTCTACCCGTCCCGACAACGGGACGCGCAAGCCCGGTCGTTGAAGCAGGAACTATACGCGGCGAGAATCATGCCACCCAGCAAGAGGCTCGTCGCTGGAAGCCC
The DNA here is from genome assembly GCA_032906685.1 of Nitrososphaerales archaeon. Taxonomy (GTDB): domain Archaea; phylum Thermoproteota; class Nitrososphaeria; order Nitrososphaerales; family Gagatemarchaeaceae; genus DASPPF01. The sequence continues at coordinate 21,026 of JAJTZD010000001.1, forward strand.
ACGACTTCAGTCGTGGGAGGATGTCACAAATCAACCCCCCTGACGTAGCTGGTAGAGGCACGGGGACCTTGGAGCGCGACGTCGTGACAGCGGGTGCGGGTGTGTTGGGGGTGACGATAGCCTACTGGCTGAGCGAGCTGCACGAATGCTCGGTGGTGATGCCTGACACGGGCGGCGACGCGGTGCTGGCGAGCCCTAATTGACAAGAATCTGGTTCTTGTCAACTGCTGATTGACAAGACTTAATTCGTCGTTCATTCACCGCAGACATGTGAGCATAGACAGGGGCGTCGCCAGATACTTCGGCTTCTCGGCTCCTTCGCACACAGTGCAGAGAGAAATCACACTGCCGAAGGGAGACTTCGTGCTTGCGATAGTCGGCCCCAGGAGGGCTGGGAAGACGACATACTTGCTTCAGGTGATGGAACGACTTCCAGTCCCGAAGAGCAACAAAGTCTTCGTGAATGGAGAAGACGTCAATTTCGAAGGTATGACGGCGAAGGATCTGGATGCTCTGGAGGAATCAATCTTCAGGGTGTACAGTCCTGACACTACGAAAGACATCTACCTCCTTATCGACGAGGTCCAGAACTTCCCGAGCTGGGCGCGCTGGGTAAGGACACTCCACGACGAGAGGGCCTACAAGATCATCATGACTGGCTCCACATCGGAGCTGAACTCGGAGAGGTTACCATCCGCCTTGAGAGGCAGGTCGCTGAACACGCTCGTCCTCCCGTTTTCATTCAAGGAATATCTTAAGGCAAAAGGCGTGAACATACATGAACATCTCGCGCCCAAGAATGCCGGGACACTCTCCTCCCATGCGGTCACGTTCATCCAACAGGGAGGTTATCCAGCGGCAGTCCTCTCGGAGGACAGCGCGTCGAAGCTCAAAATCCTCCAAGAGCTCTACGAGGGCGTCATGCAACGCGACATAATAGACAAGTACGGCGTGAGAAAGCGGGAGACGTTCAGGGTGTTCATGAACGCTCTGCTCGGTTCGGCCTGCCGGCCTCTCTCGGCAACTTCGATTGCCGGGTGGCTCGCCGGGCACGGGCTAGAGCTGACGAGGCAGGCTGCGCTCAACTACATCCGCTTCGCGGAAAGCGTATTCCTGGTGTTCCGACTTTACCCCTATTCAAGGAAGCCGAGGGAGAGGAAGGTGGCGCCGAAGGTCTACGCCTCCGACTCCGGGCTGCTGGGACTCGTGAGTGCGGACGAATCGAAAAAGCTCGAAAATCAGGTATTCATCGAGCTGCTCCGCAGGGGGGAGCAGATGCATTACTGGAGGAGCAGGCAGAGCAGGCGCGAAGTCGACTTCGTGCTGGGCAAGGGGGGTGGAGGGGAACTTATCCAAGTCTCGTATGACTTGGGAGACCCAGCGACGTACAGGAGGGAGACAGATGCGCTCCTCGAATCATCGCAGGAGTTGGGAATCAGCAATCTCACGATAATCACGATGAACGAGGAGAGGGAGGTTCACGAGGCAGGAAGGAGAATGGCCGTGGTCCCGGCTTGGAAATGGCTCCTTGGATTCGAGTGAATCGTCGTCCGGAAGGTGCGCGTCCATGGGCGTAGCTAAAAAAAGTCAAACCCGCTAATGGGATAACCAAGCCTCAAAGCGACCTCCGGAGGAAGCCTCGCAGTCCGAGCAACAGAGAAGGCGTATCTCTCCGGCGCAGCCGGAGGGGACTGACAAACGTTGAAGTGTGACATCGCGGTCGTGGGGGGAGGCGTCCTCGGCGTCACCACAGCGTACTGGCTCAACGCGCTTTACGAATGCTCCATAGCGCTCCTCGACAAGGAGAATCAAATCTGTCAGCACACTACCATGCGGAACACCGGGATCGTCCACAGGCCCTACTACCTCGACCCCGACAGGAAGAGGGTCTTCGCCCTCTCGGCAGAGGAGTCGTATCCGCTATGGAAAGATATCGCATCAAGATTTGACCTGCCATGGGCGCAGGTGGGAACCCTCATGGTCGCGACTGAGGAGCGACAGAACAAGACGCTCCAGCAATACATCGGATGGGGCGCGACAAACGGGATGGACGAGGAGGAGTTTGGACTCCTTGACGAGAGCGAGGTAAGGGCAGAGGAACCTGAGGTCAAGTGCACGGGCGCGATCATTTCGAGACTGGACGCATCGTCCGATTATGCGAGACTAACGCGAGCTGTTTGGAGCGCCGCGGAAAGGAACGGGGCGAGGTTACTTCCTCGCTCTGAAGTCAGGGGTGTCAAAGCTGCTGAAGCAGGAACCACAGTCACTCTCGGAGATGACCGCTCTATCGTGTGCTCGCTTCTCATCAACGCGGCCGGAGGGGGCGCCCTCGACGTCGCGCACATGACGGGCCTGGGGAAGGAGTACACAGACCTTCACTTCCGGGGTGACTACTGGACGGTGGATGAGGCCCGCGCCCCGAAAGTTTCGAGAAACGTCTACTCGGTCCCCAGGCACGGCGAGTTCCCTTTCCTCGACCCGCATTTCATCATCAGGGCTGACGGGAGGAGGGAGGTCGGGCCGAACGCGGCCCTCGTGGCAGCGCCCGACACCTACGAAGGGCTTGGCGGGGCGCAGCTCATCGCGATGATGCTAGAGAGGCCAATCCTTCCTAAGGCGAAGCTGTTCACTAACGGGACGTTCCTGTCGCTCGCCTGGGACGAGTGGCGGAGCTCCCTATCCAAGGACGCGATGTGCAACCGTGTGAGGCGGTTCCTCCCTTCGCTTGAGACGACCATGCTCACGTCGCGGGGGCTGGCCGGAGTCAGGAGTTCGCTCATCGACAGGAACGGTTTCGTGCCCGAGGCTCTGCTCCTGGAGGGCGACTCCTCCCTCCACGTTCTCAACTACAACTCCCCGGGGGCGACAGGGGCTCCGGTCTTCTCTGCACATGTCGTCAGAAGGCTCCGAGAGAGAGGGTTTCTCGACGGATTCAAGGAGAAGCGCGCGGGGACGCCGCTCTGGGACTTTCGGGCGACAGAAATCGAATAGGGATCTGGGCCTCATGGGGCCTTCCTCAGGAAAGGGTGAGCTGTTCCTTTTTCCCGTCGAGCACCGCGACGAAGGCCTTGAGAAACCGCCTTCCTACGAGCCTCCTGTTGAGCGATGGAGACGAGTGGACTTCCGTTCGAAGGTTGACCGGCCCGACCACGACATCGTCCCTCGCTGTGAAAAGCGGAAGTCTGCGGGCGTCGGGCATCACCGCCTGATACGGGTCAGGCACCAGCCTCGACAGGAAGCCAAGCGATTCGAAGAGTGGGAACGGAAGAAGGACTCCGCCCGAGAACCCCGTATCGACGAGGCACTCGACTTGAGAGCGCATCAGCTCAAGCCTAACGGTCGGCGCCGGGGGCGAGTGTCTAGCGCTGTACGGCCAGGTCTGGTCCAAGTTCGACCTCCTGCTCCACCGGTGGAGCCTCCACCACAAATGCCAGGGCCATCCTGAACTTCGCTGCGAAGGAGCAGGCTTCCTCGTAGCTGTCAAAGACTCCCCGTAAACCACCCGATGACACAACCACTGCCTTTTGGTCTTGTTTGAGGAGCTTCCTCCAATGCGACCTGACGAAGTCTTGATTGTTGCGGAGTTCCTCCACGTCGGCTCCGCCTCCTTCTTCAGCCCAGGCCCTTAGCGCCTCGCTCACGGCCGAGCCCATGGAGACACCGCGAAGAGAGGCGGTCGCCTTAGCGCGCCTGTAAACCTCGCCGTCGACGCCCCTGATAAGAACTTGTTTCCTCATGATTGTTTATCATGTTTAACATGCTAATAAAGTCCACTGGGCGAAGGGGTTCGCCAGCTCTGGGACTTTCGAGCAAGGGAAATCGAATAAGCGTTCGAAGACCTGACCGAGGGCTAGCACGCTCGACCCGAGGCACGTCAGGGCCGTCGAAGTGCCTATCGAAGCTGACCATGTCCCCAGCGCCAAGCTTCTTAGCTACGTAGTACTGGGGAGCGCCGTCGAAATCCCTCCGCATCTTTTTGGCGAGCTCTGCCACTTCCCTCTCCTCCGCGGTGCTCGTTTCTTGGACGTTGAGCCCCAGGGAACGGTCGACGTTCGAAAGGAATGTGGCCATCATATCGCTCCTGTACATAGCCTCGATCGAATGGAGCGAGAACCGGGTCACCGCCCCCTCGACTTCGCCCCTGGGCCAGCTCCCCGAGCAGCTTCCCGCAATCATCGCCCCGCTGGCGGCAGCGCGGCGTTCTCGTTCATGCAAGCCAAGGCCGCTGGAAACGCCAACGTCCAGTCGCGATAAGCGGATAGTGCGTCCTCCTGCCGGGATGAGGTTTTGTGCGGAGGCGAAGGCCAGCCTATGGACGGTCGACATCACATCTCCTAGGGTCAGGCTTGGGTGTAGGAAAGGTCCCCGACCGATGGTCACCTGTGCGGCCAAAAAGGTTGGCCCTTCCAACCCTCTTGGATCGGTCGCGGTGGAGCCGGATTCCTGGCAGCGTCAGGGAACTTTCAGAAATGCGCACGCGGCGCCGTTGCGCTTATAAGTAAGGCACCAGTTGCCTTACTTATGAAGGAGAAATACGAAATTAAGGTGACGAGCAAAGGTCAATTGACACTGCCAAAGCCTTTGAGGGAAGAGCTTGCGCTCGGCAAGGGTAGCAAGGTTGTCGTGGAGCTGGAGAAAGATGTACTTACGTTGAAGCCAAGAAAGGGGAGCATCATTGACAAGCTGGTCGGTCTTGGCACGAGTAGAAAGAGTGCGGCAGAATTGCATGAGGAGTTCGCGAAGCGCGTCGAAAGAGCACTGGGATGAAGCTTGTTCTTGACGCAAATATCCTCCTCAACGTGATCTTTGCGGAGAGGCCGTTTTTCCGCACATCTCGAGATCTGCTGGAAAAGATAGAGCGTAGGAAGCATCAAGCGTCGATTTCGTCAATAACGCTTGCAGAGATAATCTGGGTCGTGCAGAAAGAGGTTGGTCACAGGAAAGCGATTGAAGTCTTGAGCTACTTGCGCGAGCTTGCCGAGCTACAGATAATCAGGGCTGTCCCGCTAGAAAGCCGCGTGGTCTATCGGCTACCAATCTTGGTCGAGAAGTACAGGTTGAGTTTTGTAGACGCACTTGTGGTAGCCACCGCATTGGACACCAAGTCGACCCTTGTCACGAGAGATGAGAAGCTTCAGAAGGTCGAAGAACTTGATGTCAAGACACCAGACGGGTTAGTCTAAACTTCTCAGAGGAGCTCACGGAACGCATGAAAGACAGACTTCCTGATGAAGAAGAGGTTCGAGGGTTGGCCAGTTGCAGGCCCGATGAACTACGCAAAAGCGAAAGAGCGGTTTCGTGCCCGAGGCTGTGCTCCTGGAGGGCGACTCCTCCCTCCACGTTCTCAACTACAACTCCCCCGGTGCGACGGGGGCGCCGGTCTTCTCTGGGCAAATCCTCAGAAGGCTGAGAGAAAGGGGGTTTCTTGCCGGATTCAAAGAGAAGCAAGGGGAGACACAGCTCTGGGACTTCGACTCCACGGAAATTCGAAAGTGATCTTGCATCGACAGAAGGGTGTGAGCGGCCGATGTCTCGATGGCTCTTAATGAATCGATGATGTGAGCCAGGACCGACTTCGGAGAGGGAAGAGCAGTAGATGAATGCGACCGGAATCGCAGGTGTGGGGGCGGTTCATCACCAGAGCGGAAGCTCACGAAGTTGCACTTCCTCGACTAGACTTGTTGCCAGCCCACCCGAAATATGAGACACCCCCGAGTCCGCAGGGTCTCGACCCAGGCTAGCCGACGAGCTTGGAGCAGAGTTCGTGGACACGACCCGCCTCAGCCAGCGCCTCTTCGGCCTCATCGGGGTCGTTGAATATCTCGCCCGGGGCCTTGCCCGCAGCCTCAACGCCGTACAGCGCCGCGCTCCTCTTCTCAGCCATCAACCTTGAGAACCGCGCCAGCCTCGGGACCTCATCGGCGAACCACTTCGGGAACCTGTCCCTGCAAGAAATCAGGACATCGCCTACGTCATGGACCTTCGGGTACTCGACGCCTATCATCCTGAGCGAAGCCTTCAGCGACAGCTCCGTGGCCTCCTGCGAGTAGCGTATGACCTCGGGGTAGCTCTTCCTCTTCAGGGCAGACGCGGCATCGAGCAGGCGCTCCTTTGCCCGCAGGAGGTAGTCCTTGGCGAACCGGTCGATGTTCATACAGAGATCCTCTCCCCGACCTTTGCTCCGGGCTTCAGCTCCCAGTACCAGTCACCAGATGCGGTCTCGACCCTGCGCGAGCCGGCTTCCGCGAGCCTCCTCCTCAGGTCGGCCAGCGCTCCCGCCAGGGTCCCATCCCTGTCGTAGACGAGGACAGCGTCCCGGGTGAGGTCGAGGAGGAAGAGGCTGTTGTCCTTCAACTCCTCTCTCGAGAGGATGATGGCGTCAAGCAGGTGATACTCGCCCGCCAGCGACCACTGGGCCCTCCTGACCTCCGAGCAAGCCTCTTGGACGCCTTCGAACTCCGCCAACCTTTCGGCGTTTGTCTCGCCCAGCCCTTCTGCTACGACCAAGAGGTCGATGTCGCTTGTCTTCCCCCCTCTTCGCCGGGCCGCGGACCCGAAGAGGGCGATCGACAGAAGCCTCTCCCTGTAGAGGTTGAAGGTCTCCCCCACAGCGGCCTGGAGGCAGGGGAAGAACCCCTCTCCAACCAGGTCGTCAGCCCACCCCTTCCCTAGAGACGAGAACAGGACAACTGGTTCCACTCTCAGGTAAGTCCCTCTCGTCAGGCGAAGCGTCCAACCTGCCGAGGAAAGCCTCGAAAGGGCGAGCCTCGTCTTCGCCCGCCCAAGCTTGGTCCGTTCTTCGGCTTCGCTGACTGTGAACGGCCTCTCGCCGAAACCGAGCAGGAGGGTGGCGTATGTAGTTCCCAGCCAAGGAGGTACCCAATGCATACCAGCTCTATATGATATACTATCAGTATATTAACGTTGGGAGAGCACGTAGATAGCCCCTCGAGCAGAAAGAGCACCGCAAGCAGTGCCAAGTAGGGGAAAAGCTGGAGATGGGTGCCGAACCTCTCGTAGAGTGTCCCATCAAGCAGCTGGAAAAAAGCCAAGGCTTGCCCGCGGTAAGAGACCAGTACCCCGTTCAGAGAAACGCCGAGCCACGCGAAGAATCTTGCGACGCCTCTGTCCGGACCCCCGAGGTCAGACCCGGGGAGGCGTTACGCGTCTAGCAAGGACATAGGATGTCACGATGATTACAGTGAGCAGAAGTGTAAGGCCAAGCTGAGCTGGGGACTCAGGGATCCCCGACTTTGAGGAGCGGGCCCGTAGGGGTTTGGCGCCTGTGCGGGTTCCTTGTCCACCCTGGGCCCAGTCTCAGTGGTGGAGGCACCATGGACGGGCCTCGTCATTGCGTGTCGGCGCCCGCCTTTTGGAGGCCAGAGGGCGCGGTGGGATTCGAACCTAAAGTCTGGTGTTCACCACAGGATTAGAACCCGTTAGCCTGCTTATTCTTTTGCCGACGAACTCGTCGGGGGAGGGCGACTCTTCATGCATACCTCATGAATTCTTCCCTCTCAATCCTGGCATCATTCAGGATAGCGCGTAAGGTACCCTTGTCCAGCTCGGGATGTAGAGGGACAGTGATGAAAGAAGCGTCATTGGTCAAGGTGACATGGCTGCCCTTCTGTCTAAGCACTCTGAAACCAAAAATGTTTCGTCAGAATCCTGATTAGTTCTTGACCAGAAACGATACGAAGCCTGGCCAAACTACTTGGCTGGGACTAGTTGGCCATCGTCGATTGCCACATTCCCGTGCTCTATGGCATAATCAGCCATCGCCTCAAGATGCACCTGGATGGCCTCCCTCAGGTTCCTCTTCGCTTCCTCCTTTGTTTTGCCTTGTGTCGTGATACCGAGTTCAGGAACCCTGGCCACGTAGTACTTAGTCCCCTTGAATAGCCTCACACTGAACTTCATCGACACGGCTCACACAATGATGTCAGAATTCTATTTAAGGAAATCTCCATCTCGCGGTCAGGTTTCAAGGGAGAGCACGGGGATGCCCTGGGATCCTACCCCACCGTCCAAGGCTTGACGACTACGCACCTTGCCAGCGTCATCCCTCGGCCTTCGATCACAATCTCGATTGCTCTGTGAGCGCCGGTATAAGGAACGACTCTCTCCGACACCTTCTTCCTGCAGTAACACGCAATCTTTTCGCCAATCATCTCCCGAGGCCCGCTCATTGTCTGCCAGCTCCGACGATCGGAACCTCCTCGGTCGCTTCCCGTGCCTTTCCCTTCTTCTTCAAACGGTCCAGGGCTTCCAGCACTTCGAGGACCGAATAGCCTAGTTCAACCGCTGCCTCATCGGGCCAGCCGCAACCTCCTCTGCCCTTGAAGTACTGGTAGACCCTGCGCTGGACGACGTCCGGCGGGTCGAACGAGGCGCCGCGAAGCTCCTGAAGCCTTCCGATGAACCGTTATTATATATAAGTATAAGTTAGGTTAATCCGTTCAGGCGCTGGAACTCTGGCAGGTAGCCGCTAGGGGCCACGGCGGATGTGTTATTACCGAAACGGCTGGAGACTCGGCGCCTGGAAAAGATGACAAAGAAGGTCAAGGTCGCGGTCCTGGGAGCCACTGGGATGGTCGGGCGTCGCTACGTCAGCATGCTCTCCAATCACCCCTACTTCGAGCTGGCTGCTGTCACCGGTCGAGACAGCGTGGGAAAGAAGTATGGGGATGCGGTGGCAATCAACGAGAACCTCTCCGTGTCGGACTGGGCGAGAGAGCTGAAGGTCGGACCCACAGAACCGGCAGCCGTCGACGCAGACCTGGCCTTCTCGCCTCTGCCCACCGAAGCTGCGAAGCTGATGGAACCGAAGTTTGCGAAGGCAGGGTTCGGGGTCATCACGGACGCGAGTCCCCACAGGATGGAGAAGGACGTTCCTTTGATAATACCGGAGGTGAACCCCGACCATCTCGGCCTGATAGAAGGCCAGAGGAGGAGGCGGAGGTGGAGCGGCTTCCTCGTGGCGACTCCGAACTGCACCGCGGCAGGCCTTGCGCTGGCCCTCAAGCCGATTCACGATGCGCTCGGTCTCAGACGGGTCATCGTCTCCACGATGCAGGCGGTCTCCGGGGCCGGCTACCCTGGCGTCCCGTCCCTGGACATAATCGACAACGTCATACCGTACATTCACGACGAGGAAGAGAAGGTGGAGACTGAACCGCTCAAGATGCTCGGGTCGCTTTCTGATTCTGGAGTAACGAGCGCAAAGTTCCAGATCAGTGCGATGGTCCACAGGGTCGCCACGACGGACGGGCACCTGGAATCGATCTACCTGGAGACCGAGGAGAGGTTCGACCCGAAGGAGGTGAAGCATGTCTTGGGTGATTTCAGGGGCGAGCCTCAGAAGCTGAGGCTGCCGACCGCCCCGAAGGAGCCGATCATGGTTGCAGAGGAGCAGGACAGGCCTCAGCCCAAGCTGGACAGGTACGCGGGCACGGTGCCTGGGATGAGCGTGGTCGTCGGGAGGATAAGGAGGGGGCTCGACCCGAGGTCCGGAAGGCTGACCATCCTCTCGCACAACACGATCAGGGGCGCCGCGGGCTCGACTATCCTCACTGCCGAGCTGATGTACAGAATGGGATTGTTGGGCTAGCAAGGTTCGAAAAGCACGTCCGGGGAGTCGGGCTTTAATACGGGAAGCGCACCAATTTCACTAGTATGAGTGTAGTCGAGACTGACCAGAGGTTCAGAATCACCATCCCCAAGGAGATGCGAACGAAGCTTGGGGTTACAAGAGGCCAGAAGTTCTACCTCGTGCCTTACGGAGACGCACTAATTCTGAAACGACTGCCTGAGAGTCCGGCCGAAAGGCTCGGAGAGATAACCGGTGAATTCTCGCTCGACGCTGAATCGCGGCGGAAGGCCGAGCAATGGTTCCTCGCGCAGCGCAACAGCAAGTCGTGAAACATTAGAGGGAAACGACAGCAACCCCTTTGGACCGCAGAGTCCCGGCCATGTTGAGCTGGTCGTTGTCGAGCGTGAGCAGTTCCGACCCAGACCTCGCGGAGAGTGCTATGAGCAGGTCCATGTCGGGCAGCGGCTCCCCTCGTTGCAGTGCTTCGGTTTGAAGGTCCGCAGCGTCCTTCACGACGTCACCGTCCACTTCGTACACATCGAGCCAGCTGAGAGCTTCCTCCAGCCATGCCAATTCTCTCGCGTCGTGGTGCGTCTGCCACAAGTAGGAAGCACCCAACAACAATTCGTAGTGCGTCAACCTGCTGATGCCCACCTCTTCGGCCGTGTCTCTTCTGGACCGCATTGCATTCTCGACCTTCTGGTCCCCTTTGCGCAGTGCAATCAAGGCGCTAGTGTCAAGAAGAAGTTTCAAAGTTCCTCGAGCGTGCCCTCTTCCTTATCTCGTTCACCACGTTCGCGAGCTCCTCTTCCGTGCCAGTAGTGAAGGAGGCCAGGCCAAGCAATCTGTCAATCCGGGAGCTGACGCTTGAAGAAATCAAGCCGTCAATCGTCTCTGAAAAAGAACGTCCCGCCTTCATCGACTCCAGCCTTCGGTAAGTTTCATCAGAAATGGTAATCGTCTTCATGTTCAACACACGATACACAGCAGGAGTAATTAAGCGCCACGGTCGCCAAAGGCCAATCGCCTTCTTTTTATAGAACTATAGTTATAACAGAATAAGATGCCAACAACCATTCAGGTTAAGGAGACCACAAGGAAAATGCTCGACGATCTGAAGAAGGAGAAGGGTCTCAGGAGCTACGACGAGGTAATCAGCGGACTAATCATGCCAAAGACAGGAGTTCCGGCCTCGCTGTTCGGTGCATGCAACGGCTCGCGAACGTTTGTACGGGAGGAAGGAGAGGAACACGAATTCCAGTTACGTGATTGACACGTTCGCGTGGGTCGAGTATTTGCTGGGTTCGAAGGCTGGGCAGGCGGCGAGGAAGTACATCGAAGGAGGCGGCGCAATAACGCCGTCAGCAGTGCTCGCGGAGCTGAAACAGTGGTACCTGAAGGAAATCGAGTCTGGGAGGCGAACGGAGGGCGAAATGCGCTCTCATCTCGCATTCGTGGAATCCAGGACAAGGGTCGTGCCCTTGGACGCCCGGATGGCGACGAAGGCCGGCGAAACGGACTTCTTGATGAAGAAGAGGATAAAGGGCTGGCCGATGGCCGACTCCATAATCCTAGCCACGGCGAACGCGCAGGCCTCCAGAGTGGTCACGGGTGACCCCCATTTCAGGCAACTCGAAGATGTGGTCTACATCGGCTGACGCGGACAGCGGCCGCGGCGAGCCTCCTTGAGGTGGATGCCATGAATGAGCGCGCTTCGTTGACGCGCGGCGGTGGAGTGCATCATTGAAGATAACTCTCGTCGGGTTCGGCGTGGTGGGCAGCGGTCTGGCCAACGTCCTTGCCAGCAGGGGCAGGGAGCTGAAGAGCCACGGACTCGAGTTCAAGCTCGTGGCAGCCGTGGATTCGAAGAGCGCCGCGGTGGACGAAAGAGGACTCGACCTGGCGAAGCTCCTTGAGAGGAAGAAGGCCACGGGCCGCGTCGGGACCAGAAAGCTGAACGCCGCCGACGTCATCCGGGACGTCGATTGCGACGCGGTCGTCGAGGTGACTCCCGGGAGTTCGGACGCCGAGCCCTCCCTCTCGCACATCAGGGAAGCCCTGAGGGCATCCCGGAACGTGGTAACGGCTAACAAGATGCCACTGGCCCTCAACTACTCTGGCCTTCTTCGCGAGGCCGGGAGGCGCGGGACCAGGATTCTCTACGGCGCCTGCGTGGGGGGTGGGATGCCAGTCCTCGAATTCGGGGAGGACTGCGCGAAGGCCGAACCGGTCGATGGAATAGAGGGCGTCCTGAACGCGACGTCCAACTTCATCCTGACGAGGATGGAGGAGGGCACGAGCTACAACACCGCCCTCAGCGAGGCGCAGGAGCTCGGCTACGCCGAGACGGATCCTTCCTTGGACGTGGACGGCACCGACGCCGCCTGCAAGATAGTGATTCTGGCCAACCACGTAATGAAGAGGGACTACAGGCTAGGGGACGTAAAGCCCCTCGGCGGCATAGGGGGAATCACGCCGGCCTCGGTCAAGAAGGCCGGGGCGAAGGGGCGGGCGCTTAGGCTCGTGTCACGGGCTCGAAAGTCGCTTGACGTCGGCGTGGTCGAGGTAGATGAAAAGAGCGCCCTCGGTGTGAGAGGACCCTCGCATGCGGTCGTCTTCCATTGTCGGTACTCCGGAGAGAGGGCGATCATCGGGCCAGGTGCGGGCGGCGTTACAACGTCGTTGGCGGTACTGAGGGACCTTATCACCCTGGCAAAGTCCGCGATTAAATAGGTGAGAAGAATCTCCGGAAAGTGGGAGTCATTGGCCCATAAGAAACGCGTGACCACGATCGACGAGAAGCACAGGGTGTCCATCGGACGTGAGGCAATCGAGGAATCGGGGGTCAAGAAAGGGGAGCGGCTGCTAGTGATACCCGTCAAGGGTGGCATCATCTTGGAGACTAGGGGTGCAAAGAGGTTTACAGAGAGCCTGTCTGGCTTCGCGTTCGAGGAGTCGAAGCGCGAGGCGACCGGATACCTGAAGAGACTGGTGAAGAGTGCCGGTTCTTGACACGGCCTTCGACGCGATTCCTGGGCTCGAGAATCGCCCTAAGAGAAGGCGGCTGACAAGATGATGGAGGCAATGAGTGTGGGCAAAGCGGGTCAGAGGGGGAGGACAGACGCATGAGGCTGGTGATGAAGTTTGGCGGCAGCCTCGTCGCCTCGAAGGACGGCATCAAAAGAGTCGCGGAGATAGTATCAAGGAACTCCACTCGGAACTCGGTCGTTGTCGTCGTCTCCGCGTTGGGCGGCGTCACCGACGGCCTGCTCGATGGAACATCGAACGCCACGGAGTGGGATGCCACCATCGTGACCAAAGCTGTGGACGGCCTAAGGAGGCTCCATTCAGGCGCGGTATCAAGGACATCCCTTGGGCCCCAGGAGAAAGCAGCGCTCTTGGAGAAGCTGGACGGAATGCTTGATGAGCTGAGAACGGTGATGACGGGTGTGTCGATCCTAGGCGAGTTGTCGCCTCGCACTCGGGACATGATAGTCTCCTACGGCGAAAGGCTGGCGGCACCAATCGTCTCCGCTGAAATCCGAGCAAGAGGCATAGCGGCATGGGACCTTACTGGAGGCGAGGCGGGCATAGTGACGGACAGTTCGTTCGGGGAGGCCTCTCCGGACATGAAGGCGACAAGGAGGGAGGTAAGGCGCACGCTGCTCAAGAGGCTCTCACGAGGCGAGGTGCCGGTCGTCACCGGCTTCGTAGCGCGAGCGAAGGGGGGCGACATCACAACGCTCGGAAGAGGCGGTTCCGACTACACGGCCACAATAATCGCAAGCGCCCTAGACGCGGACGAGGTCTGGATCTGGACAGACGTGGACGGCATAATGAGTGGCGACCCGAGAATCATGAGTAAGCCGAGGCTGGTCGGCCAGCTGAGCTACGCCGAGGCTGAGGAGCTCGCCTTCTTCGGCGCGAAGAACATGCACCCGCTCGCCCTCGGTCCCGCCCGGCTGGCGCGAATCCCGGTCAGAGTCAGGAACGGTTTCAGGCCGAACGTCCCAGGCACGCTAATCACAACGGAGGCGAGGCGCAGCGACGGCGTAGTGAAATGCGTTGCCGTGGTCAAGCACGTGGGGCTACTGACAGTCGCAGGCGAGACGCTTCAAGGGAAGCCGGGCACCGCCGCGAAGGTGTTCGCCGCACTGGCGGCTGCGAGGGTCAACGTGCTCATGATCTCGCAGAGCGTCTCCGAGGCCAACATCAGCATCGTTGTAAGGAGGGGGGCTTTGAGGGCCGCGAAGCAGGCCTTGACAGAGGAGCTCGCGAAGGAGAAGGTGGCAGCGACAGTTGAGGCCGAGCCGCACGTGGCCGTGGTGGCGGCCGTCGGGGCTGGGATGCGAGGAACAAAGGGAGTTGCGGCGAAGGTCTTCGGAACTGTGGCCGACAGAGGAATCAACGTGAAGATGATTGCCCAAGGGTCCTCGGAACTGAACATTTCATTTGTCGTCGCGGAGGAGAAGGCCGACGCAGCCGCCAGAGCATTGCACGAACTCGTTGCTCGGAAATAAAGGCGTAGATGAGGAGTGGCGGACTTGCCGTGGGGGATTGTTTGCCTTAGCAAACCCATCGCAGAAGCCAGTTAGGTGCAGGCGCAAAGCATAGTAGTGATGTTTAAGAGCAACTATCCTCACTACTACCTTCCATGCCCCGCACCAAGGTCACCAGAAACAGGCAGGTAACAATTCCCGCCGACATAGCAACAGTTGCGCACATAAGCGAGGGAGACATCCTGGACGTGGAATTGGAAGGCGAGCGCGTCATCCTCCGGAAGTCGAAGGACGAGCTGCCAGTCATCAAGATAGGCAGGAAGGTCGGCGACGAGGAGATTGAACGCCTCATAGCTGAGGGAGCAGCAGAGATATCGGGATGACCGCAGAGGCGGTCGTAGACACCAGCGTGCTCTTGGACGCCATCGTCGAACAGACGCAGAGGCATTCGCAGGCGAGGGAGCAACTCGCGGGGCTCACGAAGATCAGGGTGCCGAGCGTGGTCCTATACGAACTGGTCTGGGTCCTTCACAGGCTCGGCGTACCGCCTGAAGCGGTTCGCAGCGCGGTCGAGGCGTTACTACAGAACTCGAAAGTTACGGTCGCAAGCGACGACGGACGGTTTACGGTCAGGGCGATCGGGCGCATCGTAGATGAGAAGCTCAAGCTCTCAGACTTCGACGACAAGGTCGTGTTGGAGACTGCTCTGAAAGAGCGGTTACCATTGATTACATACGACAAAGAGCTCGAGAGGGAGGCAAGAAAAGCCGAGATTGAAGCTCGGCGCCGGGCGTAGAAAATGAAACGGCGTAACCGGATTCTTGTCGCGGCCCCCGCCTCCTCCGCCAACCTGGGCTGCGGCTTCGACGTCTTCGCGGTGGCTCTTAGGAAGCCGAAGGACAGACTGACGCTGCAGCGGGCACAATCGGGCGTTTCCATCACGGTGAAGGGGCCGGAGCGACTCCCGGAGAAGCCGAAGGAGAACGTGGCGGGGGCCGTAGCCAGCGCGATGATGGCAGATTACGACGTTAGGGGCGGCATTTCGATGACGCTAGAGAAGGGCGTCCCCGTCGGTTCGGGGCTCGGGAGCAGCGCGGCCTCTTCTGTCGCGGCCGCCGTGGGGACCAACGCGCTGTTCAGGCTCGGCATCTCGAAGAGGGATCTAATCAAGTACGCGGGAATCGGGGAACGAGTCGCCTCGGGCACCGCACACTATGACAACGTGGCAGCGTCGCTGGCAGGCGGCTTCGTTGTGGTCGGGAGGGACAACGACTATGTCAGGATGGAGCCTCCCGCCTCCCTCGCGCTGTGCCTCGTGACGCCGGTGGTCGACCTGCCGAAGGAGAAGACCAGGTTCGCGAGGTCGCTGCTGCCGGCGGAGGTCCCCCTCCAGAAGATGGTCGACGTCACCCGCGCGGCGAGTCTGATGGTCCACGGCTTCGCAGTGGGAAGCATAGAAGAGATCGGCGCCGCGATGACGGTGAGCCTCGTGGACGAGCGAAGAGCCCCGATGATCCCGGGGCTCGAAGAGGTGAGGAGGGCGGCGATGTCGGAGGGAGCAGCGGGCCTCTGCATCAGCGGCGCTGGCCCCGCCGTTCTGGCTGTGTGCCTCAGGCGTTCGAGCGACCGAGTACTCGGGGGGATGGTCAGAGCGTTCCGTCTAGTGGGGGTCGAGAGTTCAGGGTTCGTGACCGGTGTCGGGCGGGGGTGCGTCGTCATTGAAAGGTAGCCCCTGGCCGATAAGGTGCATAGAGTGCGGCAACGAGGCCGAGACAGAGCTGCCGGACTCCCACTGCGGCCGTTGCGGGGACCTCCTCGAGATATCGACGGCAGGATTGAGGGTGGGCCGGAGGGCACTCTTCGGCGCCGGAGGGACGGGCATCTGGCGTTTCAGGGCTGCCCTGCCCTTCGGCAGAGGTGTCGTGCCGGTCTCGCTTGGCGAGGGGAACACCCCCCTGGTCAGGGCTGAGAATCTCGGGGTTGCTGCGCGTGTCGGGGAGCTGTACGTCAAGGTCGATGGCCAGAACCCTACAGGCTCCTTCAAGGACAGAGGGATGACGGTCGCGGTCACGCGGGCGAAGGAGATGGGGTCGAGGGCGTTGGTCTGCGCATCGACGGGGAACACGGCTGCCTCCCTCGCCGCGTATGCGGCAAAGGCTCGGATTCCAGCAGTGGTGGTCGTACCGCAGGGAAACGTCGCCACCGGAAAGCTGGGCCAAGCGTTTTCCTACGGCGCGCGAGTCTTCGGTGTCGAGGGCAACTTTGATGTGGCCCTGAAGCTGGTCTTCGACCTGGTGCAGCAAGACAGGCGGTTCTACCTGATGAACTCTGTCAACCCATTCAGGATTGAGGGGCAGAAGGTCGCGGCGTACGAGATGTACGAACAGCTCGGGCGGGTCCCCGACTACTTAGTGCTTCCCGTCGGGAACGCGGGCAACATCAGTGCGATCTGGAAAGGGTTCAAGGAACTCAAGGCCTTCGGCATCACCCGCACTCTCCCCAGGATGGTCGGCGTCCAGGCGGAGGGGGCTGCGCCGATTGCTGAGGCGCACTCGAGACGTTCACAGATGAGGCCATGGAGCGAACCGCGCACCGTCGCGACCGCAATCAAGATAGGAAATCCGGTATCCTGGAAGAAGGCGCTCAGGGCAATTTCGGAGTCTGGAGGAGCTGCCCTGACGGTGTCGGACGAAGAGATTCTTGCCGCAAGGGAGGAGCTGGCCACGAAGGAGGGACTCCTCGTGGAGGCGGCGAGCGCGGCCCCAGTGGCAGGGCTGGCGAAGCTCAGACTCCCGAGACTCGCAAGCGTGGCATGCGTTGCCACGGGGAACGGCCTCAAGGACATTGCGGACAGCCCGGTTAAGATGGAGGTTATACCTGCGTCCTCGGCCCAGTCTCTCCGAGATTCACTCGAAGTGTGAGCGCAGCCTGCTGAGAAGGTCTGGGGAGACACTATGTCCGCGCGCTGAACCTGAACCTGAGCCCCGAAGGCAAGGGCAGAATGCCCGTCTGGGAGACTGTCCTAGACCGAGTGGGGGCACACCCCGCCGTTCAGTTCCCTCCCCATTTTGCAGTTGAAGCATAAGATACGGTAGTAAGGAGGGAAGCCGTGGTTGATGATGAATCTCAGGAGCCTCGACCCCCTTCGACCATCTTTCCCGTTCACGTGGTCCACATTCAGGAACTTGATTCTATCCTCTCCACAGCAGGCGCACCGACCACCGTACCCCGCCATAACCCTCTTTCTGAGTTCTTGGTTCTCCCGCCTCGTGGCTGCGGCCGAGTTCGTGATGTTGCGTTCGGTGGTATCTAGCCCTTTCCGAATCGTTTCCTCAGTGTTAGGTGGCAGGTGGATCGACTCTCTGTGAGTCAGGCCGAGCTGATTGAAGTTTCTCGCCAAGATCGAGGTCACAAGGGAATTTCGAGAGAGGCCCTCTTTTCTCGCTGACCCATCAACAAGTCGGAGGAGCTGCCCTTCCATTCTCACAATTACAGGGACGGCTGTGGAATAAAGCTTCCTTCTGCCCATGAGGCTCGCCTGCTCCTCGTCACATCTTGTAGATAAACGATATCACGCCACCGGGGATGTCGCTGGGGAGGGCCGCGTGAAACAAACAGCTCCTGATTGGATCTCGCCCAAACGCCTCCGTGCCGACCCCCCTCCTGCCAGGGCACCCGACGGACGGCGGAATGAAGAGCATGTCAGCAGGAACACGCTGGTCTCTGGAATCCTCGCTTCGGAGGTCCTCAAGAGAATGGGACATGCGAAGGAAAAGGAGCCGGGGCCGAAAGTATAAGTGGAGGTTATACGTATGAGTCGGGGTATGAAAAGCAGGATGAGAGTCGGCGAAAAGGGGCAGGTGGTCATCCCCAAACAGGTCAGACGGGAGGCGGGCATAAGGGAGGGAACAGAGGTGACGGTGGAGCTGAGAAACGGGGAGGTCGTGATCAAGAGGGCGGGGCCTCCCACTGACAACTACACTGACTACTTCGCGAGCACCTACTCCAAGAAGCTTTCCCAACAGGTTGACTTGAAGAAGATCGTGGAAGGGGAGTATCTTGAGCGATTCAGACGTGTACGTTGACTCGAACGTATTCCTCAACGTCCTGTTGTATGACGATTCGAGGAAGGCCGCGGACGCCAGGAAGGTTCTCGGGCTCATCGAGAGCGCCGGCATCGTCGCTTACACCTCCACGTTGACCTGGGATGAAGTGGTCTGGGTCGTTCGGAGATTGATGGGTAACTCGGACTCGGCTCAGGCAGGGAAGAAGCTCCTTTCGTTTCCCAACCTCAGATTCGTGCCGGCAACGGAGGAGCTTCTCGTCCGCGCCCAGAGGCTGGTGGAAGAGTACGGCATTGCCCCGAGGGACGCAATTCATTGCGCGTCAGCCATGAGCAGGGACGCGAAGACCATAATATCGGACGACCCCGATTTCGACGCGGTTTCGGGGCTCGAGCGCAAGAACCCAGGGACCTTCATCCGGAGCCTGTGATCTTCCGCACGGCCGCGGGCCTGCTCCGTGGCGAGCTCGCGGGCTGTTAGTTGAATGGTCTGAAAGGTGGGGCGCGCTTAAAAAGGGGCTGAGGGCCGACAGGCTCCCCTTGTCGGAACAGAAGCTAGTCAACGAATCCGGTCCTGTGCGACCTCTTCTACCTAGGCAGCCGGAGGTGAACATCGGAAGTGCAGGACATGTGGATCACGGCAAGACCAGCACAATCCAATCTATCACTGGTGTCTGGGCGAGCGCGCACAGCGAGGAGCTGAGGAGAGGGATCACCATCAAGGTCGGCTACGCTGACGCGGCTTTCTACAAGTGCGCGCACACTCCCGTTCCCGCAGCCTACTCGACCAGCCCGAAGTGTCCGGTCTGCGGCAAAGAGACCAAGCTGCTTAGGGCCGTCAGCTTCGTGGACTGCCCGGGCCACGAGTCCCTGATGACGAACATGCTGGCGGGCGCGTTCCTGATGGACGGTGCGCTCCTCGTGATAGCGGCCAACGAGCCGGTCCCGAAGCCCCAGACGAGGGAGCACCTCCAGGCGCTCCAGATGCTGGGCATGAAGAGGATTGTCATCGCGCAGAACAAGGTGGACCTGGTCGAGGATGCCGAAGCCAAGAAGAACCACGATGCAATCAAGGCCTTCGTTGCGAATACCGTGGCTGCGGATGCGCCGGTCGTTCCCATCTCCGCGCAGCAGAGGTTGAACATCGACGCGCTCATCGAGGCGCTCGAGGACGTCGTGCCGACGCCGAGGAGAGACCCGAAGGCCGACGCCCTGATGTACGTGGTCAGGAGCTTCGACGTGAACAAGCCCGGGATGGAGGTGGGGTCGCTCTCGGGTGGAGTCTTGGGCGGGAGCCTCGTCAAAGGCGAGCTGCGCGTAGGCGACGAGATAGAGCTGAAGCCGGGGATGACGGACGAAAGGACGGGCAAGTTCTCCCCTGTTCTCACGAAGGTGTTCAGTCTCCAGACAGGGGCCGGACCTGCAGAAAGGGTCGGTCCGGGAGGGCTCGTTGCGGTCGGCACACATCTTGACCCGACGTTCACGAAGGGAGACCAAATGGTCGGGAGCGTGATCGGAAAGCCGGGCACCCTGCCCCCCACTTGGGAGCACGCAACGCTGAACTTGGAGCTCTTCGAGACCGCGGTAGGCTCGGCCGAACTGGTGAAGGTGGACAAGGTGAGGCCCGCAGAGAACCTAAGGCTCAACCTTGGGACAGCTTCTTCGCCGGCCGTGGTCACGTCCGCCAGGGGAGACGTGGTCGAGGTCGACCTCAAGAAGCCGGTCGCCGTTGAAGCGGGCATGAGGGCGGCGATCAGCAGGCGCATAGCGGAAAGGTGGAGACTGATCGGCTCCGGCGTCCTGAAGTAGAATTGGTCCGCGTGCTATTCGACAGCAGCTTCCTTATGGCTGTGGTCGAGCACCCGACCACATGGTTCGAGGACATCACAACGCAGCTCGGCAAGGTCCAGGCCGTGACGCTTCAGTGCATCGTCAACGAGATGAAGCGCCTCTCGAGCAGGCAGGGGAAGCGGTCGAGGTTCGCCTCTTTGGCGCTCGAGTTCGCCGGAGACTTCCATGTCGAGCATTCGGGTGCGGGAAGGGTCGACGACGAGATCGTCTCCTATGCGCTCTCGAAGGGAGCGGCTGTGGCCACAGTCGACCGCGAGCTGATTCGGACGCTGAGGGCGAGAAAGGTGAGGGTCGTGGGGCTGCGGGGCGGGAGGGTCGCGCTGCTCTGAATGTCGATTCGGTCTTGTCGCACAATCGATTAATACGCTGGCAGGTCTGAGAACTGCAGTTGCCGAGCTCTCGCTCCGTACTCGACCTGAACTACGCGGCTGCTGAGAAGGAGATTCTGAAATTCATCCGGAGGACCGTGAGAGAGGCAGGAGCGAAAGGCGTGGTGGTGGGGCTGAGCGGAGGGGTTGACAGCTCGGTGGTGGGCGCTTTATGCGTCAAGGCGTTAGGGAAGGAGAGGGTAGCGGTCCTGCTGATGCCATCGGAGCACACGCCCACGGAGGATCTCGAAGACGCGGAAGGCCTCGCGAGGAGGTGGGGAGTTAAAACGCTCAAGGTGGATATTTCTGATGTTGCTTCAAGGCTTGCATCATCGACAGACCTCTTGGGAAGCAGAGTGGCGAAGGGCAACGTTCACGCGAGGATCAGAATGGCACTCTCCTATTACGTGGCAAACACGATGAACCTCCTCGTCGCAGGGACGGGGGATAAGTCGGAGGAACTGCTTGGGTTCTTCTGCTACGATGATAAGACCAGGGTCGTCACGGTTGACGGTCCGAAGGGAATCGACGAATTGGCACCGGGCGACGTTGTGCACTCCCTCGACCCACGGACTCGGCAACTTGTTGAGCTTCCGGTTCAGGAAGTCTTTCGATTCAATTACGCCGGGAAGATGATCCAGTTCCGTTCCCGCAGCACGGACCTGCTTGTCACCCCGAACCATCGCATGCTGATTCAGACATCCACTTCCAATCCTAGGTCGAGTCTCCTTTTCCGAACGGCCGAGGATTGCCTCAGAACCAAGGATACTGTCACTCCTCTTCCTGTTGGGTGGGCTGGAACCAGGTCTCTTCCGAGGACGATTGACCTCACCTTCAGCCAAAGACATGTTCAAAGGACAATACCGATGGCAATCGAGGACGCGTTCTATCTATTTGGATTGTTCATTGGTGACGGGTGTGCAGTCAAAGGGAAGACGCCGGTGCTGGTTAAGTCTCAGCTCACGAGGTTCGAATACAACAGTGCGCATCGCGACGGAGGGGGGAGGTTCGTCGCATTAGCGGGCGAAGCCGATGAACCGCACATTAAGACATACGACACTTTCGTGACCTGTTTCGCGTTGCCTGGGTATACCAAGCCGGAGGCAAGAATGAGGCTAGTCGACATACTGGACAGGTATGGCATCGGTCACTCGTACACCCGAGACACGGTTCGCATTCCTTCGAAGGGAATCTACGACATGTTTGTCCAATTTGGTGTGGGCGCGAAAAACAAGCATATTCCAAAGTGGGTGCTGGCATACCCGTCGGAGTATCTCGTTCACCTGTTGCGGGGCCTAAAGGACAGCGACGGCTCTCACGAGGACGACCTAAATGTGTACTACACCGCTTCAGAGAAGCTGAAAGATGACTTTGTGCAATTGTGCTTCAAGTTAGGCAGGCGAGCAACAGTCCGAATGAGACCTGCGAGGAGACCGATAATAGATGGCAAGACAATCAACACTGGACCCTCTTATGAAATCTGCTTTCAAGGCAAACAGCACCCTCAGCACATCGTGGACAACCAGCGCGCGAGCGTTGTCGAGTACAAAGGCAGGGTTTGGTGTCCGTCAGTTCCGCCCTTCGAGAATATCTTGGTCGAGCGTAATGGCAGGTACATATTCTCAGGGAACACCAAGTTCGGGGACGGAGGCGTGGACTTCCTCCCCATCGCGCACCTGTACAAGACCCAGGTCCGAGCTCTCGGCGCGCGTCTGGGTCTGCCCGAGAGGGTCTTCAACAAGCCGGCTTCTCCCCAGCTCTGGCCGGGCCACAGGGCCGCGGACGAGCTGCCCGCGGATTACGACAGGCTGGACCCGTTGCTGTACTACCTCTTCGACGCCAAGTTGCCTCCAGCGAGGGCAGCCAAGAAGGCTGGAGCAAGCCCCGAAGTCGTGAAGGGAGTCATGACCATGCATGGGACGTCAGCCCACAAGCGGTCGCTCCCTCCGATGGTCAAGCCGTGGTAGGGGGTTCAGGAGATTGAGCTCAGGCCGGCGCGGAAGTAGCCCCTGACTCGCTCGTCGAGAGAGACGAGCAGCCCAAAGTAGAGCGCGGCTCCGAACACGACGAGCAGCACGAGCCTCAGCCCGTACTCGAGTGCGTGGAGTCCCTCCGGCAGGAGTTGGATGCCGGCGAAATGGACCACCGCTCCCATCAGGATGGCGCAGCCGAGGTAGACCAGCACACGCCGGGAGACTGAGAAGGCCGTCTTGGACCGGAGTCTGGCGACCTTGATCGCAGCGAGCGCTGACCACACGACGAGTTGCGTGCCAGCCCAGTAGAAGGCGAGCTGCGGCACCGAGGCCCCAGCGCGCGAGCCGAGAAGTCCAAGGAAGAAGACCACGGTCACGTAGGCCGCGGAGAAGACGAGGTTGACGACAGAGACGAAGAGGAGGTCGCTGCGGAGGATGGTCCTGGTCCGGTCCACTTCAGCCGTGTCTGCCCTCTCCCGGCCCATCAGCGACTGGTCCATGATCACGGAGACGAGCAGGGCAACCGCAGAGAAGGCGAGAACCACAAGGGCCGGACTGCTCGATACGTACTCGGGCTTCAGCAGGAAGAGGATCTGCGGCGCCAGCGCGACGGCGCCGGCGGCCATTGGGACTGCGAAGAGCAGGGAGAACTCCAGTATCTCCCCGGGAAGCCTCTCAGAGCCCCTTCGAAGCATCAAAGGGTAGAGCGCCACCGAGAGATATGTAGAGTATGAAACTATCGTCGCTATCTGGTAGGCAGCCTGGTAGTAGCCCGCCAGCGTCGTGCCGCCTTGGCCGATTGACGCTGCGAATGTGTCTGCAATCCCGAGCAGGTAGTTCAGCGTGACGAGCGTCGGAACATGCCAGTCTTCGAGCCAACGGAGCCCGAGGGAGAGGTCGAACCTTTCTGTCCCTGCCGGCCGGAGCCTGTACGTGGTGTACATGGCCTGGACCAGGTAGGACGCAGCTATCGCGATGATCACGCCGTAGATTCCAAGCCTGAAGACGAAGAGGAGGGGGTAGGCGACTACGAGTTTGACAGGCTCGGAGAGGAACAGGGAGTACCCGCTGATGGCAGGGTCGTAGCCCGTGACGAGCGAGGCTGAGGCTTGCGTCCAGTATGCCAAGGGGACCAGGGCGATCGAAAGCAGGAACGGACCGAAGCTCGAGCCTATCGCTCTGTAGCTGAGGAACGCGAACGCGAGGTAGAGGACGACGCCCAAGATGCTCGCGAGCTGGTTCATCAGAAGTGCGGTCCTCGCGACAGGCTTGCCCCTGGCCACCTCTCTCGTGGCCCAGTAGGTGATGACCCCGGTCGGGTACGCGGAGAAGGCAACTATGTCGATGATGAACTCCCAAAGTCCGAACTGTGATGGGGTCAACCATCGCGTGATCATCACGAGGAAGAGGAGACCCGTGAATACGCTGACTATCCTTGACGAGAAGACTATCAGCCCCGTCTTCCTCGGGCGGACCGATTTGCTCAACCTGTGCCCACCCTCCCATCGGATTGATGATTATTAGAGAAGTGGGGTATTTTTCGTTGCAAACATTAATATCGCCCATTTCAAGCGGTGGCTCGGTTTCTCAGCATTCATGTTTGAGCTCGTGAATCTAGGGGATGTCGTCCGCGTCCCTCCAGATAAGTTCGGCTCCCCGCTCGAGCAGGTCGCCCTCGAGCTGCTGAAGCTGAAGTACGAGAGCACAATCAACCCCGAGTACGGTTACCTCGTTTTGGTGACCAAGGTCGACGTGGACAAGGTCGGGAAAATCATAGCGGGGGACGGAGCCACCTATCACAAGGTGAAGTTCGAGGTACTCTCCTTCTTCCCGCTGAAACAGGAGCTGGTCGAGGGAGAGATAGTCGAGGTCACAGACTTCGGCGCCTTCGTCAGGATCGGTCCTGCCGATGCGCTCCTGCATCTCAGCCAGATAATGGACGACTACCTGACGAGCGACGTGAAGTCCGGAATCATCACCGCCTCACAGAGCAAGAGGTCCCTCAAGGTCGGCAGCAAGGTCAGGGTGAGGATAACCGCGGTCAGCCTGGGCCACGGAATATCCATGGGCAAGATAGGCGTGACGTGCAGGCAGCCCTTCCTGGGCGCGCTGGAGTGGATAGACGACGAGGTCAACAAGGCCCAGAAGCAGAAGAAGGCCGAAGAGAGGACCGAGAAGTAGGTCGGGGAGCGATGAAGGAGCTCGCCTGCCGCAAGTGCAAGATGCTGACCAACGAGAAGGCCTGTCCCAACGACGGAACAACAGACCTCAGCAACGAGTGGTCGGGGCTCATCATAATAATCAACCCCGCAAAGTCGCGGGTAGCCTCGACGCTGGGGATCACCAAGCCCGGCAGGTACGCGCTCAAGGTAAGCTAGCGGCGATGGCCGTGCAGTACCGTCTCCCGCAGGAGATGCGCGCCGAGCTCTCGAGACCACTCGGAAGGCTCTTTCCTCCCGGCGAGATAGACGGCATCGGTTTCGCGAAAGCGGTCGGCAGCTCGAGCATGGTCATCGCGGTCGGCGACCGGGTCACCGAGACTCTGGGCAAGATCGGCAGGATCCCCGAGCTGCAGATAGTGGACGCGAAGGAGAACAGGAAGGCGAGGGAGCCTCCTAGAGTGCCCTTCGCTGCGCTGGTGAAGGTCAGGAATCCAGCCGGGACCATCACGATGGAGGCCATCGAAGGCATCAGGCAGGCCTTGCATGGGAAGAAGCCTGCCAGGGTCATGGTCGACGGCGAGGAGGACCTCCTCGCGATACCAGCCCTGGTGCTCGCGCCCCTGTCAGCAAGCCTGTTCTACGGGCAACCGGGGCGTGGGATTGTAATGATAATCGCGGACGAGCCCACCAAGGCAAGGAACAGGGCGATAATGAAGCGGATGGACATTCCTGACATCGCGGAAACTCCGAACCATTAATATGCGCGGTCAAGCGGGGTTGACCGAGTTGCAGGTCCAGAAGAAATCCGAGTCCAAGTTGCTGGACAGGATGTACGTGGAGTGCCAGATGGAGGGAAGGGCGGGCCAGATAGCCCGCAAGGACGCCGTGGCCCAGCTCGCGAAGGAGATGGGCGTGCAGCCCGAGAACGTCGGGTTGATCAAGCTCGAGGAACAGTCAGGGACGACTAGCGTCCTGGGGAAGTTCTACGTCTACGGTTCCCAGGACTCGAAGAAGCGGACCTTCCCCAAGCATCTGGAGGCGAGGCTGCTGACAAAGGAGGAGAGGGAGAAGCTGAAGCAGGCGAAGAAGAAGCAGGCTGCGGCTGCCCCGGCCCCGGCAGCGGGGGCTAAGAAGTAGACTTGTCCAAGCAGCAACCAGCCAAGCCACAACCAGCCGCGCCGACTCCGGCTCCGGCACCCGCGCCAGCGGCACCGGCAGCACCTGCAGAGGAGAAGAAGCCGGAGAAGAAGGAGAAGCCGAAGGCCCCGAAGCGGAGGATTCAGGTGTACAAGCTGTACAAGGTCGAGGGAGAGAGCCTCACGAGGCTGCGCAAGGAGTGCCCCAGGTGCGGCAGGGGTTACTTCATGGCCCAGCACAAGAGCAGGCTCACTTGCGGGAACTGCGGGTACACCACCTACACCTCGAACGGCTAGGCGTGGTCTGCCATGACCTCCCGGAGCGTGTTCACCATGCCGGGGGTCAAGAATGGCCGGAAGGGCGTAAGATAGCGGTTGTTTCTGGCTCTTGTGACCGCCGCCCCTCCTCCGCCAGCGACGTACGCCTTTAGGAATTCTTTGGCAACCCGTCTCATCCTGTCCTCCTTCAGAGACAGCTTCGCGGTGTAGTAGAGGAACTCCGCCAGGTCCCACGCGATGTCCCCACCGGGGACTGCCTGCTCCAGGTCTGTCAGGTACAGCCCGTCACTTCCGATGACCACGTTGCTTGGCTTCGCGTCACCCAGCGCAAGGCCTGCCCCGTGCACCTTCGCCAGAGTCTGCCCGTATGCCGCGACGTCGGCCAGACCATCTTGCTTTCCGAGCAGGAAGCCGTCGATCACCTTCGACAGCGGCGGACCTTCTATGAAGTCCTTGACCATCACCCTCTCGTCGGGCGCAACGGCCACGATTGGGGGAGTCATCACATCGTGCTCCCTCAGGGTGATCGACGACTGGTACTCCCTCTCAAGCCGGGCCAGCGGTGTCATGCTGAACTTTCTGGCTGTGACCGCCCACACCCCGAGCAGAGCCCACTTCAGAGACCTTACGTCCGAGAAGTTCTTGACCACGAATGAACGCTCCCGAGGCCCGCTCCTGAGCGTCACAACCCTGGTGGTTGCGTACGGCTCTCCCAGGACTCGTTCGCTGACATCGTACTCGCCGAAGCCGGCCAGTCTGGCAAGCTCCTCGTTGAGCCTGGCGACTCCCGAAACGAAGCGGCCCTCCTCCAGAATGAGAAGGCTCCGCGGCCTCTCCAACTCCCACAGTGGCTCCGGGCGCTCCCTCATTCTTCTGAGCTTTGAGAAGGCCTCCCTCCTGAAGACGCCCAGGCCCACCCTCCCCGCGTAGCCGTGCACTGCGTACTGGGTGACGCCCCTCGCGGTCAGGGAGAAGAGGGAGAGCACCTTGGTGAATGCGTCGCCCTTCATCTTCTCCGGGAAGACCCTGACGCCGTCCTTGTCGGCCCGCAGGAACCCACGAGGAGTGAGGGACATCGAAGCCTCCCGAAAGCCGCGGGTGGAGACCGCCCTGTTCTCCTCGCCTAGGGAACAGGTGTACGTCTGGACATAGCTGTAGAGCGCGGGCGGATAGATGAGCGACCGTTTCCTTAGCTTGTCGAACAGGAAGTAGTCGTACGGTACCGTGATGTGCCGGTTGAAGTCGCCGTAGTCGGACGAAAGCTCGAAGAGCGCCTCGACGACCACCCTGCTCTTGTACTCCAGCTCCACCTCCCTGAGGAGCTGCTCGTTCGCGATGGGCTCGTAGACGTTGAGGAAGCGGCCGACCACGAACTCCCCCAGGTACGCGGTCCTTGCATCCTGCCGCAGCATTCCTTCGTCCACGATCAACGCAGACACCTCGACAGGCTCCCGCACATACCTGTACCTCACCCCCCCTCCGAACCTCTTGGCGACAACGAGTATGTCGTAGTCTGAGTCCGGCCTCGCGTACCCCGCCACCTTCGAACCGTAGGCGCAGATTGCCGAGACGGGCTTCTGACCCAGGAGTGATGCCGCGACCGCCTCAAGGTCTTTCCTCTCTCGCTCCTTGAGCCTCAACTTTTCATCTTCTCTTCGATGCGTGAGATCTTCTCGAGGAGAGCGCCATCGAAGCTCGCGGACATGACCGTGCCCATACCCAGCCTGATGACGTTCTCTTCGACCGTAGCGCGTCTCACGGGCAGACCCTTCGCGAGCCAGCCCTCCTCGACCTTTCTGTTGAGGGTCGGGTCGGAGAGGCCATCCTTGAACTTCCGCCTGACAAGGCCGACCAGCGATCTCTCGCTGAAGATCAGGGAGGGCGGCACCACCCTTTCGCTGTCCGCATAGGTCGCCTCGAAGAGGGTGGTGACCCTCTCGTCGCTGACGACGCTGGTGCGGTTCAGCCTCCGCACAAGGTCGACGTAGTGCGTGAACTCATGGGCGGCCACAGCCTCGAGGGTCCCCTTCGGCGAGAAGGCGACAAGGGCGGCCGTGAACTGGACGAGAATGGAGAGCTTGCCCGTCGCTGTCGTCGGTATGACTCTGGCGAACAGGATCCCCGCCCGCCCGAACTCCGCACCGGCGTTCGAGACCGGGAGGACAGGCTCGACATAGTACGCGGGATATCTGAGCCCACTCGCCCGTTCCACCCGATCGACGGCTGCGAGCAGATACTTCATCCGGCCCCGCACCTTCTTCCCTATTGCTCTCGGAATCTTGCCCTGCGACTCGGCCTGGTCCAGGACTACCAGAGGGTCCACGAATTTTTGCGGGCCGCACGAGTTTAAGAGTCTTCGCGGCTCAATCTGCAATCCGGAACCTTACCGGAGGTATCTTCCTGGAGACCTCCATGAAGATCTCGACATGGATGACGCCTGGCAGCTTGCCAATGGTGTCGTAGACCGTCTTGTGCAGCTCGTCCAGCGTCTGCCCCCTCAGGTTGACCCAGATGTCGAACCTTCCTGTGATCTCCCGCAGGAGCCTGATCGAATCGAGCTTCTCTATCTCGGATATCACCGCCTCCCTCTGCTTGGGGTCGATGTTGATCCCGGCCATGGCGGACGCGGTGAGGCCCAGCTTCTCCTCGCTCACCAGAATCGTGAACCTCTCGATGATTCCTCTCTTCTGCAGCCGCTTTATCCTGCTGTACGTGACGGACAGGTTGACTCCGAGCTGCTTGCTCAACTGGGGCACCGAGATTGAGGCGTCAGAGTAGAGGGCAGAAAGAATCTTCATGTCAGTCTCGTCCAGTTTGCTCAAAGATGCGCTACGTCCTGAAAATCTTGCATCGAATAGGCATTAAAAGGGTTTCGAGATTTCTCACATTTGATGCCGAATGTAATAGCAATCTAGCCCGTCTTGGGCTGTTCTTCTACTTTCTTCAGGTTCACTTGGTATATCTCCTCTGTGATCGTGCTTCCCCTGACAAGCTTCCTCTTCTTGCAGCCCTCCTCCTTCGACTTGAAGCCCACCCCGACCGTCAGGAGCACGTACTTCTTCCCCCCGCCGAGCACGTCTGAGCGCATGGGGAAGCCCGCCTTGTCGCTTCCGCCAGTTATCTTTACTCGCCCCAGTCCGAGCGACGACGCGTCCAAGACCTCTCCCAACCTCCTCCCCACCAGCAGCTGGGCTTCGGCGTCCTTGACCTCCTTCGACTCCGATTTCATGGTCTTGGGGTCTGAAATAACGAGTTTGAATTGGGGCATGGCTGCTAATCATTACGCCTTCCGTGCTTACCCAGGGCTGTCGCAATTACAGTTATGGAGACCCCATACTTGGCTGCCAGTTCCCTGTAAGTCATCGTGCCTAACTGCCTGTCGATGACTATTTGTTTCTTTTGCTCATCAGTCAACAAGCGTCTTTTCGTCGCAGACCTTTCGTAACGCTGCCTGCTTCCCTCTGCGTGTGTATATGGAATTCTAACATGTCGTATCTTTCCGACCCGATTCCCAAGCTCGTCTGACCTATTCAGACGCTCCATGAATTCTGTTCCAGTTATTCTGTCTGTCAGATATTCTAGAACAGCTAGCAATTCGTCCCTCTTCTTATGGAGGCATCCGCTGTGCTCAAGCATCTTCGTGACAGCTTTGATTAACCCGCTTTGGGCCGACACAACAAGAGCGAAGGCACCGCCTGCCATCTTGTGAATGCCCCCCGTTGGAATCCCTTGTGAGTTCAGGAACTCCTTGATCTGCTCAATTTGTGGACGCCAGTTGTCCGAGAACTCGAGCCTAATGTGTACCGTGTCCTTCCGCACTGCCCTATAGACGCTCCCATCTCCGTCGAAGAAAGCGGTTACTGCGCACCAATTGCTGTAACCTCGGAGATGTACCAATTGTACGGAGCCGGGTGGGTTGTCAGGTTGTGAAGCGGGAGACGTTGACAAAGTAATCCAATGATGGTGGCTTCAATAAGCCCCACCGCCGTGCTAGAATCCATAGAGCGGGTCTGTGGTGGACTTCACCCTGACTATCTCCTCGAGCGCCTGAAGTTCGTCCTCGGAGAGGGCGGCGAGGAACTTGCTCCTGAGCAGCTTGACCTCGTGGCTCCGCGGCTGCGAGAAGAGCACGTCGTTCTCCTTTATCGACCTGCCGAGTGTCGGTCCGCGGACAGAGATGGCCACCTTGTCGCCGAGCTTCGCCTCTGGGATGGCCTTGCCCTTGTCCTGGATCTGTTCGACGGTCCCCAGCTCCCGCCCGTCCCTGTCCATCAGCTTCACTTTCGGCCTGAGCTTCCCCGCTAGGATCTCGACCCCGAAGACGGCTGGGTCCTTGTTCCTGAAGAAGTCGCCGGGTATCGCCCGGAGCTTGCAGGGCGGGGTGATGTTGGAGAGGGCGGCGCGCTCGTCCTCCGAGCGCTTCTTCGCCGCCCAGTCGACGTAGCTGTCGATGACCTCGTAGATCACCTTTGATGTGAATATCGGAATCTCCGCTGCGGACTCTTTGGCGTCGGGCAGCACCTTCGAGTCGAACGCCAGGATTGCTGCGAGGTAGGGATCGTGGTCCCCTACCACCGCTGCGTTCACGATGTCGTTCCTGGAGATGTCACCGATGTCGCCCTCCCTGACCGGAACGCCCCTCTCCTCTAGCATCCTCAGAAGCGCCTCCAGCCCGCCAACGCTGCCCGCCCTCACTATCACGCCCATGTTGTCCGTCTTCACGAGGATGCTCGTCAGCTCCTTCTCCATCTCTGGCTTCAGCGACATGAACTCTGGTTCGGACTGGAAGGAGACGACCGAGGTTCCGGGCACCACGCCCTTCAGGTCAGCCGAGAGTAGCTTGACACCGGCCGCCGCGTAGACCTCGGGGACGCTCGTGAACTTGTCGCGCGGGTCTCTCATCTCGTCGAGCGGCTTGGGCATGAAGAGCGCCTTCACCTTCGAAGGAAAGGCGCCGTCCCGCCTGACCAGGGCTATGCCGTCGCCGACCTTCAGTCTGCCCTCCGTGAGGATGACATTTGCAGTCTCCCCTATCCCGACCTCCTCCTGCATCTCGAGGATTATCCCTCGACCGCCGTGCCCCTCTCCGATGAGCTGCAGCTTCCCCTTCAGGAACTGCTGTGCCAGCCCGATCAGCATCGCCAGCAGCTCCGGGATTCCCGCTGCGTACCTCGCCGAGACCGGCACGATGGAGACCTGCTGCTTGAAGTCCTTCACCCTGTAGTAGGCGTCTGACTGGAACGAGAGCCTCGAGAGCCCGCCGACGACGTTGTAGAGCCGCTCTTCGAACTCGTCGTTCCACTCAGGTGTCTGCTCCTTCATGATCTGGAGGAGCGGACCGCGGCTCTCCTTCCGCCAGCCCTTGATCATGTCTATCTTGTTGAGCGCCACGAGGAAGGGGACCCGCCGCTGCTTCAGGATGTCGATGCTCTCGAGGGTCTGGTTCTCCAAGCCCTTCAGGATGTCGACCACGAGTATTGCGATGTCCGCCGCCGACCCTCCCCTCATCCTGAGGTTGGAGAAGACCTCGTGCCCCGGCGTGTCTATGACCAACAGGCCAGGCACCTGCAGCTCGCCCCCCGCCTTTTCCAGAAGCGTTCCGCTGATCGCCTGGAGGGTTTCCAGCGGGAAGTAGCTGGCGCCTATCTCCTGGGTGATTCCCCCCGCTTCCCTTGCCTGGACGGCGGTGCCTCTTATCTTGTCGAGAAGGCTAGTGTTGTGAATGATCAGACCGTTTGCGAGGAAATTATGAGTCTCCTCTACCGTGAAATCGAAGACCTCGGAGTCGCAATCGGAGATTTCGAGCCCGGTCACCTGGACCATGGAGAAATTCTCAAGAACTCGTTCGAGGTCTTCGTTCCTGTACGTTGGGACTGCCTTCGGAAGCCGCGTCAGGACGCTCTTGCTCAGACGCGGGTATGGCTCAAAACTCGTCAACTGGAAGTGGTCATCCCAGACCACGCGATGCTCTCTTCGAATCGAGCGCAGGAATTCCCCGGGAATTGGGGTGAGCTCGAATACCCGGTTCGTCTCCGAGAATGATAGTCGTTTCCTGGCCGCGTCCATCTTGGCTCCGTCTCGAAACCCGACGTGGTCCACGAAAGCCGAGACGAAGTTCCTGCCACTAATCATGATTTCGCGACTGTGTCCCTTCTTTCCGAAATAGGCGAGACACCCGAATCGTTGGAGAAGAATAGGAAGCTGAGCCATCAGCATCTTGCTTTCGCACCCGACGCCGATGTTCCTACCCTCCTGCACGAAGCCCTCGGCGTCGAAGAAGCCTCGCAGGAACTTCGCGACGAACCGGTCCGGCATCAGAGAAACGACTTCAGGAACGTGCAGCGACCGCGTCTTGTCTCCTACTGGGTAGTCAAAAGCCTCGACTAGGAATCTGGCCAGAGACTTCCCACCTTTGTGGGACACAATGTAGGACGTTCGTCTCCAAGCTTGACTCGCGCCGACTCCGAACGCTTGCAAAAGACACCTCTTGTATTCTGAGATGATGTCGTCAGATGTGTTGGACAAGTGGGCTTTCCCTGCTAGGCCGTCGCCGTACAGCAGGCCCACGAGGTAGGCCAATGCCTCGAAAGCTTCCTCACTCTTTGGCAGCGCGATCCATGGAGACTTGTGAGTCGCGCGTCTTTTTCGCGACGCGAACTTCAATCCGAGAGTCGTGTCATAGGCTTGCCCGAGGGGAAGGCCGAGCCTGGAGGCCAACTCACGGAAGACGGCGACCCTGTAGTATCCTTTCCTGATGTGGTAGGAGAGGTTGGGATCATTGAGTTCCGCGCCTAGCCGCGTTTGGTTTCCCTTGGCCAGGGCGGCAATCCTTTCGTTGAGCTGGTCAGTGCCTCGCAGCAAGAAATCGTCCGAAAGCCTCGCAAGGATGCTGGCCTTGATCTGCTCAAGGCCGCTCTGAAATACGAATGACCGGGAGGGAACGAGAAGGAAGTCTCCCAGTTTGAGCCTTTCTGCTTCGACGTAGCTGAGCCCCCCGGACGCATCCATCACGAGGAACTTGTGTTCGGGGGTGGTCTCGGCTACGTATCCAGCTTTGGTCCGGACTGTCACGAGCTTGTCTGCATGCAATTTCCAAACGTGAGAAACAGTCCTGCCGACGGCCCTGCCGTCCGCCCCCACCGAGAGGACCCTCAGGTTTTTGGCTGGATGGACCACGCCGTCTGGCTTCTCAATCGGTTCGCCAGTCTTGAAGGTCTCGAAGACCTTCCTTGCATCGTAGATTCTGCCGTCAGCGAGCTGGATCAGTGTGCCGCCGCTAACGCACTTGCCGCTGTCCACATGCCCTAGAACTACCACAACGGGTTGACGAAGCCGAGCCCCGACATCCGACATTACGCACGAACTCCTGCCCTCTCGAGAACCCGCACCCTCTATGACCGGAAGAACACCCTGCTTTCCTTGGAGAAGCTCTCGGCAGAGTCTGAAGCGTGAATCGCATTGTCGGTGAGCCCGAGGGCGAGGTCGCCCCTTATCGTCCCCGTGGCCGCCTCCCAGCTCTTCGTCTCCCCGACCATCCTCCGCACGGTCGCCACGGCGTCCCTGCCCGAGATCACAGCACCCACCACGGGACCGGAGGTGATGAACCCGACCAGCTCTCCGAAGAAGGGCTTTTCCTTGTGGACGCTGTAGAACTCCTCAGCCTGCGCCCTCGTCATCGTGAGCATCTGGAGCCGCTTGATCGTGAAGCCCCTCCTCTCGAATCGCGAGATGATCTCCCCCACCAAGCCTCGCCTGACGCCGTCGGGCTTCACCACTATCAGAGTCTCCTCTGTCTGGAAACTCATTGCTGTCTGTTCCTCCTCGACCACTTCAGTTTCCTCGGGTCGCGCCCGAGCTTGAGGTCGTTCACCCTGCACTTGCTCGAGCAGTAGGACTTCGTGGAACCGTCGTTCTTGACGAAGAGGATTCCCAGCCCGAGGCGTACCTCTCTGCCGCAGAAAGCGCACCGTTTCGGAACATACAACTCAAGCCATCACCCTTCCGTTATCGCTTTCGAAACCCCGCCATAGTCGCAATATAAAGGGCGCGTCGGGTTGGCCGTTAAATCGACTTCATCGCTGAAACGATGTTGGGCAGAAGGCCGCCACCAGCGAGGGCAGAGACTCTAGCACGTAGGAGGATGCTTGGCTACCTTAGTAGGCACGGCGACGACTTGAGCTTCACTGAGTTCTTCTGGAAGGGGTGCGAACCAAATGACTACGAATTGGGAAGATTCTCGAAGTACGTTCGCGTGATGCTCCGGCATGGCTGGGGAAAGTCAGCGAAACGAATTTCGCGAGACACACAAGTAAGTAGCGCGTCCGTAGATAACTGGGTTCACTACAAGGCTATGCCAAAACTTGCACATTACCTTAGCAGATTCGTTCGTCTTGGGAAACCAAGAAGTCGATGGGTTTGGCTTAGCATCAACAACGGCACAGGTCATGCAATCCCATTGGGTCCTTTCCTCCAAGTCCCGCAGGTAATACGAAGATGGAAAGATGTAGAAACTGTCCTAGATCAATTGCATCCAGTTCAGTCATCGCGTAATGCAACAGCGTACCGGTTCGGCTTCCTCCTCGGAATCACCATCGGCGACGCCAGCAAGAAGAGGCAGAAGGAATACCACAGGCATTTGGAACTCGTATTGAGCAAGAAATACAGGACTAACCTGAAGATAGGTGATTTCGCAAGCGAATGCGCGCGCAGCATCGGCATACGAATGGAAAGGGCGAGAGACAGAGCCCCATACGGCACGAAACCCAATGGTTTCTACGTGTGGAGTTCGCAGTCTACCGCTCTTATCGACTGGCTGTTCAACGTTTGCTTAGGTTTGAAAGATGATGAGTTGACGACATACTCGCCCGTCAAGATGGAGTGGGTGCTAGATGCGCCCGCTGAGTTCAGGCGAGGACTTGTGCAAGGTCTAGCCGAGTCGGATGGTTCGGTGAGCATCGCATCGCAGACTGTTGAATTCTGGATTGGTCCGAATTGGGATTTCGTCAGCCGGCTTCTTCTTTCCTTCGGCGTCAGTTCGTTCCGCAATCGTGAAGCCCTGTCGGTAACCAAGAATCAAATCAAGAAACTGTACGAAATACCGGCATTCTCACCCATTCTCAGAACTGTTCGCTACGACCGATTTGAAAGACTAGCTCGGGCGAGGCACATCGAACACGGCCGAAGAATCCCACGCAAGATTAGAGAAGCAATCTTGCAAGCAGGGACAGAAGGAATGTCAATCCCTAGAATCTCGGTGTATATCTTAGATAGATTTGGAATCGTACTCTCCTTTGAAGCAGTGCAGAGATGGGCGAGAAGGACGCGAGTCTAGTCTCAGCGGGAGCTCAGCGCGACATGGCAAGCCGGAGAGCGAACATTAGACCAATGGTAAGCGCAATGATGAAGACGACCCGGACCTTTCTCGCTTCGCGCTCGGTCTCTCTCAAAATCAACACGTCCGCCATCCTTATCGGCCCCTTCACGTTCCGAGTAAGGATCCTGCCCTTCTCCTTGCCCTCTAGAATCTTGACCCTTACCTGAGTTATCTCACCCGCAACACCGGTCCTGCTTACAATCTGGACGACCTCGGCCGGCGTGATTGTTTCGACTTCTCTCTTGCTGCTCAAGCCGACTTCTTCAGCCTCGCCAGCTCCTGGGTGATCTGCTCCAGGACCTGTGCACCCTCTCCAGCGTCGAGAACTGCTGCCGAAGCTGTGGGAACGTCAATGCCTATGGCCGGCCCGATCGCGTCCTTCGACGGGACGAAGACGTAAGGGATCTTCCTCTCTTCACAGAGTATCGGCAGGTGCGCCACGACCTCGGGTGGCTGGACGTCCTCCGCAATCACCACGAGCTTTGCGACTCCCCTCTCGATGGCCTTCGTGGTCTCGTTCGTCCCCTTTCTCACTTTGCCGGTCCTTGATGCCTGCCTGAGCACTTCGTATGCGGCCTCAGAGACCTCCTTCGGGGTCTCGAACTTCACGTAGTACGGCCTTGGGGTCATCTATCATTCGCCCATCTCCGCCCTTCGAGGCCGGAATATAAACGGTTCCGAATCTGACGGTCGAAGAACGGCGCCACCGCGCGACACGCTACGGAACCAGCAGTATCTTGCCCTCTACCTTCCTCGATTCGAGAATCTCGTGGGCCTGCCTCGCCGACTTCAGCGGAAGCTCGCGGAAGATGCGGGGCTTGAGCCTCCCTTCAGAGACGAGTTGAAGCACCCTGACGAGGGTTTCTTTCCTGAATGCGAACACACCCACAATGTTGAGCTCATTCCTGTACAGTCTTCCGACGTCGACGGTCGAGGCCGCGCCCGACGTGAGAGCGACAGAGAGGACTGTCCCTCCCTTTGCTAGAGACTCGAGGCTCTTCTCCCAGGTGTCTCCGCCGACGTCGTCGAACACAAAGTCGACCCCCTGACCGCCAGTGATCTCCTTCGCCCGAGCAGCCACGTCGTCGGTCGTGTGGTCTATGAAGTGGTCAGCACCGTTGTCGGTCACGAATCTCTTCTTCTCTTTCCCACCCGCCACTCCGATCACCTGGGCGCCGAGCAGCTTCGCCACTTGGACAGCGGCGTGCCCCACCCCGCCGGCCGCGCCCCAGACCAGGACCCTGTCTCCGGGATGAACACTCGCGCGCTCAGCGAGGGCGCTCCAGGCGGTTGCGAAGTTGACCGGAACAGAGGCTGCCAGCTTCGGGTCGAGCGAACCCGCGTCGACCAAGTTCGAGGCCGGGACCTTCACGTATTCAGCGTATCCTCCGTCGGCGACTGCGCCGAGGAGCCCGCCGTTGACGCACCTGTTCGGATGGCCAGCAAGGCAATACCTGCAAGACCCGTCTGAAAGGCTGGGATACACCACGACTCTTTGGCCGACTTTCAGCCCGGTCGCGCGCGCGGGGGTCGCGGCGACCTCGCCACACACGTCGGTGCCCAGGATATGTGGAAGGTAGGTCTTGTACCTGCCGCTCCTCAGCCAGATGTCGATCCTGTTCACCCCGCACGCCGCAACCTTGACGAGGACTTCGCCTTCGCTCGGCGATGGCGTCGGCGCGTCGCCGTATTGGAGAACCTCGGGACCGCCGGGCGATTCGAATCGGACAGCCTTCAAACCAGTGGGGCTTTCGTGGGTCGCTCAATATTTAAGGTGAGGTCGAAGGGCGAGGGACCATTGCGCAGAGTTCTGGTGACTTCGGAGATTCTCGGACAAGAGAACCTGAGACGACTGTCAAAGTTCGCTGAGGTGGTCGAGTCTTGGAGGCTGGACGAAAGAGCCATCCAGGACGTTCTTCCCACGATAGACGCTGCAATCGTGCTCTCTTGGCCTCGTTTCTTTACAAGCGAGAACCTGGCGAGGATGCGCAGGCTGAAGTTCATCCAGACTCTCATGGTGGGCGTCAACCACGTTCGATTCGCCGACCTGCCGAAGAACGTCATGGTCTGCAACAACGCGGGGGCATTCTCCCTCGAGGTCGGAGAGCATGCTTGGGGGCTCCTGCTGGCCGCTGCCAAGAAGATAGTCCCGCAACACACTGCTGTGCGGGAAGGAGGCAGGACATTGGCGAGCTTCAGGGGCGATGAAAAGGACATCAAGATGCTCAAAGGCAAGACGTTGGGTATAGTCGGGTTCGGAGGCATCGGGAGCGCCGTAGCGAGATACGGGCGGGCCTTCGGAATGAAGGTCGTCGCGTTCAACAGGAGCAGGAAGGCGGCGGGCAGCGTCAGGTTCTACTACGGGAAGAGCGGACTCGATGAGGTCCTCAGGTCGAGCGACGCGGTTCTCCTCGCGACACCTCTGACCAAGTCGACCAATCACCTCATCGGGGCGAGGGAGCTCGGCTTGATGAAGAAGGACGCTGTCGTAGTGAACATCGCCCGGGGCGACCTTGTCGACCAGGACGCTTTGTACTCGCACCTCACCGCGAACCCGTCGTTCAGGTACGCGACGGATGTCTGGTGGTTCAGGGAAGGAGCGGAGACGCTGGAGACAGACAAGCCCCTGGCCAGTCTTCCCAACTTCATAGGGACGCCGCACTCCTCCGGACCGACCGGCTTGGCAGGCGGAGAGCCTCAGAGGCGGGCAACGGAAAACGCGATCAGGTTCCTTAGCGGGCGTGCACCCATGAACGTGGTGGACCGCGCAGACTATGTCGGCAATTAGGAATACCGTTTAATAGACCAAGGAACTGACTTCGCCCGAATGGCGAGCAAGGGCAAGCCGGCCGAGCAGCCCAAGAAGGAACGAGAGATTGTGAAGGCTGCGAAGGGCGTCGTTTACGGAATGGCGCTTCACGGGATGGTGACGTACGCTCTGAGGCTGCGAATGCACATGGAGAACATGTTCATGCTGATAACGATGGGAGACATGCTCGGAGTTCCCATCCTTCCGCCATATTACAGCCTGAGGCTGCTACCATACTCTGTCCCGTACCTGAAGACTTGGAAGCAGACGCTCCTCAGAGACAGAGACATCACCGATTCACTTTACTGAGGCTATCCAATGGCAACCACTCTTTCCATCAAACAAAGGATGGGCGAATACTTGGAGGTGAACGCCGATCTGAAGTACATCCTCTTCGGCGGAAAGGGCGGACTCGGCAAGACGACGCTGTCAGCTGCGACCTCCTACTGGCTGGCCAAGAGGGGGAAGAAGGTCTGCGTCTTCTCAACGGACCCGCAGGCCAGCCTCACCGACATATTCGAGAGGAAGATCTTCGGTGAGGGGGAGGTGCAGATTGTGCCCAACCTCTATGCCCTCGAGATAGACGCCGACAAGAGGATCGCGGAGTATCAAGCGGAGATTAGGAAGAAAATTGTGGACATGTACAAGCTGGAAGCGATCCCAGAGGAGGTCGAGGACTACATCAATTCGGCGTCCGCCGAGCCGGCGATGGCGGAGTCGGCCACCTTTGACGCCATGGTAGACCTGATGACCAGCGGGAGGTACGACTACTACATCTTCGACATGATGCCGCACGGGCACGCGATAAGGTTCCTTGGCATGGCCGACATACTCGACAAATGGGTTGAAAAGATCCTTGAGGTCAGGAAGAAGGCAGGGGAGTACAAGGAGACTGCCAGCGTTCTAGGCGGGAGCGGGAAGGGAGGCCTCGTCCAAGAGGACCTCGTCTTGGGCGAGCTGGAGTACATCAGGGGGAGGCTCGACTTTGTAAGCAAGATGGTCCGCGACAAGACGCACACCGCATTCTTCTACGTCCTGATTCCTGAGCTGATGCCAATCCTGGACACGAGGAAGGCGCTCGAGATGTTCAAAGCGTTCGAGGTTACGGTGAGCGGCGTGGTGGTCAACCAAGTCTACCCTGCTTCGCTGAGCGGAGAGGCTGGCGTTCCCGACTTCCTGAAGCACAAGATCTCTTCACAGCAGGAGTATCTGGGGCAGATATCCACCGAGTTCGGGGATTTGATAAGGGGCGTTGTGCCCATGCTCGACCGGGAACCAAAGGGACTCGAGATGATTGGGAAGGTGGCGAGCCTTCTCTACGGTGATTGATGTGCAGGTCCAGGCGTCAGTAACGTTCGCAGATTTTCTCGCCGAAAGGCCCCAACTGAAATACACTTTCTTCGGCGGGAAGGGGGGAGTCGGGAAGACGGCGGTAGCAGGTGCGGCTGCCTACTACCTTTCCGAGCAGCTGGGGAAGAAGGTCCTCATCTCATCTACCAATCCAGTACACAGCCTGACCAGCCTCTTCGGTCAGGACCTCTGGAAGAAGGGAATCCAGCGGATAGAAGGGACGAAGAACCTTTACGCCACAGAGATTGACATTAGCGCGACGATCGAGAGGTACAAGGGAGAGATAAGGGACAGGCTCGTCCAGTTCCTGAAGTTCGCAGACATACCCCTCGACGTGGAGCCCTTCGTGGACATCGCCACGACCAACCCTGGGTTCGAGGAGTCCGCGATGTTCGACGACATGATCAACCTGATAGTCGGTGAAAAATTCGACGCCTACGTCTTCGACACAGCTCCGGTCGCGCACACCTACAGGCTCCTCGGCATGTCCAAACTCTATGACCTGTGGCTCCACAAGATGATGAAGAGCAGGGAGGAGGCCCTCTCCCTCCGCGCGAAGATGTCATTCCGAAGGGAGAAGATACTGCAGGAGCTGAAGAAGGATCCGCTGCTGGCCAGCCTCCTGTCAACGCGGAAAAAGACAGAGGAGGGGAGGAAACTGCTCGTGGACAAAGACAAGACCGCGTTCTTCTTCGTCACCCTCCCGCTGGCGCTACCCATCGCCGTGATAGAGCGCTTCATCATATGGGTCGAGGCGTTCAACATACCCATCGGCGGAGTGGTGGTCAACGAGGTGATCCCCAAGGTGGAGGAGCGGGGGCTGTCCCCCTACGTCGCGAACAGGATTCGGGAGCAGGACGGCTATCTCCGGATGGTGGAACAGAAGTTCCCCGGGATGGTGAGGGCGAGGCTCCCCCTCTACGAGAGGGAGGTGAACGGGCTCGAGATGGTCAAGCGGATGGCCGAGGACCTCGGGAAAGGCCGGACCACCTGAACTGAGGCGGAAAATCCTCGCAGGCTTATATAACATCCTGTCCGCGTAGACAACTCGAAAATGTACGAGTCGCTCATAGTGATGTTGAGCGGCATCATCGTCTACGGCGTGGTCTACCAATTCTATGTAAAGTGGTTCGACAAGAACGTCATCCACACTGACCCCACAAGGCCCACCCCTGCGCACACCTACATGGACGGCGTGGAGTTCTTCCCGTCCAACAAATACGTGATGCTAGGCTGGCACTGGAAGAGCATCGCTGCGCTCGGTCCCGTGACCGGGCCGGCGCTCGCCATAGTCTGGGGATGGCTCCCGGGCTTTCTCTGGATCATCATAGGCAACTCGCTGATGGGCTGGCTCCACGATTACAACGCGATGGTCTCCTCGGTCAGAAACGAGGGGGCGTCGCTGGGCCCGATGACCTATCAACTCATCGGCGCCAGGGCCAGGACAGTCCTGGTCTGGTTCCTCGGATTCTACACCATCCTGATCTTCGCAGCGTTTCTCGGCGCTCTCGCACCGATACTGATCAACAAGACAGCCACGGGCGCTTACGCATTCGGAGGACCCGCGGCTCTCGTATCATTCCTTGTGATGTCAGTCATCGGGATAGCGGCAGGGTTCGCAGTCTTCAAGGCGAAGGTAAATGTGCTGGCTGTGACGGGCCTCTCTCTGGCCCTTCTCGCGGCCGCCATCTACCTAATCCAGGTGGTGGCGGGTAGTTCGATAAACAGCGCATTCAACTCTGCGTTCCCAGACCCACTGACGCAGCAGGACATCGTCCTCGGTACGATGCTGGCTTTCAGCTTTCTGGGTGCGGTCCTGCCGCTGTGGGCCTTTGCAATGCCGATCAACTACCTCGGGTTCTACGTGGCTTACTTCGTAGTGGGATCCATACTAACCAGCTCCTTCGTCGTTCCACAGACATTCCAGGCCCCAATGTTCACCAGCTTTTTCGCTCCCCTGACCTTCGGGGCGGGGGCGGGGGTCTTCCTCTACTCCTTCCCGCTATGGCCCCTGATGTTCGTGACCATAGCGTGCGGCGCCTGTTCGGGCTGGCACGGGCTGATAGGCTCGTCGCTTTCGTCCAAGCAGTTGGACAACGAGTCCGACGCGCACTTCGTGGGAGGTGGGGCTATGCTCCTAGAGGGAATACTGGGGCTCACCGCTGTGGTCGCAGTGGCTTCGCTGAAGATCGACTTCACCAAACCTATCGCGTCGCTCGGGCTCTACGTGAACGGCGGCGCCAACTACCTGGCCCGCCTCGGAATGGCAACCACCCTGGGGGTGGGGGTAATGTCCCTCATGGTCCTGGTGCTGGGGCTGACCCTGACGCAGCTCGCGCTCAGGTTCGCGCGGCTGGCCATCTCGGAGATGGTACACATGAGGGCCTTCAAGAACATCTACGTCACCTCGGTGGTGGCCGCGGTGGTCACATACCTGCTCACTAGCAGCAGGGTGACCCCCACAGGGCTCTGGGGCTTCATCTGGGCCCTCTTCGGAGGGTCCAACCAGCTGCTCGCTGGGGTGACGCTACTGGTCACGACCCTGTGGCTAGCGAAGATCAAGAGGCCCACAATCTTCACCGGCATTCCAGCAATCTTCATGATCGTCACAACCCTCTTCGCTCTCTCCTACACGGCCTACGCAACATTCTCCATTGGGTTCGCCGCCAGCGGAATCAAGGCCTACGGCAGCGTAGTGGCAGGAGTGATTGCCACCATATTGACTGTCCTAGGACTGATCCTTGCCATTGACGGGTACAGCGCGTTCAGACGAATCAGGTCGGGCGCCGCGCCTCAGGCTGCGGCCCCACAGATAGCCACGCCAGCTATGGCCGCGCCAGCCGCGGTCGATGCCGCAGAAGATCTGAAAACCGGTGGGTAGCCTCAAAACTACCCATCCCATTTATTATTCTTCCCTGGCAGAGGAAGACGCCAGTGCTAGCACGATGGCCATCATGATTACGGACGTCGAGGTCGTTGTGCTCTTCGGCGTCATACTGATCGTTATCTACGTCATCGGGTCGTACTGGAAGCATAGAAAGCTCACGTGGCACGCCCACTGGTTCGAAGACAGGTTCGGCAAGACCGCACGCGTCCAGTTCGCCAAACAGGGACACGCGGGCCTTCGGATAAGGTGCGAAATGAAGGACAAGACAAGCGGCTACAGGGAGCTCTTCTTCTCGATAGGCCTGGGCGCCAGGGAGAATCTGATGTATTATCCGCTGAGAAACGTGATGGACAACAGGGACAGGGTCAGCTGCTGGGGGGTGGTGGACAAACCGATCAGGTCGAACCTGGTGATCGCGCGCACCGGGGACAAGAAGAGGATATCGGAGGTCGAAGGGAGGGCCAACATGAATCGGATGAAACAGCAGGAGCTCGAAGGCATGGGGTACGCGGTCTACTCCTCGAACGGCGAGTACGCGTCGCGATTCATGAACCAGGCATCGATGGCGTCGAGTCTCGGAAGGTTCGAAGAGGTCGAGCTGGTCGAGTTGGACATGCTCTCGTCAACCATCCGGACAGTCTCGATGCTGAAGACGGAGAAGCTCGGCGAACTGATGGACTTCGTGCTCCTGATGGGAAGGGCAGCCTAGGCGGTCGCCCGGGGCGCAGAGAAGCTCTCGAGAATCTTCTGCCTCAGCTCGTCGTATGAGGGGAGCTTATCGAAGACCTTCTTGCCCTGGATGATCACGCAAGGGGTCCTGAAGATGCGGTACTTGACGCTCATCCAGATTCCTTGCGGCGAGGCCGCGTCCACTGGATTGAAGTAAACTGAGCCCCCGAACTCTTCCCTGAGCCTCTGTGCCATCGCCGAAAGTTCGAAGTAGAGCTTCTTGACATCCGCCGGATACTCCTCCAGCTGCTCGGAGTAGGGCTCCATGCCCGTTCCATGCATCACTTCCATGCAGTGCTCGCAGTGGGCGAACAGGGTGGGCAGTATCCCGACGAAATCTACCTTCACTGGGGCCGCCGCGGGTTTGCTCACAGGGGGCCTACTCGGCAGTGGTCGGTATTAAGAACTCTACTTGTGGGTGAGAATCATCGTCCCGGGCGAGTCGAGCCTGCAGAATCCGAACCTCGGGAACTGGACGACTTCGCCCACCTTCACGGTGGAAATGGCGGGCTCGGCGAAGCCCGTCACCTCTTGCAGGCTCTCCTTGTTGAACTTCCCGTCCTCCAAGTACAGCACGTCCGGAACGAGCACCCTCGTCTCAGCGTGGTCGGGCGTCGTCCACTGTAGCTTCCGCGTATCCTGAATGACCGGGTCGCCCGAGTACCTAGCCTCCGGCCGCTCCCCCGCCTTCACGAGCTGAACGTTGTAGAGGTCCATCAACCTAAAGACCTCGCCTTCAATCATCGCGTTCACGTCTTCTCTCGGCACGAAGAAGTCTCCCGAGGTCTCTATGCTCCTCGAGCCCATGTCCGCCTGAGGGTGGAAGCGGATGACCGTCTTCTTCGCCGGGGCACCCTCCACCGTCAGGCTTACTGGGTCTGGCACGAAGAAGACCCGTCTCGAGACCGGGTCGAGCAGCTTCCTGTTGACCGCGAAGAGGAGGCTCCAGTCGAACTCGTGCTCTGACTTTGTGTAGCCGACCTGCAGCGTGAACTGGCGGATGGCCTCCGGGAGGATCCCCCTCCTCTTTACGCCGTCGACGGTGGGCATCCTCGGGTCATCCCATCCGGACACCAGCCCCTCCTCGACCAGCGGCCTGAGCAGCCGCTTGTGGACCGGTGTCCCCTTGAAGTTGAAGCGCGAGAACTGTATCAATTCGACCCTGCGGAACGAGAGCTTCTCCCTAATCAGTTGCTGGAGCGCAACATGGAACTCCGAGCTCCTCAGTATGTGGGTGATGCCGCAGACTTCGTCTTCGACGGCGTTGGCCAAATTGTACGTTGGCCAGACGATGTACTTCGAACCCGTCACCGGGTGGTCATGCTCGATGATCCTGAAGATGTTCGGGTCTCTGAGCGAGTAGTCGACATTGGACAT
The DNA here is from genome assembly GCA_032906685.1 of Nitrososphaerales archaeon. Taxonomy (GTDB): domain Archaea; phylum Thermoproteota; class Nitrososphaeria; order Nitrososphaerales; family Gagatemarchaeaceae; genus DASPPF01. The sequence goes on from JAJTZD010000001.1 coordinate 65,474, forward strand.
GTCGCCCTTTAGCCTGATCACGTAGGAGCCCTCTTTGTGCTTCCTGGCCAACATCTCATGCCAGACCCGGAGGTTGACCGATGCGTTCTGCCCCCGGTGTTCGCAGACGGTCCCGGCGAACCGCATCTGCTTCACTTTGGCTTGGTCGCAGGAGCAGGCGTATGCTTCGCCCGTTTCGAGGAGCTTCGCTCCGTACCCGTACAGCATCTCGTTGTCCTCCGAGACGTTCTTCTCGTGGTCGGGCCTTATGCCGAGCCACGCCATCCCACGTCTGAAGCTCTCGTAGTACTTCTTAGCTGCCTTCTTCGGGTTGGTGTCCTCGAATCTGAGCCAGAGCACCCCGTCGTACATCTCGCGGTACAGTGAGTTGATGGTGAACGCCATTGCATGGCCGATGGTCATGAAACCTGACGGCTCCGGGGGGAGTCTGAAGGCGGTCTTCCCCTTGACTGCGTTGGGGAGCGGAGGGAGGCCGGACCTGCCTTCCTTCTCTTTCGGTCGCGCCGCCTCCGGGTACTTCCGTTGCAGGAGGGCCGCCTGCTCGGCCGCAGACATGGAGTTCACCCTCTTCACGACAACGCCCACCTCCCTGGCTAAGTCTGCGGCCCGAGACCTGAGGTCGGGGAACTCACCAAGCACCTTGCTCATCACCGCACCGACCTCGGCCTTCGCTCCGTGCCTTGCAGCGTTGGCCAGGGCGCTCTTCTCCGCCGAGTCGATGACCTCGGGCGGGATGCTCCCTGCCTTCTCCCCTACCATTGCCTTTCGACCGCGAATCTGGCCACAGACTCCAGAAGCGAGACTGCGGATCTGTCGCCCTTCCATCCGACGGTGTTCAGGATGGCTAGTGCCTCCCTCAGGAATTCCCTGGCCTTCCCCTGGGCGTAGCCGATGGTGTCGTACCGCTTCATCAGCGATAGGATGAATTCCACGTCTGCGGCAGTCTTCTCGCTGCGAGGTTTGTTCATCAACGCCAATGCTTTCGCCCTCTCTTCCGGTTTGGACAACTTCAGCATCCTGAGAAGCATGACCGTCCTCTTGCCTTCCAGGATGTCGTCCGACTGGGCCTTGCCATACTTCGTCTGGTCTCCCACCAAGTTCAGGGCGTCGTCCTGAATCTGGAAACCGACTCCCAGCTTCAGGCCGAACTGGAGCAGCTTTTCGAGGTCGGCGGCGCCGGCTCCGGCAATTATCGCGCCCATACGGCACGGGCTCGCGACAGTGTACCAGGAGGTCTTCCTGACGCACATCTCGTAGTAGTCAGACTCGTCCAGGTCCCACTTCCTGTCCTGGACCCAGACCAGCTCCATGTGTTGACCTTCGGTCGTCTCGTTCACCATCTTGGAGAACTCAGAGAGCACCTTCAGGGTCCTGCTGGGACCGAGCCTGTTCTCATTGGTGGCGAGAATTCCCCACATCTTGGCGTGCAGGGCGTCGCCGGCGTTCAGCGCTAGGGCCTCCGTGTACTTCTTGTGAAGTGTCGGCTGCCCCCGGCGGAGTTCAGAGCCGTCCTCGATGTCGTCGTGGATCAGTATCCAGTGTTGGAAGAGCTCAAGACAGGCTGCGGTGAGAAGGGCGTCGGCCCCCTTTCCCCCCATCGCCTCGCACGCGGTGACGCAGATGAAGGGGCGCAACCCCTTCGCGGGCCTCTCAGGGTAGTCCCGCATCATTCTGTATAGGAGGTCGACTTCCTTGATGGGGCTCGACTTCGGGAGTAGCTCGTCGAGAATCAGCCTGTCCACGTCGGACTTCACTCGTGTCATCTCTCGGGAAAGATCTTCCAAGTCGCACCAACATGATTTTCGGCCGTGGCTAGGCCTTTATGACTGTGCCGTAGAAGTCCAAACCCCTTAAGGCTTTGGAGAACTCGTTCCTCCTGTATCCTGAGACGAAGTTGACCTTGCAGCCCATGGAGGCGACCTTCGTGGCGACCTCAAGCTTCAGCTTCATGCCGCCCGTTGCGTCGTCGCCCTTCGGGATCTTCAACTTCTTCGCCTTGGCGACGGAGATTTCAGGGACTATGACCCTGGTGTTGGGCTCGTAGACCCCGTCGACGTCTAGGGCGAAGACGCACCTGTCGGGCTTCAAAATCCGTGCCAGCTCGAACACGATCGCGTCACCCGAGAGAACCCTGAAGCCGCCGGCTGCCAGAGAAACGTCGCCGAAGGTCACGGGAGTGAGGTTCGCCTTTAGCAGTCCCCTCAACCAAGCTGCGGATGCGGCTCTGCTCGCCATAGTGAGCAGGTCGAAGGGGGCGAACGGATACGGGTTGACCTTGAACTCCATCATCGTCTTGCAGACCAGATGGTTCAGCTCGTACATAGCACTCCTCGTCTGCGGGACGCCGACGCCGATGGGCGAGGTGGAGGTGGACGTGAGCGCGTACTGCTTCGCCACGGAATGACCGAAGGAGCCGCCCCCGTGGACCACGACCACCTTCTCGTCTGACGATGCAATCTCTTCGGCGAGAGCGGAGACCACGTCGGACCTGTAGGAGAAGGGCTTCGACTTGTCGGTTATCACCGACCCGCCGAGCTTGGCGACTACGGTTCTAGCCAGCTCTTGACGCCCTCGACCGGGATCTTGGCTTCAAATGTCTCGAAACCCCGCCGCTTGAGCTCCGAGATTGTGCTTTTTTCCTTTCCCTCCCTCGGCACGGCAATCACGCTCCCGCCGCCGCCGGCCCCGGTCAGCTTCGCGCCATAGCAGCCGAGCGAAAGGAGGGCGTCGACGATGCCGTCGAGGTGGGCGTTGGAGGCACCCACAGTGGAGAGGGCCGCGTGGTTGAACGTGAGCAGCCTCCCGAGGCCGGCCATGTCGCCGTTTGCGAGGCGGTCGGCGGCCATGCGGCTGACCTCGGATGCTGACTCCGCGAGCCCGCCGAATAGACCAGGATACCTGCGTTTCACATCCGACACCCGGTCGATGAGCCTCTTTGTGCTTCTCTTCTTCCCCGAGTAGACCACCAAGAGCCGTCTCGTACCCTCCAAGCTGACCCGCCGGGGCCCGCTCCCCATCTTGAAGAGAAGCACCCCGCCCAGGGCGCATGTGTTCACGTCAATGCCCGACGGGCGGCCGTGCACCTCCCTCTCCCCCACCATCGCGAATTCGACGACCTCCTCCCTCCGGAGCCCGAGCGCCTTCAGCCTGGACAATGCAGCTACGAGGGCCACCATCGTCGAGGCGGATGACCCCAGACCCGCACCGTCGGGGACCTCGGACCTGATGCCGACCAGTACGTTGGGCCTGAAGGAGAATTCCCGGGCGAGCGCCCCCACAACCCTCTCGGCCGGGAGAAGGACGTCGCGCGAGAGTCCGAACCTGTCGGACCGGAGCTTGAATCTCTCGGAGAACTGGACGTCCACCCTCACCCTCTTGCCGATGGCCGCGGCTAGGGCCCAGGCTCCGTGAACAACGAAATGCTCCCCCGTGATTATTGCCTTGCATGGTGCCTCAGCTGACGCTCTCAAGCGCTAGACGAATCTCAAGGAACCGTAGCCGACGACTTGGCTTTTATCTCCTGTGGTGTCGCCGCTGCTCGCGTACTTCAGCAGCTCGCCCCTCCGCAGTCCGAGCAGCTTCGCTGCCTGCATTATCGTCGAGATCGCGCCGAACCCGCAGGCGGTCACTTCTAGCCGCGTGAGCGTTGAGTAGAAGCCCTCGGGGTCGATCTTCTCGACCTCCGAGATGAGCGCCATGTCCTTCCTTCTTGCTTCGTCCGCTGGTTCGTAATGGGTGAGGTCCGACGATGCCACGAGCACCGTCTTCCTCGTCTTCGCTAACTTGGCCACGCCGTCAGCGAGGGCCTTGGTGGTCCCGAGGTCCTGGAATGATATGGACACGGGCACGAATGGTACTGAGTCTCCGTAGATTGTCTGCAGGAACGGAAGCTGCACCTCGAGCGAGTGCTCCATTTGGTGAGCGGCGGGGTCGAAATCCACGATGCCCGTTTCGCTTGCGAGCTCTTCAACTGCCGCCTCGTCCACCTTCATCCTGCCGAGGGGAGTCTCCCACTCGCCCGACTTGTACGCGGATACGCCGCTCCCGATTCCGTAGTGGTTGGGCGCCACAATCACGATGAGGTCGGGTCTGCGCAGCGAAGACACGTGCAGGTAGCTGTGGGCGGCAACCGGCCCGGAGTAGACGTACCCCGCGTGCGGGGCGACGACGGCGACCAGCCTGTCGGCGGTCTCGGGAGATGGCGGGAGCCTTCCCGGTCCAAGGGGGTGAACGAATGAGTCCCTGATGAGGCGCCGGAGTTCCTCTGGTTCGGCCGGGTAGAATGAACCTGCGACCGCAGGCCTCCTTATCGGCATAGGATGAGTGAGAATCCCGTCTCTGATTTAGGTTACTCTGGGACTTCGTCCTTCGGCTCTTCCTCGAGCTTGGTCTCGAAGTCCTCGATCGAGTACTTCATCGGCGCGTCGGGTGCCAAGAGCCCTGCGTGGGTGAGGGTCGCCCTGGCGAGGAGCCAGAAGATGGCGGCAATCGACTTGCGCCCCCTGTTGTTTCCGGGGATCACTAGGTCTATGTCGTCGGTCACGTTGTCGGTGTCGCAGACCGCGATCACAGGAGTGCCCAGGCTCCCGGCCTCGACCAGCGCCTGGGTGTCAGACATTGGGTCGGCGACCACGACCAGTTCGGCGTCGAGATGGCCCGGATAGAGCGGGTTGGTGAATGTGCCGGGCATGAATCTCCCTATGAGTGGCGTCGCGCCAGTCAGCTCGCAGAATTTCTCGACTGCCGTCACGCCGTGCTCCCTGCTGGTGTAGACCACGGTGTTCTGCGGGCCAGCGAAGGCCACGAACTTCCCCGCCACATCTATTCTCGCCAACGTCTTGGAGTAGTCGATCATGTGCAGGCCGTCAGGCCTCGGGCGCGTGGTGTACTGCTCCATCGTCTTGGTCCTGACTGGGGTGCCAATCCTGATGCCTGTGGCGAGTAGCGCCTTCTCCGAGAGCTGCGGTATGACCATCTTGTCGGCTGAACCGGCTTCGTCGTCCTCGAACTGGGACAGGCTCAAGTCAGCCCCGCTCTAGAGAGCGTCCGCCTTTCTGCTGAAGAACGGGAGCACCTGGTCGATGACATCGACCGAAGAGATCAGCATACGCCTACAGCAGTAACGCTTTACGCCCAGGTGGTCGAGAACCTTCGCCGGGTCCTCGCCAGCCTTTACCCGTGACTTGAAGGGCTCGAACTTGTCGCCCACCAAGTTCCCACAAGTGAAGCATCTGATTGGTATCATCATCTTATTGTGTCACCGATAACTCTTCTGCCTCTTTCTCCTCGCGCCCGGTCCGCCGAATTTCTTCGGCTCGGCCTGCCTGGGATCGCCCGAAAGGAGGTATTTATTGTATGCATTCATCCTCTCCCTCATCTCGCTGCCTCTTACCTGGTCCACGTAGGCCCGAGCGATTGCCATGGCCGCAGCGTCGGCCTGCCCCATGAAACCCCCTCCGGCCACGTTCACGTCAAGGTCGTACTTCTCCCTTAGCTCGCCCACGACCATCACGGGACCCATCAGGTGGAGCCTCGCAACCTCAGGCTGCCAGAGTTCCAGCGGGGTGCCGTTGAGCCGTATCCTGCCCGCGCCCGGGTGAATGGCTGCGGTCGCCCTGGCCGTCTTCCTGGCCCCCGAGTAGAGCTTGGGCGGCTTCTTGACCTGCGCCTTTGGCGACGGGTTTACCATTCCTCTATCCGCTCCAACCCAGGTTCTTCGAAAGCTCGGCCATCGTCACGTAGACCGGGATCGGCCTCGAGGCCGCCGTGTCGTCGAACTGCGTGAGCTTCGGAACCTTCACGTCTGGAGGAGTGCCGATGTATACCCTGAGCCTCTTCATGGCAAGCAGTCCCTTGGGCTTCTTCCTCGGGACCATCCCCCTGACCATCCTTCTCAGGATGTTGTCGGGCCTGCGTGGGTGTATCGGGCCGTAGATCGGGTTGACTTTGCTGCTGATCTCCAGACTCGTCTTCCACTGCGTGATGACCGAATTCCTGGACCCGGATATCAGCGCCTTCTCCGCGTTGAGGACGACCACCCTCCTGCCGGAAAGGATGAGCTTGGCCACCTTCGAGGCTAGCCTGCCCGCGATCTGGTTTGCAGCGTCTACGTATACCGTGTCTTCATTCGACAATCCTGACACCGCTCCCGTCCGGGTACTTCTTCAGGAACTGTTCGACCGTCATCGCGGAGCCTCCCTTATCGGCTATCTTCTTGAGCGCGGCTTCTGAAAACGAGAAGGCGCCGACGACCACCTTCTTGTCGAGCAATCCAGAGCCGAGGACCTTGCCCGGGACGAAGAGGATCTTCCCGGTGCCAGCAATCCTGGATATCCGCCCAACGTTCACTTCGACCTTCAGGCCCGCGGGCCTGCTGAGCATCCGTGCGGCAAGGTCCCAGACCGGGGCCTTCTTCTCTTTCGCTGCCCTCTCGAGCATCACCGCGGTCCGCCTCAGGATGGGGTTCGAGGACGTCACTGCGCGACGCCTCCCACCGATGCCTGGATTTCCTTGAGTTTCTCCTCCAGCAGCTCAATCGCCTTCAGGACAATCTGCCTGGCGGGCATCCCGCCTGCCGACTCGACCATCAGGTTGAAGGTGCTTTCCGTCTTGCCATCTGTCAGAACGGCCACGGTACATGGCTGCCACTTCGCGTGCTCCCTCCCCCTTCCAAGCCTGGCGTAAGCCTCCAGCTTCACGGTCTGACCCTGTGCCAGCTTGACGATGGGGATGCTCTCGCTGATGGGCCTGACCTCCCTGTCCTCGGAGACCAGGTCGCCCGAGAGGACCGTGGAGACCTTCTCCTTGCCGGTCGCTTCGAGTACGAAGAGGACTCTGCACTTGTTGCAGCCGAGTGGGCTGCCGCAGTCGCACTTTTCCGGGAGGATGTATCTATCGAGATGTGTAATGATGGGCACCATCCCGAGCCTGTGCGCGAGTATCTCGTCGTAAAGGACGGAGGAGTTCTCGAGTATAACGACGTCATCGATTGCCATCGACGGCACCTCCGAAATGGAGAACCTCCTCACCGCGTTGGCGTAGCTCCTGTCCACGCCCTCCAGCTGCAGAGTGACGGAGTTGCCCTTCTCTTCTATGACCTTCGTCTTGATCAAACGGACCACCAGTCGATGAAATTCGGGGAGCCGTACAGCATCGCAGGTTTCGCGGCTGCAAAGGATTTGTGGTTAAAAAGGTTTGGTGGTTTCGAATTGCCCGACGCCAAAATTTCGAACCTCGTTGCATTCAAAAGACTCGTTTCGGCTTCAAACCTTATATCGAGAAACAAGGGGGCTGCCCTGACAATTTGTCGACCACGACAGAGTTCAGGCACCTGGTCAGGATTGCGGGGAAGGACCTTGAGGGGAACAAGAAGCTCATCGTGGCGCTTGCGGACATCAGGGGGGTCGGCAATAACTTCGCAGCCACTGTCATCAAGAAGCTGGGGATCGACCCTAGGGTGAGGCTCGGAACCCTCTCCGAAGATCAGGTGCACGACGTCGAGAGGGCCCTGCAGAATGCAGCCACTTCAGCGCTGCCGCAGTGGTACTACAACAGGAGGAAGGACCCAGAGACAGGGGAGACGAAGCAGCTCCTTGGCTCCGACCTGGACTTCGTGATAAAGAACGATATTGACGCGGAGCGGAACGTCCAGAGCTGGAAGGGAGTGCGGCACGGTTTGGGGCTCAAGGTCAGAGGACAGAGGACCAGGACCACCGGCCGGAAGGGAAGGACGGTAGGCGTCAGGAAGGCGGTGCTGCAGGCGGCGGCGAAGGCCGCGGCGCAGGCAAAGGAGGAGAAGTGAGAGTTGGGAGACCCGAAGAGGTCGAGGAAGACGTACAGCAGGCCCAGGAGCCCTTGGCGCGCTGACCAGCTGGCTCAGGAGCTCTACCTCCTCGGCACCTTCGGGCTCAGGAACAAAAGGGAGCTGTGGAAGGCGCAGACGCACCTCAGCTCGGTGAGGAAGCAGGCCAGGACTCTGCTCGCTGCGACTGAGCAGGTGAGGCTCAGGGAGGAGAAGAAGCTGCTCGCCAGTCTGCACAGGCAGGGGCTCGTCGCAGAGAACGCGGCACTGGACGACATCCTGAACTTGACGGTTGAGGACGTGCTGGCGAGAAGGCTGCAGTCCATGATATTCAAGAAGGGTATGGCGCTCTCGGCGCTCCACTCCAGGCAGCTGATAGTGCACGGGCACGTCACTGTAGGCGACAGGTCGATCACTGTGCCGGGCTACGGCGTCAGCAGGGAGGAGGAGGGGAGCATCAAGCTCGTTGGAACGAAGGTGCAGGAGCCGGCGGTCGCGCAGGCGTCCGCAGCAGCCCCCGAACCGCGGTCAGAGGCAGAGGCCGTAGCGCCAGAGTGATCTTGCATGGCGACTGAAGAGGAAGCCCTGAAGGACCGTTGGGGGGTCGTACACATCTACAGCAGCTACAACAACACGATCGTCCACATTACGGACCTGACTGGCGCTGAGACAATAGGCTTCTCCTCTGGCGGAAGGCACGTGAAGGCCGACAGGTTCGAGTCCTCTCCTTATGCCGCCATGCGCAGCGCGTCGGCCGCCTCGGACGTGGCGAAGTCCAAGGGAATAACCGCCGTTCACATCAAGGTCAGAGCAGTCGGGGGAACGGGACCAAGGACGCCTGGGCCCGGCGCGCAGGCAGCCATCAGGGCAATCGCGAGGGCGGGCTTCAGGATAGGCAGGATAGAGGACGTGACCCCCATCCCCCACGACACAACAAGGAAGAAGGGCGGAAGGCGCGGCAGAAGGGCGTAGGGTTCTGTTAACTTGTCGGGACATACCCGACTCGTCAACTTGGAGGCATCGACTTCTCGGTCTTGCTCCGAGTCCATCGCTTCACTCGCCTCCCGCTCCCGTGCGAACCACACACGGACATCCTATTTCTGCCATGGCACACCTTGGCGGAGTTTTGCGCTGTGCCGGCAACCCTTTGCTCCCATCTCGGAAGCGACCTCTCGGTCGCTTCTTCACATCGGGTGTCACCCCGAGGGGCATAGGCACCCTGAGAGTAGAGTGGCTCGTTTATTCTTAAGCATCAACTCCCGACAAGTTACCAGAGCCGGGCGTAGCCACTAGAGCTGCCTGAGAAGCTCCACCGAGTCGACCTTCCCGTCGCCGTCTCTGTCGGTTCCCCTGAGGACGCAGGCGAAGTCGCCCGTTCTGTACCCTTGGAACAGCGAGTCAGCGAAGTTGCATATCCCTATTATCGCGGCCTTGGTTCCGGCTCCGGTCAGCCCCGCAGCCACCACCACAGTCCCGGCCTCGTTCCACGGGTTCCTCCGTTTGACGACGACGCAATCGAGCTCCGAGGCATACTCCCTGCCCTGAGCGTCGACTATCGGTCCCCAGAAGCCGCCCTGCTTGAATCTGACTGCCAGGTGTGGGTTCAGCTCCTCTGCTATCAGGTTGGTCCTCGGACCTCCCACGACGACAAGGTTGGAACCTTCCAGCCTCTCGGCCTTGATGTCCACGTCCAGCTTGACGGGGAAGTTCTCCGGCATCCTTACGAACTGGCCGAGCGCGAATCCTAACTGGATGGCGTAATGCCCGTCACGGGCCTGGGTTCCGCCCGCTCCGTGGGGGACAGGAGAGCCGACCACCAGCCATCCGTCCAGCTTGCCCTCGGTGAGGAACTCCTTGAAGAACCGGCCGAACGCCTTCGAACGTGACGAAGCAGGAAAGGCGGGAAGCTGCTCTCCCTTGACTGGGAACTCGATTGCGTACCCGTCCGAGGAGAGCGCGAACAGGTTAGCCTCTCCCCCTCGGATGACCTCGCTCTTGACCCGCGTGACCAGTCCCGACCTCTCCAGCCTTTTCATGTGGTAGTAGATCGTCTGATGGTGTGTGTCCAGAGCCCTCGCAATCTCCGCTGGGTAAGCTGGGCCCGATGCGAGCATTCGGAGAATCTTCTGCCCGACCTTGCCGAAGGCCGGCCTGAAGTCGTCCGGCGTTTCAGAAGAAAGAACCCTCCTCGCGGTCCCACCCGCGGACTTCGGGTCGAAGAGCAGCCTCTCCTTTGCCATCGATTCCGGCGGGCAGCGACCGCTAATAAATGTCTTTGCATGGTCAGTCCCCGAGTACGCGGCTCAGCGCTCAACGCGTGCAACAACGGCTTTGCACGGTAGAGGTAATAGTTTTGCGGATGTTATTACGGCCGACCGCGAGGGGGCGTCCATGTGCGGCATAGTCGGTTGCGTGAGCGACGAGCCGGTCGCGAGCATCTTGCTTCAAGGGCTCAGAAGGGTGGAGTACAGGGGATACGATTCGGCGGGCATGGCAACGATCGCCGGAGGAAGGCTCGGCGTCAGGAAGGGAGCCGGCAGGATAGAACAGATTGAGGAGAAGCACAGGCTCTCGGAGCTGAGGGGAAGCGTCGGGATGGCGCACGTGAGGTGGGCCACCCACGGCGGAGTGACCGACAGGAACGCCCATCCGCACACATCCTGCGAGGAGAAGGTGGCGGTCGTACACAACGGAATCATCGAGAACTACCTGGCGCTGAAGAAGCAGCTGACGGCCAGCGGGCACCAGTTCAAGAGTGAGACCGACACCGAGGTGATCGCACACCTGATCGAGCAGGAGTACGGCCGGGTAAGGGACCCGGTGAAGGCGACCATCGCTGCGACGAAGAAGCTCGCAGGCCAGTACGCAATCGCGGTGATGTTCCAGGACAGGCAGGACACGATCGTGGGAGCTAGGAAGGACGCACCCCTGATAATAGGCTTGGGAGACGGAAAGAACTTCATCGCGAGCGATGTCCTCGCTTTCATCGAGTACACGGACAGGACCATCTTCCTCGACAATCTCGAAGTAGTCAAGATAACGAGGGACAAGGTCGAGATCTTCAGGCGGGATGGCAGGGAGGTCAGGAGGGACCCTACGCAGGTCGCGTGGGAGCTCTCGGACATTTCAAAGATGGACTATGCACACTACACCCTGAAGGAGATCAACGAGCAACCAAGGACGGTGGTGAGCGCGGCCATGCAGGACCAGGCCAAGCTGGCCAAGTTCGCAGCGGCGATCCGGAGGGCCAAATCGGTGTTCATCACGGCTGCGGGCACAAGCTACCATGTCGGCCTCCTGATGAAGTCCAGGCTGAACAACGACGTCGGTCTCAGGTGCGACGCGGTCTTGGCGGGGGAGTTCAAGGAGCATGCTGCCTTCGTGAAAAAGGGTTCAGTGGTGATCGTCCTCTCGCAGAGCGGAGAGACCGCGGACGTGCTTGAGGCGGTGAAGGAAGCTAAGAAGAAAGGCGCCAGGATCCTCTCGATAGTCAACGCTGCCGGCTCCACGCTAGCCAGGGAGAGCGACGTCGCTCTGCTGCTGAACTGCGGCCCTGAGGTCGGAGTCGCCGCTACCAAGAGCTTCACTGCCCAAGTGGTGGTCGCGAACCTGGTTGTGGACGCCCTGCTGGGGAAGAAGAGGGCGGACGGTCTGAAGGAGCTATCCGGAGCGGTGGAAGCAGCGCTGAGGACGGAGGAGCAGATTGTGAAGATAGCCTCCATCTACAGGGACAGGCCAGACTTCTACTTCGTCGCGAGGGGATTCCACTACCCCGTGGCGCTGGAGGGGGCTCTGAAATTGAAGGAGCTGTCATACATCCACGCAGAAGGGATGCCTGCGAGCGAGCTGAAGCATGGGACTCTCGCGCTGATCGAGAAAGGGACTCCGGTGGTGGTCATCAATCCGTCCGGCGGGTCGCACGACGATGCCCTTTCCAACGCGGAGGAGCTGAGGGCAAGGGGGGCGGACGTGATCGGAATCTCAGACAGCAAAGACGAAGTCTATGCCCACTTCGTCAAGGTGCCTAGGATTCAGGAGAAGTACATGCCCATCGTCGAGACGATACCGCTGCAGCTGCTGGCATATCACACCGCAGTGGCGAAGAGGAACGACCCTGACTATCCTCGGAACTTGGCGAAGTCTGTCACCGTCAAGTAAGCAACGTAATTAAGCGGAATCCGCGGACGGAAGCGCGTGGTATCCAGGAAGGCCGTTCTTTCAAATCCTGTCAAGACGCTTACGGTAGGTAAGAAGAGCGTCTCCCGATTGCTGCGTGAGATGGCCCAGACAGGTTTCCAGGGGAAGAAGCTGGGCGAGGTCGCGGGCATCTGGTCGGAGATGGTACGGCAGAGGAACCTGACCATATTCCTTGGCCTGACTGGCTCGATGAGCACCACGGGTCAATGGAAGCTGATAAGATGGTTGATCGAGAAGAGGTACATCGACGTCCTGGTCAGCACCGGTGCGAACATTTCAGAAGACATACTGGAGGCCCTCGGCTACCACTACTACCAGGGGACGTGGCTGGCAAATGACGAAGAGCTGCTGAAGCTGAAGATTGACAGGTTCTACGACATCTACGCAGACGAAATGCAGTACCGCAAGCTCGAGAACACAATATACAGGTTCGCGAGCGGGCTCGACGAGAAGAAGACTTACTCCACGAGGGAGTTCCTCTCCCTGTTCGGAGAGTACATGTCGAAGAGGGGCATCGATGGCATAGTGGCCGCGGCCTATGAAAGGAAGGTCCCGATCTATTCGCCCGGCCTCATCGACAGCGGATACGGAGTGGCGCTGAGCCTCCTGCGGAGGCACAATGGGAAGCTGATCAAGCTCGACCAGACCAAGGACATGGAGGAGCTGGCCCAGATCGCTGAGAGAACCAAGAGGACCGGGGTCGTGTACCTGGGTGGCGGCGTCCCAAAGGACACGATACAGCTCTCCACGATAATCAAGTCGCTCTCCATGGGGGGTAAGGAGGAGACACCGCACGAGTACGCGATTCAGATCACCACCGACAGTCCTCAGTGGGGAGGGCTGTCTGGCTGTACGCTGGAAGAGGCCATAAGCTGGGGCAAGATCTCGTCGCAGGCCAAGAAGGCCACCCTGTACGCTGACATCACCCTCGCCCTTCCGCTCGTGGTCCATGCGATGAACGAGAACGTGGAACGGAGAAGCCACCCGCCCGACCTGGGTTGGGTATTCAGGAACTAGGCGCGAAGAAGCAGCCGGACCTCTCTTTCGCAGTTCGCGGCAATAGACGGAGCCAGCCCCTCATAGCTCCCCGCCATCTCCGCAAGTCCGCGAAGGCGCTCGAACTCGCCTCGTTCGATGGAGCGTTTCACTTTCTGGTACCCCTTCTCGTCTCCCTTCAAGCGCATGAGAATCTGCACCGCCTCTGCGAGGGCTTCCGGATGGCTGTCCAAGTCCTTGGCCATGGCCTCTCTGTCAACTGACATGCCGTGGAGAGAATGCACGAGCCTCTTGCAGGCGACGAGCGAGTGAGCGAGCGCTTGGCCGGCCATCCGCCTGACGACCGAATCCGACAGGTCCCTCTGGAGACGCGTGGACTGCAACTTGTAGGCCACGAGAGTGAGCAAGGAGTTGGAGACTTCGGCCTGTCCCTCCGCGTTCTCCAAGTCGACTGGGTTGACCTTCTGCGGCATAGTCGAGCTGCTGACCTTCCCCGGACGCGAGAACCGGACGTAGTCGAGGGCCTGGTAGGTCCAAAGGTCTCTTGACAAGCCGATCATCAGGTGGTTGATGTTGATCATGTAGTGCAATATGTCAGAGTTGCTCTCCCAGGGGACGACCTGGGTCGTAAGCTGTTCGTACCTGACCCCCATATCTTCTACGAAGGCCCGAAAGGTGCGTGGCCAGTCGACCCTTCTCATCAGAGTGAAGGACGCGTAGGTTCCCACCGCTCCCGAGAACTTGGCGGCCGGTCGTGATGATTTGAGCGAAGAGACCCGTCCGGCGAGCCTGACGGCGAAGACGGCCAATTCCTTGCCGAAGGTCGTCGGCACTGCGGGCCTGCCGTGGGTCCTCGCCAGCATCCTAGCGGCGGCCTCGCGGCCCGCCAGCCTGGCAAGCTCGATTGCGAGTTTGGAATACCAGGGGATCATCACGTGCTTGAGAGAGGAAGACAGCAGACGGGCGAAGGCAAGGCTGTTGGTGTCCTCGCTGGTGAGGCCCAGGTGGACGTAGGGTGAGAGCTTGGCTGCGCCCAAGGCACTCAAGCGGCCTTGAATGTACAGCTCCACTGCCTTGACGTCATGGCCGACCCTCTTCTCCAGCGTCTTGACGTCTTCCACGGACGCGCTTATCCTGGGGATTCTAGACTTCGGCGCTATGCCCATCCTCTGCAAGAGCTTCAGGTAGGCGAGTTCCACGAAGACTCTCTCTTCGACCAGAGCACGCTCAGAAAAGTAGCTGGCAAGCTCCCTGCACTCGCCGTAGTATCTGTCGTCTATCGGGGAGATGGGATCAGAGTTCAACCGTTCTGGTCCTCTCTTCACCGTAAGACAGCAGCCGGACGGGCGCACCTGTCTCAGTCTCTACCATCTCAATCAGCTTCTGGACGGTGGACGGAATCTTGCCGTTGAACTCTGCTCCATAGATGCTGGGCAAAGACTGGTAGACCGGTCTGACACGCTCGATGCTGCCAAGGAACCGGTAGAAGTCTGACGACTCCGTGCCTCCGTCCCTGTAGGCAACGCAGACCTTCAGGTCCTTCACCTTGGAAAGGACGTCGGCCTTGGATAAAGCCAATTCAGTCACACCGTTAATCCGAGCCGCGTACTTCAAGGCAACAAGGTCGAGCCATCCTATCCTTCTGGGCCTTCCCGTGGTCGCCCCGTACTCCCTCCCGACTTCTCGAATCTGCCTCCCGAGAGGGCCCCTGAACTCCGTAGGAAATGGGCCGGCCCCCACCCTGGTAGTGTAGGCCTTCAGCACGCCCATTACTCGGCCGCTCGCTGCCAGAGGAAGGCCGAGGCCCGCGGGCGCATAGCTGGCGACCGTCGGCGAGCTCGTCACGAAAGGATATGTCCCATACTGGAGGTCGAGAAGCGTTCCGTGGGCCCCCTCGAAGAGCACATTGCTTCCCCGCTCGTTCATCTCCCTTATCGCAGAGGATGCGTCACCCAGACGCCCCTTCAACAGCCGACGCGACAGACGCAGCCATCGGTCGAGGCTGGGGCGCCTACCAATCACCTCTCTGTAGAACCTGGTCATGTGCGAAAGGTCGAAGGACCTGGAGAAGAGGTCGAGCGCCCGCGGCGACATCCTCAGCGCCCTCGCCGCGTAGGCTGGGCCAACGCCCATCTTCGTGGTTCCGATTGCGTCCGCGCCGCGCATCGATTCGAGGAACGCGTCGAACGCCTTCTCGAGGGGGGATACGAGCGAACATCTTCCGTCTATCAATAGGTCAGCCCCGGTTCCCTGCCCAGCCAGAAGGTCCAACTCTTCCCTGAGGACAACGGTGTCCAGGGCCACCCCGGCCCCGATGAAGAGCTTCTTCCCCTTCAGCACACCGGAGGGTATCAGATGGAAACGATAGCGCCTGGAACCGATGACGACCGTGTGGCCTGCGTTGCTGCCACCGTTGTATCTCGCTACGCCGTCGAAAGCGCTGGAGAGGTAATCGACGACCTTTCCCTTCCCCTCGTCCCCCCACTGGAGGCCGACCACCGTCAGGTTCCCGCTAGACGACCCTTTGGATGTCATGTGGGAGGCTCTCCTTGTGCCCGGCGGAGGTTATCCGCATGAACTCGGCGTTCTTCCAAAGTTCCGTGATGGTCCTCGCGCCGCTGTAGCTCATGCCGGAACGCAGCCCGCCAACCAGCTGCTTGACAACATCCTGGACCTTGCCCTTGTAAGGAATCAGTCCCTCTACCCCCTCGGGCACGCTCTCCGCGGCGACCTCCTCAATCAGATCGATGTCCCTCGACTGGTTCGAGCCTCTCTCTCTGATTCGCCTGTCGATCGTTGCCCCCAGAGAGGCCATCCCTCTGGTGAGCTTGTAACGGACGCCTTCCCTGAGTATGGTCGCACCGGGGCTCTGCTCCGTGCCGGCGAAGAGGCTGCCTATCATGACCGTCGAGGCGCCAGCAGCGAGGGCCTTGGTCACGTCGCCGGGGTTCCTGACCCCCCCGTCGCCTATGATTGGAGTTCCTGACTCCCTGGCTCCTTCAGCGCTGTCCATTATCGCTGTCAGCTGCGGCACGCCGAAGCCGGTGACGACGCGGGTGACACATATGCTGCCCGACCCGACCCCGACCTTCACCGCATCGGCGCCCGCCTTGATCAGGTCGAGAGCTCCTCGTGCGGTTGCCACGTTTCCCGCTACAACTTCGACGGCTCCGAACTCCTTCTTCACGCGCCTGACGGCCTCAACGGCGTGCGAAGAGTGCCCGTGAGCTATGTCTACGACCAGCGCGTCAGCACCGGCTTCGAGCAGCCTCCTGGCACGCTCGTTGTAACCGCCCGTAACGCCGATGGCTGCTACGACGCGCAGACGTCCCTTCTCATCCTTGGTCGCTGATGGATACCTCCTCCGCTTCATGATGTCCTTCGAGGTGATCAGTCCGACCAGCCTTCCGCTCTTGTCGAGGATGGGAAGCTTCTCGACCTTGTGTTGGTGGAGGATCTCCGTCGCCTTCGCAAGCGTGACCCCCTTGGGGGCGGTGATGAGTTTCTTCCGCGGGGTCATGACCGCTTTCAGCTTGAGGTCGAGGTCGTCTTCGAGCGTGATGTCACGGGTCGTGACCAGGCCGAGCACCTTCCTCTCACTGTCGACGATTAGGATCCCCCCGATGTCGTGCTCCCTGATGACGTCCCACGCCTCCCTCACCGTCCTGTCGGGCCCTAGAGTGATCGGGTCCTCAATCAGCACGCCCTCCGACCTCTTCACCTTGACCACCTCGGAGACCTGGTCTTCGAGCGAAAGGAACCTGTGGATGACCCCGATTCCGCCTTCGCGGGCCATCGCGATGGCCATCCCTGACTCGGTCACGGTGTCCATGTTTGCGCTGACTATCGGAATCGAAAGCGTGATGCCCCTTGAGAAACGGGTGGATGTGTCTACGTCCTTTCTTGACCTGATGTCGGAGAATTTGGGAATCAGCAGGACGTCGTCGAAAGTGAGGCCGACCCTCAGTCCAGTATCGGAGCCCTTCACTTGACTCGGCCTTGCTCCCTCTGCTTATAGTGTTTTTGGCGACGGTGGCCTGGAAGGAATCGACGGCTTACGGACACGGGCCGTCCCTAGACTTAATAGGTTCATGAGCAGGGAAAGTCTGATTGCGAGGAAGGCTGCTCATCTTCTGCGGAATCCCAGGCAGCGGCAAGACGACCACGGCTAAACTAGTGGCGGATACCATGGATCATGCCATTCTGATTCAGACGGACGCGGTGAGGGGAATGCTAGCACGGCCCACGTTCGCGGGGGAGGAGTCTAGGTTCGTCTACGAGGCTTGCTTTGCAATCGCGAGAGAGGCCCTCCGGAGCGGGTACTCGGTCGTGCTTGATGGAACTTTCATGCACGAGGACTACAGGGCGAAGGCTCGCAAGGCGCTTCGCAAGTACTCCTCCCGTGTAGACACGGTTCAGGTCACCTGTAGCCTTGAGACTGCGCTGAAGAGGAATGCGCACCGGGAGGCTCCCGTGCCACTCGAGAAGGTCAAGAGAATATTCCTGGGCTTTGAGGCTCCAAGACGAGCGGTCAGGATAGACACTTCTCGGATGTCGCCGGAGTCGGCGGCGAGGCGAGTGACTAGGGCTCTGTTCTGAGATGAGGAGTACGGGCCGGCAGACTGGGAACGCCGGGGGTGGGATTCGAACCCACGACCCGCTTTCGCGAGACAGGCTAGCTGACCAGATCGGTCTCCAGGCTTACGCCGATGACAATCTGCGCCCTACCGAGCTAGGCGACCCCGGCACGAAGGCCCCTGTCGCCCGCGGCTTAAATGTCTGGAGGGCCTCGCAGGGAGTGCGATGGTTCGAAGGATATCTCAAGGTCGCCGGCTGGAACTCCTAGCGCCGGAGCGTACATCGTGCCTCAACCGATCCTAGTAGCCCTTCCGGAATTCCTTTACTTCGCCCGTAGTCGCGTCTATTATCAGCAGAGCCGTTTCTGAGAACATGCCTTTGGGTTTCTTGAACTCGACGTCGATCTTCCAAAGACCCTGTAGCTCTTCCAACTTTGCTGACCTGATGTCGAACTCGTCGGTGTCCACCGCAGTCTTCAGGTGTTGGGCCACCCTTACTTTGATGTCCCCAAAGCTCAGAAGAGGCAACAATCACACTCCAATCGATTCGGAGATTCTGGACGATATAAGTTTGAGTTGGAGAAGATTCTGTTGACTTGGCCGCTTACAGTTGGCCTGATAGGGAGGATAGGCTGGTCAGAACTTCGAGGGTGCTCTCGAAGAGGCGGGTCTGGGTGACTCGCCCGATTATCTTCCCATTCTCCACCACGAACAGTCGCCTGACGTCCTTCTCAACCATGGTGTTCATCGCGTCCCTGATCGTGGTTTCGGGACCGATGGTCAGCAGTGGAGACGACATGATCTTCTCCACTTGCATCTTATCGGGCAGCAACCCTTTTCCCAAGCACCTACGAATGACGTCCCTCTCGGTGACCACCCCTTCCGGGAGCCCGCGCTTCTCGACCACGAGCGACCAGACGCTCGACTGGATCATCTTCTTGATCACTTCGGCAACGGTAGCCCCGGCGTCAATTGATACCACATCCCTGTCCATCACGTCCTTCACCTTCAGTGTAATGCCCATTCGCTTTCGAGAGGCGTGCCTGACGGCAACTAATAACCTTGTGACACGTTTTCCAACTCGGAAAGCAAGGTTTTAGCCAAGCCGCTGGCCATCGGCGCCAATGAAGGGACCGCTCGCAGGAATGCGTGTTGTCGAGCTGGGTACGTATGTGGCCGCGCCGGCACTCGGGAGCTTCCTCGGAATGCTCGGGGCAGAGGTGGTAAAGGTCGAGCCTCCGGCCGGGGACCCCACGAGGAGACTAACTCCCTGGAGCTGGGTCAACTACAACTGGAACAAAGAGAGTGTTGTGCTCGACCTGAAATCCGAGGGTGGTATTTCAGCAATCAGGCGAATGCTGAAGGGAAGTGACATCTTCGTCGAGAGTCTCTCTCCTCGGGCGGTGAAGGAACTCGGCCTTCAGTTCTCCAAGATAAGGAGAATCAACCCGAAGATCGTCTACTGCTCCATTAAGGGATTCGCCAGCGATAGTTCCTCTTCCCAGCGGGTCGGGTTCGACACGATTGCGCAGGCTGAGGGCGGGCTGATGTACGTGGCAAAAAGCGAGGGAGGAAGGCCGTCGAGGGTCGGCAACCCCTGCGTGGACCTCACCGCTGCCACGTTCGGCGCCATCGGGGTTCTCTCGGCCCTTCTCGCGAAGCCGAGGAGGGCCGCCTTTGTCGAGGTACCTCTCTACGACGTCGTCGTTTACTGGAATGGATACTGGCTGCCCTACATCGACATCAATGGCGTCGAGCCTTCCCAGCTGGGGTCATCTCACCCGGCGTTCTCGCCGTACGGAGTCTTCACGACAGCGGACGGCTTCATCTTCATTGGCGTGCTGGCTGACCCCCAATGGCAGAAGCTTACCGCCAGACTGAACCTGGCGAGCCCGCCGCGCTTCTCGAAGATGAGCGAGCGGATAGCCGCCAGAGAAGAGGTCAACTCGCAGGTTCAAGCCGCTGTGGGACGGAGGACGAATTCGGAGTTGCTGAATCTGCTCGGTGAAGACGTCCCGTGCGCCCGAGTTAGCTCTCTGATGGACGTGTACCGCGACGCGGAGCTGAGGATGAGGAAGGTCGTGAGGACGGTAAGGCACGAGGGTCGAAGCGTCAGCGTGGCTCTCCCTCCCGTTGGCGGCAGCCGAAGATTCCGGACCATGACTGACCCGCCGCCACTCGGCTCAGCGCGCGCTGGGCCGTCGAGCAGGTCAAGAAAGAGCGCCTGATAGGTCTATGATTCGATGTCAGCGGAAAGCGTATAAGCGGAACTCTTGAAGAACATCGCCTTGGCTTTCGCTGAATCGAGGGCCAGAAGGGCGATTAGCCGGGCGTCTACTGTCGCGATCGTGGTCATCCTGCTTGTGGTGGCAATTGGAAGCGTCTACTACATCTCGACAACTGGGCCATCGCCGTCGAGTTCCACCACCGCCTCGAGCTCAAGCGCGAGCAGTACCACCAGCACGTCAAGCACCCTGTCGTCCTACAGTGGACCGCCGACCATCAAGATTGGCATGACGATGCCGCTCTCCGGTTCTCTAGCTACCGATGGTGTGTTGAGCCTGGACGGGCTGAAGCTCTGGGCGCAGAACGTGAACGCCTCTGGTGGGATTTACGTGAAGAGCCTCAACCACAGGCTCCCGGTGCAGCTGATCTACTACGACGATACGTCGACTGCCTCGGTCGTGGCGACCGACTACCAGCAGCTCGTCACGCAGGGGGTCAACTTCCTTGTGGCACCGTACTCGAGCGGCCTGACACTGGCGGCCGCGCCGATTGCGGAGACCAACCACATACTGTTGATGAGCCACGGAGGAGCCTCGGACTCCATCTGGTCCCACGGATATCATTACGTGGTGGGCGTCCTGAGCCCAGGGAGCCAATACATGATCCCAGTACTACAGATGCTCCAGAACAGGAACTCCTCGGCTCCGCTCAAGGTCGCGTTGTTCTTCGGCAACGACGCGTTCTCGATCTCCGTGAGGCAGGGAGCACTCGCCTACATCAACTCGACCAGCGGAAAGTTCAGTGTCGTGTACAACCAGCTGTATGACGAGCCAGGGACCAGCCACACTGCGGAGCTGACGCAGATTCAGTCCTACAACCCTGACGTCATCCTCGGTGGAGCGCACTTCGCCGACGGAGAGACCATCATGAAGAACATCCAGTCGCTCGGTCTTCACTTCAACATGGTGTCGCTTCTTGTAGCCCCGGACGACCCGCACTTCCCATCGGACCTCGGCGCGCTGGCCAACAGCGTGGTCGCGCCCTCACAGTGGGAGCCCAACCTGGACTTCAGCCACTTCACACCCTACTACGGGAACATCTCGAGTTCCCAATTCTTCAGCCAGTTCCAGTCGACCTTCGGCATAACGCCCAACTACGAGGCAGCTGAGGCCTACAACACCGGCCTGGTTCTCCAGAAGGCGATAACTGACAGCGGCTCGCTGAACTCGACGACCGTGAGGAGCCAGATGAGCGGCGAGAACTTCTGGACGTTCTACGGCAACTTCCAGATCGGCCCGACGGGCATCCAGGCGGGCCACACGATGGTGGTGATGCAGTGGCAGACCGGCGTGAAGCAGACCATCTGGCCGAAGGCCGTGGCCACTTCCCCGTTCGTCTATCCCGCCCCGTGACCGTGCTGCACAAACCTTTTGACCACATACGGGGCTCGTTGACCACGCGGGATTGATTCTAGCCGAACTGATAGTGCTCGGCCTCGCGTACGGCCTGCTCTTCGGCGTCCTTGCCCTGGGTCTCACGCTCGTCTGGGGCGTGATGAAGGTGGTCAACATCGCCCACGGCGATTTCGTCACGGTGGGTGCGTACTCGAGCTACTGGCTGTTCGTTCTCGCCGGCGTTCACCCCGTCGTCTCGCTGCTCTTCACGATCCCGTTCGGGTTCGGACTGGGTCTGCTGGTGTACGTCGGCCTGGTGCGCCGCGTAACCAACGCCCCCGAGCTGATGTCCCTCTTCCTGACCTTCGGCCTCTCGACCCTCATCAGCAGCCTTCTGCTCTACGTCTATTCTCCCAACCAGCGCGCTGTCTCGGTGACGTTTCCAAGCATCAACGGGCTCGGGGTGGTCCTTCCCGGCGGCGTGGCGATCGCCGCCGCATATGCGCTATTCGTGGCGCTCCTCCTCAGGGTCTTCCTCACCAGGACCTTCTGGGGCAAGGCGGTAAGAGCCGTGACTGAGGACAGCTGTTCGGCACTCTTGATGGGCATCAACCCGGAGATGGTCAGCCTCCTCTCCTTCGGCATTGGAGTGGCGATCGCCTCATCGGTCGGTTCGATGGTGATGCTGCTCCAGGCCGTGACCCCTTCCGGCGGCGGTGAGTTCACCCTCCTGTCCTTCGTGATCGTCGTGCTTGGCGGGCTGGGCAGCCCGTTCGGAGCCCTGCTGGGTGGCATGGTCATAGGGGTGGTCGACAACGTAGCGTCGCTCTACCTGCCAGCATCAGCTACCCCCGCAATAGGATTCATCATCCTCCTGATCGTACTGATCATCAGGCCTTCGGGGATAATGGGCGCGAGGAGCGATTGACGGACGCAAGAACGAGCAGACTGGGCATCGGCTGGGTCCGCGCAGTCGAGATTGCCGTTGCCGTCGCCGCCCTGGCTTTCCTCGTCGTCGCTCCCGTTTTCGTGGCGCGGATATCGGTGCTCTTCTTCATTCTCAACTGGATAGTCCTGTCCGAGAGTTTCAACATCTTCGCTGGCCTGACGGGCTACGTCAACTTCGGGCACGTGGTGTTCTACGGGATGGGAGGGTACGCGAGCGCTCTAATGATGGCCAACGCCCATTCCTCCCCCTACCTCGCGGTGCTGGTCGGAGGACTCGCATCCGGCCTTCTTGCGCTGGGCATCAGCCTCCCGACGACAAGGCTCAGAGGCGCTTACTTCGCCATAGCCACGCTGAGCATCAACGAGGCCTTCTTCGTGACGTTCGATAACTGGGACGCCGTCGGCTCAGCCCCCGGTTTCACCCTCCCGATCTCCTACTACCAGCCCGTGAACGAGTATTACGCGATGATCGTGGTCGCTGTTTCCTGCGTTGCCGCGACGCTGTTGATCACGAGGTCGAGGTTCGGGATTGCGCTGCAGGCGATCAGGCAGCAGGAGGGCACTGCAGGTTCGATCGGGATAAACGCGGCCTTCTACAAGACGATCACTCTTGTTTTCAGCGGATTCTTCGCCGGACTCGGCGGAGCACTTGCGATATGGCAGATTACTTTCATCGACCCCCCGTCGGCATTCAACGTCACGATTACAGTCACTTCGATCTCGATGGCGATGTTGGGAGGGCTTGGCACAGTGATCGGCCCGGTAATCGGGGGGACCCTACTCTACGAGCTGACCGACCTCCTCGGCCTCAGCTACCCGTTCATCCATTTGATAGTACTCGGAGTCATCATAATCGGGGTGGTCCTAGTCATTCCAGACGGCATCGTCGGGGCTGCGAGAAGGCTCGTCGCTAGGGCCAGACCGAGGAGAATCGGCAATGCCTGAACTGCTCAGACTCGCGCGGGTCGCAAAGAGGTTCTCCGGGCTGGAGGTCTTGAAGGATGTCTCCTTCGAGGTCTCGGAGGGAGAGGTGGTTGGGTTGATAGGCCCGAATGGCGCAGGGAAGACCACGCTCTTCAACATAATCTCGGGTACGCTGAAGCCGAACGGTGGCAGAGTGTTCTTCTCGGGCAGAGACATAACCGGCATGCCTCCGTACAAGGTCGCCAAGCTGGGCATCGCGCGGACCTTCCAGATCCCCCAGCCCTTCTCGGCGATGACGGTCCTGGAGAACGTGGAGGCGGCGGCGCTATTCAGCAACGCGGGCTCGAGGGGCAGGCTTCTGCGGGACCCCGCCGAGCTCCTCGAGATGATAGGCCTTGGCGGCAAGCTGAATCAGGCGGCTGGATTGCTGACCGCACCCGAGAAGAAGAGGCTCGAGGTTGCCCGAGCTCTCAGCACCTCTCCCGCTCTTCTGATGCTGGACGAGTTCGCGGCTGGGCTTACAATCGCCGAGGCGACATGGGCCTCCGGCGTGATCAAGAAACTCTCCAGCGAGTTCGGCGTCACCATAATCTGGACCGAGCACGTGATGAGGATTCTGATGCGGTCCGTGGAGCGTGTGTTGGTGCTTCAGCAGGGCGAAGTGATAGCGCAGGGAACCCCTGAGGAGGTAGCGAAAGACGAAAGGGTCCTGAGCGCGTACTTCGGAGGGAAGCCTGCGTGAATAACGGGGCGCTGCTCGGGGTCTCGGGCCTCAACGTCAGCTACGGGGCTGCACAGGCGCTGTGGGACGTGTCTTTCACCGTGAACAAGGGAGAGCTTGTGTTCCTTGTGGGGTCGAACGGAGCGGGGAAGACGACCTCGTTGCGTAGCATCCAGGGTGTGCTGAAGCCAGGGAGCGGTAAGGTGACCTTCCGTTCGAGAGACATCACGGCGATGGCGGCGAACAAAGTGGCCGCCCTGGGGCTCTCGCTCGTGCCGGAGGGGAGGGGGCTCTTTACGACGATGACGGTGGAAGACAACCTGCAGCTGGGGGCATTCAACAAGCGGGCGCGGAGACGTCTGGGCGATAACGCGGCCTACGTCTACGAGCTCTTCCCAATATTGAAGGAGAGGCGCCGCCAGAGAGCGGGCTCGCTCAGCGGCGGCGAGCAGCAGATGCTTTCGATTGGAAGGGGGCTGATGTCCGAGCCGGAGATGCTGATGCTCGACGAACCCTCGCTCGGCCTCGCTCCAATCGTGGTCTCGAGGGTCTTCAAGGTGCTCCAGGAGCTGAAGGAAAGGGGGCTTACAATCCTGCTGGTGGAGCAGAACATCGAGGCTGCGCTCTCGATAGCCGATAGAGGGTACCTGCTCGACACCGGCAAGATCACGTTCGAGGGAAGGCCCGAGGATTTCCGCGCGAACAAGTCTCTGAAGGAATCATACTTGGGGCTGTAGGCAGTGCGGGCGACCCGGGCTACGCCGCGCCACTTCGCTCATAGGTGAGACGGAGGATGGACACTCGAAGCAGGGCCGCGGCACTCTTCCTCTATAACTCGTGTCTAGCGGTCTTCCTCTCCTACGGCGTGTTCTTCAGCAGAATCTCGACCGAGTTCAACCTCCCTGCTTCCTCCACCTCTTTGGTCTTCGGCGTCTTCGCAGCCCTCTACTCAGCGTCTTCTCTTCTCCTCGGGCTCTTCATGAACAGGAGGGGTCCCGCGACGACGATGCTTGTCGGCGGCGCCCTGATGGGAGGAGGGCTGTTTCTCTCTTCGCTCGCGAACTCCTTCCCCCTCCTGCTCCTCACCTATGGGGTCATAGGGGGGTCGGGGTCTGGTTCGATGTGGCTGCCCACCTCCTACGTGGTGTTCGACAGCTTCGGCTCGGACAGGATCCGGCAGGTCACGGGGCTGGTCAGCGCCGGCACCGCGGCCGGGCTCCTCTTCTTCCCGCCGCTCGAGGCGTACCTGATTGCCGCCTTCGGTCTGCGTGCGGCGTTCGCTGCCGTCGGCGGCGTGGTCCTGCTGTTCACCCTTCTGGCCTATCAGTCATCGAGAGGGACCGGGGTCGCCCCCCGCTTCGACTTTGGGGCTTCGGTGCGAAACCTCCGGACGAGGAGGTTCGGCTATCTCTACACCTACTACGCAGCGGGCAACGCCTTCGCGAGGATCTTGGTCACGATCTTCGTTGTTCCACTGTTCGAGAGCAGGGGCCTCGGGCCCGGGATCGGAACGCTGGCATTGTCGATGGTCGGCGTGGGCAGCATGATGGGCCGCTTGAGTGCTGGCGCCCGCGGCGTGAGTGAAGAAACGATGGCTGCCCTCGGGTTCTTCCTGCAGGGCGTCTCCGCTCTTGGGCTCTACTTCTCCACCAGTGCCCCACTGGTCATTCTCTTCGCCGTGCTCTTCGGGGCAGGATATGGGACGTACATCCCAGAGTTCGCGTTGCTCGTAAGGAAGTACTACGGTGTGGAGAACTACGGCACCATCTTCGGAACTCTGCTGACAAGCTTCGGGATAGGAGCCTTCATCGGCCCGGTGTTCGAGGGCTCGGAGATATCGTCGAGAGGGGACTACCTGATCGGCTTCATCCTCGCAGCAGCGGCCAGCATCGCTGTCGGTGCCCACCTCATCTTAGTGGCGAGGAACCAGAACCGCGAGCAACGGAACACTTAACAGAGCAAGAGAGGTTTTCCGGCGAGTTGGGCAAGCTTCCTGGCAGACAAAGGCTGAGCGACGAACAGCGGATGATGCTGGCCTCGGTTGATTCGGTGATGAAAAGGTTCAACGAGACATACTGGCAAAAGCTGGACGAAGACGGAGCCTATCCCGACGAGTTTGTGAGGGAGATGGAGCGGCGGGGACTAGGGGCCGTCCCCGTTCCCGCGGAATACGGAGGTCCTGGCCGGGGGGTCCTTGACACCTCGCTCATCCTAGAAGAGGTGAACGCGCTTGGTGGGAACCGCCAGCCCTTCCATGGACAGTATTACCTTCTCTTCGCCCTGTCAAGATTCGGCTCTCCGAGCATGAAGAATGAGTACCTTCCCCCGCATCGCCCGGGGAGAATTGAGGCTGCAATCCCTGGCACTGACAGAGCCGGAGGCTGGCTCAGAATCCACCAAGATCAAGACCTTCGCGGAGAAGAGGGGAGGTTTTTACCATGTCAAGGGCCACAAGGTCTTCATCTCGCGGGTTGAGCATTCCGACCTGATGGTCTTGGTCGCTCGGACGACGACCTACGAGAGGGTGGAGAAGAAGACGGATGGAATCAGTCTCTTCCTTGTGCCGCTTGGCGAGGCAAAGGGAATCGAGGCGCACAAGCTCAAGATGATGTTCAACAGCCAGACATACGAGCTCTTCATCGACGACCTGAGAATCCCTGAGAGCAACCTGATAGGGGAGGAGGGAGAGGGCTTCAGATATCTCCTGAATGTGCTCAACCCTGAGAGAATACTCCTCGCCGCGGAATGCATAGGCGACGCGAGATGGTTCATCGACAGGAGCGTCGAGTACGCGAAGGGCAGGGTCGTGTTCGGAAGGCCCATCGGGTCCAACCAGGGGGTCCAATTCCCGATAGCCGAGGTATATGCCAAGCTGCTTGCGGCGGAGAATGTGAGGACCAGCGCGGCCGAACTCTTCGACTCCGGCGCCGACGAGAGATCCGTCGGGGAGTACGCAAACGCTGCGAAGTACCTCGCGTCAGAGTGTTCCTGGCAGGCCGCCAACGTGGCGATGGACGTGCACGGCGGCTCGGGGTTGGCGGTTGGAAACCACATCGAGAGGAAGTTCAGAGAGACCAGGCTCTACAGAGTGGCGCCCATCTCGAATAACCTGGTTCTGAGCTACATCGGCGAGCACGTGCTTGGCCTCCCCAGGTCGTACTAGGGCGAATCAACCACTCGACTCGGCAGGATCAGCCTTCGACCGCGTCCCTCCTTTCGAGCAACTCTTTCGCTAGCCTGTAGTGGACAGCGTCGACCAGCGAGCCATCGACCCTCACTGCCCCACGCTCTTTCGCCGAGGCGCGTTGAAATTCCTTCAGCACCCTTTCCGCCCACTCGACCTCTGCCTTGGTAGGTGAGAAGACTTCGTTCGCGATAGGGATCTGAGAAGGATGGACAATCTGCTTTCCCGCGAAGCCCAGGGAGCGAGCCATCGCCGCCTGTCTTCGGAATCCTTCCTTGTCGTTCAGGTCGAAGAACACGTTGTCGACGGCGGAAACACGGGCGCTCCTCGAAGCCGCGACGATCATCGTCTTGAGGACCTCGCTGTCAAGGTAGGCGGAGACCGAGCCTCCGACCGAGGCAGCGTAGTCCGCGGCGCCATAGGTTAGAGCGACGATCCCTCTAGACCTCGAGATCTCCCTCAGGTTCATGAGTCCCTCCGCCGTCTCGATGATGGGAATGACTCCCTTGCCAGTCCGGGCGTGGACAGCGGAGCAGTCACCTTCTGCCTTTGGCAGGACGATCGTCTGCAACCTTTTGAGAGGTTTGATGGTCGAAAGTTCCTTCGCGAATCGACTCGACCCGCGGGCGTTGACCCTGACGCAGAGCTCGCGGTCGCCCCACTCGAGCTCACGCGAGAGCCTCGCGACCAGCCTGAGCGCCTCTTCCTTCTGCTCCTCCGGCACCGCGTCCTCCAGGTCAAGTATCACAGAGTCGGCCTCGAGCCCAGACGCTTTCTCCATCATCCTCTCGTTGTTCCCGGGAACGTAGAGCTGGCTCCGCCTCAGCACGGTCGACCGAAGCCCGTGTTTCAGTTTAAGCGTTGCTGGCAAACCGTCAATACCGTAGAGACGGGATTCCGAGATGTTTGGCCGCAGACCTCTTCTTTGAGGATTTCAAGCCCGGTGCGAGGTTCAAGGGGAGAGTGGGAAGGACGGTCACGGATGCCGACAATATATGGTTCACTCTGCTGACGAACAACAGCAATCAGATTCACTTCAACGCAGACTACGCTGCCAAGAACTTCGCTGGAGAGCCTTTCGAGGGGCGGATGGTCGTCAACGGGTTTCTTACGCTCGCAACGGTGGCTGGCATCCTGGTAGAACAGACGAGCGCCAACGGTTTCATGCTCGGTCTGCGCGACGTGAGATTCCTCAGCCCGGTCTTCGCCGGCGACACGATCTACGCGGAATGCGAGGTGACGGGGGTCAGGGAGTCGAGGAGCAGGCCCGGGAGCGGCATCGTGAGCCTGAGGACTTGGGGATACAACCAGAAGGGCGAGAGACTTGTCGATTTCGAAAGAGACTTCATGGTTCGGAAGCGTGGAAACGCGGCCCGGCCCACGCCTCGGAAGAAAGAGAAGCGGTGACCCCTTGATCCGGCTCGGGCGCAGCTTGAAGGTGGGCGGACGGCGCAGTGCAGGCTAGGGCTGCTATCCCTTGTGCTTCCAGAGCTTCGGATACGTCCCCTGTTTCATGACGACCCTCTCCACCGTAGAGGCGAGTCCCTTCGACATGGACTGAAGCTCGCTGGAGGGCACCAGGGCCTTGCCCAAGGCGACCAGCTCTCCCTTCCCAGACATTATCGCCACCGTCTCGCCCCTGGAGATCCCCTCGGATGCTGAAAGGATCCCGGGGACGGCGAGCCTGGCGCCGTGGCAGATGGCGTCGACAGCCGAGTCGCGGATCACAAGCCTCCTTATCGAGCCGATGCACCTCTCGACCGGCTTGACGGCGGCCCTGAAAGCCGACTCGTCCCCACTGCGGAGCCGGTACATGGCGTCGCTCAGCTGGTGGAGGGTGACGAAGCCGTCCTCCTCCCTGATGGGGCCTACCTTGGTCCTCCTGAGCTCTATCATGGTGGCACCCACTCCCAGTACCTCGCCCATGTCGTAGATCAGCTTCCTCATGTATGTCCCAGACTGGCAGAGGCACCGCAGCAGATGCAGGTTGCCCTGCGCCTCAGTGACTTCGAGTTCGTGGATCGTCCTGCTCCTCACCTCTCTCTTTACCGACGAGCGCTGGGGGGGCCTCTGGAAGATCTCGCCCTTGAACTCGCTCACCACGGCGTCGAGCTTCCTCTTTGACACGGAGGAGTGGAGCCTCATCACGGCCCAGTACTCCTTCGGGAAGAGGAGGAGCAGGCTCAACGCCTTCGTAGCCTGACCGAGACCGATGGGAAGGAGTCCAGACACTGGTGGGTCCAGAGTGCCGCTGTGCCCCGCCCTGTCCTCGCCGACCATCTTCCTGACCCAGGCGACGACCTCGTGGCTGGTCGGCCCCCTCGGCTTGTCCAGCGCGATGAGCCCATATTCGAGCAGGGACCCGACAGCCCTGGCGGAAGGGACCGAGCCATGCTCCGGGTCGGTCTCCTCCTCGTCCAAGACAAGCGTCCTCTGTGGTTGCAACTCAGCCTCTTCTGGTCCTGACGTAGTGGAGGATGATCTCTGCGACCTTCGACTCGTCTATCGAGTCAGTGTCTATGACCAGGTCGAACGGTGCCAAGTCCCTGCCGAACTCGATCTTGTAGATTTTCCTGTAAAGCTTGTAGTTCTCGGCATCCCTGACGGCCAGGACCTTCTTGCACTTCTTTTCATCCATCCTGTCCCTCCTTGACATCCTCTTGGCCCTGCTCTCGGCGCTGCCGGAGAGCCAGACCTTCAGTCCATGCTTTGAGAGCCAGGGAACCGGGTAGCTTGTTATCACGACGTCACCGCCCCTCGCCTTCTTGATAAGCCGGCTATCAACCTCTTTGTCGAAGCCAGGACTGCGCTTCCTCTCCTCCAGGAACCTTATGCCCTCGTCGGTGTCCCACCAGTCCTCCCCGCCCGGAGCGTACCCTTCCTCCACGGCCATCTCCTTGAGGACGTCGCCGCCCCCGACCAGCTTGAGGCCCAGCCTCTGCGCAACCGTCTTCGACACGGTCGTCTTGCCCACTGCGGGCATCCCTGAAACGATGATTGCGAACATGGAGTTCCCTCTACGTTCTACGTGGAGGTGCCAAACAGTCTGGTCAGCAGAGGGCTGAACGTGAGGGAAGAAATCGTGTACCACCAGAAGAGGGGCACGTCGCCGCCCGAGGCACCAAAGTTGGAGACTATGTACGGAATCGGGATCGGGGAGTGCGCGACGGTGACCCCGAAACCTCCCAGGAAACCTGCCATCAGGTAGTAGAGCACGATGAACGGGATGAACGTTATGGCCGTGACCCGCAGCCGGGCCGTGGAGACCTTCGCGTTCATCTGTTTTATCTGAATGTCCTTCTTCTTCAGCCTCTCCTCCTTCGCCTTGTCCTTCGACCTGACGGCCTCGCGCAGATCTTTGTTGTGTTGGCTGATCTCGGCCTTCATCCTTCTCTCTTTGCCGAGGTCGACGAAGCGGATGGTGAGGAGGTTGGTGGCTATGCCCAGACCGAGGGCGGTGAGCGTGACGACCAATGTCGTCTCGGGAATCGCCAGCGTCATCTGGCCGCCTCCCGGAGCATCTGTGCCAGACCGCTGACAACTTGGTCCGACATGCCGTCGCCGTTGGAGACGATCAGCATCGGCGCGCCCGTAAGCGTGGACGAGACCGTGAGGAAGCCCCTGGCCAAAGAGAGCTCTGCTTCCAGGTCCTCGCGGCTCACGTCGTCCCTGTACCTCGTCTTGTCCGCCTGCCTCCGCAGGATTACCTCCTCAGGCTTCGCCTCGACCAGAATCAGGTGAGTGGGCCTCAGCGCTCGGACCACCTCGAAGGGAAGCCCGGGCCAGAAGCCCTCCTTCGTCCTGACGAACAGGTGCGTGTCGACGATGAGCACTCCTGCCCTCATCCTCGAGATCATGGTCGCCGTGATGGTCTGGAGGCGCCTCTGCTTCTCCACCGGCAGTCTCCTGAGCTCGTCCCTGTGCTTTATCCAGCGGAGCTTCTTTCCCTCTTCAAGCATCACGGTCCCGAACGTGACCAGCCTGGACCCCTTCATCGTGGAGTTCATCTTCTCCACGACGGTGGTCTTGCCGACGCCGGGGACCCCGACGACAACTACCCTGAGCCTCAACCGCTACGTCGCCCCCAACACACCCGCCAGGGCGGGAGAGAACTCCTCCAGCTGCTCCTTGATCAGCATCTGGTAGTACTGGAGTATGATGTCCACCATAAGGAGTATCCCGATGCCGGAGCCGAAGACCCCGAACAGGTCGGAGACACCCGCGATGAGGCCGATGAGCACGCCACCGATGATCGTAAGCGTGGGTATGTACCGGTTCAGCATCTGCTCGATGGAGAGACTGGTCCTCCTGAACCCGGGCACCATCACCTCGGTCCCCAGCAGGTTCTTCGCCACCGCCTTTGGGTTGAGTCCGCCTATCTCAACCCACAGTTTGGCGAAGAGGACGGCCATGCCCACGAGGTAGGTCAGGTAGATCACAGAGTGAATCGGGTTCCCTAGCGTCTGGTCGATCCCCTGGGGGGCAGTCATGTAGTAGACCAGGCCGCCGGTCGGATAGGAGGACGTCGCGTTTGGTCCTGTGGGGAACGTACCTATGTACCGGACCCAGCTGGTGGTTGAGGATCCGGCGTAGGTGTAGAGGATCTTGGTGAAGAAGGTCACGTTGGCCGCGAGGGCTGAGACCAAGATGACAGGGATGTTCGAGACGTAGAGCAGCTTGATGGGGTAGACTCCCTGGAAGCCACGGTACTTCGTCGAAGTGATTGGCAGCTCGACCCGGATGCCCTCAATGTAGACCAGGACGAGGATCATGACGAGCGTCAGCATGAAGGTCAGGAGGCTCGGGTAGCGGAAACCCCTCACCACGATGTCCGGGAGGGTGTTCGTGAAGAAGGCGCTGATCATCGCGGGTATGAAACCGAAGATGACGGTGGCGGTCGAGGTGGCAGATACCCTGAGCGAGGTGGGCGAGAACGTGTACCACATGACCGTCTGGCAGACTCCGGCGAGGATGAACAGGCTCACTCCGCTCCCGATGCCCCATCCTTTCTGAATCAGCTCGTCTAGCAGGAGCACCAGGATGCTCGCGACGAAGAGCTGCGCGAAGATGACGATGGACTGGTTCGGAGAGAGAACCCCGAGCTGCCCTCCAAGTATGTATGCCAGCGATTCGCCCACGATCACTATCATCGTGAGGAACTTCGTCGCAGAACCGAAGAGAGCCCTGTCAGACGTGTCGCTCATGTTCAGCTTGATGATGTCACTCCCAACCAGAAGCTGGAGAATCAGCCCCGCGGTGACTATGGGTCCGATCCCGAGCTCCATCAGGGTCCCCTGAGCGGAGGCGAAGACCACCCTGAGGAAGGCGAGCTGGTCGCTCTGGCTGGCGCTTCCACCGAACCCGTAGAGTGGGGTGACCGCCATGACCAGGTACGCCACGAGGGCGAAGGCTGTCCAGACGAAGCGCTCGTTGAGGGATGGTTTCTTCTCGGGTTTCGGGATCTCAGGGAGTACCGCCGCTACGTTCTTGATGAAGTCGCGCATCGAGGCCATGGGTCGGGCCCTACTCCTTGGCTACGATCTTCCCGCCCGCAGCCTCTATTTTAGCCTGAGCTTTCTTGGTGAAGGAACCGACCATCACTTGGTATGAGCCGGAGACCTCGCCGGAGCCGAGCAGCTTCTCGACGCCCACCGAGGCCAGGTCGAGCGCGGAGGCGCCCCCCGAAAGCGAGTCGAGGTCGCCCACATTCAGCCAGCGGGACGGCTTGATGTAGCCCCGCGGCTTGAACGGGTCCCTGCCGAAGTGGTCAGGGTCGAACTTCACCATCCAGGAAAACTTGTGCTTGTGGAGCCCGGCGTTCCCGTGCCCTCCCATCTTGCCGGAGTGCCTGTGCTGCCCTACCTGTCCGTAGCCGTGGGTGCGCATCCCTCTGTATCTTCTGGCCTTCCTCACTCTGGTCGGCACTCAGATCATCCTCCTCACAAGGGCGGGGAGCTTTGGGTTGTTCCCGAGGATCCCCCTGTCGCTCGCCTGCCTGCGGGACGACAGCTTGAACCCCCCTCTCGGAGGACTCAGCCTGAAGAATGGCCTGATGCCCGGGTGGGCGGAAAGGCGAGCTCCGTCCTTCATGATCTTCTCCGCGAACGTCTCGTACTTCTTGAAGCCGAGCGCAGCGAGCGCCTTGGGGTCGAGCTTCCTGCTCTCGCTCACCATCGCCCTTGCCTTGAGAAGGGCGACCAGGAGCTGGGCGTCGACCGGCGCCCATGCGACGTACTCCTTGCAGAGCCTGAGCATCCCCACGGCGGGGCCGTCGTCAGGCACCAGCGATGCAGCGAACCTCTTCCCCACTTTCAGCTCCGAGAGTGCCTTGCGGACAGGCGCCGAGGAGTTAATCATCCCGTGCAAGTTGACAACGAGCAGTAAGGCCGTGCTTCCTCTCACCTCAAACGTTCAGCCCGTGCGACATCCTGAAGGCGTCGTACGTGGCGTTCGCGAGCGAGGACAACGTGCTGGTGGACCCGAAGGTCCTGATCCAGGC
This sequence comes from Nitrososphaerales archaeon, assembly GCA_032906685.1. Classification (GTDB taxonomy): domain Archaea; phylum Thermoproteota; class Nitrososphaeria; order Nitrososphaerales; family Gagatemarchaeaceae; genus DASPPF01. Next base: position 98,941 of record JAJTZD010000001.1, read on the forward strand.
GTCCTTCACTCCGGCGAGCTGGAGAAGGTTCTTGAGGGCCGGACCGGCGACGAGCCCCAACGCCCTCGGACCGGGAATGATCTCGACGGTGACGCTGCCCGCCTTCCCCCGAATCCTGTACGGCACCGAGTGGGTTCTTCCGCACCTGCACTCCCAGCTGCCGCATCCAAGCTTGACGGGTATGATGTTCAGAAGCGCGATGTTGGTGGCCTTCTCGATAGCCTCTCTGGTCTGCATTGCCTTGGCCTTGCCGACCCCGAACCACCCTGCGCCGTTCCCTACCGCGACCACCGCCGAGAACCGGGTGAGCTCCCCTGCGTCGGTCTGTTTCTGCACCACGCTGACGCCCACGACCTCGTTGCGCAGCTCGGGCAACAGCTTCTTGACTATCTCGGACTCTCGGATGCGCTGACCGCTCTTGAATATCTCTCCCAGGGAGGTGACCTTACCCTCGTTCACCAGCTTCCCAAGCTTGGTCTTGGGGACCCAGACCTCCTCTGCCTCTTCCCTGTCGCGTCTTTGCATCATCGTCATTTCCCTGCTCCCGCGATGGCGCTCTTCGCCTTCTCGAACTGCGCCGGGTATTCCTGCGGCTTGAATCCGCCCTTTATCAGGGCCGAGAACCGCTTTGAGTACGCCCCCGCGTCCTCCTTGGACAGCTTGGCCGCGAATTCGGCTATCGTCTTGCCGGTGAGCCTCTCCTCCGAGGGCAGTGCTTTCTCGTCGACAGCCATCGAGACGCCCGAGTCGACGACCCCCTTCACGAACGCGGCCACCCTGGAGCCCCGGATGAACGGAACCAACCCGTTGTAGAGGACTGCCTCCTTCACTCCTTTGGCCTGTGCGCGCTTGCCCGCGAGCATGCCGAGCAGATAGCATGCCGGGGTGGACTTCATGGAGCCCGCCCAGCCGAACTTCTTGAGCTGCCGCGAGTGCGCGGATGAAAGCACCTCGTCGCCCTTCACCTGGGGCCTGACGAACTGGGACGAGACGTTCTTGTTCGATATTCTCACCACGAGGAGCGGCGTCCGCGAGGTGATCGCCCTCTTCCTCGCGCGGAAGTCCGTGACGCCCTCCCGTCTTCTCCGCGGAATCGGAACGAAAGACGACACCTACTTCTTCGCCTCCTTCATCAGCTCGAGCAGGTGCTTCACGCCTCTTACCTGCCCTCCCTTCACCTGTTTGTAGAGCCGCCTGTAGGTCTGCCTATCGATGTCCTTCCTGTCCTTGGCCACCTTCAGCCTCCACCTCAGTGCCCGGACCTTGGTCATCCACAGGTCCTTGCGGGCGTTCCTGGCGTACTTCGCTCCCTCGGTCGAGCCCGGTCCCCGCCCGCGCTTCAGCTTCCGAGAGCGCTCCCTCGCCCGTCCGCTTGAGATCCCCTTCTCGGGCGCTGCCCTTATCGCTCCGAAGCCCACCAGCCCCCTTATTGTGCTCCTGGTGATGGCGTCCTGGATTAGGTCGGAGTACTCTTCGTCGAAGACCACCCTGTCCAGCCCCACCTTCATGACGGAGGCGGCCAGCCTCCGCTTACTTCTTAGATTCAATTATCCTCAACCTGGTAGGGTTCAAGACCCTGAGGCCCAGCTCGTTGGCCCGGGCCAGTATCCGTTCCCGCTTCTTCGCGCCGACCGTCCCGCCAAGCCTTGCCACGTCCCTTCCTGGGACCAGCCCTTCCAAGTCGGCCGGCCTGTGGACGAGGACCTCGAAGTGCCCGCTCGGGTGAAGGCCCCGGGAACCAACCGGGCCCCTGTAGCCCACCTTCACCAGGGCTGGCCAGCCCTTGTCCTGCCTCCTCACCTTGTTGTCCACTCCCTTCGGCTTCCTCCACATCGGCTTAATCCTGACGTACCTCCAGCTCTCCTGGCGGACGAACCTCGGCCTATTGGCCGCTAGCTGTTTGCGTATCTCGACAAGCGCCTTGAGCCTGTTCTCTTCGGTCACCTTTGCCTTCGGCAATTTCTACCAGCCCTCCCCCTTCTCGTATATGTAGACACCGTCGAGGAAGACCCTCTGGTCCTTGCGCTTGATCTTGGTTGCCAGCTCCACGTTGGCCGCTGTCTGGCCGACCTCCTCCACCGAGACGCCCTTCACTATCACGTCGTCGCCTTCCACGCTCACCTTGCAGTTCCCGACTATCTTCGCAACCCTAGGCGAACGCTCGCCCATGAAGTTCTCGACGAGTATCTCGTCCCCCTTGACCTTGACCGAGATCGGGAAGTGGGCGTAGACCACCTTCAGCCTGTAGGTGTACCCCTTGGTCACGCCCGTGACCATGTTGTTGACCAAGCTGAGAACCGTGTTCACCACGACGTTGTCCTTCTTCTTCTCCGAGAAGGGACTGACGAGCACGCTGTTTCCCTGCACCGACAGGTTGACGTTGACCTTCTGGAAGTCCTTCCTCGCCTCACCGAGCTTGCCCTTCACGAGAAGCATCCTGCCGTCGAGGGACACCGACACCCCCTCGGGGAGCTGGACGACCTGCTGCTGGACGCCGCTAGTAGACAAAACCGAGCAGCCTCCCGCCCAGCCCCTTCTCCTGGGCCTCCGAGTGCGACATAACGCCGCCGGGTGTCGAAACGATGAGTGCGCCGATGCCGACCGCTGGAAGGTATCGATGCTCCCAGTCGACCAGCCTGGCCGACTTTACGGGGAACCTCGGGGAGATGACCCCGCATCTGTCGATCTTGCCGATCAGCTGGACCCTAAGCTTTCCACCAACCCCGTCGTTGATGAACTCGAACTCGCCGACGTAGTGCCTCTTCTGGAGCACCGTAAGCACTTCCCTCGCGAGTTTGGAGGCAGGGATGACGACGCACTCCTTCTTGTTCCTCAACTCAGCGTTCTGCAGGCTCGCGAAGAGGTTGGACAGCACGTTTGTGGCTGGCAATTCGATATACTCCTAATCGTACTTCCTGAAGCCCAGCTTCTCGGCCACCTCCCTGAAGCACTGCCTGCAGAGCACCAGGTCGTACGACCTGATCACAGCGCCATATTGGCCGCACCTTCTGCAGTAGTGAGTCGACTTGCCGTAGCTCCGCTTCTTCGGATGCCTCTCCTTCAAGATATTTCGACCCCCAAGTTCTTCCTAAAGAATTCCATCGCATCGTCCTTGGAAACGAAGTGCCACTTCCCCACGCGCGACGTCCTCCTGTTCCTTCTCGCGACCCTGTAGCCTGGTCTCTCAAGGAGGACTGAGACGTTCATGCCAAGGATCCCGATGGCGGGGTCGTACCTGATTCCGGGGATCTCGATGTGCTCCTTGATCCCGAACGAGACGGAACCCCTTTCGTCGAAGCAGGACGCCGCTAGCTTCTTGTCCCTCGCGGCGAGCAGCTTGTTCAGCAGCTCTGCGGTGGCGTCGCCCCTGACCGTGACCAGTACCCCTATCGGCTCGCCCTTGTGGATGCCGAAGTCCCTGACTGATTTCTTTGCCTTCCTCTGAGTGGGTTTCTGACCCGTCACCTGTTCCAGGACACTCTTCCCCCTTTCGATTGCCTCGCCCGACTTGCCGAGCCCTATGTTCACCACAACCTTGCCGACCCTGATGACGCGCATCGGGTTCTCATGCACTGTCTTCTGGCTCATGGCGTGACGACTCCCACGGTGATGGCGGGCTTATCGGTCCCGACTGGGAATACGAGCCTTGAGGGGATCTCAGCGTCCCCGCTCGGCAGGGAGATCCTGACCATCCTCTCCCTCGTTATCGTCCCGCTCTTGACTTCGAGTATCTTCCCGACTTGGCCGGCCCTGTCCCCTGAAAGGATCAAGCCCAGAGAGCCCTTGGCCAGTTTGATCTGGTCCACAACCTTCTGGGACGGGACCTCGAGGAGAACGGCGTCGCCAGGTGAGAGCTTCAGGTTGTCAGCGAGCAGGGACCTCCCGTCATGGAGGCCGTACTGGATGTGGCCGCCCTTCGACTTCACCTTCGACTTCACGCTGCAGAGCTTTCTCGACGCCTCCTGCTCGCCCACCTTCGAGAGGACCAGCCCCTTTGTGGACGGGATCATCCGGAATGAAGCGCCCTCGGCTGGGACGCTGACCACGTCGAAGAGCCCGACCGGGAAACTGGGCGACTGTCGCGCCTTTCCGTCGACGATTACCTTTCCCGTTCTTGTCGCGTACTTGACCTCCTTCGAGGTTCCCGCCATGCCCGCCAGGTCGCGAACGATGACCCCGAGCGGGTATGAGAAAGAGATCCCGTGGGGGCCCGCGAGCGGCTTGAACACGAACCTGCTCTCCTTTCGGGATATGTCCCAGGCCCTTGGAGCTGCGAGCCGCTTCAGCTTGTTCCTTCCGCCCTTCTTGGCCAACTAGGCCTGCGCCTCCAGCTTCTTCCTCCGGAGCTTGTCGCCCAGCGTCAGCGAAGTGAGTACGACGTTCGACGCGTGAATGGGGACGGGAGCAGTGCCGCCTTTCATCTTCTCCCTGGCGACCCCTTCGACGCTCAGTCTGCCTTCCTTCGTGAGCACCTTGGTGACCTTTCCTTCGACTCCTTTGAACTCTCCGCGGACGATTCTGACCGAGTCTCCCACCCTCGGCCTGAACGACCGTCGCTTGTACTTCGCGCGCAGGTCTTCTGACAGTGAGGAAGCGAACTTCATTCCCTACACCTCATACTATGATGGACGCCAGATTGGCGATCCTGGGCCACTTCTCTGCCGCCTCGGTGGCGACCGGGCCCTTGATGTCTGTCCCCTTGAGGTCGCCCTCCGGCGTGACTATGACGGCAGCGTTGTCCTCGAAGACTATCCTCTGACCGCTGACCCTCCTGACGGGGTACTTTTGCCTGATTATCACTGCCCCGAAGACCTGCTTCCTGAGATCAGGCGGCCCCCTTTTCACCACGCAGACCACGCTGTCCCCCACCGAGGCTGCCGGCAGCCTGGCCAGCCTTGTCTTCGCCTTCGTGACCATAACGACGCGCAGAGTCTTTGCTCCCGTGTTGTCAGCACAGTTGATCACCGCGTTGAGCGGAATCGAACGCGTGATGTAGTTCTTGAATTCCTCGACTCCCTTCGCCGAGACCGCGCGAGACTTGGTGGACACTACGCGCGCCTCCTCGCCTCAACCACCACGAAGGAGATGGTCTTCGAGAGCGGCCTGCACTCGCCGATGGTGACCGTGTCGCCCTCACTGACATCCAGGCAGGACGGCAGGTGCGCGCTTAGCCTGCTCCTTCTTCTCTCGGCCCTGTTGAATTTCCGGACCTTGTGGAGATACTCCATCTGGACGACAACGAAGCTCCTGCCCGCGGTGGAGACGGCTCTGCCAGTAAGCAGCTTCCCCCTCACCTTGAGGTTCCCGTGGAATGGACACCTGACGTCCTCGCACACCTTCTTGGGGATGGAGACCTGCAGACCTGCGGCGCTCATCTCCTTCTCTCCCTGAGCCTGTCCTCGAGCCTTCCAGCCAGGTCATCGCCCGCCAGCACCTCGTCTGTGCCCGCCACGACCATGACCGTGCCGAGCTTCTCGACCGTGATCCTGCCTCTAGGGGTCCGCAAGAGGAGGGTCTTGGCCGTCTCCAGGACCACTTCGCCTCTCCTTCCCTTCTTCGTCGGGTCGTTCGAATCCATGATTGTGACCGTCTCGCCCACTATACTCATTCGGCCACCCCCTTCTCCCGCATTACTGTCAGCACTCTGGCTACGTCCCTCCTGACACGCCTGACCTTCCCCACGTCCTTCTTGACGAGGCCCCTTTCCTGGTCACCCTTCAGCTTGGAGAGCTCCGACCGGAGGTCGAAGAGCGTCTGCCTCAGCTTGTCAGGTTCCTGCTGCCTCAGTTCTCTCGGTCTGAGATGTCCCATCCTCTTTCTTCCCCTCCTTGATGTCTTCCTTGAACTCGAAGTCAGGAGGCAGCGCGTCCTTGAGCGCTATCTTGACCTTGATGCCGTAGAGGCCCAGCTTGAGCAGGACGTCGGTCGTCGCATCGTCCACCACCCTTTCGGCGGTGTCGCCGCTCTTGGGCACGACGCCCGCCCTGTACTTTTCGCCGTGGGACCTGTCGCTTCTGAGCTTGCCCCGGACCGAGACCTCCACACCGGCGGCTCCCGCGTTCATTATGTTGTTTACCGTCCACATCGCTGCGCGCCTGAAGGCTGTGCCTCTGGAGACTATCTGAGCAACCCGTCCGGCCATGATCCTTGCGTTCAGCTCTGGGTTGGCCACCTCCGAGACCGCGATCTGCGGGTTTGGGAGACCGAACTGGGCGGCGACCTTGTCCGTCAGCTCCTTGATGCCTGTGCCCCTTCTCCCTATGGCGAGCCCCGGCCTGGCGACGTAGACCTTGAGCGTCGTGCCGACCGGCGACTTTTGCACCTCGAGCCCGCCGTAGCCGGCGTCCCGGAGCTGCTTCTCGAAGAATTCGTCCAGCTCAGCGAACGACCTGCTCGTCAGAAGAATCGACTTGACCGCACTTCGCTGCTGGGCGGACAAGCTCAGACTTCCTTCCCGACGAGCTCAATGTGGACAAGCTGGTGGAAATTGGGCGAGGACCGGCCGTACGCCCTGGGGACGAAGTCCTTGATCGTCCTACCCGCGTAGGCTGCAGCGTGGATGATCTCTACGTGCTCCGGGTCGAGCCCCTTGAACTCGGAATTGCTCTGGAGGTTCTTCAGGACCTCGACGAAGACCTTGGCGGTCTTGACCGGGTACGAGCCGGACGGGAAACCCTGGAGCTCGCTGCGGTGACCTACCTTCAGCTTGTGGCGCCTGAAGGCCACTGCCATCTTCTTCTTCTCGACCAGCTCAAGATGGTCAATCGCCTTTGTTACAGACATACCCTTGATGGTTAGCGCTACTTCCCTTGCCGCCTTCGGAGAGATGTTTACCTCTCTACCACTAGCCCGCACATGTACCGCTGGGTCGAAACCCTCGAAACTGTAGCCGTAATGAGGCAACTGATACCTCTCGTGACCCTATGGCGATTTTCAATGCTGTTAAAAGGTTATCCATGATGAAAGGTTGGAATTCCGACGAAAACTGGGATTTCCAATCCGGCCAGAATGGGTTTCAGAATTATTGAACGCCAAGGCAAAGCCTAAGAGAACAGGAAGTCAGACCACGAATTGCGGAGAGCGATGGTCGAGAGCCTCAAGCACGACGTTGTAATCGTGGGCTCCGGAATCGCGGGGCTAAGGGCGGCCATTGAGGCTGCGCGTGTCAGCAACGGGAAGGCTGACATCGCCGTTGTCACGAAGGTTGAGGCGATGCGGTCTCACTCGGTCAGCGCTGAGGGGGGCACGGCCGCCGTGCTCTACCCGGAGCTGGGTGACTCGCTCGAGTCTCACGTCTTCGACACTGTGAAGGGGTCTGACTACCTGGCCGACCAGGACGCTGTGGAGAGGTTCGTGAAGGCGGTGCCCCAAGAGATCTACCAGCTGGAGCACTGGGGGATGCCTTGGTCGAGGCGCGAGGACGGCAGGATAGCGCAGAGGTGGTTCGGCGGCTACAGTTACCCGAGGGCGAACTTCGCCGAGGACAAGGTGGGCTTCTTTGAGATGCAGACCCTCTACGACACCGCGACGAAGTACGACAACATAACATTCTACCAGGAGTGGTTCGCAACCTCTCTCCTGGTCGATGCCGGCGGGTTCACAGGAATCACAGCCATCGAGAGGAAGACCGGGGACTTCGCCGCAATCCTGGGGAAGGCGGGGATCATCGCCACCGGAGGGTCGGGGAGACTCTACGGCTTCGCCACCTATGGCTACAGCTCAACCCCGGACGGGATGGCAATCGCCTACAGGGCCGGCGTCCCGCTCAAGGACATGGAGTTCATACAGTTCCACCCCACGGGGCTCGTGCCGTCCGGGATCCTCCTCACTGAGGCGGCGAGAGGCGAGGGAGGCATCCTCCTCAACAGGGACGGTGAGCGATTCATGAAGAAGTACGCGCCTGAGAAGCTCGAGCTCGCTTCCAGAGACGTGGTGTCAAGGGCGATCATCACAGAGATAGAGGAGGGAAGGGGCTTTACTGACGAGCCGAGCGGGCTCTCCTACGTGCACCTGGACCTGACGCAGATAGGGGCGGAGAAGGTCAAGCAGAGGCTGTCAGGGATCCGGGAGATCGCGCTGAAGTTCAGGGGGATAGATATCGTAGAGAAGCCCGCGCCCGTCCGGCCGGTCTGCCACTATGTGATGGGCGGCATCGACACGGACATCGACGGCGCCACCCGCGTCAGAGGCCTCTGGTCCGCGGGTGAGGCGGCGTGCGTCAGCATCAACGGGGCGAACAGGCTGGGGGCGAACTCGACATCCGAGTGCCTGGTCTGGGGCAGAATCACGGGCGCTGAGGCTGCAAAGTACGCGGCTGGCAGGGCGGAGCACGGCTCGGCCGGCGAGCAGACCATGCTGGAGGAACGAAGGGTCTTCGACGGAGTCTTCCATGGAAGAGGAGGAACCAACCCTTACGAAGTGAGGGACAAGGTCCAGAGAGTCATGGACACCGACGCGTTCGTCTACAGGAGCGGGGATGGCCTTTCGAGGGCACTCAGGACGATCAGGGAGCTCGCGGAGACGGACTTCCGCCACTGCGAAGACAGGAGCAAGGTCTACAACACGAACCTGAGTGACGTGTTGGAGGTTGAGTCCATGCTCATGGTGGCGGAGGTGGTGGTGGCGGGAGCGCTGGCTAGGACCGAGTCGAGGGGCGCCCACTGGCGGACAGACTTCCCCCGCAGGGACGACGTGAACTGGCTGAAGCACACGCTCGCATTCCACACCCCGGACGGGCCCAGGCTCGACTACACAGATGTGAAGATAACCAAGTACCAGCCGACGGAGCGCCACTATTGAACCCGCACGACAGCGAAGGAAGTTTGTAGCAGAGATGGAATCGAAGGCCCGCGTTTCGAACAGGAGAGGGGTCCTCGGCTGGCTCAACCCCTACCATTACAACTTGGAGAGGTGGGCCTACGTCTTCCAGAGGCTGACCGGAATCCTCATCCTGCTCTATGTGATTGGACACATCGGGGACACCAGCTTCTTTGTTGGCGGGCCGTTCGGGGCAGGGCCGAACCAGTCCAGCTGGGCGCTCGACCTGAGCGTGACGGAGAACTTCCTGGGGCACGTGATCCTCGCGCTCGTGGCTATGGTCGTCGTATTCCACGGGGTGAACGGCATCAGGCTGATTCTGGCTGAGTATGGCATCATCTTCCAGAAGCCGTCGAGGATAGAATACCCGTACAAGGCCAAGGGGCTCAGAGGGCTCCAGCAACACCTGATCTGGCTCGCAATCGTACTCGCAATCTTGGCTGCGCTGTGGTCGGGGTCGATCCTATTCGGGTGATGGGATGAAGGAATCAAGGCTGATGCAGCTGCAGTATGCGACCGCATTGGCGGCTTTGGTCCTCGTCGGCGTTCACCTCTTGATGCAGGGGGTGCTCGTCCCCTACGGTGAGGCGATCTCCTTCCAGAAGGTCCTCTCGCTCTACAGGGACTGGGTCAACGGGAGTCTGCTGGAGATTCTGCTTGTCGTGGTGCTGTTGCACGGGTTCAACGGACTTCGAATAATCCTGCTGGAGTGGAGACAGACCACCAACTGGTCGGCCTGGGTCAACACGGGCGTGGTGGCGGCTGTCATACTGGCGGTGGCCTATGGAACGAGGACGGTGATACTTGCCGTCGCCGCGGGGGCGAGCTGAGGCTTTGGTCGACCTGAAGCTCCGCGTCCAGAGGTTCAACCCGTCCCTGGACGAGAGGCCGAGGTTCGAGGAGTTCACGGTCCCGCGCAGGGGAGGGATGACCGTGCTCGACGCTATTCTGCATGCCAGGGACTACGGCGACCATTCCATCGGGGTCAGATTCTCGTGCAGGATGGCTTCCTGCGGCTCCTGTGGCATGAAGATTAACGGGCTACCGAGGCTGGCATGCTACACGTCCGTCGACGAACTGAGGTCGGGCACGGTCACCGTCCAGCCGATGGACAACTTCCCGATCATCAAGGATCTGGCGACGGACCTCTCAGGCTTCTTCGAGAAGCACAAGTCGCTGATTCCCCACGTGGTGAGGTCGGACGACAAAGAGATGGAGAACCCGACGTCGGACTATACGATGAGTCCGGAGGACCTCGAGTCGATACTCCAGTTCACCTACTGCATAAAGTGCGGCCTCTGCACGTCGTCCTGCCCGACTGCCGCAACCGACACGCTCTTCCCTGGCCCGCAGGCGCTCGCCCAGGCCTACAGGTACACGATGGACGTGAGGGACGAAGGGGGCAGGCAGAGGTTCAAGCTGCTGGACACGGAGCACGGGATTTGGAGGTGCCACTACGCGGGCTCATGCTCGGCGGTCTGTCCCAAGGGCGTCGACCCTGCACTAGGTATCCAGCTACTGAAGAGGCACGTGATGGCTGCGAAGCCCCCGCGAAGGAAGGGAGAGGGGGCGAAGCTCTGGGCAGGGACGAAAGAAGCCGAGTCTCAGTCTTCAGTCTTGTCCAGCGAGGCCCCAAGGTAGCCGTAGACGCCCATCTTCAGGGCCTTCATCCCCAGGAGGGCGCACTTGATCCTTGCCGGCCCCAGATCCGGGTTGCCCAGCATCTTCACTATGTCCTCCTTGGAGAGCTGCTTCACCCACTCCAGTGGCTTGCCCTTCGCGAGCTCGGCGAGCATCGAGGCGGAGGACTGGCTGATGGCGCAACCCTTGCCAGTATACCCGATCTGTTCGATGTCGCCCTTCTTGCCCACCTTGATCTGTATGTCCACCTCGTCGCCGCAGAGCGGGTTCGTGTCGTGGGCCTCGATGTCGTGGTCGGGGAGCTTGCCAAAGTTCCTTGGGTTCCTGTAATAGTCCAGGATGACCTCCTTGTATATGTCCGCAGAGCTCAGAGCCTGAACACCTTCCTGGCCTTCTCCAGGCCAGAGAGGAGCGCGTCGACGTCGTCGCGGGAGTTGTACACGTGGAAGCTCGCCCTGCTTGTCGCGGCCACGTCCAGCCACCTCATCAGAGGCTGAGCGCAGTGGTGTCCGGACCGGATTGCGATCCCCTCCTCGTCGAGTATTGTGGAAAGGTCGTGGGAGTGGATGTCGGCGACGTTGAAGGAGATGACGCCGCTCCTCTGTTCGGCCCGCTTCGGGCCGTAGGGCGTGAAGCCCTTCACCTTCGGGAGGACCTCCATGGCGTACCTCAGAAGGCGCAGTTCGTGCTCCCTCACCTTGTCCATTCCGAGGGAGCTCAGGTAATCGACCGCCGCGCCGAGCCCGATTGCGTCCGCTATGTTGACCGTGCCCGCCTCGTACTTGTGCGGGACTTCGTTCCAGGTGGCATGGTCGAGGAAGACTTCGCGAATCATCTCTCCTCCGCCTTGGAACGGGTCCATCTCTTCGAGCAGCTCCTTCCTCCCGCAGAGCACGCCTATCCCCGTTGGCCCGAGCATCTTATGACCCGAGAAGGCGTAGAAGTCGCACCCGATCTCCGAGATGTTGACCGGCATGTGGGGAACGGACTGCGCGCCGTCGACCACGGTCACGGCCCCGGCCTTGCGCGCCATCGCGCAGACCCTGGCTACGTCGTTTATCGTCCCGAGCACGTTCGAGCAGTGGGTCACGGCCAAGAGCTTCGGGGATTCGGCGAGGAGTCTTTCGAGCTCTTCCGTCTTCAGGGTGCCGTCCGGGTTCAGCCCGACGAATTTCAGCGTGGCCCCTCTCTTTTTCGCCAGGAGCTGCCAAGGCACGATGTTGCTGTGGTGCTCCATCAGCGTCGTCACGAGCAGGTCGCCGGGTCCGACCTCTTTCTCGCCCCACGCGAACCGGACCAGGTTGATCGACTCGGTGGTCCCACGGGTGAAGATGGTTTCAGCGTGGCTGGCCCCGACGAAGCGAGCCACCCTCGACCGGGAAGACTCGAAGGCCTCAGTCGCCTCCTCTCCCAGCTTGTGGACGGACCTGTGCACGTTGGAGTTGTAGCGCGAGTAGTAGTCCACGAGCGCGTCTATGACCTGTTTCGGCTTCTGGGTGGTGGCCGCGTTGTCGAGGTAGACCAGCCGCTTGCCGTAGACCCTTCTCTTCAGTATCGGGAAGTCGGAGCGGATCTTCTCAACATCGAGGACCTCTGATTCTAGCATGCCAAAGCGCCGCCTCTACTGAACCTCCACGAAAATCGTGCCGTCGTCTATTTTAACATTGAACTTGGTGAGGGGAACGGTGGCCGGCGGGTTCATGACCGCGCCCGTCCTCAGGTCGAACTGGGAGAGGTGGAGCGGACAGACGACCCTCTCTTCCAGCATCACCCCCAGCCCGAGGTCCGTCTCCTCGTGCGTGCACGTGCCGCTGACCGCGTAGGCCTCGCCTCCGATCTTCGCCAACAGGACGTGGACGCCCCCGACATCAACCGCGGCCATCGAGCCCTCCGCAAGGTCGTCCGCCTTCATCGCGGCCACGAACTCCCCCATCGCATATCTACCGGTACTTGTAGTGCCGCTCGAAGATGTCCTCTGGCTGCTTGACCTCCGGGGCCGTCTCCCCGGTCAGCCTGATCAGCGTCTCCCTGTCCACGAGCCTCCGCCTCTCGCCCTGCCACTTGCCTTCTATCATGAACCTCGCTCCTTCCCTGGTCTGCTCCACCGGAACGCGCGACAGGACAGGCTCGAAGAAGCCTAGGACCACCATCCTCTTCGCCTCGTCGGGGGCGAGCCCGCGGGAGGTCAGGTAGAAGAGCTGCTCTTCGTCGATCTGCGAGACCGAGGCCGAGTGGGTCGCTTTGACCTCGTTTGTGAGTATCTCCAGGCCGGGGATGCCGTCCGACTTTGCGCTCCGCTCCAGGAGCATCGCGTGGTGCGCCAGGTAGGAGCGTGAGTTCTTGGCACCGGGGCCGATCCTGATCATGCCCTTGAAGATGGTCTGCGATTCGCCCTTGAGCACGCCCCGGGCCTGGGTCGAGCCAGTCGAGTCTGCCGAGTTGTGGACGAGGTTGGACTCGAAGTCGTACCTTTGCTTGCCGTCGGTGAAGAATATCTCGAACCCCTCGGCCAGGGAGCCCCTCCCGTTGAGGAGGAAGTTCATCCTCGACCGAAGCACCGCCGAACCCAGGTAGAGGGCGCTGACCGTGGCCGTGGCATCGTTCATCATCTCGATGGCCCTGTTTGAAAGGTGGACCGCCTGGTCGTCGAGCAGCTGGATGGAGCTGAAGTCTACCTTGGCGCCTGCCTGGGCGAGGATCTCTACCGTTGAACCGACCAGAGAGGGCCTCGACGAATGCGAGGAATAGAGCTCCTCGAGAAATACCAGCTTCGCTCCCTCCTCGGCGAAGATGACGGTCTTCTCCAACACGGCCGTTGCAGGGTCGGAGACGACCAGCATCTTCCGAAGGGGGGCGGCGACCTCCACCCCCTTTGGGATGCGGACGAAGGTGCCAGAGTTGAAGAAGGCGTTGACGAGGGCGGCGAACTTGTCGTCCTCGGATTTCACGAGCTTGCGGGCGAAGAGCCTCCTCAACAGAGGGTCGTTCCGCCTCAGCGCGTCGTGCAGGGGCAGCAGTTCGACACCTTGGGACGCGACCGACTCCTCGAGCTCCGCGTGGACCTCGGTCTCGTTCCCCTGCAGAAGGATGTTGTTCTCCTTCCCGCTCAGGTAGTCGCTGAAGAAGCTCCTCAGGTCTATCTTGGACTTTTGGGGCTGGACGGCGAAGCCCGACCCGTCGAAGCTCGATATGCTCGCATACTTCGTGTAGAGGGGGTTCGTCTCCGGAGGGAGCGAGGAGAAGCAGCGAAAGGAATTCAGCCGAAAGTCGGTGAGCCAGGCGGGCTCCTTGAGGTACTCGGAGAGGGCCCTGACAGAATCCTCGTTGGACGAACCCATCAACTGCTGAGCCAAGTCCCGCTCCCGCCCGGTAATCCCGAGGTCAGCCCACCGTATTGGTCATTTCGAGGGCCATTAGCCTGTTGAACTCGACCGCGTAGGTCATCGGCAATTCTTTGGCGAATGGCTCCATGAAGCCATTGATAATCATACTGAGAGCATCATTATCTGAAAGACCACGTGATGACAGATAGAACAATTGCTCTTCGCCGACTTTGCCCACACTCGCTTCGTGCGTAACACTCGCATCAGCTTCTTGGATTTCCATATAGGGGTATGTTGCGGTTGTGCTCTTCTCATCTAAAAGCAAAGCGTCGCAACGAACTGAACTTTTGACATTGTGCGCACCTTTCGCTATGTGTAGCAGCCCTCTATATGCGGTATGCCCGCCATCCTTGGACACAGACCGCGAGATAATCTTGGACGTCGTGTCTCTGGCAAGATGGATGGCTTTGCCACCGGTATCTTGAGTCTGCCCGGCGCCAGCATAAGCAACTGAGATGATGTCTGCTTTGGCTCTCGGCCCGAGCAAATAGACAGACGGGTACTTTCTCGTCAATTTGGAGCCTCCATTGAAGTCAACCCAAGAGACGGTTGCGTCTTCATAGGCATGGGCGCGTTTTGTAACTAGATTTAACACATCGCGAGACCACATCTGGAGAGTGGTGTATTTCAATATCGCGCCTTTCTTTGCAATAAGTTCTACCACCGCAGAATGAAGTGCCTGCGAAGAAAATACGCTGGCGGAGCAACCTTCTATGTACTGAACTTCACTATGAGGCTCGGCGATAATCAGAGTCCTTTCAAACTGGCCCATGTTTTTTTGGTTCATCCTGAAGTATGCTTGCAGTGGCATTGGAACTTTCACACCTTCTGGCACGTGGACAAAACTACCCGCGCTCCAAACGGCAGTTTGAAGAGCAGCGATGTAATTGTCCATGAAGGGCACGACTGTTCCGAAATAACGCTTCATAATATCAGGATATTCCTTGAGGGCCGTCACCGTATCGGTAAATACAACCCCCTGCTTGGACAGTACGTCCTGAATGCCATGGTAGACTGCCTCGCTCTCGTATATCGCGCCCACCCCGGACAAGAACTTCTTCTCCGCCTCGGGAATGCCAAGACGGTCATAAGTTCGTTTGAGATATTCTGGCAACTGCTCCCATGATGTGGCCGCGTTCTTTGTTGGATTGGCGTAGTAGTAGAAGCTCTGGTAGTCGATTTCCGCCAGCTCGGGTGCCCATGCGGGTGGCTGCCTGTCAATGAAGTGCCTGAACGCCTTCATGCGTATCTGCTCCATCCAAGCCGGCTCGTCATGAAGCCTGACAATCTCTTGCACGACTCGCTCGCTCAACCCCTTGGTGCCCTGCACGGCATATGCATCTGTAGGGTCGCTGAAGCCATACTTCTGCTTGTAATCATCGGTTGCGATGTCGGTCTTTACGGTCGCCATTCTATCACTTGGGATATAACATACGTTATTTTCTCCGTTAAAAGGGTTATGGAGCAGGCTGCTTGATTTCCTCTTCTCCCTTGAACCCTGTAATCCAGGTGTATCCCTTGTCCTCGAGAAGCCTGGAAAGCTCCTCGCCGCCCGACTCGATGATCCCCCCATTGAACATGACGTGCACGAACTGGGGCTTCACGTACTTCAGAATCCTCTGGTAGTGGGTGATCAGGAGGATGCCGGTCGCCGGCCCTGCTACCTTGTTGATCCCTTCTGCGACAATCCTCAGCGCGTCGATGTCGAGTCCAGAGTCGGTCTCGTCGAGCACTGCGAACTTCGGCTGCATGAGTGCCATCTGGAGAATCTCCGCCCTCTTCTTCTCTCCTCCGGAGAATCCATCGTTCAGATATCTGGTGAGGAACGACTCGTCCATGCTCAGCATCTTCAGCTTCTCGGCCACAGCCTCTCTGAACTCGAAGATCGTCGGAGGCTCCTTCGGGTCGGTGGTGTGCGCTACATTGTACATAGCCCTGAGGAACGAGAACATGCTCACCCCCTGGACGGAGATTGGATATTGGAACGCGAGGAAGAGGCCCTTCTTGGCCCTCTTGTCGGGACTCAGGTTCGCTATGTTCTCCCCGTTGATCAGGACCTCCCCCGAGGTGATCTTATACTTCGGGTGACCCATGAGCGTGTAGGCCAGGGTGCTCTTTCCGGATCCGTTGGGGCCCATCAGAGCGTGGGTCTCTCCCTGCTCGACGGTGAGGTTGACACCCTTCAGAATCTCCTTCCCCTCCACCGAGGCGTGGAGGTCCCTGATCTCGAGTTTCATTGCTGTTCGCCATTCTGGGGCTTCATCGTATATAGATTACTGATTGAGCTGCTGCGTCGGAATTACGCCAGGCACTGCCTACTGACCTTCTTCGCCACCGCTTCCAGGAACTCTCTGTCCACAGAAGAGAAGGCGTCCAGCTGGTCGCTGTCAATGTCAATCTCACCCACGACCCTGTCGGAGTCGAATATGGGAACGACAATCTCCGATTTCGTGGACAGGAAGCATTGCAGGTAACGCGGGTCCCTGCTCACGTCGGAGACGATCTCGGTCCTCCCAGCCTTCGCTGCAAAGCCACAAACGCCCTTCCCGATCGGAATGCGCGTGTGCTCGGTGGCCGCCGGACCCGACCAAGCGTCGAGGACGAGGTCCTCGCCATCAACGAGGTATATCCCGACCCAGGAGTAGGACTGTACCGAGGAGTTGAGCAAATGCACAACCTGCTCCCTGGCCGAGCGGCCCGCGCTGGAGTTCATGGCCGTTTCTAGCATCGTCAGGACCTCCTTGGCCTGCTCTCTCCCCAGCCTGACTGTGGTGGCTTTCAAGGGCTTTCAGCGCGGTCTTCGGCTTGTATATATCTGCGCCGTCAGGAGCTAGCCCTTGTTCTCGACCGCGTACCGGTAGACGAGAGCTGCTAGAATCGCGCCGGCTAGCGGGCCCAACCAGTAGATGTACCAGTAGGACGGGATGGAGAGTCCTGCGATCATCGGCCCCATCGCCCTGGCCGGGTTCATTGCCGCGCCGGTAAAGGGACCTCCAAGGAGGACGTCCGCCAGCACGGCGAGACCGATTCCGAGGCCTCCGATCTTTGGCGCGCGAGGGTCGACGGCCGTACCCAAGATGGCGAACATCAGCACGAAGGTCATGAAGAGCTCGAGGAGAGTCCCTTGGGCCAATGTGACCGAGCTTGACAGCGAGGGCGCGCCCCAGTGCACGGCGGTGCCCAGGGTCGATGGCAGCGACGCGACCAGAGCCATCCCGGCGAGCGTCGCTCCCGTCAGCTCGGCCAGTACGTAGGGGAGCACATCTCTTGCAGCGATCTTCCTCCCGACAAGGAGCCCAACGGTGACCGCGGGGTTCAGCGAACCGCCGGAGATCGCCATCGTTGCCGTGACAGCCATGGCGAGGCCGAGGCCGTTTGCAAACGCTGCTATGAGCAGGGACGATGATGGGTCTGCGATGCCGAGAGATTGGGTGGCCACAGCCGAACCCGCACCCACGAAGACGAAGACGAAGGTGCCCAAGAGCTCGGCAGCGAGTTTTTTCGCCAGTCCGGGGTTCGAAGACAAGCGATCTGCCAACGGCCCGGCGGTCAACTCTTAAGATTTTCCCGGGCACGGCCACTCGAAAGCCTTTTTCGCGGCAGCAGAGAGGCCCCCAAGACACTGATACCCAGCAAGTTCCTCGTCATAGCGGCTTGCGTCCTTTTCGTGGCTCTGCTGTCTGGGTACTACTACGTCGCAGAGAGCGGCTTCAACCCGAACCGCCAGCCACGACGTTCGCCGGCCTGACAACCTGTGCCGCGTCCACCGGGGAATGCCCTGGCTTCCGCCTGACGTCAGCCAGCCTGAAGGTCGTATCTATGGTTGACATCACGAGCCAGGAGCTCACCTTCTCAATAACTGCCACAAGTTCGGGCCCGATGGCGCGGGTCGATGTCTACATCGACAACGTTTCAGTGGGAGCTGTCCAAGGACCCTTCGAGTCAGGTGTCCCCAAGCAGGTCGGTCTGGGCGTGCCTACCACAATCACCGTCAGCGTCAAACAGAGCTACAGGGTGTTGGTCGGCGGCGTGTATACGGACTCGGCCGGAAAGACTGCCGCGGAGTACTGGCAGGCGTTCGATGTTGTGGCTGCGGGCGGATAATTCTTATATACAACACGAAGTTGTATAGTTGTGCGATTTACATGTCAGCCACAGGACAACCAATCATAATTCTGAAGGAAGGTTCAGGGGAATCACGGGGCAGGGAGGCCCAGAGAAACAACATCTCGGCAGCGAAACTGATTTCTGAGATGGTCAGGACGTCGCTCGGCCCGAGAGGCATGGACAAGATGCTCGTCGACTCCATGGGAGATGTGACGATCACGAACGACGGCGCGACAATGCTGAAGGAGATGGACGTGCAGCATCCAGCAGCAAAGATGATGGTGGAGATAAGCAAGGCAACGGACAACGAAGTCGGCGACGGTACCACTTCAGCGGTGATACTGGCGGGGGCGCTCCTCGAGAAGGCGGAGGAGCTGATCGACAAGGAGGTCCACCCCGTCGTGATAGTCGAGGGGTACTCGAGGGCAGCTGAGAAGGCGCAGGAGATACTCGAGAGGATTGCTGAGAAGGTGGAGCCCACCTCGAGGCCGGACCTCCTGAAGATAGCCACCACGAGCATGCTCACCAAGCTCGTCAACGAGGACGCGCCTCACCTCGCCACAGTCGTCGTGGACGCGATTCTGCTGACGTCAGAAAAGACCGACAAGGGCTACAAGGCGGACATCGACAATGTGAAGGTGGAGAAGAAGCCGGGTGGGTCAATCACCGATTCGCAGCTGATCAGGGGGATGATACTGGACAAGGAAGTAGTCCACTCTGGGATGCCGAGGAGGATTCAGGAGGCAAAGATCGCGCTCGTCAACTCGGCTCTCGAGATTGAAAAGACAGAGTTCTCTTCCGAGATTAGGATCAACGACCCTGAACAGATGCAGAAGTTCATGGACGAGGAGGGCAACATACTCAGGGGGATGGTCGAGAAGGTCTCGGACGCTGGTGCCAACGTCCTGATCTGCCAGAAGGGGATCGACGACCTTGCCCAGCACTTCCTCGCAAAAGCGGGTGTACTGGCGGTCAGGAGGGTGAAGGAAAGCGACATGGGCAAGTTGGCTAAGGCGACTGGCGCGAGGATGGTCACCAACCTCGACGACCTCACAAGCAAGGACTTGGGGTACGCAAAGCTCGTGGAAGAGAGGAAGCTCGAGGAGGACAAGTGGGTCTTCATCGAGGGATGCAAGAACCCGAAGGCGGTCACAATACTCGTCAGGGGCGGCACTCAGCGCATCGTAGACGAGGCGGAGAGAGCACTGCACGACGCTCTGATGGTCACGAAGGACGTCGTAGAGATGCCCGCTATAGTGGCGGGCGGAGGCGCTCCAGAGGCAGAGGTCTCCTTCCAGCTCAGGGCCTGGGCGCAGAAGCTCTCCGGAAGAGAGCAGCTGGCCGCGCTGAAGTTCGCGGATGCGATGGAGTCAATCCCGCTGACGCTCGCAGAGAACGCAGGCATGGACCCCATCGATACCCAGGTCGACCTGCGCGCCAAGCACGGGAAGGAGGGCAAGTGGGTCGGCGTGGACGCGCTCAACGGGAAGGTCTCGGACATGCTCACAAAGTCGATAGTCGAGCCCCTCGCCGTGAAGTTGCAGATCCTGCGCTCTGCCACGGAAGTGGCGTCAATGATACTCCGAATCGACGACGTGATCGCTGCGAGCAAGTCCAGGCCCCCCTCTGGCGGGCCAGGCGGCCCCGGCGGAATGCCTCCGATGGGCTAGGCACAGACGAGCGGTTAGGCTTCTCCCAACTGGACGCCGCGGTCCTTGTACTCTCCCTGCTTGACGGCCCTGTCGTAGAGCAGGCTCGCCACCGCCACGTCCTCGATCGCCACGCCGTTCGACTTGAAGAGCGTCCTGCCCGAGGGGTGGAACCTTCCAGAGACAGCACCCCTGAGCTCGAATGCGCGGTCCCAGGAGAAGCGGCCCTCCCTTTCCGCGATGATCAGATCCCCCGACTCGACCCTTGATTGAGAGATGTCGTCGACAACCACTGTTTGGAACTCAGCCACGCACTCCGGCGAGGCCTCCGACCTGTCCGGGGAGTTCGACCCACAGAGGTTGATGTGCCTTGCGCTCCTCACCGATTCTGCTGTCAGAAACGGATCCTTTGAACTTGTTATCGCTGTCACGACGTCGGAGCCGTTGAGCGCGTCCTGCGGCGATCGGTCTGCCTCTGCGTCGAAACCCAGTCTGCCCAGCTCGCCCGCGAGCGCTTCCCTGTGCCCTTTGTTCGGGCTCCACACTTTCACGGTCAGCAGCTTGGCCACCTCGGCAATCGCGAGCACCTGCGTCAGCGCCTGTCTGCCTGAGCCACACAACGCAAAATGGAGATCCTTGGCACCGTACAGATATTTCGTCGCCACTGCGGACGCCGCGCCCGTCCTGAACCTGCCCAGATTATCGGCGCCCATCACGGCCAGCGGTTCGCCGTCCTCAAGCCGGAAGAGGACGAAGACGAACCTGGTGCTCCTCTTGGACGCCAGGTAGCACTTGACTCCGGCCCTTCCGAGGTAGGGCAGGGAAGCGTGCATCACGTTCAAGGACGAGCCGGCGACAGCGGTCCTAGTCCGAGGGGAATTGACCGCCCGCGACCGAGCCTGCTGCCTGAAGCATTCTTCCACCGCCGGGACGACCTCTTTCATGTTCAACAGGGAACGGATGTCCTGCTCGGACAGGGTCAGCGTCAAGAGTCCTACGGCTCTTCCTTTTTCTCTTCGCTTTCCGCCTTTCCCCATCGCCCGACCTTTGGTAGCCCCTTGCTCCTGAACAGGGTCATCCCCTGTTGGTAGCGCTGGAGCTCGACCTCGAGGAACCTCACGTCCGACATCAGGGCGGCCAGCTCCTTCTCCTTGCCCCTCTTTCCCTGCAGGCCCGACATCTTGGCCTTCTTCACTTCGACCATGCTCGAGAGGAGTTGTTCGTATTCCGTCGTCATCGGTGGAGCCTCGCGGCACTTCCTCGGCTTAACCTAAAAAAGGATTGTCGGGGAGCGGGGTGGCATGCGCTCGCAGCTGTTCGTGGGGGGGATCATGGTCGCGATCATGGGGGCGGCACTCTACGTGCTTGAGATCCCCCTGGTCTACTTCTGGAGCCTCCCATTCGTGGTCGGTGGGGGGCTGATGGCGGGCGCGAGCTGGTTCCTGGCTGAGAGCCCAGGTCCGGTCCAACCCCCGGAAGGGTACAGGTTCTGCGTCTATTGCTCCGCGCAGGTCAAGCTGGAATCGGAGAGGTGCCCTCAGTGCAACGGGCTGCAGCCGAAGGGAGGGGCGTGATTCGAGTTTGAGAAGCAGCATGTGGCAGGATCGGGAGCAGCGCATAGCCGAAAGAATAGCGTTTCACGGCCATCCCATGGTGCTGGCCCTCCATCCGACCACAATCGAGATCACCACCGAAGAGCATCTAACGAAGAAGGGAGACTGCATCGTCGGCGTCGGCGCGGAGAGGGGCTGCGCGGGGTTGAGCGTTGAAACCAAGGACGCGCTGAGGAGGCCGGGCTCGAGGGTCTCGCTCCGCCTAGTCGTGAAGGACGAGACATTCGTCGTAACCGGGAGGGGGGACCCCAGGCTGACACTCAGCCACCCGCGCGACGTGGTGATACGCAAGAGCGATTTCGTGAGCAACAGAACTCTCGCGCTGGGCGCGGGCGTGGCTGCCAAGGACATCCCCAGGAGCATGGTCTGGGCCCTGAGGGACAAGAACGCAACCGGATATCTGGAGATAGGGGTGAACTGGGTCGACTAGGCTGGCAGCGGAGGCGTTCACGATGCAGGCGCTGGTCAAGTACCACGGGCTGAGGGACTGGAAGCTTAGGCTGCCATACCACGACAGCATCTCGGTGAACACGACTTGCATGAAGACCGAGGCGACCATCACCGACGCGAGGAAGGGAGGAGTCTACATCCGCGGCGTCTCCAACGACTCGGCCAACGGCAGGCTGACCTCGGTGCTGCAGAGGCTGGCTCCGAGTGCGGAGGTCAAGAGCTTCCGAATCGACAGCAGGAACGTGCCAGCGGGCAAGGCCAAGGGGATCGGGTACTCATCGTCGGCCGGTGCAGCGCTCACGCTGCTCTGCCACGGGCTGCTGGTCGGGGGCAGCCCGGACATGAAGGAACTCTCGAGGTCGGCGAGGCTCTTCGCCGCCTCGGCGTCGAGGTCGCTCGTCGGGGGCTTCTCGAGGCTTTACGCGGGGAAGAGCGATGAGGATACCTTCGCGGAGAGGTTCGCCGACGGCGGGGACATGGACCTCAGGATGGTAATCGTCCCGCTCCCGTCCAAGGTGAAGACAGAGGATGCCCACAGGGAGGTGCTCACGTCGCCGTTCTTCGAGGCGAGAATCGCATCGGCCCAGAAGAGATGCGACGATATGGAGAAGGCCATCCGCGGCAATGACCTGCGTGCGCTGGGCGTTCTCGCCGAGAGAGACACCCTGGAGCTGCACAGCGTAACGATGACCGGGGAGAGCAGGATGATCATAATGACCGAGGATTCGATTCGGATCATCAACAGGGTGAGGCAACTGAGGGGCGACGGGGTCGACGCATACTTCTCCATGCAGACAGGCCCTTCGGTCTTCGTCAACACTTCGGACAGGCACGAGAAAAGAGTCCTTGCCGCGATCACGAGGCTGGGGTACAAGGCGTATCTCTCGAAGGTCGGGGGAGCGGCCAGGCTCGTCGGGTCCGGGAACGGTTAATACCGTCTCGACAAACTTCCATCGATCGTGGCCCCGAAGGCTCGGACCCTCGAGCAATATCTGCGCGAGCTCGAGAAGACGAAGAAGGGCAAGCCTGAACAGGTGGAGGAGGCGCTGGAGATTTACTTGGACCTCTGGAAGAGGGCAATCAAGAGAGGCGTGGTCCTGCCGGCCGACGAGGTCGGGGCAGCGCTCACCAAGGTGGAAGAGAGCGGGGGGCTCTACAAAGCGGCCGGAGATTAGTGGAGGATCTCGCCGCCGTCTATCACCAACGACTGCCCGGTGACGTAGCTGGACTCGTCGCTCGCCAGGTACAGAGCGAGGTTCGCTGCGTCTCGGGGCTTGCCGAACCTCTTCAGAGGAATGCTCGACCTGTAGTACTGCAGCTGCTTCCTGTCCAGCCAGTCCACCCAAGTCGTCTCAAATGAGCCGAAGACCATGCAGTTGACGCGTACCCTCGGAGCCAGCATCTTGGCGAGCATTCTCGTCATCGACACGACCGCGCCCTTGGCCGACGCGTAGACAAGCCCCTCCACGTCTCCCGAGAGCGCAGGAGTCGAAGCGATGTTGACGATGGAACCCCCTCCCTTCATCAGGGGGACCGCGGCCTGGCTGCAGAGGAATGTGCCGAACGCGTCCACGGCGAATACCTTCTGCCACATTTCCAGAGTCGTGTCTTGCAGCTTGGGGTTCCACAGTGAAGGGTCGGAGAGCCCGGCGTTGTTCACGAGTGCGTCAAGGCCCCCGAGGCGCCGCTTGATTTCTGCAAACATCCGGGATACGCTCTTCGGGTCCGACACGTCTCCCCCTACGGCGAAGGCATCGCCTCCCGCCCTCCGAATCGCCTTGACCGCTTTCCCGGCGTCCTCTCTCGAGGTCCTGTAGTTCACGACGACCTGGGCGCCCTCCCTTGCGAAGACTCGGGCGACCTCCGCGCCTATGCCCCGAGAAGAACCAGTGACTAGGGCCCGCTTGCCTGCAAGCCTCAAGGGCAAGGCCATCGGCGGCGTACGAGTATCTTAAGGGTTTGACCGGCTGAGCGACGCAAGCCCGTGCGGAGAGGATTTAGGGCGGCTGCAACCCCAGCGGAACCGTGAGGCTGCTCTTGGAGGAGAGGCTCAGGACGCTCGGTGAAGACCCATCCATCCATTCGGCTCGCCAAGATTGGGATGAGCAAGGGGATGCGGGTAGCCGACCTGGGAGCCGGGAAGGGCCTGTTCACCCTCGCGGCAGCGGGTGTCGTCGGGCCCGACGGGCTGGTCTATTCTGTGGAACCCGACACGTCTCGCGCAGCCTTAATCGAAAGAAGGCTCCTGGCAGAGAGGCTGGCCAACGTCCGGGTCCTTGTGACGGGGGCGGAAAGGCTGGCGGACATTCCAGACTCTACCATCGATATCGCATTCTCGCTGAACTCCATTCACCATTTCAGGGACAGGACCGCGGCCTTCGCCGAGGCGAAGCGGATTCTGAAGCTCGGAGGGAGGTTCTACGTCAGGGACATAGTCAGGAGCTGGCTGACCAGGCACGGAACGCGAAGGGAGGACGTAACCGCACTGTCCTCCAGCGGCTTCTCTGACAGGAGGATCAAGATGTCTTCGTGGACCCTCGAGGCGACGTTCACGAAGTGAGTGTCAGGGTCTGGGCGCCCTCTCCCTGGCGGAGGCGCCGACCGAGTAGCGCTTGAGGAACTCGATGTTGAAGAGAGACGCTCTGGCAGAGTTGCTGACAATCTCGGCCTTGTCGGAGAGGGCCTTTCGCAGCGCCGCCTCGGCAGAGGCGCTTCCTATCGAACCCAATGCAGCGGCCGATTCGTGCCTGACTATTGGGTCGGGGTCGGAGAGCATCGCCTTCTCCAGAGCTTCGTCCGCGGCAGAGAGCCCTATCTGGCCGAGTGAGAACGCGGCTTCGTGCCTGACCAGCGGGTCCGGGTCGTGAAAGAGCACGTCGGCGAGCGGCTGAATGGACGCTTCACCCCCCACCTCCGCGAGTATGCAGACAGCATGGACCCTGAGCACTAGGCTCGGCTCCTTCTTCAGCACAGCGACGAAGTATGACTCGTCCTTTCGGGAGAAAGCGTTCTCCATGCCCTTCATGACCTGCATGCAGTGAGCCTCGTCGTCGATTATGGTGCTCGTGTACAAGGCGCGGCCCCATTGGCAATTCCTTCTATAAACAGCGCGGAATCGAGCTGGGCAGGCAGCAGGAGAAGATGATGGCCCATCTCGGGGCGCAGAAGAGGCATTCGAGTCTTGGGCGGGCCCGGTGGGATTCGAACTCGTGGACGCTGTTGCGCCTCCCACGACATGCTGGTATCTCCCATGAGCTAGCTAAGAGCCAGCCGCTTAAGTCGAGATCTCTCTCTAACCTGGCTGAGCCACGGGCCCGCAGGCTCGGGGTAAATCTTGTCGTGGATATTTACTTTATTACCCGACGAGTGGTTCGAAAGAATCCGATGGGAAGTCTGACGTTCGTGGGCCTCGGACTCGGGCCCAAAGGAATCAGCATCGAGGGACTGGAGGAGCTCAGGAAAGCCGACGAAGTGTTCCTCGAATACTATACCACGCCGCACGACCCAAGCCTGATCAGCGAGCTCGAGAAGGGAAGCGGCAGGCACCTCACCGTGGTGGACAGGGAGTACGTAGAGGACGGGAAGTCCATCCTGGCGGAAGCGAAGGCGAGAAGGGTCGTGCTCGCAGTTCCCGGGGACCCAATGATTGCCACCACACACGGCGAGCTGAGGGTCAGGGCGGCGAGGGCGGGAATCGCAACCAGGATAGTCCATTCCGCCACCGTGGCGACGGCCGTCGCCAGCGCATCAGGGCTCCACTTCTACAAGTTCTCCAGGACGGTCACGGTCACAAGGGACTCGAGGCCGCTCTCGCAGGTCTACCAGACTCTGCATGAGAACCTGCTTGAAGGTGCCCACACCCTGCTGCTCCTGGAGTATGACGTGGAGAGGGGTGAAGGAGCATCTCCCAACCAGGCGTTCCGAGGGCTTCTGGACGCAGAGGCCAACTTCAAGCGTGGAGTGGTCTCAGATGGCACGTTCGCGCTGGTACTGAGCAGGCTGGGCAGAGCCGACGAGGCTTATGCCGCAGGGTCGTTCTCCGAACTCGAGAAAAGAAGTTTCGGGGGAGCGCCCCACAGCATCGTAATTCCGGGCTCGCTCCATTTCACAGAGTCAGAGGCCATCGAGGCTCTCTCCGGCACAGCGGCGGAACGAGTGCACGGCAATTCGGAGAACGTCAAACGGACCGCACAGACCCTGGTCCCCAGATACGTCGAGAAGACGAGGAGAGCCCTCGAGTCCGTGAGAGGGAGGCTTGGCGAACAGTATGAATCGGTGGTCGATAACGTGGAACTCTACATGAGGGATGCAGAGAGTTTCCTGGCCAAGGGAGATGACGAGCTGGCAATGCTGAGCATAGGATACGCGGAAGGGCTGCTGGACTCGCTGAACTTCTCGGGCGTCGTCAAGGTCGAGTGGTAGGAGTTGAACGACAAGCAAATCCTGTGCGAGATCTTCGCACTGCAACTGACTGATGAAGCGAGTTCTAAGGAACTGGCGAGGAGGATGGGTGACCGACCAAGGAATGTGGCTGGTCATCTTTCGTCGATGAAGGCCAAGGGCCTCGTCGAGGGGAGAACCTCTCGCCCCAAGCTCACGGCGAAGGGAAGGAGGAAGATCAAGGTCGTCTTCATGGGCGGAAGCTTCGAGATAATCCACACGGGCCACCTCTACACAATAGCTCAGGCGAAGAAGCTGGGCGACGTCCTCGTCGTGGTTGTGGCCAGGGATTCCACGATCATAAAGAGGAAGGGGAGGGAACCCATCTCTTCAGAGCAGGACAGGCTCGCGCTTCTCACCTCGTTGAGGGCTGTCGACGCGGCAATTCTCGGCGTCGAAGGGAACATCTACGACTCCCTCGAAAGGGTGAAGCCTGACGTGGTCGCGCTTGGTTACGACCAGTACCATGCTGAGGCGGATATCGCGAGGGAAGCATGGAGGAGAGGGATGCATCTGAAGGTCGTGAGGCTCGGCGCGTTGAGCCCGGGAGTCAAGACGTCGAAGATACTCGCAGAGTTCGCCTAGCTGCCGCCAAGTCTCTTGTAGACCCTGTCCATGGACGAGACGACAGATTCCCTTCTGACCTCCTCCGTGATGAGCCCGCGGGTGTCCTCCACCAGCATCCTGGCCACGTCTATCTTCCTGCGCGTCCCGCTGACCACGTGGTCGTAGACCGCCAGGGGTGAGCAGACCGCGTAGAGCGACTCCATGTGCCCGAAGAACTTCTTAGCCTTCCTGACGTCTCCCTCCATGAGTGAGTTGAGGACCAGCCTCTTCAGCTCGCCGACCGTGTCGAGCAGGCCGAGAAGGTAGGCGTCGGGCGAGGCGTCCAGCGATTCTCTCGAGGGTATCGGCCTCCCCTTCGCCAACGAGTATACCGCGGAGGCCTCCACGTACTCGGTTTCCGGGGACACGAGGTATCTGGATACAGGGCCGTTGGCGAGCTTCTTCAGCGACTTCAGCAAGGTGCGAGCCCTCGCAAGCTCCTTCCCAGCATCCGCCATCTTTCCACTATGGACGCTGATGATCGCCCGTGAGCAAGATGAAATGGCGTCCCTGCTTTCCTTCAGGAGCCTGTCTCGCCGCTCCAGCTGGTCGGAGAGGAGACGCTCCACACCCTTCATCGATTCCCTGAGCTGGTCCATGATGCCTGCACGCGTCTTCCCATCGGTGCCGTGATAAGCTTACCCGTATTGGGGCTCAAAGGCTCGTGAAACGTATGAATCGGCGCGAATGTGGTTGACCAGCGAAGCGCGGTCGGGCTTGACCAGACCGCGGTCACCACGTTCGCGATCTCGGCAAACTTTCTGGGCGAGGCGATGACCACGCTCACTTGGACGGGAGCTGCGTTGATCTTAGTTTCAGTGCTGCTCGTGTCTGGGCTCGAGATTCGGAACAAGAGCTTATCCGTCTCAAATTCCAAAGTCGGAACGGAGCACGGCTCATAGCATATGGCAGATGCGGCGAGTGAGAAACTTAGAAGACGGAGGCCGGCAGGGTCGTGGAGGCTTGACGAAGTAGTGTGCGACACTTGTGGGAGCCTGTTCAGAAGGAACGTCAGATGGAGCGAGAGGTACTGTTCTCCCAAATGTCGGACCGAGGGCAATACCGCGATGCATGGAAGGTACGTATCGAAGAACAGACAACATGTCAGGCAGTACGCCTATTCTCGTAGACATGGAATCTGGGGAAAATCGAACTTCGAAATAGGCAGGCAAGCAGAGAAGCTCGCTTTTGAGACGATTCTTCCCAGAATAGGATTCACTGACCTCTATGACGTGACCCAAGTAAGAACATCTATCCCCTTCGACTTTGTGGCTACGCTTCGAGGCGAACGGGTCTTGATAGATGTGACTACCTGTATAGGTAAGAGTGGTCGCCTTCAACGATCAGCCGCCTCTTTGGCGAACGCCCTAAGGATGAAGTACTACACTCTGTTCGTAAAGCCTAATCTTGCAGCCTATGCCCTGAAGCTGACCCCAGAGAATCGAGGCGTGTTTTGTGGTGTGAAGGATCTGATAGCAATTGCCTAATCGCCTCTATCAAAGAGGTCGATCAAAGGAGTACAAGGCCATGTCGATGTTGAGAGGCGACGGCTGGGTCGTCTCCAGGAGCGCCGCGTCCCACGGAGCCGTGGACGTCTTCGCTGCGAAGGGAGGCAAGCTCCTTCTGGTGCAAGTCAAGAGCGGAAGGGCCAGGGTGAAGAAGGAGGAGCTCGAGGAGCTCGTCCGGTGGGCGAGGGAGTCGAACGGGGATGCGGAGGTGTGGCACTTCAAGAGCAGGGGTAAGTTTGAGAGGAGGAGGGTCTACGCGTCCAAGGGGAGCCCGAGTTGAAGCCGAAGTGCTACTTCTGCGACACCGAGCTGGAAGTGGTCGCTCACACCTTCAGGGTCGGGCCAAAGGAGGAGCCGGTCTGCGAGGAGTGCCATCTGAAGACGGTCAACAGGCGGAAGACCAAGCAGGAAGAATAGGAGGGCCAGTAGGGACGTCAGGCAGGGGCGCACGCCCGGCGCAGCCTCTCTACGACCGCTGAGCAATCGTCCATAGAGTTCTCATCTCCGGCTCGCTCGTAGCATTCCAGCGCCCTCTCGTACTCCTCCAGGGCCGTCAGGGCACGGAGTTCTGGGCGGAGTCCCTGCGTTGAATACAGCAGGCTCCCCGCCGCCTCGTACCAGGAACCGGCTTCGCCATACTGTTCGAGCTGGTAGAAACAGCGCGCTATCCAATCGCAGCTGTCCACCCTGTGTGAAGAACCGACGAAGCTCTCGAACTGCTCCTTGAGTAGGTAGACCGCTGGGTTGCCACTCCGCATGCTCTGCACCCTGAACGCGGTCGTAAAGTCCGCCAATGGGGTCGATTGCCTGATGATGATGTAAAGCTGAAGACCCTAAGAAATGTTGAGCTTCTGGGTATAGGACGGTTGAATGCTCAGGGCTCGCGGAAGGCTTCCACCTCGGCCTCCCTCAGTTTCCTGCGAGTGAGCGCCTGCTTGAAACGCCTCTCCTCGTCAACGGTCTGGGGAATCAGTTTCGGGATGGGGGTCGGCCTGCCCTTCTCGTCCAGCGCGACGTAGGTGAGGTAGCATGAGCCGGTGTGTGCGGTCTTTCCGGTAGCCGGGTCGTGGGCCTCGATCCTCACGCCCACCTCCATCGATGTCTGACCGACGTAGTTTACCGAAGCCTTCAGGACAAGCACGTTTCCCACGTAGACCGGAGCGTAGAAGTTCATCCTGTCGATGGACGCGGTCACGGCGTTCCTGCCCGCGTGCTGCCACGCCACGATGGCCGCCAGCTCGTCCATGTACCTCATTATTGCGCCACCGAATACGTTTCCGAGGACGTTTGCATCGGTCGGCATCATGAGACGCACAGTCGTGATGGCCGAATCAGAGGGTCTCTTGGCCGCGAGCTTGGGCAACCTTCGCCGAACCGGAGCTCTGAGGTTCATAAACATGACAGTCGCGCGCATGACCTGCGAGCCGTAAGATGAATAGCCTCAGGGTCTTCCAGATGAAGGTCGGGAGCATGGACAACTTCGTCTACCTCGTGGTCGACGAGGCGAGCAAGGAGGCGCTGGTCGTGGACTCGGGCTGGGAGACGCGGCCAATCGTGAAGTCGGCCGAGGCCTCGGGCGCGAGGGTGAAGCTCGTGGTCGCCACGCACGAGCACTTCGACCACACCTCTACGCTGCGGAAGCTTGCAGGCGAGCTGGGGGCAAAGGTCGCGGCCCACGCCTCTTCCCCCATCGACCACGACGTTTCGGTCCGCGATGGGGAGAGTCTTGAGCTGGGACGGAGCAGAGTCAGGGTCTTGCACACCCCTGGCCACACCGAGGACAGCATCTGCCTTTACGACGGAAGAGAGGTGTTCACGGGCGACACGCTCTTCGTCGGCACAATAGGCAAGTTCGAAAGAGGTGCGGCCGAGGAGATCTACCACAGCCTCTACGACGCTATCCTGACTCTGCCGGCTTCGACGGTGCTCTACCCGGGGCACGATTACGGCGGCGTTCCTTCCAGGACGCTAGGCGAGGAGAAGTTGAACAACCCTTACCTGGAGGCGAGGAGCCTCAGGGAGTTCCTTTCACTCTTCGCTTGAGTATCTTGGCCAAGAGGGCGACGGAGATGTTGCCTCCGCTGACCACGAGTACTGTCTTGCTCCCCTTCTCCTTCCTGAGCGGTCCCTTCAGCGCGGCCAGTGGCGAAGCCCCCGCCGGCTCGGCAAGCACCCCCGTGTTGACCAGCAGGTCGTAGATTGCGTCCTCAAGCTGCCTGTCGTTGACCAGGCCAATCTTGTCGACGAATTTCGATACGGCCTTAAAGGTCAGCTCGCCCGGAATGGATGACTGCATTCCGTCGGCGATGGTCGGCTTCGGGTTCACCCGCACCATCCTCCCCTCCTCGATTGACGCGTACATAGAGGGGATGGCCGTGGTCTCCGCCCCGTACACCCGCACGCTCTTGAGGCTCCGCTTGAGCGCGATCGATATCCCGGAGATCAGTCCGCCTCCCCCGATGGCGACGACGGCCGAGTCGAGGTCGCCCAGCTGTCTGACCATCTCCAGCCCGCACGTCCCCTGCCCTGCTATCACGTCCCTGTCGTTGAAGGCATGGACGAAGGTGAGCTTCCTGCGCTCCGCGATGCGGAGGGCGTGTTCATACGCCTGGTCATACCCCTTGCCAAACCTCACCACCTCCGCACCCTGGTCCTCGATGGCGCTGACCTTCTGCGGGTTGGCGTTCTCTGGGACGCAGATGACCGCCCTTGTCCCGAACATGCGGCTTGCATAAGCTATGGCAAGCCCGTGGTTGCCCGACGAAGCGGTTACGACTCCCTTCTTCATGGCGGAGTCGCCCAGTTGGATGAGTTTGTTCAGGGCGCCCCTGATCTTGAACACGTGAATGGGCTGGAAGGCCTCGAGCTTGAGGTAGACTTCCCTCCCAAGCATTGACGAGAGCCTTGCGGAGTACTCGAGAGGGGTGGGTGGGATGAACCTCCTGATCCTCTCCTCTGCCCTCTCTATCTCCTCGAGGTCGGGCAGCGCATCTGCGCCGCTCACCCGAACCACTTCTCCAGCGTCTCCGACTGGGCGGTCTTCGCCGCGCTCACCCTTACCAACGCCGCCTCCACCCTCTCCGGTGAGAACGAGTGCTCGTCAACGAGGAAGGAGGAAACCCCCCGCGCGTCCACCTGTTTCCACTCCGGCCTCACTCCTTTCGTCGCTGGCGGGTCGAGGTACAGGTTCCTGATCGCAGCGTAGTTCACCTTCTCGACCTCTTCCTTGAGCTCCGAGATCTTCTCGAGGCTGCCGTACTTCTTGAGGTACTTCAGGGCTCTGACAGGCCCTACTCCTTCGAAGCCGTCCGGGTTGAAGTCGGTGCCGAGAAGGATTGCGAAGTCGACGAGCTGTTCTCGCGACAGGCCGGTCTCCTCGAGCACGGCCTTCAAGGCAATCCTCTCCGGCTGGACGTTGATCGTGATCCCCTTGCTCGGAAGCCTCCTCTTGCCGGAGATGGTCACGTTGCGGACGAGGACCGGAGCTCCGAAGATGAGAGAGTCGTGGTCCTGCGAGGCGACGGCGTTGACCGTGCCCTCTGCCGCCATCACCGACGCCTGGGCCTCCCCCTCGGAGGGGGCATCGACGTAGGGTATTCCCATGGCGTCCAGCAGCTGCTTGGCGTCAGCCACCATGTCGCGCCTAAGCGAGGTTGAAGCCTCGGCGAACTTCCTAGCCTGGACGACGTCCCCCGCCTTCAGCGCCCTGAGGTACTGATCCTTGGCCTCCCTCCGCTGCGCAGACCGCCGCTCAATCTCCTCGGCCTTCAGCTCCGGGGGCTTGCCGTCGAAGACGTACACGAGCTTGATGCCAAGCTCCATCAAGTTCACGTTTCGATAGAAGAGCCCGCTGATGTGGGAGGTCACCCTTCCACTCGAGTCCTTGAGATGCTCGCCGCTTGCTCCCCTGATTATCGCCAGGAACTGGTATAGGGTGTTGTAAGCGTCGACGGCGAGGGTCCAGCCGCCGATATCTTCGAGCCTTATCTTCTCTCGGGGGATCGCGTCCCCCAGGTCAACGCCCATGATTGGGTCGGTGGGCTCGCGGCGCCATTTATTCGTTGATGCGCGGGATGCGGGCTTCCTCTTCCTGCTTCTCGACTGCTTCGAGCCTCCGCTTGTCCTTGGAAACCCAGCGGACGGTAAGAAGGCCCAGTATCTCGAGTTGCATGAGGAGCTTGTTAAGCTCGTCGGGAGAGCACTTGCTCCCGTTCTTGTTCAGCGCCTCGAGTAGGTCGACGTCGGTTGCGCTCTTCTTCTCCTTCAGCCACTCGAAGGCCGCATATCTCAGAGGATACTTCATAGGATTACATCCCGGAAAAACGGCAAAAGCCTCAAGGCCTAGCGGGGTATAAAAGCTCTGCCGAAGGCCCATTCAGCTGGGAGGGAGCTTGCTCGACATGCGGCTGACCCCCATCAACTCCGATTGACCGACCAAGGGAGCGCTAGTGACAGACTGCTCGACCTTGTCGACCACGCCCTCCTCCTCTGGGGCCACGATGTCGAGTATTATGGCCGAGAGCCCAAAGGCGATGGGCTCCACCTTCTGTGTCCTCACCTGCGCGAAGCCAGGGAGTCTCTCCTTGACAGAGTCGACGATCTTCTGATGCTCCGTGGTCGTGTCTTCCGGTAGGACCTTGATCCTGATTACGTAAGAACCCAAAATGCCCACCTAGGGACCTTCGAAGCCGCAGTTCGCGCACTTGTACCTGCGCGAAAACTTCCTGCACTTCTGGCACCTCCATATGAGCACCTCGTGGCAGTTTGGGCAGAAGAACTTCGAGGCCCTTTCTCCCGGCTTGACGGGCCTGTTGCACGAGCTGCACAGAGGCAGCGATATGGTCGTCTGTGACATTTCAGGTGAAAACCCTCTCGAAGAGAGGCTGATATATGTTGCTGAACGGGGTAGTGGGAATTCTCCGTCGGGTCGTTGTCGTGGAAACTTTCGTCGGATACCCCTTGCTTAGATAGAATCGCCTCCTTAAGTTTCGAGTGCGTCTCCAAGAGTTTCATGGCGTTGCTCAAAATCGTGTGAACCCGCTCGCGTTCAGGCATGTCCAATCCGTATCTCTCATAATATCCGATAAGGCGTCTCAGAAGCATGAAAGCTCCCTCGGAAAGCTCAAGATAGGTTGATTGATACTCCGAAACTTTCTTCATCTCATCAAGCAAAGCCAACTTAAGTTGTCTCTCTGACATTTTCAGGCACCCAAACGTTCGTTGAAGAAGCCATGCAACCATTCGAGGAAATCCTTGTCTGATTCGTTCACCAACTTCGTCCTGATTCCCTTTCTGAACCGTTCCAATCTCCCGTCAAGCCCTGCTTGCATGTCGTCTGGGAGACTCGCCCTGAAATCTCCGATTATCTTCAATAGGTCGAGTTGGAGGCCATAGATATTCTCCAACTCCTGATAGACCCCATTCGCCAGTCGATAAGCTTGAACCATAACCTCCAAAGATAGGTTCGCCGTTAGGTGGATTGACTTCGCGCTCGGACTGGTTTCCTTGTCTGCGGCGTCTGATTCGCTCTTTGTCATGTCTTCTATCAAATGTCTGTCTCTGGCATATTTGATGAGGATAGTCATCATGTCCACTTGCTTCTTCTTGATTTCCTCCTCTAACTTCGCCATCGTATCCTGCCTCACTTCTTCTTTCGGTTCTTTTCTATCCAAGCTTTGATTGCCTCCTCAAACGCTTCCTTAATCACACCTTTGTGGAGACCCTTTGTATCTGCTATCGTCCGCCTGAATAGCGAATCAAGCTCGTCCTCAAGCTCAACGATTTCCTTCACGGTCATGGTCTATGGTTCTATGGGGAACAGTATATATGTGTATGCCCAATTCGGGGAACCACGCTCAATCCCCATATTCCTATACTCTTATATTGTCGGTGTATGGGGATATGGGCATGAACCCAGAGGAACTCCGCCAAGAAATGGGCGACGAGGAATATTTCCAAATGCTCGAAGCCCAAGAGAACGAAAGGGAGCTGATGGACAGATGAGCCAAGCGGCATTACTCCGTGAAGAGCGTGGCAGGCAAATCTGCGACTTGGGCGACCAAGTCCGCAGGCTGGACGAGAACACCTACGCGGTGAAGAGTCAGGCGGGGAACGGCGACTATCAGGTCAGAGCCACCGAGGCGGGGTGGCTCTGCTCCTGCCCCGACTCGACCTACCGACAGGAGAAGTGCAAGCACATCTACGCGGTCGAGTTCTCCAAGAAGCTGAGGAGCGCGGTCGAGCTTGGGATTCTCGCCGACTTCGAGACAACGGACGGGTGCATCTCCTGCGGTTCGAAACACTTGGTAAAGGACGGCGTGAGGCACAACAAGTCGGGCGACATCCAGAAGTTCAACTGCCTGGACTGCCTCAGATACTTCACGGTGAACGTAGGGTTCGAGAGGATGAAGCACAACCCGAAGGCCATAACGACAGCCCTCCAACTCTACTTTTCAGGCGAGAGTTCGAGGAACACGGCCAAGTCGCTCAAGCTGTTGGGAGTCCGCGTCTCGCACAGGACGGTTCTCAACTGGATTGGAAAATACATCGGGCTGATGGAGAAGTATCTCGACAAGATTACCCCACAGGTGGGCGACACTTGGAGAGCCGACGAGGTCTATCTGAAGGTCAGGGGTCAGATGAAATACCTCTTCGCCATGATGGACGACGAGACCCGATTCTGGATTGCTCAGGAGGTCGCGGACACGAAAGACACGCATGACGCGAGGCAACTCCTCGCCCGTTCCCGCGAACTGATGGGCAAGAAACCAAAGACCTTCATCACGGACGGGCTTCATGGCTACCACATGGCGTGGAAAAAGGAATACA
The DNA here is from genome assembly GCA_032906685.1 of Nitrososphaerales archaeon. Classification (GTDB taxonomy): domain Archaea; phylum Thermoproteota; class Nitrososphaeria; order Nitrososphaerales; family Gagatemarchaeaceae; genus DASPPF01. Next base: position 133,983 of record JAJTZD010000001.1, read on the forward strand.
GGAACATCTACAACCCGAACGAGGTCAAGACAGTCCACATAGCGCACATCACCCTGAAGGGCGACCACAACAACAACAAAATGGAGAGGATGAACGGGGAGTTCAGGGACAGGGAGAAGGTGATGCGGGGCTTGAAGCGGAAGGATACGCCCATCCTCAAAGGCTACCAGATTTACCACAACTTCGTCAGGCCACACATGGGCTTGGACGGTGCGACTCCTGCGGACAGGGCAGGAATCATCGTGCGGGGCGAGGACAAGTGGAGGACGCTGATTCAGAACGCGAGCCGTCCGACGAAAGTTTCCAGTTCGGGAAGGGAGGTCGAATCCGCCTAAGACTTTCCAGAACCCTGAACGGAAGCGATGTCAGGACCCCAGGAGAAGCGATTTAGCTTCCGCGGAGGCCACCACCCTGGCGACCTTGAGGAGACCGGTGACACCGAGCGCTCCGAGCAGCGCTGTCGCGTGGAAGTCGAAGTCGGACTGAGAGAGTCTCGTGACAAGCTTCGGCGTCGAGACGGCGGCCAGGATCGAATCCAGGTCCTTGTTGGACATCTTGTCGATGACACTTCTCAGCCTCAGCATGCTCTTCATCTCCTTCAGGAAACGCTCCTCCCAGTCTGACTGGTAGCTGTTGACCAGTGAGCGGTCGTTCAGCTGAAGGGAGTCGGAGACCCACCTTGCAGCAATGACGGAGCCCGCCAGCGAGGTCATGATGCCGCCGGCGGTAGTGGGTTTGACTTGACCCGCGGACTCGCCGACGAGGATCCGCCTCCCGGACACGAAGGATTCAGCCGGACCGCCCACGTAGATCGGGGCGGAGACCTTGCGGATTACCTTGTGCGGCCTCGAGTGAAGGAACGAGTCGAGAGCCCTGAACCCGTGGAGCCCCCTGCCGGCGGCTCCGACCTTTGCGAGCCCGGGGCCGAAAGGTATCACCCATGCGAAGAAGCCGGGGTACTTCTCGACGTCCAGGAACACCTCGACCACCCTCTCCTTGATCCAGTCCCCCTCGATTTCATACTTCGCGGCTGGAATGATGCCCCGCCTGGGCGAGGAGGCTGGTCCAGTAGCGTCCACATAGTACTTCGCCTCGAGGGTCTCTTCACCCACCTTGACGGACACTCCATCCTCTGTTTCGCGGCATCCCGTTACCCTCGTCCCCGTCCTGACCGTCGCGCCCCAGGATTCGGCCTTCTCGCAGACCTGTTTGTCGTAGGCGCTCCGGTCGAGCACCACGACGTCGAGGGCCGTCGCGTTCACGACAAGGTCTCTGCCGAACGAAGAGTGGACTGCGCCGGATGCGATCTGGTTCTGAACCACCTCTTTCTCGGGTTCGTAGCCATACCGCCTCAGGCCCCGAAGGCTGACCAGCCCGTCGCATTTCTCGGGCTCGCCAATCTCCTCATGCTCCTCAGCCACCAGGACCGAGATGCCCCTCTTGGCCGCCTCTGCTGCGAAAGCGAGCCCTGCGATACTGCCGCCTGCTACGACGACGTCATACGGCCTGCCCAAGAAACGGAAACCTGCTGCGGAAGCCTTAACCCCACTGGTAATAACCGTTGGTGAGATCCTGGCGTGAAACAGGCGATAGTCGTTAGGAGCGACGTCAAGATGGGGAAGGGGAAGCTCGCGGCTCAGGTCGCCCACGCGTCGCTGGCGTCGGCCGAGGAAGCGATGAAGCGCAGGGAAGGCTGGTTCGAGGGATGGAAGACAGCGGGCCAGAAGAAAGTTGTTCTGAAGGTGCAGTCCGAGGAAGAGCTCCAGGAGCTCTTCAGAAAGGCGAGGAGCGCCCACCTGCCCGCGGCCTTGATCCAGGACATGGGGCTGACCCAGCTGGAGCCGGGCACGGTGACCTGTCTGGGGATTGGACCCGGACCCGACGAGCAGGTCGACGGATTGACTGGGAAGCTCAAGCTCCTATGATATTGCCGCCCGATTCCGACAGGGCGGTCGGCATGGAGGTGTACGCGAGCGACGCGCCAGCCTGCGAAGCAAGACTGAGAACGAGTCCAGAAGACTTCCGCGTGGAGGAGGCCCTCCAGGAACTCCCGATCAGTAAGGACCCTCTCCCTGGGTACGTTCCGCTTTATCGTGTGGAGAAGCGGTCGATTGACACGCTGCATGTGGAGAGAGCGTTGGCCTCGGCGCTAAAGAGCAGGGTGGCCCACGCCGGAATGAAGGACAAGCGGGCCTCTGCGGTCCAATTCATGAGTCCGACCAGCAGCAGGTCGGAGCGCCCGCCCAGAGTGGAAGATAGAAACTTCACCGCCGTGCTCGTGGGCTACCTGCCACGGCCCATATCGCGCTCCATGGCGGTCGGCAACAAGTTCAGGATCGTCCTGAGGAACTGCTGCCCGGAAATCGGAGCACGCATCGCGCTCATCCTGCAGATGGCCGCCTTGCTGAGGCTGCCGAACTTCTTCGGGCTCCAGAGGTTCGGAGCCAGGGATTCGCTCACACATTTGGTGGGCCGTTCGCTCGTCCGCGGAAAGTACGAGGAAGCGCTGGACCTGATGCTCTGCCAGCCAAGGAGTCTCGACGAAGAAACGACGCGTGAAGCCAGGCGTCTCATGTCGGAGGGGAGGTATGATGAAGGATTCAGGATGCTGCCACCGCACCAAGACATCGAGAGGATGGTCGCGCACCACATGGCCAGGAAGCCCGATGACGTCATCGGCGGCCTCAGGGCCGCGCCGATCACGGTCAGGAGGCTCTACACAAGGGCGTTCCAATCATATCTGCTGAACAGGACGATCAGCCTCGCACTGAGAAAGGGAATCGACATCTCGACCGCCGAGAGCGGCGACAATTGGGGCCAGGTCTCCCCGGAAGGCCTGAACCTGACGAAGGTGCACGGTGTGAAGGAGCCGATGACCGAGGGTGCGGTGCCTCTGGTCCAGCTCGCCGGATACGCATGCAGGGACTACGGCTCGAGGTTCGACGCGTGCCTCTTGGAGGTGATGGCAGACGAGGGAGTTGCGCCACGGGATTTCTTCGTTCGGGATATGCAGGAAGTGAGCGTCGAGGGCGGGTTCAGGAGGCCTCACCTCTCGGTCCTTGACGCGCACAGCGATGTTTCGGGAAAAAAGGCCGAGCTGGATTTCATGCTCCCCAGAGGAGGATACGCCACGGTCCTCCTCAGGGAAATCATCAAGCCCTCTGACCCCGTTGCGAGCGGGTTCGCGTAGAATACGACAAGGCTTATACACCCAACGAAATTGGCGAAAAACGAAGGGTGATGCCCCAAGACGTCTACGACATTACAATCATAGGTGCCGGCCCGACCGGCCTCTTCGGCGCGTTTTACGCGGGCCTCAGACAGATGAAGACGAAGGTGATAGACGCCCTGGAGGAGCCCGGCGGCCAGGTTGCGGTGCTGTATCCTGAGAAGTACATCTTCGACGTACCGGGTTACAGCAGGATCCTCGCAAAGGACCTTGTGAAGAACCTCGTCGAGCAGGCATTCCAGGCCAGGCCCACGGTGGTGCTCGGGGAGAAGGTCACCTCCATCCAGAAGCGAGATGGAGTCTTCGAGCTCGCCACCGACACTGGGGACAAGCACTACACAAAGACGATACTAATTGCGGCGGGAGTGGGCGCGTTCGCGCCCAACAAACTCGAAGCCGAGGGCGTCCCGATGTATGAGGGGAGGGGGGTCTCCTATTTCGTCAGGGACAAGTCGGCCTTCAGGGACAAGAGGCTCCTTATCGTGGGAGGGGGCGATTCGGCGGTCGACTGGGCTCTCAACATGAAGGACACGGCCAGGAAGATAACGTTGGTCCACAGGCGGGACGTGTTCAGGGCCCACGAGCAGAGCGTAACCGACCTGATGCACTCCAACGTTGACATCAAGCTCTTCTACGAGGTGAAGAAGGTGATCGGCGACGGAAAGACGGTGAGGCAGGCGGTGATCTTCGACAACAGGAGCAAGGAGGAGACCACGTTGGACGTGGACGCCATCCTGGTCAACATCGGTTTCAGGGCCGACCTGGGGCCCATCAAGAACTGGGGCCTGGAGATCAATGGGAGGGAGATCGTCTGCAACGGAAGGATGGAGACCAAGGTTCCCGGTGTGTACGTGGCAGGAGACATCGCCGGTCCGACGGACACGGTCAAGCTGAACCTGATTGCGACCGGGTACGCTGATGCCGCAATAGCCGTGAACGTGGCGAAGGCATACGTCGACCCGAACTCCAAGATCTTTCCGGGCCACAGCAGCGAAATGAAGCAGGCCCCTAGCTGATTACGCCGAGCACCCTTCGGTAGTTGTAGTCGCTCTTGACCGACGGATTGAGCGGGTCGACGAGCACACACTCGTACCAAGCGAACCTGCCGTCCTTCCAAAGGAGATACGAACCTAGTACCTTCATGTTCGGATACCGCTCCGAGACCCTCCGCTCCGCGACGGTCTGCGACGAGACGTCGGACTTTATCTTCACGGTGCCCATGTGCTTGGGCCGCCTGCCTGAGCTGGGCCTCTTCTTGCGCATCCCTCCCCTGGAGACCCTGGCCCTGACGACCACGACCCCCTCCTTGGCCTTGTAGCCGAGGGACCTGGCCCTGTCGAGTCTTGAGGGCCTTTCGATCCTCAGAAGCGCGGGCTCCTTTCTAAGCTGCACTGCCCTTTCTCGGATGCCGCCAGCCTTCTCGTGAAAGATGCCCTGCCAAGTCCTCGAAATCTGACTGTACATGGTCGACTGACGCCTCGTTTTTGTTCGACAGATAAACGTTCTGAGCGATTCAGCCCCGTGAGAAGAAGGTCCGAACCTTCTCGCCGACTACGGTAATGGCGTTGGCCTGCGCCTCGGCTGTCTGACCGCCTATGTGGGGCGTCAGTATGAGCCCGGGGGCGCTGAGTATCTCGCCCATGGGAGGCTCCTGCTCGAATACGTCCAGAGCGGCCCCGGCTATCCGCCCATTCGTCAGGGCTTCCGCAAGCGCGTGCTCATCAACGACTCCCCCTCTGGAGGTGTTTATCAGGAATGCAGATTTCTTCATGGAGGCGAGGCGCCCGGCGTCGACCATGTGCCTGGTCTGGTCGGTCATGGGCACATGGAGTGTGATGTAGTCGGCCGAATGGAAGAGTTCGTCGAGCCCGACTACCCCGCACGAAAGCGACGCAATCACCTCGGGTGCAATTGGAATGACGTCGTAGACGAGAATCTTCATTCCGAGGGTCCGGGCTATCTCCCCTATCCTCCTGCCGATCCTCCCGAGCCCGACGATCCCGAGGACCCGGCCGTCAAGTTCGACTCCCAAGAGGGATTCCTTCTCCCACTTACCAGCCTTCGTTGCTTCGGCTGCGGCGACGAGCTTCCTGCTCAGCGCTAGCATCAGCAGGGTAACATGCTCAGCCACGGCCTCGACCAGGGACTCTGGACTGTTGACCACCTGGACGCGTTTGCTCTTGGCGTATTCCACGTCGATATTGTCGAGGCCTGTGCCCGGCCTCGCGACCAGCCTGAGCCTTGGGGAGCGGTCGAGCAACTCCCTGTCCACCTTCGTCCTGCTTCTCATGATGAGCACCTCGTAGCCGCCAACAGCTTTGAGAAGGTCGTCTCTTGAGATGCCTGGCCTGTAGTCAACATAGAAGCCTGGACCCAGCGAGAGCCTGTCGATGTCGACGTGGTCGCTGACGAGGACCTTGATCAGATTTTCCAGACTCCCTCTCTTGCCGCTTCAGCTATGGGAGATATATCGCTTGAAACCGCGGTCTCCTGATATGCGAGCTGGCGCAGGGTCAAACCAGAGGCGACGATCAGGGCCAATGACTCGGCGTATCGCATGATGCCCTTCCCGGCCAACTGCGCCCCTACGATGGCATTGTCGCCTCTCCGAAAGACCAGGGAGCAGGCCGATTCGCCTTTCCCAGATTTCGCTTCTGCAACGTCCAGACCCAGTCCCACTGCTTCCGCGAGACTGAAGCCAGAGGACGCGATGCCGACCCCTAGCAACTCCTTGAAGTATGAACCGACCACCTTAGCCGAGACCTTCTCCCCGGCGGCGTTGGCGCCCGCCACGCTCCCCATCACCGTGGCCGACGATTCGAACATCACGGAGAGTGTTGTCGACCCCGCGTGTATCTCCGTGCAGTCCCCCGCACCGTATAACCGGGGGACGCTCGACTGCATCGACTCGTCGACCACCAGCCCGCCCGAGCGTCCCAACATGGCGCGGGCCTCCGGGACGAGCGGGATTGTCCTCGGAAGAATCACGCAAGAATCGCACGGGTAGACTTCGCCCGAGGCCATCACCGCCTCGACCGCCTCGACGCCCACCACCCTGTCCGGTTTGGCGGCGCACACCTCGATTCCCCACGAGGAGAGGGCCTCGAGCACCACCCTCCTCGGCCCCTCATTCAGCATCGGAAGCGCACCGCCCGGCGAGAGAAGTATCACTGCGACGCCTCTGGAACGCAACTTCTCCGCGACCTCCACTGCCACCGGACCTGAACCGCAGACCGCCGACTTCCCGTAGTCTCGCATCCTCTCCCGAAGGTCCCTGAACGAAGCTAGGGAGTCCAGCACGTGGACCCCTCGCTTCCTCATCCCTTCCAGTCGCTCGGGTACGAAAGCGCTCCCCGTAGAGAGTACCACCCCATCGAATCCGGGATTCCGGCCCCCGACGGTCAGCGTCAAGTCGTCGCTCGCCTTCGTCACCGAACTGCCCAGACTGATCTCAACGCCCTCACGAGTGAGGTCTCCGTCGTCCGCACGCTGCGGTTGACGTTCGTCTCCGCTGAGGATGGAGGGCCAGCTACTCTTGGGTACGGGGAGCCGTTGTCCCGCATCGAAAAGGGTCACGCGGGCGCCGCGTCCAGCAGCGGCGAGAGCCGCCGCCTTCCCTGCCGTGCCGGCACCAACGACCGCAACCCGAACCACGCGTGTGGGGACGGCTCTGACGGTTATAACAGCCTGCGCGCCGACAGCCGGTGTGCTTGCATGCCCGCTCTCGGTGGTTGGCGCAGAGAGAGAGACCCTTGTGAAATCATTCCGGTTCATCCCTTGTTGAGGCCATCTGGTCGAATCCAGTCAGTTTGGCCGGTCCAGGTCCGCGTCGGCCTCCGACGAGAAGACCACGACGATGAAGAAGCAGTACGAGGACAACCTGCGGGAGCGAGTCAGCGAGTTTGTTGAACATCGCCGTCCCCACGGGGAGCCGGAGGGGGAGTTTCGATCCTTGCGAAATGAGCGTCCATCTCCTCGAGCAGGCGCTTGACCCTCGCGAGGTTGTCCGGCTCACGACTCGATGCAATGCTGTGACCTCTGTCGGGCGCGGACGGTGGAGCGGTGGGTAGATGAGCTCCAGCTCGGCCAAGACGTTCAACGCGAGCTACTTCCTAGGGTTCTTCGAGGTCAGTTAGATCGATCAACACCCAGCCTCCGTGAGTTCGTGTCCCTCTTGGTCGGTCCTCGCGGAGTTCACAGTCTAATCGGGCAGGCGAATATTTAACGCAGGGCTCGCTTGGGGGCATCGAATCGGGTACGCGGAGGAAGTGCATCAAGACGAGGCTGTAAGGGACCTAGAACAGTCAAGCGAACCAAGTGTGGCGCAGCGGTCACTCGGTCTCCTTCCTTGGAGGCGATGTCAGGACAATGGGACTGTCGAGTTCGGTTGCAGAAAATCCTCGAGTTGTCGTCTCAATTCCTCGGTCGAAGTTCCGGAAGGCAGGATGCGCATTCCGTACAGTCCGGCCAGGCGCATGGCCTCGCCTGTGACGGGCGAGTCTGTGACCAGAATCAGCCGCTTTACGCCCGCATCCAGGGCCTTGGCGTAGAGGGCGAGAACTGAAATGTCAACAGGCCTCCCCGATTCCTCCACTTCAATTGCTACTCCCTCCTCTCTCCCCCTGCTGGCGCACACGCCGAAGTCATGAAGTATTCCAGACTTGCCCCTGAGTTCCGCCGGGGCTCTCGCATCGTACCCCAGACTTTCCAGCAGGGCCTTTAGCAGACCGTTGGTTGGGCGAGGCAATGCGTCCAACCCACTCGAGTCGGGATATATAATATGTTAGTGCATCAACATGGTGACCGAATAAGGCTAAACAACTTTCCCTGAACCGCTAGCACTTGCGTGGTCTGTCATAGCGAAGAAAGGCGTAGGGACGGTGATAGGGAGACGGTCGGTGAGCAAGGGAAGGGAGTACGTGAGGGTGTGGGTCTACGTACCGACGAAGGTCAGCGAGGACACGGCGTTTCCCTTCAGAATCGGCGAGCCGTGCGAAATCGAGATCGACACGGACAGGAAGAGCGTCGTAATCAAACCGGTCTCCCTCAAGGAGGCGAACCTGAAGGGCTGGTCGAGGAGGGAGCGGTATAAGAAAAGCAGTCCGCGTCCCACGTGAGTTTCCCTCTAGACGGCGAAAAGAAGCCCAGGGGAAGGTTCGGCAGATTCTGCGTTACCGTTGGGAAAGAAGTGTTCCGAGGGTGGCTTTGAGCTTATGGCTGCTGCCCTGGCTCCTCGGCAGGCGTTGAGGCGGCTGATGGCGCAGGCGTAGGGGTCGGAGCTGCCTGACGCGACGTTCCTTCAGCTTCTCCCCGCATAATCGGCCGTGCCGGAACTGAAGCTGGGGGACGTGGCCTGGCCTTCTTCCTCGCGGCCTTCCTCTGATCTGGTGCTTTGCAGTGAGGGCTTGGCCGGCGTGCTTCTCTCGCCCTCGTTAGATTGACCTCGTCGCAGTCCCGTACTCCGCGTGAGTGTTCCCCCTTACCACCCACTTCTCCTGGCTCCAGCAGAGTATGTCGTGCATCCTAACGGGGGTCAGCTGGATAGGGAGTCCAGCGAGGCGCTCCTGTAGCCTCAGGAATTGGCTTCCGTTTCGCTGGAGGTCCTCCCGCACCATCTCCATGATGCTGAGTCCGACCTCGACCAGTCTTCCCTTTCCAACTGCAACGACCCCCTGCCCCGATAGGAACTTCGCGACGAACGAATCCAAAACGGGAAACAGATGCGGACGCTTGAGGTGCAGTATCTTTGTGGCCTTGGCCAGTCCCACCCCTCTTATCGAGAGGAACTGATCGAGCAGGGCTCTCACTTTAGGCTCCAGCTCAAGCCAGGTTGCATGGTCCAGACACGCCAGGTCGGCGTCGGGAACCTCAGTGAGTGCCGATTCGAGCTGTGCCGCACCCACGATTCTGGAGCTTTCTGTGCTATCGTACCTGTCGATCATAGCAAAGAGCCTGTTGGCGGACTCGACATCGTCCATGGTAATCCTGTCGTCGATGGTGTGCCGGTCGTCGTATCCCCTGTAGACCTCGATGTCGCAGTACTCCCTTATTCGAGCCTCCGCGTTATCGAATGTCGTCCCGTTCGACAGGTGAACCACTTCTTCATGAGGGGAACTTGTCCCCTGTTCTCTCTTCGGAGCTTCGCGTTTCCCCTCGAAGGCGCGTGAGGACCTCCTTCTCGGCCTCGCTCCGTGTCTCGTGTGCTGCTCAACCGCGGGCCTGAAATGCTGACAGGTCCGATTATGATGACTGACGATGGCCCAGACGACGGCCAAAGCGAAGATTGCGACGATGAACGGGAACAAGACAATGAACGCGACAAACCCCAGCACCAACACCGTCACGGAGAAATTCTGAATGAACTTTGTCAGCGACTGGAAGCTGTTCACTGCACTGCGCCCTCCTTTCTCAGGAGGCGGTACCTTCCCCTCGAGACTCGCTCAAGGATTCTCTGGCTCACCGGGTAGAGTGACGAAGGGGGACCGTTCACGGACAGGTCTGACATGCTCGTAGAGATTGAATTGGCGTTGAAGGTTCCGTGCTTGTCCCTGACGTAGCCAACGACCTGTTGAATCGTGGCCTCTCCTCCTAGGCCGATCATCGCATCCCTGATCAGCTCCTTGGTGGTCTTGCTGGATTGCGACTTTCCTTTCGGCTCCTCGAGCCCCCCCTTCTCAAGCCACAACTTGAGCGCCCGAGTCAGCTCCTGCCCCACGTACCCGTACAGGTTGCCATAGGCGTCGATTATCGCCTTCTGGAAGTCCTTCCACGTTTGAAGGTCCACGCCTCTGACAGTCACCGTCGTTTCGTCCTCCATGATTACAAGTATACATATAATCATTATTAAGGATTGCGGGATCGTTGCTGGCTATTGTGTTCAGCTTCAGGCAGCGGTCTTCGGACTCAGCTCGACTGTAGCAGAGAGGCGAATGGCCAGGCGATCCTACTGACTGGGTTCCTCTTGATTCGGGACGGGCTGGTCTCCCGTTCCTTTGCTTGGATTCGGGTTTTGTTCAGGAGTTGGCACCTTTGGCGTTGGAGAGGCCTCTAGCTCTTGAGCTGCCATCGCTTCCGCCCCTGCAGGAGCGGTCATTGGTGCGCGTGCTGGAGATGGCTTGTGCGTCTTGGCCTTCCTTCTCACGACCTTCCTCTTCGGTGCCCTCTTCACCCTCCTCGGAGACTTCCTTGCTCGCTTCGATGAACGCCTCGCCTTCTTCTTGGGCATGCGTTGCTGATTCGTCAATGGCCCTATTTATCCTTCGAGTCGCCTCGCGAATGTGCGAACTGTCAGCCCGGTTCCTGCAGCGTTAGGGTTCGTTGCGCCTTCCAGATTGCCTAGCTAACGCTGACGTAGAAGGTCATGATACCTGTGGTCTCGTCCCATCCGATTCCGGCAGTAGGGTGGTTCTGCTGGGTAAACCACGCGCCCCTTGGAGGATCAGTGAAGGTGATGTTGACATGTTCCGGCGCGATGCTCAGGGGAGTCTTGCCGCCAATCGCTAGGGTGAAGTGGTTCCAGTACTCGACCGCACCAGTTCCGAAGCTGACGGCGATCTCAGGGAGCCACGTAACACTGTGAGACCCGAACGTCGTGTTGCCGTTAATGGACGGATACCCGGTAACGTTGAACGCGCTTATCTCCGTTCCCAAAGGATAGTTACCTATGTCTGCGAACACAGTTGTGAAATTGACTCGGTCAAAAACGAGAGTCTTCGCGCCGAGTACACTCTGCAGCGGCACGCTCAAGTACCAATACCTCACTCCGTCAATAGTCACCGTCTTCGACGAGATATTGTTGTTCAGAGCCACAATCTGCTCCTGCTGGTAGACTGCCACCGAACCGAGCACGACCAGGATCACCAAAAGTCCGGCCAGAACAGCCTTCTGGTGCGGTAGATGGACGGCTGGCCTCGGACCTGGCCGCCCTCCAAGTTGCTTCCTGCTTGCTTCGATTATTCGGAGCGCTTCCCTTCCTTCATCCGTGAGTGCATACGAGCCTTCTGAGTTCACCCTCACGAGACCTGTGAGCTTCCCGAGGTGGAAGGCGAGCAGGCCACTACTCTCTATTCCAGTTTCCCTCTTCAATTCCGAGAATCCCAATGCTCTCTCGCTTAGTGTCTGCAGAATCCTTATCCTGGTAGGATGGCCAAGAGCCTCAAAGACTTCGGCTCGGGAAGCGTTGAACGAATCATCTTGATCTTCGGCCATTGTGTCACACTTTTCCGAAGAAGCAATGGGTTGGCCGTGATATAATACCTCGGTCGTTGACCTAACGTTTGACGCGGTTATCGACTGGTCAACGACCGTTGACTGTGAAAACTCAAGAGAATGGAAGGAACCATGAAGAATCTTATGCGATAAATAGGGTTCGTTGCGCCTCCGCTGAGGAAGGCCGTCTCGGGGCATCCGTATAGACCACGAGAATGGTGCAAAACTCGAAATTGGGAGGGGGACGCGTTTCGCGCCGGGTTTCTATAACACCCGAACGGTCCAGCCTTGAAGCTTCAGACTCGGCACCCCTGCTGTCATGGAAGTGTGGGACATGTTCTAAGGAGTAGGCTAATATTCGGTGGCCGCCCCGATTGCCCGCATGGGGAGAAGGGCTCTTTACGTCATTATCTTCCTGATAGTGACAGGGTCGCTCCTCCTCTATAATCTGATATTGCCTTCTTTGATTGCAACGCCACGAAGCTGCCCTGCAATCTTTGCGAATCTGAATTCAAGCACCTCAGGCTTCGCGATCGCGGGCGGGGAACCCTGGTTCTCTCCCCCGCAGCTGGTGCTCGCACCTGGGACGACAGCCACGATAACCCTGACGTACACGTCGCCACTGAACAACCTGTCGCAGATGTACCAGCAGCCCCACGGTGCGTTCGGCTTCGGTTACCAGTACATCTACCCCGTCGGGTCGACGAACACGCTGCCGATCAACGGGACAGGAATAGGCATCAGTCTCTCGAACGCGAGCTTTCCCAGCATCCATGAAGCAATCTTCGTCCTCAATGTGAGCGCCAAGGCTTCGGCGCGGCAGGGAGCCTACGGTCTCGGGTTTCCGTCCACCTGCGGCTACGACTACTACCTCGTCGTGGGGAACCTGCCGTATCTCCTTCCCACGCCCGGTGTTCTGAGCCCGCTTTCATTGATCATCTCCGACGTCCTAATGGGCCTCCTCAGCGTCGTCGTAGCCCACCTAGCCTTGAAGCTGTACGACGGGAGGAAGGGCGTCACCCTCCTCCCTGGGTGACCGTCGTCGTGGTTGTAGTGGCCGCGCAGGTAGTCGCTGTGGTCGTGGAGCCGTAATTCGTCGCCGTCGTGGTCACGGTGTACGTGACCGTGGTCTGAGCGCCCGTCGTCTCGACCGAAGTGACAGTCATCGTAGCCGTTCTGCTGCATTCCGTCACCGTGGTCGTCCCCGCAGGATAGTTGACCGTCGTGGTTATGGTTCGGGTTATCGTTTCTACAACACCCTGCTGAGATGTCGCATTGACCGATGTCGTCGAGGAACCCGGAGTGGTGGTGGTTGTCCCCATTGTGTAGCTTATCGTTGATGTGCTGCTCGCCGACGCGGTCGCAGTAACCACCGATACAGAGTAACCTCCGACGTCCCTCACGGTGGCCCCGACACCAAGAGCCCAGTAGGCGATTGACCCGTACCGCAGGAAGGGACATCCGTTTGCAGGGCAGTTGTTTGCCCGGCTGATGACAGGATAGCTGATTACCGGAGCCAGGAATAGGAAGGCAATGATGAATGCGGAGAGGGCGGCAATGGCGACGATTCGATTGACCCTCACGTTGCCTCCCTGCTCGTTGGCGACTGACAGCATATAGTGCTATTGTTCAGAACGCTCGTTCCATGTATCTGGGTAGCTACTTGGGCGGAGATACCGTACGCGATGCCAATTTACCCGAACCCGTGCTTGGACCATCAACTTAACTGGAGCCGAGCCTGTCGATCGACTCGGCATGAGCCTCCCGTCCTTTCCTTCCACCTCCGGTCTGAAGCCGGACGAGCGGCACGTCTACACCATCGAGGAGTGCCAGAGCTGCAAGCAGAAGACAAAGCGGGACTTCAAGGTCGGCTACTACATCGTGGGCTCAGCCGGGACCTGCGAGAAGTGCCAAGGCTAGGAGATGATCGTCCTGATTTACGGCGAAAAGGCCTCCAAACGTTGATCGGACCACAGAAGCAGGTCGGGCCGGGCCCGGGCGGTAGCCGGACATTCTAGGCTCCGTCGAGTCTTCGGTCGGTCGAGCGCATTGGTGCCTATATCAACCGCAAACTTTACAGCACCCTTCCTCACTACCATTATTAGCAAGCCTATGCATATGCTTCCCACGCAAGGACTCTCACAGAGAAAGCAATTTGTCATTGTTGCACTGGCAGCGACTCTGCCTATTGGAATTCTTGCCGTAGCATCTCTAGGAAGTGACCTACTCAACCTAGTCAATCCGTGCTTTACGTGGGGAGCAGGCGCCGGCGGCAGCGTCACGGTCTCGACAGGAGGGCCATGTTCTTCCGCTGGAGCCACCTCTGAAACAATTCCTCAAATGCTTACGCGGCTAACGATTATCCAGGGTGGAATCCTTCTCGGTGCAGCACTAGGCGTGCTAGGAGTTTCTAGAAGACGTCCGATTCTCTTGATCATAAGCTCCTCAATATTGTTCTTGGAATCAGTGCCTCTCGTTTTTGGCGGAGCCTTTGTGCTGACCCTCTTACCAGCAGCATTTTTCATATGGCGAGCGAAAGAAGCAGGTGGGTTTCGGAAGTTGCAGTGGCTATAACTTCGTGGTTCTTCCATGTGCCATCACTTCCCGATAGTTACAACTCAAAGCCTTGCGAGCCAATCTCCCGACAAGATACAAGAACTGACTTTACAGCATCACCAAGCGTAGGGCCTGCTCGAATGCCTGACGATCCCACAGTGGCACTCTCGAAGGTCTCCGCAAAGGGGCTAGTGCAGGTTCCGCTTGAGATCAGGGAAAAGTTGGGTCTGAAGCCCGGGACGAGGATGATAATCGTGGCGACGGGCGACGCCGTGGTGCTCCAGAAGGTGGAGACGCTCCTGACCAAGGAGAGCCCCCAGGGCATCCTGCGAAAGCTCCGGTCCATCCTCTCGAAGGTGCCGATCAGGGACATCGAGCGGTGAGCGGTAGGCCATCCGTAGGGTTCTGTTAAGTCTGCGGGTGGTCGTTCTCGCGGCTAACTGTCGGGTGCTGGCTATATCCCTTCGCCGTTACCAGGATGCCAAGCAATATTAGGGCGATGCCCACGAAGTTGAATGTGTAGTCGGCTGAACACAAAGTGAAAGAAGGAAAGCAGAGTGGAAGAGAACTAAACGGTGTATACCACGATGATGATTGCGGGAATAATGAAATAATTGCCGGAAATCCTGTATATTGAGGCAACGGAGTCCATATCGGATACAGATAGAAGTGTGATATGATGTCTGGTGCTTGCGTGCCACCAGAAAACGTTCCAATTCTGAGGTTCGTAGCATAGACAGTCCCGAAGAGAGCCATGACAACTCCTACCAAGATAAGCGCCGTTCCAATAACGAGTAGAGACTTCATTCTATCACCCGATGCTTAATACCCGTATTTATCCCCCGACAAGTTGACAGAACCTACGACGATCAGGAATATGTTTCTGCCATCCAGAACGCCTACCATCGCACGCCGGTTAAGTCCAAGGACGGCCGCTTCGGGGCATCCGCATAGACCTTGGAAGAGGTTCAGAAAACACACAGGATAGGATACATGATCATCCTAGCTCGTCCTGAGTGGAAGGTCTTCTTCCAGGGAGAAGCCAGATGTCGTCTGAAAAGGGGCGTGTGTTGTCATGTGTTGTCTGTTTGGCAAAACCAGGGACAGGACTCCCGTGAACTTAGTGTGAGGTTGGCGAAAGTACGGAGTCCTCGACTAACAAGCGTTCCCAGAACGCATTACGCAAGACATAAGGGCGAATTCGCTTACGCTTTACCTAGGTTGCTGAAGATAGCCCCCGGCGAAGCGCGTACCCGCGAAAGTCGAACAAGCCATCTCTGTGGCTGGATGGTCTGGCTCCATCGTCGGAAGCTAGTCGATTCCTGTCTTGTAAGCCCACTTGGCCAAGAACCAAAAGTGTGATATGACCGTGCTGCCGCGTTGAAGAACACGTGCGAAGCGACCGCTTATGCTAGTTGGCATCATTGGTAAGCCGAACGTGGGAAAATCAACGTTCTTCGCCAGTGCGACGCTCATGAGCGTCCCGATTGCGGACTATCCGTTTACTACCATCAAGCCGAACGTGGGGGTCGCGTACCTGCGGACCGAATGCGTCTGCAAGGAGATGGGAGTCAATGACAAGCCAAGGAACTCCGTCTGCGTAGACGGTACCAGGCTGATACCCGTGCGACTGGTCGACTTGGCCGGCCTGGTCGAAGGGGCGTCCCAGGGCAGAGGACTGGGGAACCAGTTCCTCGACGAGGTGAGGCAGGCGGACGCGTTGATTCACGTGGTCGACGCCTCGGGTTCCACGGACCTCGAGGGAAGGAAGGTTCAGCCGGGCTCCCACGACCCCGCCGAGGACATCGTGATGGTAGAACGCGAGTTCGACCTCTGGGTCTACGGCCTCCTGAAGAAGGACTGGGAGAAGGTCTCGAGGACCACAGAGCAGGCGGGGGGGAGGATACTCTCCCACCTCGCAAACAGGCTGACCGGCCTGTCCATCACCGAGGCAGACATCGAGTTGGCGATGCTTCGCATGCACCTGAAGGCGGAGAAGCCCACGTCCTGGACGGATGACCAGCTGATGCAGTTCGTCACCCTGCTCAGGAAGCTGGCGAAACCGAGCCTGATAGCAGCCAACAAAGCCGACCTGCCATCGGCCCAGCAGAACATCGAGAAGCTGAAGGAGGGCGGGAGGATTGTGGTGCCCTGCGCGTCCGAGGCCGAGCTGCTCCTACGGAAGGCAGCTGAGCACGGCCTGGTGCAGTACACCCCGGGGGACAGAGAGTTCAGGGTTCTTGCGGTCGAGAAGCTGAGCGCCGCTCAGGCCGCAGCCATCAGGATGGTGGACGAACGGGTCATGAAGGCGTACGGTGGGACAGGCGTACAGGAAGCGATCAATGAAGCGTACTTCACCCTCCTGAGTGCCGTGGTTGTCTTCCCAGTCGAGGATGAAAGCAAACTCGCCGACAAGGACGGGAACGTGCTGCCCGACGCGTTCGTGATGAAGGGTGGCTCGACAGCGCTGGACCTTGCCAGGACCGTGCACTCGGAGCTCGCCGAGGGCTTCCTCTACGCGATCGACGCGAGGACAGGCAAGAGGTTGGCTGCAGACCATCGGCTGAGCAACCGGGATATCGTGAAGATAGTCTCAGGCAGCAAGCGGGGCTAGGGCCTCGGGCTTCCGTTGTTCTGGCCTGGAGACCAGCTTGCTCTTCCTGACCCCCACGTGCCTCAGGTGAGTCACCTTCTTCGCCTCGTTGTAGACGTCGGAGGCGACCTTCTGGAGGACCAGCTCCTGCGCGAACTGGTCGTAGGTCAGGCTCGCAGCCCTCTCACCGATCACCCTGTCCATCACGAGCCGCAGGTCGTGCTTCTTGGAGCTGTTCATCTTGCCCTGCGAGAGGGCGATGCAGTACACTCTGACGAGGTATCCGTCCTTGGTGCGGTAGTCCTTGATGAAATCCGACATCGAAGAGCCCCTCCGGATCAGGCTCCGGAGGAACTCCCTAGAGTACTCGTGACCCTTGAAGACCGAATGGGCGGTCTCGCCGTCGGCCCGGTCTATCTGGAAGAAGAGCTTGTAGTTGTAGTGCTGGGGGTCTTGCTTGAGGATATCGTAGAGCGTAGTCTCCACGACCCTGCCGCCAGGCTTCTCGAGGTCTGTGAGCGGGACCCTCGCTATCGGGGCGTCGCCGAAGGATGGAGAAGCCAAGACTGTAACCCAGGACTTCAGCTTCCATTTGTCCCTCACCTTGGCCGCTTTCTTTGGCAAACTTTTCGCCCAGCCCCGAACGGGCTTATAACCTCACTGATGTTCAAGGCGGTCGATGCCGCCCGTGTAGGAGACCAAAGGCTTGGGGATGCGGACGGTTCCGTCCTTCTGCTGGAAGTTCTCTACGAGCGCCACGAGCGTCCTGGTCACGACGGCCGTGGAGTTCAGCGTGTGGACCAGCCTCGTCGGCTCGCTCGGTTTCTCGCGGTAGCGGATGAGCAGCCGCCTCGCCTGGTAGTCGGTGACGTTGCTGGCTGAGGCCATCTCCCTGTACTTCTGTTGTGAGGGCATCCATGCCTCCAAGTCGTAAGTCTTGGCAGACATGAAACCCGTGTCGCCGCTGCAGAGGAGCATCACCCTGTACGGTATGCCAAGGTGCTGGTAGATCCGCTCGACGTTTGACACCAGCTCCTCGTGAAGCCTCCAGCTCTCCTCGGGCCTGCTGAATACGACCTGCTCGACTTTGTAGAACTGGTGAGCGCGGAAGATTCCCTTTGTGTCCTTGCCGTGCGCCCCCGCCTCGACCCTGAAGCAGGGGCTTAGGCCGCAGTACTTGACCGGCAGGTCGGCGGAGTTGAGTATCTCGTCCCTGTGCATTGAGACGAGCGGGTGCTCGGAGGTGGCGATGAGATGCAGGTCCTCGTTTTCTAGCTTGTAGATGACGGGGCCGAAGTCTTCAATGTTCACCACGCCTTCGTACGCGGCTCTGTTGAGCATGAAAGGCGGCTCCACCGCTGTGAATCCCTTCTTCCTCAGGAAGTCCAGGGCGTACAGCAGGATCGCGTGCTCCAGCCTGACCGCGTCCCCCTTCAGAAAGGAGAACCTCGCGCCGGCCACCTTGGCGGCGCGCTCCATGTCGACCATACCCAAGTCGGAGAGGATGTCGACGTGGTGCCTGGGCTCGAAATCGAACTCGGGTATCTTGCCCCACTTCCTCACGAGCGCGTTCTGCTCTTCGTTTGTGCCAGCGGGGACGCTGTCGTGAAGGATGTTCGGGATGCTCAAGAGGATCTGGTTGAGCTTGCCCTGCCGCCGCTCGGCCTGGGCGTCGAGCTCCTTGATTCTCTCGGGAACGTCCTTGACCTCCTTCAGTTTGTCGTCCACCGACCTGCCCTGCTTCTTCAGCGCCGCGACTTCGGCGGTCAGCTCGTTCTGCGCGTGTCTGAGCTGCTCCACCTGCGCCTTCAGCCTCCGCCACTCTACGTCGCAATGTATCGCCTCTTCAACCAACGCGACCTTCTCCAGAGCCCCCCGGTTCTCGAGTCCCTTTCGGACCAGGTCGGGGTTCTCTCTCAGCAGCTTGACGTCGAGCAACCAGACTCCACTCGGCCTAAGCGTCCTTCTTCTGTGATATTAGCCATATCTCCTGAAAGAGGCTGACGTCTTGCAAGATGCTCTGAACGGTCGCGAGCGCAGAGGGTAAACGATCGGATTCGACCTTGAATAGTACCGTGTCCGATTTCACCACCATCAGCAAACGTTGGTCGGCTGGGACGACCTTATTGTCCGGGGCCAGCACTGACGCGAGCTTATTGGCCGTCCCGTAGTTCTTGCAGACAAGCTTCAATCGAAGGTTGGACATCAAGCGAGTATCTTTTCCAGCAGCAGCTTCGAGAATGCTTCCATTTCAGAGGACGGGATCTTGGCGCCGGCCGCCATGCTGTGCCCGCCACCCACGCCTCTCACCGCTTCGGCGGCCTCGCGCATCACCAACCCGAGATTCACTGACCCGCCGTAGGAATCTCCCACCCTGGAGGAAATCTTGATCTCTGCTTCGCCCGACGTGGCGCTCGAGATTACTATCTTGTCCTTGTAGGGGGGAGAGGAGGTGATGATGGAAGTCACCGGGCCCAGGAGCTTCTCGTCAACCAACTGCTCCCCGCGCAAGAGCACTACGCTGCCGTGCTGGCTGACTCTGGAGCTGTCGGCCAGCAGGCTCTGGAGCGCCTTGTTGATATTCACCCTGTACTCGGAGAGGGTCTTCATCGCGGTCTTGAGCGCCTCGTTCCTGTCTCCCAGGCAGATGGACATCCCGGCTCCGGGAACGCCCATCCTGCCGCATGCGTTCAGGAGAGTGGCGAACTCCCTAGCGTCCCTGAGAGCAGTATGCGAGTCTTCGAACTCGAGTGTGTATATCTCGCCTATCAGTCCGGCCAGCGCGTCTGCGCTGCCGCCGCCAGCCCCTACAGCGCCGGCTATCACTTCGATGACCTTCATCCTTTCTTCGTCGGAGATGTCGGATGCGGTGCGCCAGATTGCGCCATCCTTGAGCCTCAATCCGGCCTGAAGCAGTGCTGCCAGTACGGTGTCCTTGCTGCCTGTTAGGCCCGACAGGAATGGCGTGTATGTCAGCGCAATCGATTCGTGAATCGGTCTGGTTTCACGGCCGGTCAGGTTCAGGCCCTCGGAGACGGACAAGAGCCCCGCTGACTGGGCCTCCTCCATTGCCCTCCTGTTGAGCCCGGTGAGAGACCGGCCAGGGCCAGAGTCCTGCCTGTCGGCCACCGCGCCGACCACGGCCAGGTAGGCGAGGTTCTTGTTCGTAGCATCCATCGCGGTTGCAAAGAAGTAGGCCATGGTCGAGGAGCATGCCTCCTTCCCGCCGTCGTAGCCGTACTGCCAGGCGTTCAAGAAGAACGGCTTCTTCATGTCCTCCTCGGGGATCTGATGGTGGTCGATCACCAGAAACCTTCCGTCGAGCGCGGCCTCGAGTTCACTCGCTAGGGTCGAGGCGAGGTCGGTGAAGATGTAGAAGTCGAAGCTCTCTTTCTGCAGTTCCCTGATCCTCTTTGGGTCGAGGTCCGGTATCGAGCGGAGGACGACGTCTGCCCCTCTCCTCATCAGGGAGGTGAAGACCAGGGAGCCGCTCGCGAGGCCGTCGGCGTCGACGTGAGTCACCACAAGAATCTTCTTTCCCTGTTCGGCGAGCCTGCGTGCATCCTGGGAGAGCATGACGAACCTGTCCAGGAGCCCTTCGAGGTCCGGCATAGGCCGAAAGGAGACCCCCGCTTTACGTCAGCTGGGCAACGACCGCTGTGTACTTGAAGTCCCTGGGAAGCAGGCCCCTCTCCTTGTAGTACTTCGAGAGCCTGTAGATCTTCGCTTCAACGAGTTCCATCGAATGCACGTTCTTCCTGTCGGCCTTGTGTGTCTCAAGGTGCTTCTGTACCCTGGTGGCCCTGCCTATCAGGTCCTTCAGATCCTGAGGGAGCTGCGGCGCGACCTTTCCCTCGGCCAGGACCTCGGTGACCGACATGCCCAGGAGCGGCTTCACGAGCGGGACCCCGTAGTCGTCCCTAAGCGTTGACCCAATCTGGCTGGGTGAGAGCCCCTCCTTCCCCAGCTTCAGGATCGCAGCCTTTGTCTCGTCGGCGCTGAACGTGACCCAATCGGGGGTCGTCTTGCTCAAGGGCCTCGTCTGATGAGACTTCCCGTGCCTGTGAGAGTGAATCCTTGCCAAAGCGTGAACAGCCTTCCCGACTCCGCAGGGTTGGGCTGATAAAGATTACCCGCGTCGGCGCGAAATCAGCCAGTCGCCCATCGCCCTGAGGGCCCTAGCCCTGTGCGAAACCGCGCACTTCGCATCGAGAGACATCTCCGCCAGCGAGAGTACTGAATCCTCCGGAACGAATATTGGGTCGAAGCCGAACCCGTTGGAGCCTCTCGTGTCCCTGGCGATTCTCCCGAGCAGGCGACCGACGAAGACCCTTGGTCTGGCGGTGCTCTCGGCGTAGGCTACTGCGCTCACGAACTCGGCCGACCGATCCTTGGAGCTGGAAAGGAGCTCCAGGACTCCGGCGAGCCCTATAGTCCTGTGCACGAAGGAGGCGTAGGTGCCGGGGAAGCCGTTGAGACAGTTGACGAGAAGTCCTGTGTCCTCGACGAATATCGGACGGCGGTACTTCGAGAAGCTCTCTGAAGCTGCGTTCGCGGCTATGGCAGTGACGTCATCAGACTGAAGCTCGGCCCCTTTTCCCTCAAGCCTGCTCGGGGCCAGGCCGAACTCCGCCAAGACGAACCGGGCCTCCTCGAACTTGTGCACGTTGGAGGTGGCGAACCACACCCTACTCGAACCGCGCGTAGCGACCCCTCCTTTCTATCTCCGTGAGCTGTCTGAGAACGGAGGCCATGGCTCGATCCCCGACGACTTCACGATAGCCGTCGAAGAGCGCCTCCGTGCCGGCCCGAGCGACCGAGGCGTGGGCCCCGGTGATCGTCTCCTTGATCAGTCTGAGGTCGACAGCGTGGTCCTCCAGCCGCGCCGAATGAATCGAGAGGCCGAAGTCGATGAAGACCAGCTGCCCGTCTCTTATTATCACGTTCGCCGTAGTCACGTCCCCGTGCATTATCCCGGCGACGTGGAGCCTGGCCACGGATGTTCCAAGCTGACGAAAGAGGGCTGCCGCCGCCTTGGCTCCCGACCCCGAGACTGCGTCCTTCATTCTGCTGCCCTCTACGTACTCCATCACTATGGTCGTGTCGGGCTCGCTCAGGAAGTAGAGGAATGGGGCGTCCACCCCGGCCCGCTTCGCTGATGCGATCATCCCTGCTTCGTGGACGGTACGCTGTCTCCTGATCGTGGTGTCGAGGGCCTCGAGCCTGTACGCGAGCCGCTTCCTCACCTTGAAGACAGCTGCCCGGCCTGACCAGCTCCCGAGAAAGATGTCCGCCTCCGCCCCTCTGTACAGCAGGCGGCCCGGAGTAGGCTCAGCTTCGCCAAGGGATATCGACGGAGTCGAGCCTCCAGGATTGTCTTACGGACGATTCTCTTATGGGAATCTTGGTGCCGGTCCGGTAGACCAGGTAGCCCGTCCAAGCAATCTGGGCCCCGCAGTCTCCGCTGTACCCTACCGGAACCGCGCTGAACCTGGCCGAGTGCCTCTTGGTCATAGCGCTCATCATGTCGGAGAGCCTCCTGTTCGCGGCCACGCCGCCGACGATCATGACCTCCTTCCTGCCCGTGAAAGCGAGGGCCCGCTCGGTCACCTCGACTATCATTGCGAAGGCAGTCTCTTGGATTGAGAAGCAGACGTCCTCGAACTTGATGCCCTGGTCGAAGAGCCGCTTCGCTTCGGTCAGCATCCCGGAGTAGGAGACGTCGTTCCCCTTGACGCTGTAGGAGAGAGGTAGGTAGTTCGAGGACCTCGCTGCCGCCTCCTCGATCAACCTGCCGCATGGGGAGGAGAGGCCTGTGTGCCTGCCGAACTGGTCCACCAGCTGTCCGAGCGTGAGGTCCAGGGTCTCGCCCAGAACGCGCCACCGGCCGCCCGAAAACGCAATCACCATGGTGTGGCCTCCGGATACGAGCAGCACTAGCGGGTCCGCGGAACGCGTGAGCAGGCAGCCAAGTTCGATGTGCCCCACGGCGTGGTTGACGGGCACCAGCGGCACGGACGACGCCGAGGCCAGGGTTCGCGCGACCACTGCACCGACACGAAGGCAGGGACCGAGGCCCGGGCCCATCGAATAGCAGACCGCGCTCATGTCGCGCGGCCCCATCCTTGAGCTTTCGAGGGCCTCCCTCAGCACGGACGGGGCGGCCCTCAGATGACTCTTGGAAGCCTCGAAGGGATGAATGCCGCTGCCCTCCGGGGGCAAGTAGGTATTCTTGGGGTTCGAGAGAATCTTCCCGTCGGAAGAGACAACCGAGACTGAGAAAGTGTGGGCTGTGCTTTCGATTCCGAGGACGTGCTGCTTCATGGCCCGCCCTACATCTTCCTGGACTGCCTGTATAGGTCGCCCAGAAGGTTGATGTACGGCTTGACCTCGACCAAGAAGTCGTCGAACTTCGCCCTCTCGAACGTTGAGGTGCGCTTGTCGCCGTCGACCACGATCTTCGCCCCCAGGACGATGCCCCCGCTCCTGTCCGGCCTGGCCTTCAGCTTCGGGAAGTGGATCAATGCGCCGTAGCCGATCTTCCTCCGGCCCTTGGTCAGCACGATGTTGTAGTACATGCTCAGGGTCTTTGTGAACTGCTGCAGCTGTTTCTTCCTGCTCTCGCTTCTCTTGACGTTGTCGAAGTCTGACGAGGCGAGGGAGTCTATCATCTCTGTCAAGACCCTCAGCTCGCCCACCTTCTTGGTGTACCCTGCGTACTCGATCGGCATCTGGTAGACGCTCTGCATGACTGCGTCCCAGTCGTCGACGACCACGAAGGTCTTGGTATCCAAGTTCATCTCCCGCTTGAGCTCGTCCGAGAGGATGTCCTCGATTGTGAGCTTCCTGACCATGCGAAAGGTGCGCGAAGGGCATATAGTTATCACTTGCGGACGCAGTCAGCGGGTTGAGGGGCCAGATCCAGTCGGTGGAGGTGTCTTACCTCGTGCACGCGACTGAGGATAGGAGCAAGATTCAGTCGGCGGTGGTAGCCCTCTTCGGATTCATGGGAGAGGAGAAGGCAGAGGTGCTGGAAGGGCACTTTGGCAACGTAATCGTGCACGTCCGGCACCACATCACCGGCGAGGAGGCGGAGAGGGCCTTCTCGGCCATGGTCACGAAGATGCCTTCAAGCGTGCGGAATCGCCTGAAGGATGAGATGGGGAAGTACCTCGACGAGCACTCCGCCCTCCATGTTAGGCTCGACAAGCAGAGGGTTCTTGCCGGGGAGCTGGCCTTCGCGGACTCGGACGCGGTCAGGGTTAAGATCAAGCCGAGGCTCCATAATATGAGGGGAGGAGGTCGGTCTCTCTTCCAGAGGCTCCTTTCTTGAAACGGCGGGGCCCGAAGCGCTACGTGCTGATAGGATCGGAGGACAAGCTGAGCCCTTCGGAGCTGGAGACCCTGACCAGGTTGCTGGAGCTGAGGCACGGCAAACTCACCATCATCCAGCTCGATTCGCCCCGCACAGCCTTGGTGGTGAAGACGGACAGGTCTGTGGCCGCAGCCATCAGGGATTCGTTCGTAGACGTCTCGGTGGGAGGCAAGCGGGTCTGCACCGAGCTCACTTCTGGGAGCATAGGTAAACTCAAAAGGAGTATCCGGGAGAGTTCTGCGAGAGACCTTGCCGAAGTTCCTGAGTGACGAGTTCTTCGCGGAACTGCAGACCGCGTTGGCAGGAGACGCGAAGTGGACTGAGAGTACGAAGGGAGTGAAATCGACAATACTGCTCAGTGTAAAGGATACGGGCTCCAGCCACCTCGTCAACGTTGAAGGCGGAGTAACGACCATCCAGAAAGCGGAGGCGGGCGCGCCGGCGGAGTTCTCGTTCGAGGGAACCTACGACGCCTGGACGAAGTTGGCTAAGGGTGAGATGGACATGCAGTCCGCAGTGCTGAAGGGGCAGCTGAAGTTCAAGGGCTCGATCACGAAGATCCTGATGTACAGGGACAGGTTTCTGCGCATCGCAGAGATACTGAACGGCTTGCCGAAGGACTTCTAGGCAGCGACGAAGACGTAGTACTGATTTCCTTCCTTGCTGGTCCTCGTTTCGATGCGCATCTTCATGCCCAGCTTCGCTTTTTCGGGAGCGACCCCCTCCAGCCAAGCAAGGACCTTGAGGCCGCCAGCGAGCTTGCCGATGGCTATGATGTAGGGGTCGGTGTCGGCGAAGCTGGCGGGGGTAATCTGCACGTGGGTGAATGTGGCGAGCGTCGCATCCCTCTCAAGGTCGATCCAAGTGTGCTCGCCGCCCATGCAGTTCGGGCAGTCCGCCTGGGGCGGGAAGCTCACGTTCCCGCACTTCGAGCACTTCGTGGTGACGAAACGCCCCTGCTTGAGGGCGTCCCAGAACTCACGGGTCTTGGATGTCGGTATGTCGAATCTCAGAGTGAGAGTCCTGCGGGAGTGGAGGACGGGTTCCCCTTCCATCTTCTCAATTCCTCGAAAGGATTGTCACGTATGCGTAGTGCCCGGTGCCGCCGACGTTGTGGACCAGCCCGATGCCGTTCCGTATGTTCGCCTGGTGGTTCCCTGCCTCCTGCCTCAGCTGCTTCGTGATCTCGACGGTCATCGAGACGCCCGTGGCCCCGATGGGGTGTCCCTTCGCTTTCAGCCCTCCGTCCAGGTTGACCGGAATCCGACCTCCGACCTGGGTCTCCCCGTCGCGGATGAGCTTCGCGCCGTCGCCCTTCTTGCAGAAGCCTAGGTCCTCGTACGCCATCAGCTCAGCTATCGTGAAGCAGTCGTGACAGGTCGCCACGTCCACCTTGTCCGGGGTTATCTTGGCCGACTGGTAGGCCCTCCTCGCGGCCTCGACCGACGCGTCTAGCCCTACGTAGTCGCTCCTCTTGCTGAGGTTCGCAGAGTCCGAAGAGTAGCCGACTCCCTTGATCCAGATAGGGGTGTCAGTCAACTTCCGCGCCGCCTCCTCGTTCGCGAGCACAACGGCCGCCGAGCCGTCAGTGAGGGGGCATGCGTCGTAGAGCTTCAGGGGCCAGGCCACGACCTGGGAGCCTAACACCTTCTCCAGCGTTACTTCCTTCTGGAACTGCGCCAGAGGGTTCATGGCCCCGTAGTGGTGCGCCTTCACCGCGACCCTTGCCATATCCTCCTCGGTAGTGCCGAACCTGTTCATGTGCGCCACGGCGTACAGGGCGTAGTATGCAGGGAAGGTCATCCCGTAGTTCTCGAACTCCCACATGTACGACCCAGCCCTCCCGATGAGTTCAACGGAGGTGAGCGTGTCCACCTCGGTCATCTTCTCAATGCCGACCGCCATTGCCACGTCCGTCTCGCCGCTGAGTATGCTGTTGTATGCGGCCTTCACCGCTGCGCTCCCGCTCGCGCAGGCAGCCTCTACCCTCATCGTGCCCACGGAGCTGAGCCCGGCGTATTCATTTACTATCACGGCGGGGAGCGACTCCTCGTACCATCCGCCCGCGCTGCCGACAACGACGTTCCTGATGTCCTTCTTGTCTACGCCCGCGTCGTCGATGGCCTGCTTGATGGATTCGAAGGCCAGCTCGGCGACGTTGACGTCGGTCCTCCTCCCGAACTTCGAGTGCCCGATGCCGACGACAGCAACCCGGCTCATAGTGCGTGCCCTACTGGCCGTCCAGAAGCTCTCTGGAGAGTATCCATCTCTGGACCTCGGAAGTTCCCTCAACTATATCAAGTATCTTTGCATCCCTGAGGTATCTCTCTAACGGCAGCAACTTGCTGACCCCGTAGCCCCCGTGGATCTGAATCGCTCTCTCGCAGACCCAGACCGCCGTCTCGCTCGCAAAGTATTTCGCCATCGCAGATTCCTTCATGAAGTCTCCGCCGCTGTCGTGAATCGTGGCAGCATGGAGGGTCAGAAGACGGGCCGCCTTGATTCGCGTTGCCATGTCGGAGATCATGAACCTGATCGCCTCGTACTTCGACAGCTGCCTGTCGAATATGGTCCGCTTCTTGACGTAAGCCAGGGTCTGTTCCATCGCAGCCTCCGCGATTCCGACCGCTGCCGCCGCTGCGCCGATCCTCGACTCCGCAAGAATCGCCATAGCGATGAGGAATCCGTCTCCTTCGTGCCCGATGAGGTTCGACGCGGGTATCCTGCAGTTTTCGAAGACGAGCTCGGCGGTGCCCGTCCCCCTGGCGCCCATGACCTCCAGCCTCTGCCCGACCCGGAAGCCGGGCGTGCCCTTCTCAACGATGAAGGCCGAGATCCCAGCAGCGCCGTCCTCCGGTCCTCCGGTCCTCGCAAAGAATACCAGCAGGTCGGCCACCGCTCCCTGGGTGATGAACATCTTGGAACCGTTGATGACGTAAGAGGAGCCGTCCTTCGTCGCCTTGGTGGCAAGGCCTGCCGCGTCGGAGCCGGCGCCGGGCTCCGTGAGGCCGTAGGAACAGATTATCTCTCCTTTCGCCAGGCGTGGAAGGTACTTCGACTTTTGCTCCTTGCTGCCGAACTTTGTGATGACGTTGCCAGCGAGTCCGTTCTGGACTCCCATTATGAAGCTCGCCGAGAGGCTCGCCCTCGCTATCGCTTCTCCGACGATGACGGAGCCCATCAGGTCCAGGCCCAGCCCGCCGTACTCCTGGGGAACGTTGAGGCCGAGCAGGCCGTACTGGCCCATCTTCTTTGCCAGCTGCATGGGGTATTCGTCCGTCCTGTCGATCTTCTCAGCCATCGGCAGGATCTCCCTGGCGGCGAACTCGTCGGCCCACTTCTTGATCTCGGCGTACTCTGGCTTGACGTGAATTTCGGGGAAAGCACTCACAGGCGAGCAGCATCCCGGACGGAAGTTAACACTTTCGCTACTCGCCCTTGAATTCAGGTTCCCGCTTCTCGAGCATGGCGGAGATGCCCTCCGATGCATCCTGCGTGGAGAGGAGGAGCCCAAAGCTCCCAGCCTCGAAGAGCTGCCCGAGGTCCGTCGGCACCTGCGTAGAGATGTTCAGGGCGTGCTTTGCGAACTTGAGGGCGAGCGGTGGCTGCTTCGCCAGCTTGGAGGCGAAGTCTGTGACGCCTGTTTCGAACTCGGCCTTCTTGAAGACGTGGTTGACGAGTCCTATCTTCAGTGCCTCGTCCGCGGAGAGCCTCTGCGCGAGGTAAATCATCTCCTTTGCGCGGCCCAGACCCACGATGCGTGCCAGCCTTTGGGTCCCGCCTGCGCCGGGGATCAACCCGAGCCTCGTCTCTGTCAGCCCGATCTGCGCGTCCTCCGATGCGAGGCGGAAGTCGCACGCGAGAGCAAGTTCGCATCCACCTCCGAGGGCCATGCCGTTGATCGCCGCTATGACAGGCTTGTTCAGCCTCTCGACGACGCTGAAACTCTCGAACCAGCCCCTCGCAAAGTCGAAGATCTTCGCGGGCGAGGAGAAGTCGAAGCTGGTGAGGTCGGCTCCCGCGCTGAAGGCCCTGTCACCCTCCCCGCGGATGATGACGACCCTGACCGACGCGTCCGCCTCAAGGTCCTTCATCGTGGTTACGAGCTCCTGGACGAGCTTCTGGGTGAGCGTGTTCAGTCTCTGGGGTCTGTTGAGGAGCACCCAGGCCAGAGGAGGGGCCTTCTTGACCGTGACCTCTTCCATCCTCAACTCGCTGACAGCGTAGTCGTAAAACCCTTTGCCGGCCTTCGCGCCAGTCTTCCCATCCCTGACCATCTGCTCGAGGAGTGGGTCGGGTCTGTAGAACTCCCCGTATCTCTTCTCCTTCGCCTTCAGCACGTCGACCACCCGGTCGATGCCCCAGCCGTCGGCCAGCCGGAGGATGCCATCAGGGAAGGCCAGGCCCAGCTTGACCGATTTGTCGAGGTCCGCTGTGGTGCAGACGCCGTTTCGGAGCAGCCAGGCCGCGGCGTTGATTGCCGGGGCGAATGCGAGAAGCGGGTCGACGCTCCCTCCGGCTTCCCTCGAGATGGCCAGCCTCTCCCACTGGCTCTGCCCGTACTTGTAAAAGCCCTCGCCGCTCTTACGTCCGAACTTCTTTTCGACGAACTTCTGTTTGAACAGCGGCGCCACCAGAACGTTGGAAGGGTCTCTCGACCCGACGGCCTCGCCTGCCTTGTAGATGGTGTCGATGCCGCTGTAGTCAGCCAACTCGAAGAGACCCATCGGGAGCCCCACCTTGTAGAGGGCCATGGAATCGATCTGCTCCATCGTCGCCTCTCCTCTCGAGACCGACCAGGCCGCCTCGTTCAGGAGAGGGCCGAAGATTCTGTTGACGATGAAACCGGGCACGTCCTTCCCGCAGACAACCACCTCCTTGCCGAACTTGCGACCCAACGATACGGCGAGCGCGAGCGCCTCGTCGCTCGTCTTGGCCCCCCTGATGACCTCGACGAGCGGCATCATCGGCGGGGGGTTGAAGAAGTGGATTCCGACGAAGGAAGCTGCCCTCCCGGTGGAGGAGGCTATCTCGCTGATGGGCAGCGTGCTTGTGTTCGAAGCGAAGAGAGCTCCCTTTGGTGCCGTGAGGTCGACCTTGGAGAAGAGGTCCCGCTTGATTGAGAGGTCCTCGGGGGCAGCCTCGATGACTAGGTCGGCGCCCTTCACAGCCTCGTCAAGGTTGACTGTTCCACGTATCTTCGAGAAGGCTTCCTTCGCCTTCTCGTCAGTGATCGTCTTCTTCTCGGCGAACTTCGAGAGGCTCCAACGGACCTTTTCAAGCGCGGAGCGAATGAATTCATCCTTGATGTCGTAGAGTGTCACGTCGTAACCCGCCAGTGCTGCGACTTCGGCTATGCCGTGGCCCATGACGCCCGCGCCGAGGACGGCTACCCTCCTGACCTCCTCCACCTTCATGGTACTTCGGCGGCCCGCGGGCTCAGTGATGATAAAAGGGTTGGCGGGTCAGCTGATGACTCGGGCCTTTCTTAGCCGCGACACCTCGGCGCTCGTGTATCCGAGTGAGTGCATTATTCTGTTCGTGTGCTCGCCCAGGGACGGCGCGGGCGTGAATGGTGACGAGCGGAGGGGTACCGATGCCTTGAGCGGGCTGTTGAGCACCACGCCATTACCCCTTACCTTGGCGAGAAGGGACGCTGAGCGGGACCAGTCGCTGTCGAGAGCCTCTGCTACCGTTAGCACCGGAGTCGCGCACGTCTCCTTCCTCATCAGCAGTCGGGCCCACTCGTCCCTGGTCTTCGACGCGAAGACCTTCTTCAGCTTCCGCGTGACTTCGGCTCTCTCGCGCTTGTTTCCGAACCTCTTTTGTTCAAGGCTAGGGACGCCCAGCGCGGTGACCAGGTTGTGCCAGAAGCGCTCCTCGATCGCAGCGACTGCGATGTACTTCCCGTCCGACGTGCGGAACAGGTTGTAGTACGGGTCGGAACCGAAGACGAGACTGTCCCCCTCGGACGGTGACCGGCCGGTCGCAGTGTAAGCCGAGGCTGGGATGACCATCCAGGACATGAGCGACTGCACTATGGGCACGTCGATGAACACTGCACCCTTCTTCCTGGCCAGCGCCGCCAGGATGGCCAGCGCGGCGAACATCCCTGACACCATGTCACCCAGCTGCATCAGCGGCACCGCCGGCCTCCTCGAGTAGCCTAGGGATCCCGCCATCGCCTGGAAGTTGATGTCGTGGCCAGGCATGGAGCTATGCCCGCTCCGCTGGCCGAATGCGGAGATCGAGCAGTAGACTATCCGAGGGTTCAGCCTCCGCACCGCCGGGAAGGAGAAGCCCAGCCGTCCCATGGCGCCGGGCCTGAAGCCCTCGACAAAAACGTCGGCGCCCCTGATCAGGTCGCGCAGGATCTCCTTGCCAGCCTGCTTCTTGAGGTCTATGCCGATGCTCAGCTTGTTCCTGTTGGCCGTCTCGTGCACCGGACTCCGGCCGCCTTTCGTGGGCGGGGTCGCGCGCATGTAGTCGCCGAGGCCCGGCTGCTCGACCTTGACCACCTCCGCACCCATGTCGGAGAGGAGCATGGTGCAGTACCCGCCCGGGAGGAGCCTGGTGACATCGACAACCTTCACTCCGTCGAGGAAGCCCACGGCCGAGGGCTCGGATTGCGTGGACAAAAACCTAAATGTAAGAATGGCCTCGGAAGGCTGACGATGAGGTGAACGCCGTCCCAGTCATAGCCCGGAGTAAGCTCCCGGGCAGATGATGAACTCGCGACGATACCGAGTCAAAACTTGCTACGCTTATTAGAGCCGCGAGGTTCGCGGGGCCGAATGGCGAAGTCGGTGAAGGTCCACGATGACACTCACAGGGTACTCAAGCAGATGAAGGCTCAGAGACGAAGCCGGAGCGTGGACGAGGTCATCAGGGAGATGATCCGACAGTCGACGGGCAATCCGGTTGAGAAGACGCAGATGAAACAGAAGGCAGCCGAGCTGACCTCCTACATGGGCGACTGAGCGAGCAAGACAGAAATACGGTGCAAGGGCGGGCTCTCGATTGCAACCATGGCAAAGTTCGATGGAGTAGTCGGGAAGGCTCTCCTGACAGTCACGGAGAAGGAGAACGAGCTGACACTCGTCTTCGCTGACAACAGGTTCCTTTTCGTCTCGCTAGAAGCCGGGAAGATAAAGTCCGTGAGCGTTCCGGAGTAGGAGCCTACTCCCTCTCCAGAATCTCCACGGTCCGGCTACCCACGAGGAGTCTCCTGAATGTCTCGGCGTCTGCTACGCCTCCAACGATTGCGCCAAAGTGCATCGGCACGGCGACCTTGACCTGCATCGCCTTGGCCGCGTCTGCTGCCTCCGCGGCGGTCATTACGTACGTCCCAGAGACAGGAAGGAACGCGACGTCGACGTTCAGCGTCTTCATCTCGGGGGTCGCGTCGGTGTCGCCCGCGTGGAAGAACTTCACGCCGTCGAGGGTGAACACGTACCCCACCCTTCCGTCCTCCTTGGGGTGGAAGACCTTCCCGGGCTCCCTGAACTTGTTCGTGTTGTAGGCGGGTATCGTCTCGATGGCCACTCCTTTCACGTCGAGCCTTGCTCCCGGAAGAACAAACTTCTTCTCGTTCGGGAGCTTCTTCAGCGCATCCGCGCAGACCTTGGGCGCGACGATTGTGGTCGAGGGGCCCGAGAACCGCCTGATGTCATCCTCGCTGAGATGGTCGAAATGTTCGTGGGTGATCAGGAGGAGGTCAGCTTTGAAGTTGCCCCGCGCCTTGAAAGGGTCGATGATCACAGTCCTTGACCCCTGCAAAACGAACGAATCGTGCCCCAGCCAGTGGACGTTGACTTTGCCGTAGGTCCACAAGGCAGGTCAGTCTCCTACAGGCTGATGGATTCCTCTCTTACGCCAGCGCGGTCGAGCACCATGACGTCAATCCCGTTCCCGCTCATGGCGTCCCTGGCTATGGCAGCCTTGATCGAAGAGACGAGCAGGTCCCTCGCATCCTTCTGCGTCATGGATGGGTCGTAGGCGGCCTCGACCACCCCTATCGCCGTCTCCTCGCCCGTCCCCACGGTGGCGTATTGGTCGGAGATGACGCTGCCTAGAGGGTCGAGCACGTACACCACCGGCTTGTCTGCTACCCCTCCGAGGATGACCTGTGTCAGGAGCGGAGCGAACCTGTTCTCGAACATTAGCGTGGACATCAGCTTCGCGACCGAGTTGGGCCTGAGGGGCTTCCGCGATTCCAGTTCCTTCAGCTTGGTGTATATCGACACCTGCCTGGCAAGGTTCTGCATGTCGGCGACCATTCCTGCGCAGACGGCGCCCACTGTGTCGCTGATCTTGAACACCTTCCTGCCCGACTTGCTTCTGACGAAGGTGCCAAGGGTTATCCTCTTCTCCGCTCCAAGCACGACTCCATCCTTGTACGCAATTCCGACGGCCGTTGCGCCGGGCATGAACTGTTCGTAAGCCATCCTCCGCTTCGCCTTTGCCGAGCGCGAAGTCCCGCCTTTTTAGACATTGTGCTATTGAAACGGGCGGTTAAGTTATCGTCGGTCTGCATGTGGCGTGATGGTTAGGAGGGACGAAGAGCCTTGGCGGTCGACGCGGTAATCGCACCCCGTGAATATCTCCGCTACGTGGAGACTGGTATCGAGATGAGCCGTGGGGGCGGGGATTCTGAGGTGAGATTCCCCCTTGGCCATGGCGAGAACCGGCGCGACCATGTCGGCGAGGTTGGAGTCGATGCAAGCCCCCGAGTCCAACGTGTCAGCGAAGGTTTCAGCCGCCTGAGAACCGACGAGCTCTGCTGCCTTCCCCCTCGCTCCAATTGCGTCCGAACCCGCCACCCTGCCACCCGTGGTGTCGTAGACCAGCACTGATGAGCCCGGGGAGCTGGACCGCTCGAGGCTGGAGATTGTTTCTCCGACGGCCACGCCCCGCGATGACAGTGTGGCCACGGACGACTCGAGTTGTCTGCGCGCTACGTGCTCAGGGAGGCTGCCGCAGCGACTCAAGACGGTGGCCTTGGGCTTTGCACCCGGGTCGACCAGGGACAACGGCTTGGGCTCCTCGCATGCCTCGACGACTACGTTAACGCGGCCTCCACCCCTTGGGTAGTAACCCCTCGTTGATGCCTTCGCGTCGAACTTGATGCCTATCATCGCGAACCCGCGGCGCAGGACCGTGACGCAGTAATCGAAGGTCGGGCTCCATGGGACGTCGGTGCCCCCTACCAGGTCCAGCACGAGCTCCCTCCTGGACAGCGCAACTGCCGGCACCACAGCCTGGAGGACGAGGGTGATGCTTGCCGCTGTCTTCATGTCGAACGACAGCCGACCGCCTCCACCCGTCCCTGGAACGAAGGCGATCTCCGTGGAACCCACGTGACAGCCTTCCAGCCTCGCCCTGGAGACGTCCCTCAGGATCTCGAGGGCCGAGGCGTGCTGCTGCCGGAGGCCTGGAACCTCCCTCCCCGCCCTGATATTGGTGACGCGAATCGGCCGCTGGAGGGCGATCGAAAAAGCAACTGCAGTCCTGAGTATCTGGCCCCCTCCCTCACCATATGACCCGTCCACCTCGACGGTCTCCACGCGCCGGGCAGAAGTGCTTCTGGGATTAATTGATGCCCCATTCTCTTAAATACGGCCCGACGCGTCGGCCAAATTTGAAGGGCCTTGCGGGTCGGGCTGCTTGTCGGCCGTTTCCAACCATTCCATTATGGACACCTCGCTGCAGTGAAGTTTGCCTTGAAGCGGGTCGACTACCTTTACGTGGTAGTGGGAAGCGCGCAGAAGAGTCATGAGAGGGACAACCCCTTCACGGCAGGCGAGAGGATATCGATGATCAAGAGCGCCCTGGACGGCAGCGGGGTCGACCCTTCGAAGTGGATGGCCTTGCCCATCGTCGACGCTGACTCCCACTCCGTGTGGGTCTCCTCGGTGGAATCGATGGTCCCGAAATTCGACATCGTCTTCACCAACGACGCGCTGACATTTCTCCTCTTCAAGGAGGAGGGAATCGAGGTCAGGTCGGTGCCCTTCCTCGACAGGCGGCACTATTCTGCCACCAACGTCAGAGACAGGATACTGGAGCGGAAGGACTGGGAGAGCCTCGTGCCCCCTCAGGTCGCGAAGCTCGTCCGGAAGTTCGGCGGGGTGGAGAGGGTGAGGGAGCTCCGGAGGAGAGACCTACCAGGTGGGAGAGATGAGTGACAGGCAGAAGCTGATCATGCTGCCTGGGCCGACAAACGTGTCGGAGAGGGTGATGAAGGCGATGCTTCGCCCAGTGATCAACCACAGGGGAGAGGCCTTCCGAGAGCTCTACAAGGGGCTGCTCGAGAAGACCAAGCACCTCTTTCAGACCGAGCAGGAGGCCGTGATCTTTTCGTCGTCTGGCACGGGCGGTGTCGAGGCCGCGGTCTGGAACCTCATCAGACCCGGCGACACAGCAGTGGTCCCCGTCTTCGGCGAGTTCAGCGCGAGGCTCGCCGAGACCGTTGGGCTCGCGGGAGGGAGAGCCGTCGAGGTACAGGCCGAGCCGGGCACTGTACCGTCGCTGAAGCAGTTGGAGGAGGCAATGAGCAAGCAAGGAAGGTTCAAGGCCATCTTTGTCGTCCATAATGAAACGAGCACGGGCGCCGCCATTCCATACGTCCAGCGCGTCTCGAAGATGGCCGCTGAGCATGGAGCTTTCGTGGTGATCGACGCCATCTCAAGCCTGGGCGGATACGCGATTCCGGTCGACGAGTGGGGCGTGGACGTTTGCATAACGGGGAGCCAGAAGTGCATCGCTGCCCCTCCCGGCCTCGCCTTGCTCTCTGTCAGCAAGAAGGCCGCGGAGTTCCTGAAGGGGTCGCCTCCGAACACCAGGTACTTCGACATATCGCGCTACCTGGAATATGGGGCCAGGGGCGAGACCCCGTTCACCCCCGCACTGCCGCTCTTCTATGCACTGGACGAGGCTCTCAGGGAGCTCCTCGAAGAGGGACTGGCAAAGCGCGTGGAGAGGCACGACAGAATGTCAGTGGCCATCTACGACGGCCTGGCCAAGCTCGGCCTGAAGGCCGTCGCCAGCGGCGAGGTGAGGTCGAAGACAGTCGTCGCAACGTACTACCCGCCAGGAGTGGACGACTCCAGGTTCAGGAAGTCGATGGCCCACGACAAGGATGTTGTCATCGCGGGTGGGTTTGGGAGGTTCGCGGGGAAGGTGTTCAGGATCGGCTGCATGGGCCAGGTCAAAGAAGAGTACGTTCGGAAGACTCTTGCAGCCGTGGCCGAGACTCTGAAGATGTTTCAAAATCCGTGAAAGTCTATAAACCCACGAGGTTGGGCTGCTAAAAGTTCATGCCGCTCGAAAGGGGTTCGCTAATCTTCGCCAGCTACACTGCCAAGGTCAAGGACACGGGCGAAGCGATAGAGACTACCCGTGAAGACGCGGCCAAGAAGCTGAACATCTACGACGCGACCAGGAAGTATGAGCCGCGGCTTATTGCCGTGGGCGAAGGGTGGGTGATCTCGGGGCTTGACGACGAGATCAGGAAGATGGATGTGGGTCAGAAGAAGGAGGTCGAGCTGACCCCCGAGAAGGCGTTCGGCCAAAGAGACCCGACCCAGACGAGGATGGTCCCTCTCAGGAAGTTCGGGGAGAAGGCTGCGGAGCTCGGCGTCGGCGACTCAGTGGAGGTGGACAACCGCGAGGGCGTTGTCAGGTTCATAGGGTCGGGAAGAGCTCAGGTTGACTTCAACCACAGGCTCGCGGGAAAGAACATCGTCTACGACATCGAGATTGTGAAGAAGGTGGAGACCGACGACGAGAAGCTCAAGGCTCTCATCGACAGGAGGTTCGGGGGGGAGGGCGGCAAGGTCACGTTCAAGCTGAAGGAAGACGCCCTGGACGTGGAGATACCCGAAGAGCTCTTCCTCCTCGACGGCCTCCAGATCATAAAGAGGGGTGTCTCCAGCGACGTATTCAAGTTCGTGCCGAAGGTCAAGGACCTCACGTTCGTCGAGAAGTTCGTGAACAAGAAGCCTGAAGAGAAGAAGGAAGAGCCGAAGACCGAGGCGACCCCGAAGGTGGCTGCGCCCGCGCCGAGAGGAAAGAAGGCGCGTGCGGCGCCGAAGACAGCCTAGATTATTGCGGTGGACCCAGCGAGCTCGGTGGCCTTCTTCCGATCGAGCTTGTAGCGAGAAAGTATCGTATACCTGTCGGGCCTTATCGAACTGGCCCGCATCAGGGCCTCCACCACCTGCTCGTCATCTACCCCGATCTCGGAGGCTCTCGTGGGGGCGTGCACGTTCTTCAGAGCCGAGCGGACGAGCTTCCAGTCACCCCTGTGCAGCTTTGCCATCATGATAGTGCCCAGGCCGCACTTCTCGCCGTGGAGCCCCGCACCCGGCGCCACCACGTCGAGGTAGTGGCTGAATAGGTGCTCCGAGCCGCTGCATGGCCTCGAGCTCCCAGCTATGCCGGCCGCCACGCCGGTGCTGATGAGCCCTTCGACCACGTCCCGAACGCCGTCCTTTGTGAACCTCCCGATCTGGCGCGAACCTTCGATCACCACGTTTGCGCTCATCAAGGCAAGATTGGCCGCGTAACTGCCGTAATACTCGCCTGTCAGCCTGTGCGCGAGCTGCCAGTCCTTGACCGCCGTCAGCTTCGACACCAGGTCCCCGCAACCGGCAGCAAGGAGCCTTCTCGGCGCCGACGCGATCACGTCGACGTCCGCCAGGATGCCGAGCGGAGGCTTGGCCTTCACCGAGTAGGGCCTGTCCAGGCCCTTCAACGACGCGAAAGGTGAGGCGATGCCGTCGTGGGAGGCGCTAGTGGGAACAGAATAGAAGGGCAGACCCTTCCTGAAAGCCGCCAGTTTACCGACGTCCACGCTCTTTCCACCGCCGATACCGACGATGCAACGAGCGTCTGAGGCTGCAGCCATCACACTCTCGACGTTATCGACGTCCGCGGAGGACACCTCCACCCATAGGCCCCTTCCGCGCAGCGTCTCGTCGACCCTGCTCCTCACCCTCGACTGGACGTTGGAGCCCGAAGCTATGACGACCTTCCCGTCGCGCGCCGACTCGCTGATGAAATCGCCCAGCTGGGAAAGCACGCCGCTCCCGATCAAGACCTTAGTGGGAAGCTCCATCAGATGAGAGGCGCGAGCCACATATCGAGACGACCTTCCAGTCGATTTAAGCTCGCTGGGGCCAGCCATTGGCGGGAAGCGCCGCGGCGCCTCTTCCCGAATCCGCCTGTCGACCCCATGGCATTGCGAAAACGTTCTGGCTTCCCGTCTCCTGTCGACTAGGGTCTTCGTTCCGTGTCACACCACGAACCTGCGTCCGCAGGGGAGATATCTTCGGAGGGTCCGCGGCCTGACTCACGCAACTTCGGAAGGTCGTCGCTGTCTACTTGAATTGATAGGAATTGCTTCGAAAGATTAAATAGACGTCAGTCGACGGACGCAATTCGTCCGTTCTAGGAAGGTTTGTTCTCCTGTTGTCGAGAGATATCAAAGAAACAATTGGGAAGCCTCTTGGTTCAGCTGTGTACCACGGGACCACGACTGTTGGCCTCGTCTGTAGCGATGGTGTCGTCTTGGCCACAGACACCAGGGTCACCGCGGGAGGTTTCATAGCCCACAAGCGGGGAAAGAAGCTTCTCAAGATAGACGACAACATCGCAATGACGATCTCTGGCGGCGTTGCGGACGCCCAGAATGTCGTTGACACGCTGAAGTACTACGCCAACCTATTCAGAATCGAGAAGGGAAGGCTGATGCCTGTGAAGTCGGCGGCCCAGATCGTCTCGAACGTCCTATTCTCGTCTAGGCTCTACCCATACATCGCTGACGTCCTGGTGGGCGGCGTCGACCCTCATGGCGGCTCGCTGTACAACGTCGACTTTTTCGGGTCGATGAACCAGGAGAAGATGGTCGCCACCGGAAGCGGATCGCCGGTCGCCTACGGGGTGCTGGAGTCGGAGTTCAAGGAGGGGATGCCGGTCGCAAAGGCGTACCCGCTCGCTGCGAAGGCGATCATCGCAGCCATGAGGAGGAACGTGGCAACTGGCGACCACTTCGACGTCGCCGTTCTCGACAAGAACGGCTTCAGGGAGTTGACGGAGCAGGAGAAGGACAAGCTCCTGGCTCAGTTCACGAGTCGCAATTAGAGTTTGGAACAGAAAGCGAACGGGGTCAACCTGATGAGTACGATCCTGAACAACATCCCAGCGGAGGCTCAGATAACACGGATAGAGTACGAGGGGCCAAGAATAGCGCTCTACACCAAGAACCCCGCCTTCCTTCACAAGAGCAGCTATGTGATCTCGGAGATTGTCAACACACTGAAGAAGAGAGTGGTCACGCGGACTGAGAAGTCGATCAGGAAACCCGAGAGCGAGGCGCGCAAGGTCCTGGAAAGCCTCGTGCCAGCTGAGGCGGGGGCTAGCGGCTACTTCTTCGACGACGCGCTCGGGGAGATACTGGTAGAGGCAGGCAACCCGAAGGTACTCTCGCAGGAGTCCGGCTTCGACATCGGAAACGCAATGGAGCAGACTGGCTGGAAGGTCAGGGTGAGGAAGGCACCTCACATCCCGTCGACAGCCATCCAGAACGTCTACTACACCATGAAGACCGAGAGCGAAGCCAGAGAGAAGTTCTACAGGGAACTCGGGGAGTCGATATTCAGGCCCAGGCTAACATCGACGGAGCACGTCACGATCAAGACACTCGGGGCCTTCCAGGAGGTGGGAAGGTCGTGCCTTCTGGTGGAGACCGCGGAGAGCAAGGTTCTGCTGGACTGCGGCATTCACCCGGGATCCAGGCACACGTGGGACGCTTTCCCGCGGCTCGACTGGGCGGACGTATCACCTGGTGAGATTGACGCCATCGTGATCAGCCACTCCCACCTCGACCACATGGGATTCCTGCCCGCCATGTACAAGTACGGTTACGACGGGCCGGTGTACTGCACCGAACCCACGCTCCCGTTGATGACTCTGCTCCAGAACGACTTCGTGAAGATCGCCCAGATTGAAGGCGGGAGGCTCATCTATGACCAGAAGGACATCCGGGACGAGATCTCTCACGCCATAACGCTGCCCTACGGCATGGTGACCGACGTCTCTCCGGACATCAAGCTCGTCTTCAACAACGCGGGCCATATACTCGGCTCAGCCACCGTACACCTCCACATCGGAGAGGGCGCCCACAACATAGTATACACCGGCGACTACAAGTACGGGCGGACCCAGCTCTTCGACTCGGCTACCTGGAACTACCCACGAGTGGAGACTCTCATCACCGAGAGCACATACGGGGCCAAAGAAGACATCATGCCTGTCAGGGAGGAGGTGGAGATGACCTTCGTGAACGCAATCAACAGCGTGCTGAAGGGAGGGGGCAAGGTGCTGATACCTGTCCCGGCGGTCGGCAGGGCCCAGGAGATTCTGCTGGTCCTGGACCACTACATGAGGAACAGGGTTCTCGTCGAGGCGCCGGTCTTCATGGAGGGGATGATATCCGAGGCCACCGCGATTCATGTCTCATACGCCGACTACCTCTCAAGGGAACTCCGGACCAAGATACTGGAAGAGGGGGTCAACCCGTTCGCCTCGGAGTACTTCACGGAGGTGGAGCACCCCTCCAACAGGGAGGAGGCATACAGGGAGGGGCCCGCGGTCATCATGGCGACCTCTGGGATGCTCGAGGGCGGGCCTGTGCTCGACTATTTCGAGAACATCGCTCCCTCGGAGAGGAACAAGATTCTGTTCGTGTCCTACCAGGTGCAGGGAACGCTAGGGAGGAGGGTCTTGGACGGGAGCAGCCAGGCAAGCCTGATGGACCAGAGCGGCAAGATCAAGATCGTCGACGTGAAGTGCGGCGTCCAGAAGGTCGAGGGCTTCAGCGGGCACAGCGACTACAACCAGATCATCCGGTTCATCGGGAGGCTCAGGCCCAAGCTCCAGCTCGTGCTTGTGAACCACGGCGACAAGAGAAAGACCGAGAACCTCGCGTATGCTATTCAGAGAATCTACAGGGTCCCGACACTGCATCCTGCAGTCCAGGAAGCGATACGCGTCTACTGAAATCCGCGCCAGATGCGGACGCCGGGCGGAGTGATGACCACCCTCTCGTCCCCGAGCCTGGCGATGTCGCCGCCGACCGAGGTTGCGTATTCGTAGAGCTGCTCGACGGACGACTTCAGCTCATCCAAGCTCTTCTGGGCAAGCGGCGTCACCTTCAGAATCACGATCGTCTTGTTCGAAACGTCCTCCTGGATCTTCGGTATGTCTTCTATGCTGCGGAGCGCGAGGGCCTTTAGGAGTATCTCCTTCCCCTTTCCTTCCAGCTTCCTCTCCTGAACGACGTTCGATGACATTTTCGCTTTTCTTTCTCCTTCGACCCGAACGTCATTATTAAACTCGCGCCTGCCAGAATTAGGCGCGCCGCAGTTTTGTTAGACAAACTTGTGGAGTTTCGTTGGTAAATCCAAGTCCGAGACTGGAGAGGTGAGTGAAAGTGTCCCGACGACCCACTTCGCCTCCGACTGCACCGCCTCCGAATTTGATACGTCCGCTAGACCTGTTTGTGGAGCGTCCAGAACCTGTCGCCTACGTGGTGCAGATTCTTCAGGCAGACGCCCTTCGACATTGTTTGGGCATCGACGCTGGTGACAGCCGACTGGGTGACCGCGATGGCCCGTCTCTTCTTCTCCTCCTTGACGACCACAATCTTCCCGACCTCCCCCCACTGGTCGAACGCCTTGATCCCCGGCCTCATCACGTCAGCCCCGTTCAGCATGAACTTGATGGCGCCCTCGTCCACGGTCGCTGACGGGAAAAGAGCGAGCGCTTCCTTTGAGCCGAGGTACGGGAGGAAGCCCCGGCCGGATTGGACGAATGTCAGTTCGCCGAAGTTGACGAAGACGACTCCCTCGGCCGGCTCCTCGCACATGGCTTGGTCCGAGTGGCTCAGGCTGAGCTTGGTGCCCAACGACGACTCGATCTTCTGAATCATTTCGATGGAGTCGTGCCTTGAGAAGACCCACCTCTTCATTCGTTCTGCGCCAACTCATTGCTTAAATAAATCCATCCGCCGAGGCGGGAACCAAGGTCGGTTGTTCTGTCCGTCGACATGGGACTGAAGGTGCTCGATGAGAGCGTTGGCAAGGTCGTACTGATCAAGCTGAGGGGGGGCAAAGTGATCAGGGGGACGCTCCAGGGTTTCGACCAACACATGAATCTCTCG
The DNA here is from genome assembly GCA_032906685.1 of Nitrososphaerales archaeon. Classification (GTDB taxonomy): domain Archaea; phylum Thermoproteota; class Nitrososphaeria; order Nitrososphaerales; family Gagatemarchaeaceae; genus DASPPF01. Next base: position 175,168 of record JAJTZD010000001.1, read on the forward strand.
CTCGAGACCGCCGAAGAGGTGCTCGAGGACGGCAAGTCCAACTCGTTGGGGACACTGATTGTCCGCGGAGACAACATAATCATGATATCTCCGCCGCCCAGCTGAATCGAGTTTTAATAGCAAGCCCAAGTTGCCATCTGAAGAGAGGCCGTCTCCTTGGTTGACCTGATTACCGCCCTTGTCGCTGGAGGCGTTGGAGTGGCCGCCGGCGCGGCCGCGTCGTATTACGTCTTCTATTCGGGGCCTCGTAAGGAGAGAGTTCAGACGCTGGTCAGGGAGCCAGACGGCTCTCTCAGAAGGTCCACGGTCTCCCCGGCCGAGCTGGACAAGTCGAGGAGGGAGATGAGGACGGTCATGCTCGAGCGGGACCTTCTCTCTTCCGCCCTGATGAAGGTCTACGAGGCAGAGACCGAAGGGAGGATAACGAAGGAAGAAAGGGAGATGATAGCCCGCAGGTACAGCGACCAAATCAAGGACCTTCAGTCAAAGCTGAAGGACGTGGAGCTGGTGGTGGAGGTCGGCGAGCTCGAGAAGCTGAGGGAAGAGCTCGTGACGATGTTCCAGGAGAAGATTCAGAACCTTGAGGCGAGGCTGGACCAGGCCAGGGAGAGGCTCGGCGTAATCAAAGCGGAGCCTGCCGCTGCTCCAGTAAACGTCTCCACCCCTGCCAAGAAGGAGTCCGCAGTCAGGGCGGAGAGGGGCGCCGACCTTGAGAGGGCGGCAGAAAAGAGGGCGAAGCCCGAACTGTCAGAGTCGGAGAAGAGGGTGAAGGAGATTAGGAACGAAGTGATGGAAGCGCTCACCAGGCTCGAACAGATAGACGTCGAGAAGAAGCAGCAGGAAACCTGATGGACAGCCTGAGACTGGCTCTCAAAGGCGTAGCGGAACAGCTCTCGAAGAGCATCCCAGCTGGAGCCACCATTGGGCTGGGCAGCGGGTCGACCGTGGCCACACTTCTGGAGGAGCTTGCCCCCCTTTTGATCTCCAGGAAGACGGGCGCCCATGGCGTGCCGACCTCCACTCAGATAGAGATGGTCGCCGCCCGGAACGGCATCCCGCTCGCCCGGTTCAAGGAGTCCGTTGACCTAGCGATCGACGGCGCAGACCAGGTCGACGCGGACCTCAACATGATCAAGGGTGGCGGGGGAGCGCTTTTGAAAGAGAAGGTGTTGATGGGGAGCGCGAAGAGTGTCGCGATCGTCGCCTCTGAGAACAAGTTTGCAAGGAGGCTCTGCGAGAACGCGGTCAGGGTGCCTGTGGAGGTCTTCCCTCTGGCGAGGCAGAGCGCGAAGGTCGGGCTCTCGAAACTGGGAGGGGTGGCGGAGGAGCGGCTTCTCCCGAAGGGCTACCCGTACTTCACCGAGAACGGGAACCTCATACTCGACACCGCCTTCGAGCCCATCGACAGACCTCGCGAGATGGAGATGAACGTGAAATCGGTCCCGGGCGTGGCCGAGGTCGGAATATTCACTTTCAAACCCGTCACGGTCTTTCGGCTCAACGCAGAAGGCAGCTTCGACGTTCTGCGGTGACCCTTTGCGAAGTAGTGCTTATATCGGGGCTCTTGAATCGGATTTTCGAGAGCACCGATGACGAGAGAAGTCGGTTACAAGACACGCCCCATCGACCCGAACTTCCAACAGAATCCAGCTCAGTTTCCGATAACAGGCGAACACGTCGGGCACAAGGTCAGGGCGCAGGGCGCGCAGAGGATGGACGGTGACAACAAGCCCTACCCGACCTCACACGGGATACACGGGACGGCGGTCGCGGTCGACTTCGAGGCATGCACCGCCGACGGGGTCTGCATGGACGTCTGCCCAGTATTCGTCTTCGAGTGGGCGCTGAACCCCGGGCAGGCGGGGACCGGGAAAGACAAGGTTCTGGAGCCGGGAAGCGAGGAGTACAATCAGTACAGGTCGGACAAGTCGGACCCCCTGAGAGAGCCTGACTGCATCTTCTGCATGGCGTGTGAAACTTCCTGCCCTACACAATGCATCAAGATTACCCAACCTTAGTCGGATTCTGCAAGGCGAGAGCCGACTTGTTCCCGATCGCCGGATGTTTCGTCAGGTAAGTCGTCTCGGCGAGGGAGACAAAGCCTCTAACTTCCTGCTTCAGGGCCTGGCGTAGCCCCAAGATTGATGGGAAGACACCGGAGTATCGCCGTCCGGGTGCTGTCGAAAGCGCAATCTCCTTTCGTCTGAGTTTCTCGGGATGCCTCACTTGGAGTGCTCTTACGAAGTTCATGATGCCATCCACGCCGAAGAGTGAGAGCTGCCAATAGTTCCGCCTGTGAATAATCCCGTACCTCTTCGTCCGGGTGCCCTTCTTCTTGTTGATTCTCAGACTGACGCAAAGCTTTCTGCGCTTCGCTTGGACCGCTACCCAATCGAGAATCTCGCGATTCGAGTTGTAGTAATCGACGAAGAACACGACATTGCCTCTGGCATCCTTGGTAACCAGAATCGAGCCATCTGCGTCTAGGAGTCCGGCCAAGTAGCCGAGGACCGTCAGCTCATCCCCCTCTACCCAAGCCTTGACCGCCTTAAAGTTGGAAACGAGAAAGGAGAAACTTTCGTCAAGTATCACCTGAAGGTTCCACTCGTAGCTGCGGGTATCTTTCTTGAAGCGAGGGAGCCGGTAGACGTGCCCATACTTCGCGAACAAGTTGGAGAAAAGAGCCGACATTGCGGGATGGGTGGTGCTCGTCGAGACTCTCACGACCCCCTTCCAAGGCCTTGAGACAGATAGGTCTCCATGTCTCAACCCCAGCATGTATGCCTTGTCCGTATCCGTTCCGTCGAAGGGCAGACGCTCGTATTTCCTCCTCTTCTCCCTGATTCCCTTCAGCCGGGCGCGCTCGAAATCCCTCACTGGCACTCCAAGCTGCCTACAGAGCCACGACGTGTATCCGCTGGTCTTGTTGCCGATGAGGGAAGCGATGTCAGTGAGGGAGAGACCTCGCTCGTTGTGGAGCCTTGCCATGAGGTCGCTGAGTTCGCGTCTCTTCTGTCGTGAGAGGTTCTTGATGCTCAGCCCCTTGGTCCGGAGCAGGTCCAGCAAGGCGCTCTCGCTCTCGGAAAGACCAGTGTTCTCTCTGGATGCGCTCACGAAAAGGGCATCAGGCCGGCGATTTAACCCCCAACTTGGCCGAGGCGTCGCTGGATTAAAGAAGGGCAGGGGCAACGGGCCGCCCTTGGGTGACCTGAGAGGATACGGGCTCCTCATATCTCTTAGCGTCATCTGGGGGCTCGCTTTCGTTGCGATCAGAGAGGCAGACTTCCAGCTCAGCTTCGTCGGGCTGACTCTGCTCAGGTGGTTCATCGTGAGCGGGGCGTACGTTCTCCTCTATCCGTTCATTGTGAAGCCGAAGACCAGGTTCGATTGGCGCGACCTGCCGAGGCTACTTGTGGTCGGGGCCTTCAGCGTGGTGGTCTATCACCTGTCGCTCAATTATTCGGAGAAGACCGTTACAGCGTCGCTCGCAGGACTGCTGATCTCCCTCGGCCCAATCTTTGCCACGATCGTGTCGGTCGCGATCCTTCATGATAAGGTGGGCCGGAGGCTTGTGGCCGCCCTTGTGCTCGGCGGAATCGGTGCGACCATCATCTCAACGCCCAACCTGAACCTGGGGTCTGGCTCCCTCCTCGGACCTCTCGGGGTGGCTCTCTCCGCCTTCGCCTACGCGATGTTCAGCGTTGCGGCCAAGCCGCTCGTGGGCAAGTACGGGCCGATCCCTGTGGCATTTTGGGGATGTTTCACAGGCACCGCGCTACTGCTCCCCCTCGCTTCCGGCGAGCTCTTGACTGAGGCCGCCTCCCTCACCCTGTCTGGCTGGGCCTCGGTGCTGTACCTCTCGCTCCTCAGCACCGTGGTCGCGAACCTCATCTTCTATACGCTGCTGGGAAGCCACTCAATCCCGAAGCTGAGCATCCAGCTCTATCTCGTGCCCTTGGTGAGCGTTGTCGGGGGGATCGCGCTGCTGGGAGAAGTGCCTGGCCTGTCTACTGTGGCAGGGGGGCTCGTGATACTCCTCGGGGTCACAATAGCGACCAGAGCCGGTCGCTGATTAGCAAGCGTTTTATCGGCGGAGACTTCGGAGGGGTCGAGTTCATTGGAAGAGGACCAGGAAGTCAAACTAATCGAGCAGAGGAAGCTGGCGGAGATGAAAAAGAGGATGAAGACCTCTGCCCCGGCGAAGGCTGCGAAAGAAGGGAAGACTGCCAGGCAGACGGTACAGGAGATGCTCTACGAGAGGGGAGACGAAGTGCTGGACGCCGCCTACTCGTCGTACCCAGAGCAGACCGCAAGAATCGTCGAGGAGCTCGCCGGGATGGTCAGAGACGGGAGGCTCGCGGAGAAGATTCCCGGAGGGGAACTATACGCCGTCTTCAGACAACTCGGCCTGAGGTTCAACCTCAAGACCTCGATCAAGGTGCAGGAGAGGGGAAAGATGGTGGACCTGAGCGAGAAGCTGAAGAGAAGGGAGGAGAGCTGACCTGCCAGCCGCCTCGAAGGTGGGTGCCGAAGGCGTTCGGGAGAAGGTGCTGGCGGTGCCGAAGGCGAAGAGCCCGGTGCTTGTCTGCGGGATGCCGGGCAGCGGCTACGTCGGGAAGCTCGGGGCCGACCATCTGATTGACGTTTTCAAGGCGAAGAAGGCAGCGGAGTACACCTGCGACAGCTTCCCGCCGCAGGTCAATGTGAAGGAGGACGGCACGGTAGCGCCGCTGAGGGCGGAACTTTACTTTGCCCCGCTGAAGAAGCCTCACGACCTTCTGGTGTTCACCGCGGACGCGCAGCCGACAACATCGGAGGGCGAGTACGAGCTGTCGGATGCAGTGGTGTCGTTCGCCAAGAAGTGCGGCGTAAAGACTGTCTTCACCCTCGCCGCGTATATCACCGGGTCCTTCTCCAACGCGCCGCGGGTCTACGGAGCGGGCACATCGAAGACGATACTGGAGGCGATCTCCAGCAAGGGCGTCACGCTCATGAAGGAGGGAGGGATAAGCGGGATGAATGGCCTGCTGATCGGCATGGCCGCACTCAGGGGCCTGGAAGGCGGCTGCTTGCTTGGAGAGACATCGGGCTACGTGGTGGACGCAGCCGCGTCGAAGTCTGTCCTCGACGCGCTGTCTAGGATCATAGGCGTGCCAATCGACACCGCGAAGCTGAAGGAGAAAGCCGAAGAGACCCAGAAGGTGATCAACCAGCTTCAGAGCATGTCTGCGGAGCAGTCGCAGGAGGGCACAGCGCCGCCCCGAAAGGAGCAGCGTCCCGGCTACATCAGCTAACCCTTGATGTTTCCGACCGGCCTCAGAGCGGCGACCTTCCTGGAGATGCCAGCCCTGTGCATGGTCTCGACCACTTCGGAAATGTCCTTGTATGCCATGCCGGCCTCTTCCGCCAAGCCGTCCATCGTGGCGGCCTTCACGTATATCCCGCGCTCTAGCATCTTCTTCTGAAGTTCGTTTCCGCGCACGCTCCTCCTTGCCGCCGTCCTCGACATCGTCCTGCCCGAGCCGTGTGCGGTCGAGCCGAAGGTCTCATCCATCGCCTTCTGCGTGCCTACTAGCAGGTACGAACCAGTCTCCATGGAACCCCCTATGATCACAGGTTGGCCCACGCTCCTGTAGGGAGCAGGAACGTCGGGATGGCCGGGCCCGAAACTCCTCGTTGCTCCCTTCCTGTGGACCACCACTTCGGAGGTCGTGCCGTCGTACGAGTGCCTCTCCACCTTGGCAACGTTGTGGCAGACGTCGTAGATCAGATGCATGTCCATCGACTCGGAGTCCCTGTGGAAGACCCGTTGGAACGCTTCCCTGACCTGGTTGACGATTATCTGCCTGTTCACGAAGGCGAAGTTCGCGGCGCAGGCCATCGCGGAGTAATAGTCCTTCCCTTCCTTCGAATTGAAGGGCAGACAGGCGAGGTCTCTGTCCTTGACCTGGATCCCGAACCGTTTCATTCCGGTCTCGAACGAGCGCAGGTAATCGGTGCATATCTGGTGGCCGAAGCCCCTGCTCCCGCAGTGGACCATCACCATGACCTGGTCCTCGTGGACGATCCCGAAACTCTTGGCGAGCGACGGGTCGAGGAACCGATCAGGGTCGACCACCTGAATCTCCAGGTAGTGATTCCCGGAGCCGAGAGTGCCGAACTGGCTGACCCCCCTGCTTATCGCCTGTCCGGTCACCTTCCCTATGTCGGCCCCCTTGATGTAGCCTCCCTCCTCGACGTGCTCGGGGTCGTCTTCCCAAGCGAGGTCGTTCTCGGCGCACCAGCGGACACCCAGCGATGTGATGTCCCCCATCTGCGAACGAGTGAAGCCCTGCGAGCCTTTCACGCCCACGCCGGCCGGGACGAGCTGGAAGATGAGGTCCACGAGTTCTCTGATCTTGGGCTTCACCTCGGCGTACCGAAGGTTCGTGCGGATGAGGCGCATTCCGCAGTTGATGTCGAACCCCACGCCGCCCGGCGAGATCACTCCCTTCTCTGTGTCGAAGGCTGCGACGCCCCCGATCGGAAAGCCGTAGCCCCAGTGGGCATCCGCCATGGCGTACGAGTACCTGACTATACCAGGCAGGCACGCGACATTCGTCACCTGTTCGATGACCCCGCTGTCCATGCTCTCCAGCAACCGCTTACTCGCGTAGAGCTTGGCGGGCACATTCATACCCTGCTTGTAGCTGGTGGGTATCTCCCAGGAGACTTCGGAGACCTGCTTGAAGGCTTCGAGCGAAGGCAAACGCGAATCGCCTCGTTGGACTCGGCCTTGGCTTCATTCTTTAAGCGTTTGCAGTTTCAGATGTCCAACACAACTGTCGCCTTCCAATTCTTGCCCGGATGGCGGATCCCGAAGAGGTGCATCGTGACAGCTTTGGCGTCGTTCCTGAGGGCGTGCCTACCCCGGTCTATCTTCTCGCCCCTCATCCTGCAGATGAGCGATCTGGAGTCTTTGCTGAGCTTCACACGGAAGCCTTTGAACAGAAGAGAACGCACATCCTTGATGATGATCAGTTCTGTGAGGAAGTCGTAGAGCAGCCTGTCGGTGTCTTCCGAGGATACCCTCAAGCTCCTCGTCACCTTTCCCCTCACGGTCCCCGTGTCGACCATCACCTCACTGAGGGCCAGGGCGCAAGTCTCAAAGAGGCCCTTCAGGGTCGGGGAGGTCGCCTCGAAGGCGATGTCTGCAAGTGCAACGTCGGGCAGGAAGCGGAACGGCATTGGCCGTGGCACCCCGAGGCGGGTTCAAAACTCTTAACATCGCATGGCAATCATGCATCCCGATGCGGGTCAGGCTCTTGGACGTCACCCTGGGAGACCCCTGCTCGAACCTTGCCGCAGAAGAGGCGATCTTCAAGCTGATGAGGGCCCCAACCGTGAGGCTATGGGACAACCAGAAGTCGGTTGTGATCGGCAGGGCGCAGCTTGCAGAGCTTGAGACGGACGTGAGCTACTGCGAGCAGGAAGGAATCCCAGTGGTGAGGCGCTTCACGGCTGGGGGGACGGTGTACAACGGGCCGGGCAACCTGAACTGGTCGTTCTTCGTCCCAAGGAAAGTGGAAGATGGCGCAATCAGATACAGCAGGGATGCAAAGGGTATCTTCTCCACGTTTGCAGGGTTGATAGTCAAGGCCCTCGGGTGTTGCTCAGTCGAAGCATCCTTCGAACCTCCTAACAGGATCGTCTGCGCGGAAGGTAAGGTCTCGGGCATGGCCGCGTACATCTCCAACACGGGAGCCGTCTGCCACGGGACGTTGCTGACGCACGCGGACCTCGCTGAGGTCGCCCGGCTCACGACGCCGAAGGGAGCCAGCGCTCAAAGAAGATACCCGCGAAGCAATGTCGCCAGAGTGGCGAACGTCGGGGTCGACCGCGGGAAATTCGTTGAGAAGCTGTTGGATACGACTGAAGCGGACTGTGAAGAAGCCCCGCTGGAGAGGGACGAGCTGGCGCTGACGCTGAAACTTGAAAGGGAACGATATCGCAGGGAGAGCTGGAACCTGGGCGACCCATTCGAGCTAGACTACGCCTAACTCCTTTCCTGCCTTTTGAAATGCGTCGATTGCAAAGTCAAGATCCTCCTTCGCAAGGGCGGCATTCATGATGGTTCTGATCCTCGCCCTCCCCTGAGCCACCATCGGATACACGATTGGCAGCGCGAAGACGCCGAGGTCGAAGAGTCTTGAGCTCAACCTCTTGGCGAGGCTGCTCTCGCCTGTCATGACTGGTGTTATGGGCATCTCGCTCTTTCCGATGTCAAAGCCGAGGTCCTTCATCGCCTTCTTGAAGTGGCGTGTGTTCTCCCAGAGCCTCCGGACGTGCTGGGGCTCGGTCTCAAGCACATCGACGGCCGCAAGGCACGCCGCGACGACCGCCGGTGGGGAAGACCCGCTGAGAAGCCACGTCCTCGACTTGTTGTAGGCGAAGTTGATGAGTTCCCTGGAACCCGAGACGTGGCCCCCGACCACTCCGAAGGCCTTGGAGAATGTGCCCATCTCCACCTGAACCTGGTCTCTGGAGAGCTTGAAGTGCGATACTATACCCCTCCCTCCCTCACCAAGGACGCCTTCGCCGTGGGCGTCGTCCACGTAGACCATCGCACCGTGCTCGCTGCCCAGATTGGCAATCTTGTCCAGTGGGGCTATGTCGCCGTCCATGGAGAATACTCCGTCGGTGATTATGAGAATCCGTCTGTAAGACGGGGTTGCCCTCTCTGCTTCGGCCAGGACTCGGCTCAGGTCCTCGGCGTCTGTGTGCTTGTAGACCACTCTGTCTGCATGGCACAACCTCGTGCCGTCGATGATACTTCCATGGTTCAACTCGTCGCTCACGATGATGTCACCTTTGCCCACAAGTTGAGGAATCAGGCCTGCGTTTGCTGCGAAACCCGTTTGATAGGTCAACGATGCCTCCGCTCCCTTGAACCTCGCCAGTCGTCGCTCGAGTTCTTCATGGATGTCCATATTCCCGGCGATGGACCGAACAGAACCCGACCCGGCGCCGTGAGTCTTCACGGCGTTGATGGCTGCTTCCTTCAGCTTGGGATGGTTGCTTAGCCCGAGGTAGTTGTTGGAGCAGAGCATCAGCACCTTCTTCCCGTCGACGTTACACCAGGGGGTGCTGGGCCCTGACAGGACCCTCAACTTCCAGTCAAGTTCCTGCCTGACCAGGTCGTCGAATTCATCCCGGAGGAAGCTACTCGGGTCGCGCAACGGAGCTTCGTCTCAAGGACCCGACGAGAGCACTTAACCGTTTTTTCGCGGTCGGTGGCAGCCTCTCGCGGAGTCCGATGATCATGTCGTCGGTCGTCCTCGACAGGTTGTAGTCTGGCGACCACCCCCAGTCCCTGCGTGCCTCGCCGTCGTCAAGCGATGCAGGCCACGAGTCGGCTATGCTCTGCCTCGAGTCGGGCGAGAACGTGCACCTGAAGTCGGGGAGCCGCTTGCGAATCTCATCTGCCAGTTGGACGGGAGAGAAGGTCATCGCCCCGAGGTTGTAACCTGTGTGCGTTCGTACCCTGTTCGGGCTTGCATCCATTATCTCAAGGGCGCCCCTCAAGGCGTCGGGCATGTACATCATCGGAAGCGCGGTGTCCTTCCTCAGGAAACATACGTACCTCCCGGTTTGCAGCGCTGCGTAGAACATCTCGACCGCATAGTCGGTAGTCCCCCCTCCGGGTTTCGTCTTGTTGCTTATGAGACCCGGGTACCGAACGCATCTGGTGTCGAGGCCGTACTTCACGAAGTAGTAGTTGCATAGGACCTCACCCGCGACCTTGGTGACACCGTACATCGAGGCCGGTGTCAGCGGCGCGCTCTGTGGTGCCGACTCCTTGGGGGTTGCGGGACCGAACACGGCCACAGAGCTCGGCCAGAAGAGCCTCGACACGCCGCACTCGACCGCGGCATCCAGGACGTTCTTCAGCCCCTGGAGGTTCACCGTCCACGCCAGCTGGGGGTCGGACTCGCCCACGGCCGACAAGACTGCGGCGAGGTGGTAGACTGTATTGACCCTGTGCCGCGTCATGGCCCTCACCACGGCCGCCTTCGACGTAACGTCGAAGTGCTCCACAGGGCCGCGCCCCAGACCTGCATCCTTCAGACCGGGCAGGATGCCTGCCACTACCTTCTCCGCCCCGTACCTCTCCCGCAGAAGGGGGACAAGCTCCGAGCCTATCTGACCTGTAGACCCGGTGACAAGGATCTTCGGATCCATTCGAGCTCCGCGGAAATGCGACGTTGTTTAAGGGTTCGGTGGCGCTCAGGAGACTACCTTCATCGTAATCGTGGAGATCACGTCCGGGCTGGTCCTGAGCTTGTCCGAGATTACCGCCTTCACAGCTTGTTCGTCGCGACCCTCCACTATGACGAGAAGGTCGTAAAGACCGTAGAGTTGGTAGACGGCCGAGACGCCGGGCGTACCGCGGAGCAAAGCGGCGCTCCTTTCATCGGCTCCGGGCGAGAGGTTGACGAGTACGATCGCCCGTTCCATGTCGCCTGAGATTCAGCGCCTCCGTTTAAAGAATATCTGGGAGGCCCGCGTCAGTTCTGGGTCTGCGTCGCTTGCGGGAGACGACTCTGTGCGCGGGCTCGGCCACGCAGGGTCCCGAGCTGTTTGATGGCCTCGACGAGGACCTCGACGCTGTTGAGGTAGTCCTTCACGGACACCGCCTCTTCGTCAGTGTGCGATAGCTGCGAGTCGGCCGGACCGTAGGTGACGCATTGCGCGCCCGTAGCGGACGCAAGCGTGTTCATGTCTCCTGTGCCCGTCTTTCTTACGAAGACGGGTCGTGACTTGAGCTTGATGAGTATTGCCCGCTGGAATGATCGGACGAGAATCGAGTTTGGGTCGGCTTCGTAGGGCTCCGTGGCCTCGTCGAAATCGACCGTGACCGACGTCTTGCCTCGGACAGACTCTGAAGCCGCCCTCCGCAATCTGGTCTTGACCTCGGTGATGGAGGCCCCTGGCGGCAGCCTGACGTCGAAGGTGGCTCTGCAAACTGGAGGGATGACGTTGTGATAAGACCCCGCCGCCACAAGGGTCGGTGATACCGAGAGCGACCTGAAGCGGTCCTCGGCCACCCTGCGGCCCTCCGCATATCTCCGCAGCGCGCCCAAGACCGAGTAGAATTCGTCCACGGCGCTGACGTGCGCCCAAGGCGAGCCGGCGTGCCCTCCTTCAGTCTCGATCCTTACGCGCATGCTGACCCTCCCCCTGTAACCAATCGTCACCCGGTTGGCTCCCGAGGGCTCGCCGAATGCTGCATAGTCGTACTTCTTCCCGCTCCTGATTATCGTCTGGATCCCCAGACTATCACCCTCCTCCCGTGTGGCCCCGACGAAGGTAAGGTGCACACCCGCGTCTCTGGCGCGAGAACCGGCCAGGAGTAGTGCGCAGAGGGGGGACTTCGCGTCGGCGGCACCCCTCCCGAATACCATGTCCCCCTCGCGCTTGACCGGGAGCCTGCCTGGCACTGTGTCCATGTGTCCGCACAGCAGAACCTTCGTTGTGCCGCTGCCGATTTCTCCGATGGCGTTGCCGGCGCTGTCCACTCTCACGCGTTTGTAGCCCAGCAGCTTCATCTGGGTGCATAGGTATGACGCCATCCTCCCCTCCTGCGCCGTGGGAGAGTATATCCTCAGTGCGCCGACGAGCAGCCTTACCGGGTCTGGGCCCACGCCGCTCATCTTTTCTGGATGGACACTAAATAGTCAACGATGAGCCCGGGAATGTCAACGCCCGTGACCGGGACCGTGTTCTTGAACTCCGTCGTGTTGTTGACCTCGTGGACCAAGAGACCCTCGCTGGATTCCATCAGGTCGACCCCCGCGATCTCGCATCCAGTCGCCTCCGCCGCCCGAACCGACAGCTCGTCGAGCTCCTTCCCTATCTCGCACCTCTCCGCCCTCCCTCCCCTGGCAGTGTTGGTCCTCCAGTCACCAGGGCCGGCGTGGCGGTAGATGGCCGCTACTGTCCTTCCCCCGATGACGAACGAGCGTAGGTCGCGGGGAGGTCGCTTCACGAACTCCTGGAGGTAGTAGACCTGGTACAGGGGGAACATGTGCTCCCTGTCCTCCAAGACAGCCCTGGCAGCGTCCTCGTCCTTTAGCAGGGCCGAGAGGCGCCCCCAGCTTCCCACCACTGGCTTGATCACCGCGGGGTACCCGAGCTGCTCGATGGACCGAATGGCTGCGTCCTCGGTGAAGGAGAGCCTCGTCCTGGGGGTCGGAATCCCGCTCTTGATGAGCTGGAGCGTTCCGAACAGCTTGTCGCCGCAGGTCCACGCGGAGGCGAAGCCGTTGACTACCCTTCGGCCTGCATATTCCAGTGCAGCCGTCGAATGCACGTTTCGGAAGTAGCTCACGCAACGCTGAAGGACCACTCCATCATCGATCCCAGTTCGTCCGGAATTCACGTCGATGTCGAGGTCCTTGGAGTCGACGAGGTCGACCTTGACCCCGGCCTTGCCTGCTGCCGCGACTATGGCCTTCTCTTCCCAGCGAATGGTGTCGTAGAGAAGCGCGAAGGACGGCGAGGGTCACTCGCCCCAGTCTTCAGCTTCGAGCTCGGCAGGACGCAGGGTGAAGAGGCTCCCGCTCTGCTCTCTTACGAGCTCGTAGGTTGCACTGCAATCCTTGCAACTCACGATTTCGCCCTGAATCGCGTCGGATGGTATCGGCAGCTCTGCGTCGCACTCTGTGCAGTTCAACGAATTCACCTCCGACCCTTGCGATTACAACCGCGGTGACCCACTTTATTTAACGATATTCGTGCGAAATCAGCGAATCGTGCGCAACACCATCGTCGTGTTCGTGTTAATGATCCCTTCTATTCTGCGAATCGATTCGATGGACCGGTTCACCTCGACGATATTCGCACCTTTCACCAAGACGACTATGTCGAACTGGCCGGCGGTCTCGTAGACCTCCTCCACCCCTGATACTGCCCTGATCTTCGAGCTGACCTGACCCGTCGGGATTGCGGGGCTGACCGAGACCCAAGTGATGGCGCTACTCAGGTGCTGGTCGTCAACCTGAAGCGTGAACTTTCGTATCCTCCCGCTCGCGGTAAGGTTGGATATCCTGCGCCTTATCGCTGACTCCGACATGCCGAGCCGTTGGGCCAGCTCCGTGTTTGAAATCCTCGAGTTCTGGCTCAAGATTCCGATTATCTGCTCGTCAGTCTTATCGGAGCCGTCTTTTCTCTTCGACATCTAGTACGCCCCCGAGAACCTCCAGCCCCTTGGCTATTTGGCTGTCGTCGATCACGAGCGGCGGGAGGAACCGGAAGGTCTCTCTTCCTGAGTATGCGAAGAGCACCCCCCGGTCAATTGCGTCCAGCAGGGGATGAAGTATGTCCACCCTTGTCTCGAGCGCCAGCATCAGCCCCGCTCCTCTCGCTTCGCGCGCGATCTTGTGCTCAGATGCGAGTCTTGTGAGCTGCTCCTTCATCCGTTTCCCCTTCGTCTCCGCCTTGGCGGGCAGGTCGTTCTTCTCGATGTATTCGAGCGCGGCGGAGCCCGCTGCGCAGGAAAGGGGGTTTCCTGCGAAGGTGCTAGTGTGTTCGCCCCTCCGGAGGCTCGCGACTATCTCGGGAGTCGAGAGAGCGGCTCCTATCGGAACGCCTCCGCCCAGCCCCTTCGAGACGGTCATTATGTCGGCGACTACTCCCGAGTGCTCGGATGCCCACATCTTTCCCGTCCTCCCCAGCCCCGTCTGAATCTCGTCGATGATCAAGAGGGCCCCCGAGCGGTCGCAGATCTCCCGCGCGCGCCTGAGGTAGTCAGCCGGGGGAACGATGACCCCGCTCTCCCCTTGGATCGGCTCCGTGATGACGGCCGCCGTCTCCTCTCCGACTAAGGACTCGAGCGAGGAAGCGTCGCCGAACTCTGCGAAGTCCACGTTGTCAAGGAGCGGGGTGAAGGGCTCCCTGTACTTCTTGTTCCACGTTGCCGATAGGGCTCCGAACGTCTTGCCGTGGAAGCCCCCCTTCATCGAGACGAACTTCTTTCTCCCCGTGTGCCTCCTGGCCAGCTTCATCGCGGCCTCGACCGTCTCTGTCCCGCTGTTGGTCAGGACTGCCTTCTCGAGTCCCTTCGGGGCCGCCCTTGCCAGCCTCTCCAGGAACTCCGCGCGGGAGTCGTTGTAGAACGAACCGTGGCATGTGATGAGTTTCTGCGCCTGCTTGGTGATCGCCTCGACCACCATCGGGTTGCAGTGCCCCACTATCGCCACGCCAATGCCGGCCATGAAGTCGACGTACTCCTTCCCCTCCTGGTCCCAGACTGTTGCGCCCCTTCCCCTCACTATCGTGACTGGGAATTTCTGGAAGACGGCGGAGCCGAACCTCTCCTCGAGACCCTGGTATCTGTCCACCTACGCAGTCACCACCGTGCACTTCCTGTGCGCCAGTGCGTTCGAGAGAGGCGCCTCCCCCTGGCCGGAGCAGATTATCGCTTCCTTCACTCCTGCGTTGACGGCGTCGGCTGCTGCGATCACCTTCTTCTGCATGCCGAACCCGACCTCAGGAAGCTTGATGGAAGCTTCCGGCGCGGAGAGGCTCTCCACCAGCTTCCCGTCCAGCAGGAGGCCCTCGACGTTTGTAAGAAAGACGACCGCGTCGGCTGAGATTCCCGAGGCGAGCGACGAGGCCGCCCTGTCCCCATCTATGTTGAGGGGCTCGGAGTCTTCACCCACGGCTACCGGGGAGATCACCGGGGTGTAACCTCCCGACATCAGCGACTCGACCAGCGAGGAGTTGACCGACTCGACCTTCCCCGTGTAGCCCCCCTCTATCAGGAGCCTCCTGCCCCGTTCGTCGACGATGACCAGCTTCTTCTTCCTTTTGCCCTGGAAGAGCGAACCGTCAAGTCCGGTAAGGGAGACCGCGGAGACGCCCTTGGACCTTAGGGACAAGACTATCCTCTTAGCCAGCAGCCCGCTCATGACCATGGTGTAGATTTCAGCCGTCTCTCGGTCGGTGTACCTGCTCTTGATTCCCTCCGGAGAGACGATGAACTTCTGCTCCTTGCCAAGCTTTGTGGCTATTTCCGTTACAGTCTCTCCCCCGCCGTGGACGAGGGCGATCTGCGTCGTCCGTGAGAGCCCAGCGAGGTCCTCCAGAAGGGTCTCCGGAATCCCCTGCCTGAGCAGGCTGCCGCCAATCTTCACCACGATCTTCATCTTCTCTACACCGGGTGTAGCGGGGCCTGGGTGAGCCCAGTCTTCTCGTCCAGCCCGAGCATCAGGTTCATAGACTGCACGGCGTTCCCAGCAGCTCCCTTGATCAGGTTGTCAATAGCGCCCAGTGCGACCACCCTGCGCGTCCTCTCCTCTATCTCGAAGCCTACGTCGCAGAAGTTGGAGCCGATCACCACCTTCGGGTCTGGGAGCCTGAACGGCCCCTGCTTGTCCCTTACCAGCCTGACGAAGTAGCTGCCAGAGTAGAAGGCCCTGTACGCCTTCCAGACGTCTATCGGTTTGACCTCTGCCTCCGTGAAGAGGTGGCAGCTGCAGAGGATGCCCCTGACCATGTTGACGGCGTGAGCGGACATCGAGACCTTGACCTCCTCGCCCGCCACGGCCGACAGCACCTGCTCAATCTCGGCCGAATGGCGATGCCCCGCCGGGGCGTAGGGCCGGACCACGTTGTACCGCTCGGAGAAGTGGGTCGCGGTCGAAGGCTTCCCTCCCGCCCCCGAGGAGCCGATCTTCGCGTCCACGACGACCTTATCGCGGTCGATTCCCAGAGACTTCTCCTTCAGCAGCGGTGCCATGGCGAGAATGGAGGTGATGGCCATGCAGCCGGGGGAGGCCGCGAGCCTGGCGCCCTTCACCTCGTCGCGGTTCAGCTCCGGAATCGAGAAGACGAACTTCTGGAGGAGGTCGGGGGACGGGTGTTCGTAACCGTACCAGCGCCTGTAGTGCTCGGGGTCTCGCAGCCTGAAGTCGGCGCTCAGGTCGACTATCTTCATCCCCGTCTCGGCCAGACCGGGAATGTACTTCACGGACTCGCCATGGGGCAGGGCAGCGAAGGCCACGTCTGCGCTCTCCGAGACCCTCGACTGCTCATAACGGGTGAACTTCAGGTCGGTGATCCCCCTGAGGTTCGGGTGCACCCTGAAGAGGTACTCGTCCTCGTACCTCCTGGACGTGGCCACCGTCAACTCGATCTGCGGGTGCTGGAGGAGGAGCCTGACCAGCTCGCCGCCGATGTAGCCCGAGGCGGCTACGACCGCGGCCCTGACCGTCAGCGCTTCACCGTCCCGGCTATGTACTCCATGATCTTCTTCGGTATGCTCCAGTCGACCGCCGACTGCGCTCCCTTGAACTCCACGGTGTTGTTCACCTCGTGTACGACGTAGCCCGTCGGTGCCTCCATGGCGTCCACTCCCAGCACTCCGCCACCGACGACCTCCGCGGCCTTCGTTATCATCTCCTGCAGCTGCGGCTCCGGTGCGAAAGCCTTGGAGATGCCTCCCCTGGCCACGTTGGTCCGCCAGTCTCCCTCGGGGGCATACCGGTGGACGCAGGCCACAAGCTGGTCGCCGGCGACCACAGCCCTGATGTCCCTTGGGGGCCTCTGGATGTACTCCTGCACGTAGTACATGTGCTCGATTGGGTTGGGTAGCTCTTCCCTCAGCTCCACGATTGCCTGGAGCGTCGGCTTGTCCCTTATCACGCTGACCATCCTGCCCCAGCTCCCGGTGAAGGGTTTCAGGACCACAGGGAACCCGAGCTCCTCTGCCGCCCTCTCCACCATGTCGGAGGAGAGGGCCACGAAGGTTCTTGGGGTCGGAACCCCGGCTTTGCCCAGGGCCATGGTCGTTGCCAGCTTGTTTCCGCACAGCTCGGCGACAGCGTAGCGGTTGACCACGCGCGCCCCCGCTCCCTCGAGTATCCTCGTGAGGAAGAGAGCCCTGTAGTGGCTGATGCATCGCTGCACAACCACGTCACCCAGGTCTTGCCCGTCGCCCTTTGAGATGTTAAAGATCAGGCCCTTGGCGTCCACCAGGGAGGTCTCCACCCCCATCGAGTCTGCCTCGTCCTTCAAGGCCTTCTCCTCCCACCTGAGCCTGTCGAAGGTGATGCTCGCCCGCAACTACTCGCCCCAGTCCTCCTCAACCTGGTCTGCCGGCTTGAGCACGGCTGTGCCACCCTTGATCTCCGCGACCTCGTACTCCGCGCCGCAATCCTTGCACGAGACTATCTCTCCCACTATGGCGTCGTTTGGGACTGAGATCACAGCATCGCACTCGGCACACTTTGTGTCCAACGCTAGCCCCTCACCCCCCTGGCCATTCGGTTTACAGTCGTTGCCAGGAGCCTGTCGGACTCCTTCAACGAGGTCCTGATTCTCGCCAGAGCGTCGACGCTGGATTTGAGCTGGAGCGACCTCGTCCGGACCTCCGCCGTGATGAACTTGGGGTTGCTGCCGCCCTTTGTTCTGATTGAAGCGAGAAAGCTCGCCGGGTCGAGGATCGCACGTGCCGTCCGCTCGTCCATCTCGACCCTCTTTGCCAGCTTCGCTGATATGGGACGGATGTGCTTGGCGGTCGCCACCTCGAGGGGAACACGTTCGGCGATTGAGGCCCTAACCAGCTCGCCCACAATCGCGTGAGCCTGTCTGAAGGAGACTCCGTGCTTCTCGACGAGGTAGTTTGCGAGGGCCGTTGCGGTCGAGAGGTCGTTCTTCATCGAATCGGAAATCGCTTCAACATTGAATCTCGAGGTCCCGAGCATCCCGTCGATCATCTTCACCGAACCCACCGTGTCGTCGAACCCCCTCCACAGGTGGACGGTGATCTCCTGCAGGTCCATGTTGTAGGAGAAGGGCAGGGACTTCGATATCG
Organism: Nitrososphaerales archaeon; assembly: GCA_032906685.1. GTDB lineage: Archaea > Thermoproteota > Nitrososphaeria > Nitrososphaerales > Gagatemarchaeaceae > DASPPF01. The sequence continues at coordinate 193,025 of JAJTZD010000001.1, forward strand.
AGAGAGCGGCGACCAGAGCGCCGAGGACAGACCCGAACTTCGACCTTGCCACCTCGGCGACCACCGGATTCTTCTTCTGGGGCATGATGCTGCTCGACGTCGCGTAGGCGTCAGAGATCTCCACGAAGCCGAACTCCTTCGAGCTCCAGAGGACGAACTCCTCTGACACGCGGCTGACGTCGACCATGGTGATCGCGGCGCAGGCGAGCGCTTCGGATGCTAGGTCGCGCGAAGCCACAGAGTCCATAGCGTTTCCCGTTATCGAATCGAAACCCAGCAGCTCGCCCACCCTCTCCCTGTCGACCTTGACCGACGTGCCACCCAGCGCCGCGGATCCCATCGGAGAAACGTTCACTCGCGCGTATAGCTGGCGAAGCCTCTCTGCGTCCCTCTGGAAGGCGTCGAAGTACGCCAAGTAGTGGTGTCCAAGTGTGATTGGCTGGGCGCGCTGTACGTGGGTATAGCCGGGCACCATCGTGTTGCCGTGCTTCGTGGCGACGTTGAGGAGCGTCCGCTGGAGCCCCGCTATCGCTGAAAGGAGCTCAGCGATCCTCTCCCTCATTCGCATCCTGATGGCTGTGGCGACCTGGTCGTTCCTGCTTTTTCCAAGGTTCAGGTAGCCCGCTGTTTCTATCCCCACGGAGTCTACCGCCTGCTGTTCCAGGAGCTGGTGATAGTCCTCGGCCAGGGTGCCGGGGGTTATGGACGGAGATGCGTGCGCGAGGAAACCCAGGCACTTACTCCCGACCTTCGCATCTACCTCCGCTTCCTCAACGAGCGACACCATGTGCGCCATGTTGACCTTGATCACCACCGCCGCTATCTGTCCGTCGAACGCCATCGAGGACGTGAAGGCGGTGACGTCGTCACTCTGCTTCCTTAGCCTTCGCCCTCGGACGTCCACTCTTGGTCTTGTCCTCCTTGTATGAGCCCAAACTCGCTGCCACCCGGGATTGGAGCCCCCAAAGCTCGATGAATCCGACGGCGTTCCGCTGGTCGAAGGTGGAGTTCTTGTTGTACGTCGAGAGCTCCAGCTTGTAGATGGAGTAGTCCGAGGACCTTCCCACCACCCGCATGCCTCCCTTGTAGAGCTTCAGTTTCACTTTCCCAGTGACGCGGTGCTGCGTCGCCTGGATGAACCTGTCAAGCGCGACCCTCAGAGGCTCGAGCCAGAGGCCGGCGTAGACCAGCCAGGCCCACTCCCTCTCCACCTGGGCCTTGAAATCGAGCTCGTGGCGCGTGAGGACGAGCTTCTCGAGGTCCTTGTGCGCCTCGATGAGCGCGAGCGCAGCGGGGCACTCGTAGACCTCCCTGGACTTTATGCCCACAAGCCTGTCCTCGACGTGGTCTACAATCCCTACTCCGTGCCCGCCCGCCACGCGATTCAAGTGGCCGATCAGCTCGATGGGCTCCATCGAACGTCCGTTGACCTTCACCGGCAGGCCTTCGCGGAACTCGACCTCAAGATAGCCGGGCGTGTCGGGCGCCTCCTCGGGGGGTGTGGTCCATTCGAAGGCGTCGGGCGGCGGTTCCTGGTCCGCCTGTTCGAGCGGCCCGCTCTCGATGGACCGCCCCCAGAGGTTCTGGTCGACGCTGTAGATCGACTTCGATGGTTTGATGGGGATTCCATTCTTCTGGGCGTAGGCTATCTCCTCGTCGCGCGTCATGTTCCACTCCCTCACAGGCGCAATCACCGTGAGCGAGGGGTCCATGGCGCGGACCGTAACGTCCAAGCGGACCTGGTCGTTTCCCCTTCCCGTGCAGCCGTGGGCGACGGCGAACGCGTCCTCCTTCTCGGCGACCTCGACGAGCTTCTTCGCGATCAGCGGCCTGCCGAGCGCTGTGCTGAGCGGGTACTTGCCCTCATAGAGGGCGTTGGCCTTTATGGCCGGGAACACGTAGTCGGTGATGAACTCCTGCTTCGCGTCTATGGTGTAGTGCCTCTTGGCGCCAAGCAGGCGCGACCTCTTGGCCACCTCGTCCAGGTCGTCCTGCTGCCCCAGGTCCAGCGTCATGGTGACGACGTCCGTCCTGTACTTCTCGCGCAGCCATTTCACACAAACAGAGGTGTCGAGGCCTCCAGAAAACGCGAGGACCACGGTCTTTTCCAATGATAGAACGAGCAGCCCGCGAGAAACTCTTTTATAGATTTTGGCCGCATCTGACCGAAATTTGCCACGTCATGGTCCGAAACTGGTCAACAGGGTTTCGGTCACTAGCGCGGTCAGGGAAGAGGTGAACTTCGACCTCTCGGTCCAGGACGCCCTAGCCAGGGATTATGTGAACCTCAGCGCCCTTTCGAGGATGCTCGTCCCGAAGGTCGCAAGGAGAACCAAGCGGAAGGTCAGGGAGGAGGGGGTCATAACCGCGCTGAAGCGCCTCAGGGAGTCCTACGCTCCGGCGTCTCATGAGATCGGGAAGGTGATCGCCGGGAGCATAGTGAACGTGAGGACGCACGTCTCCAAGCTCTCAGTGGAGAAGAACAAGAGGGCCCTCCAGACAGTCGCTTCGATGCTCGCCAGCCACCAGGAGGACTTCATCCAGGTGTCCGAGAGCCTGTCGACCATCACCCTGATATTCGACCAGAGGCTCCACAAGATGGTCAGGAAAGAGCTCTCGAGCGGGGAGATACTCGCGGAGGGGGACGACCTTGCCGCGATCACCGTCCAGAGCCCGGAGAAGATCGTGTCGACACCAGGATGCGTCATAGCGTTCTACAACCAGCTCTCCAGGAGGCACGTCAACATGGAGGACACCGTCAGCTGCCACACTGACACGATCATAGTCGTGAAGATGAAGGACGCGGGAAAGGCCTTCGAGGCGCTGACGGAGCTGATTGACGAGGAGAGGAAGAGGTCGGAGTAGCTGGGCTTTCAGTCGCGCCCGGCCATGCGCTCCAGCGCTTCCTCGAATGGGAGCTGCTCCTCCTTCCTGTCCCTCATGTCGCGCAGTGTGACCACCCCCGCGGAGAGTTCCTTCTTCCCCACGATTACGGCCCACCTCGCTCCCATCCGACTGGCGTCCTCAAGCTGCCTGCCAAGGGGCCTGTCCTGCAGTGAAGCGTCGGCCCTCACACCGGCTGCCCTCGTCTTCGACAGGAGCCTGAGGGCGACTCCGTAGGCGTCCCGGCTTGCGAATGTAACGAAGACGAGGGGCGACTCCGGGGCTTCCCCCTCCCCTAGGGAGAGCGCAGCCCGCTCAATCCCACCCGCGGAGCCGGTCGCGGAGAGGTCGGGCCTTCCGAACAGGTTTGGCAGAAGGTCGTACCTGCCACCCCCACACAGCGAGCCGAGGTCGGGGTGTGCAGCGTCGACCACCTCGAAGACGATGGCGGTGTAGTAGTCTATGCCCCTTACGATGCTCAGGTTGTACTCGTAGTTCCTGACTCCCCTGTCGGCCAGCCTCTCGCTGAGCTCGACCAGGTCGTTGGCGCTTGTGAGCTTCAGCTCCGCGAGCGCAGAAAGGACCTTCTGCGGATCACCCTTGAGGCTCCCGAATTCCAAGAGCCTCTCGAGTACGTCGCGGTGGAAGCCCTTGTCCGAGTACTCCTTCAGAAGCTCGGCGCGCGTCTTCTTCTGCACCTTGTCGAGGGCCCGCATCAGCTCGACAGTCTTCTCCTCCGATTCGACCTTCAGTTCCTTTGTGATGAACTCCTGGATTACGCGCCTGTCACCAATCTCGATTGAATCGTTTGGGAGTTCCAGCCTGTCGAAGATGCTCCTGCTCAGGTCTATCACCTCGGCGTCTGCGTCGATCGAAGGTGGTCCGTACACCTCGAGGTCCCACTGGGTGTGATACCTGTACCTGGCGTGCTGGGGTTCGTCGTACCTCCACACGCCGCCGACGCACGCGAGCTTGACAGGAGGCTTCAGGTCCTTCCTCGAGCAGACGTATCTGGTCATGCCCACCGTGAGGTCGAAACGGAGCCCGACGTCACGCCCCCCTTTGTCCTTGAAGGCGTAGATCTCCTTGTCCACCTCCGTCCCGCTCTTCACCCGAAGCACCGAGAGGTTCTCGATCGGGGCCGGGTCCATCAGCTTGAAGTTGAACAGAGACGCGGTCTCCTCGAACGCGCGCGTCACCCGCGCCTGGCGCTCGTGCTCCTCGGGCTCGACGTCCCGGATGCCTCTCGGGAGCGAGAGGTCCGTCTAGTCTCCCTTCCTCTTCAGCGCGGCGAGCTCGGCCAGCATTGCTGTCAGCTGTAGCTCGGGCTGAGCGCCCTGGACTAGTCGGAAGTCGTACTCGGCAAGGATCGAGATGGCCTTGGCCAAGTCGTCGGGCTTCGCCGAGCCCAGGGCCTCGTTGGCGAACCTGAGGAAGTCCCGCTCCGGAACTCCGTAGACCCTTGTCAGCTCGACCATCTTCGTTCTCGCGCCCGCGAAATCACCATCCAGCGCTCGGTTCACTATCTCTGCGACCCTCGCCTTCACAGTGGCGCCAGTAACAGACTTCACGCTCTCCAAGGTCAGCTCGCCGGACACCGACGCAGCCTGCATGAGGTTGATGGCCTGCCTCAGGTCGCCTTGCGTGGCCTCGTAGACGGCTTCGAGGACGCCGATCCCTCCTAAGCTCAATTTCTCCCTGGAGGCGATCTCCTTGAGGTGCGTAACAACCGCTCCCTCGTCCAGCCTCAGGAATCTGAAGACCGCGCACCTGCTCTGGAGCGGCTCGATGATCCCTGAGGAGTAGTTGCATACGAGGATGAACCTCGTGTGGGTCGAGTTCTCCTCCATGATCCTCCTCAGGGCGGTCTGCGCGTCGTTGGTATTGTGAGTCAAGATTCCGTTTGCTAAGAAGAAGTTGTGGTTATTGACGGCCGATACGTTTAGCACATTATGCTTGCCAACGTACTCAACTGACCGGACCTTCGAATGCCTGATCCTGGGCAGACCTCCTGAAATTGCGACCGACTCATAGATCTTCGGCAACACTTCGTTCTGGACCGACGCGTCATCCTTCAGTTCGTGCTCCCACACGACGACCACCTTGTAACCCATCGACTGGAGACCACTGATGTGCCTGCGGTCCTTCTCCATGTTCCGAAGCTGCTTCTCGTAATCTGGTTTCACACCACAGATTGGGCAGACGTGCCACCAGCAACCGTGGACGAAGAGTGCCACCTTGCCAATCACAAAGTCCACGACCAGTGGGTAGTGGTGTCCCGCTTCGTTCGTGAACATGACACTTTCCCTGTCATATTCGATGCCCCACTTGTCGAGGAGGTCCGCCATCTTCAGTTCCAGCTTACTTCGGAATCTGTTCTTCTTCCAGTAATCCGCTGACGCGAGAAACGCGCTCCTGCTTGCCTGTTTGAAGAATCCGCTGCGAACGAGCTTTCTGTACGCGCCGCCTTCGTCGGCCAGTGATTGCTTGAGCTTTTCCGAGGCTGCACGCCGAACTTCTGGATGCTGTTGGAAGAACTTTCGACCCCCCTCACCTATGGCTTTCTTGTGGTCTTCGCTGAGTCTCTTGCCCAGCCAAGCGCCCTCTCCCTTTGTGTACTTCTTCCAGGTCCTCGGGTCAGGAATCTTCCCTTCCAAGATTAGTCTCTTGGCGATTTCAGATCGAAGTTGTCTGTATTGGACCGATGTACGGAAGCCTGAGCGCTTGATACCGGCAAGGCGTTTCGTTTCGATCAGGCCCCTTTCTTTCGGGGTCCTGCTGCGAGAAATGGAGCCGAAGAATGAATTCCTGCAGAGGGAGGCGCAGAAGTAGTGCTGGTAAAGGTCTGTGGGGTAGTGCCTGTAGAAGATTTTTCCACATTGATAGCAGTGTAGGAACTTGTTGCCGAAGTCGGCGAGTTCGCTTTCAGGGGTGATCTCTCTCGTCCTTACTATCCGCATGCTCGCACCGTGGACGACGAAGAATGGATGCTCTGCGGAAGCCAGCACGTGTCGACCGTCCTCGAACGTCACCCTGTAGACCCCAGCGCTTCCCGACGGAACAATCTTGCCTCTGTCATTCTCAGCACTCATCGACTTCGGGTTGAGCGTCGGCAATTCGAAAGGCTCTTCTCCGTACTGCTCATACAAATCGGCCAAGGTTGCATGTTTGAGGTTGTCGAGGTCACCGACGAGGATTCTGGTATCAGGATGCAGACACATCTCGTCGCACTCGTCGAGGATGACTAGCCTAAACGGGACCCCCTCCCTCCTGTCCGAGAACCTCGCGAACGTCTTCACCCTCTCCCTTACGATGTCGATTCCTCGCTCGTCGCTTGCGTTGAGGGAGAGCGTGTAGTCACGCCAGTGCTCCCCGAGTAGCTGCTTGGCAATGATCATCGCCGTGGTCGTCTTGCCCGAGCCTGGAGGACCCGCGAATAGCAGGTGAGGGAGCTCCCCCTTCTTCTCGATGAGCAGCTTCAGGCGCTGCTTGATGGCCTGCTGGTTCACCACGTCGTCAAGCTTCGACGGTCTGTACTTCTCGACCCACATCATCTGTTCGAGCGGCAATCAGCGCAACCCCATGACCGGCGATATAGTCTCCCGCACGACAAAACTCGGCTCGGCCTCTCTTCGTATTTATCCATTGTAGACCGTCGCGGCGACGGCCGGGGTTTCTACACCGTCTTCAGGCCCAGATACAACTGTGCCAGTTCCTTGTGGTTGAGCAGCTCCTTCGCCTCGCCGCTGAACGCCGTCTTTCCGCCGACCAGCAGGTATGCCCAGTCGCCTATCTCGAGGGCTCTCCTCGCGTTCTGCTCCACGAGCACGACGGTTATCCCGCGCTCCCGCGCCAGAGACTCGACCTTCTTCAGCACCTCGATCGCAAGCTTCGGGGAGAGGTTCGCCGTCGGCTCGTCGAAGAGCATCACGCTGGGCTTCCTCATGAGCGCCATTGCCATCGCGACCATCTGCCTCTCGCCTCCGCTGAGGTTCTGGACCTTACTCCCCATGTACTTCGATATCGGCGGGAACATTTCGATCGCATTCTCCAGCCTTGCGGGCACGTCGGAGTTGCTGACGGTGTACGCCGCCATCTTGATGTTCTCGGCGACGGTCAGCTGGGTGAAGACGCTCTCGGTCTGCGGGAGGTACGCCAACCCCTTTCGGGCTATCTCGTGGGGAGGAAGCCTGGAGATCGTCTGACCGTTAAGGCTGACCGACCCCTGGTAGATGCTGGTGAGCCCCGCAACGGTCTTCAGCAAGGTCGACTTGCCTGAGCCATTGGGGCCCACCACGACAGTGACTCCTGCCTCTCGGGCCTCCATCGAGACCTCGGTGAGAATCTGGAGCCTGCCGTAGCCGGCCGACACCCCTTGGACCGAAAGCAAGCTATGCACCGAGGTAGGCGTCTATCACCTGCTTGTCGGCTATCACCTTCTCCGGAATGCCCGCGGCTATGACCTTCCCGAAGGCCATGGCAGTGATGTGGTCGACGTAGCTGAGGGCGACGTCCAGCCTGTGCTCGACAATGAAGAAGGTCACGCCCAACTCGTCCCGCAGTTTGAGTATCCTGGCGAAGATAGAGTGGGCCAGGGTCGGGTTCACTCCGGAGATGGGCTCGTCCAGCAGGATCAATTTTGCGCCGCTCATCAGTGCCCTGCCCATCTCAAGCAGTTTCATCTGTCCGCCGCTCAAGTTCAGCGCCTGCTTATCCCAGCTGCTCGAGAGACCGAGAATCTCAAGAATCTTGAAGCCCTTCTCGGCGATCTCCTTCTCCTTCTTAGCCCAGGAGCGCCTGAGCAGAGACTTCACGAATGATTCGCCCGGGTTCCCCTTCTCGGCCACCATTATGTTCTCCAGCACGCTCAGCTTCCAGAAGAGGCTTGGTATCTGGAAGGTCCTGGCCAGCCCCAGAGCGTACAGCTTGAAAGGTCGCATTCCTGTGATGTCCCTCCCTTCGAAGAGGACGCTACCGGAGTCCGGGGCGTAGAACCCGCTTATGGCGTTTATCAGCGTCGTCTTCCCGGAACCGTTGGGACCAATGAGGATGCTGACCTTCTTCTCCTCGACTTCAAGGGTCACGCCGTCCAGGGCGTGAAGGTTGCCGAAGGACTTCCTCACGTCCCGAACCTCGAGGAGACCTACCAATAGAGAAACACAGAAAAAAGAAGAGTGGGGACTTGATTTACGGTGGGGATATCCAGGTTACGCTGTCTGTGTTGTAGTCCCAGCTACCAGCCAGGACCCAGCTGTAAGCGCTACCGCTCTTGACAACCTTCCAGATCTGGTAGCCTGAGCCCGGAAACAGGGCTCGGTCACCAGAAGGCTGCAACGCTTCTGGGCCAGTGAGGCCGTAGAAGTTGGCCGCTACGCTTGGGAGTACGTTGTGGATGGCAGTTCCGTCGTTCTTGCCCGCTGAGATTATGGAGAGCGCCGCCAGCCACACATCGTCGTAGCCTTCGAATGTGTAGAAGGCTCCTCCGCCGAGGATTGCCGCGCCGGCTGAGGTGCCCTTGATCCTGTTATAGAATGCGAGCGATTTGGTGTTGTTGGTGAGTAGCCCGAAGAGTGTTGAAGGCAGCCTCACCTGCGAAACGACCGGACCCGTTGTCGAGTTGGTCAGCAGTGAGTTCTGCGCCGTTCCGTCAGTTCCGAACCAAGGAAGAGGTGTACTCAGGAGCGCCGGGTTGCTCTTCTGCGCCTGCAGCAGCAACGTTCCAATCTCCTGGAATGATACAGCGAAGATCGCAACCTTCGAGGCTCCCACCTGACCGGACAACGTGGTCCAGTCGCTGCCAATCTGGGTGATCAGAGCGCTGAAGTCGGTCGTCGCCGTGTCGTACTTGTAAGGCCCCTTGATTATCACGTTCTTGTTGTCATTCAGTAGAAAAGTCTTGGTCGCGTTCGCGAGCCCGTTCCCGTAAGTGTCATCTCTGTTGATTAGGATGACAGCCGAAGCTCCCCTGTCAAGCAGAATCCTGGCGTCTGCCTGTCCCTGGGCAGCGTCGTTCGGCGCCGTCCTGAACAGGTAGTCGTTGGGAATCGCCAGAGCCGGGGATGTCGAAGACGGACTCAGCAGAACGACGTGGTTGGAGTTTGCGAAGCTGAGGATTCCTGCCGCGGTTCCGCTGTTAAGCGGACCTATGACGACCTGGATTCCTGCGGCTTGCATCGCTTGAAGCTGGGTGAGCGCTGTAGGAGTGTCTAGTTTGTAGTCGTTAGCGTTGAGCGCGAAGGTCAGTTTGCAACCCGAGGTCTGCAGGTAGGAGTTGACGTCCTGAATGCCAAGCTGCTCAGCAGCCAGGTCTCCCTTGCCTTGGGTCGACAGATCCCCGCTGAGGTCGTTGAGAGCCCCGATGGTTACCGTCTGGCCACCGCAGAGTCCACCTCCACCGCCTACGCCTATTGATGGAGCGGCTCCGCCTAAGATGGCTCCATATATGATTCCCATACCGAGTAGAAGTCCCACAATTAGTGATCCAATCACTGTTATTGTTGATGCCCCTCTCTTTTTCAACGGAATGACTGGGTGGCGCGAGAAAGTATTTTAAGCCTTCTACTGTTTTCAAGCAAGTTCTCGCTCTTTGGTTCCGCCGTATCTAATCGCAGCCGTAGTCTACGGAACCCTCTTTGCTCTGATGGCAATGGGACTCACGCTCACCTACATGACGACGAAGGTCCCAAACTTCGCATACGGGTCCTTTGTAACCATCGGACTATACACCGCGTATGACCTGTTCAAGTTGAACGGGGTAGGTCCATATGAAGCTGCCCTGGTGGCCTTCTTGGTCTCGGGCGCGGCCTCGATACTGATGTACCTCGGGGTTCTTCGCCCGCTGGCAAGAAGGGGCACGCCCCTAGTGGCGCTCATGATTGCGACGTTCGGGATTGACATCGGATTCATCGGGATCTTCGGAATCTACACTGACTATCTGCAATCGAGGTACGGCCTCATCGACGCAAAGCAGTTCTTCCAGCTACCCGCCGACTTCCAACTCTTCGGAGTCCAAGGAGTGGTCATAGTTGCACCCCTCGTGCTGGCAGCGATCACATTGCTTCTCTTCTTGCTTTTCACCCGGACGAAGTTTGGCGTGGCGATGAGAGCCTCTGTCGAGAACCCGTCTCTCGCGAGGGTGCTGGGGATTGACGTCGAACGAGTCTATACTGTGTCTTGGATGCTGGGCGGAGGATTCGCGGGGTTGGCGGGCGCCCTCTACACCCTGTGGCTCCCTGGAGGGACGAGCACGGGGTCCGATCTGATTGTTGAGATCTTCGCGTCCAGTATCCTGGGAGGGCTGACAAGCATATTCGGGGCCGTCCTCGGCGGCCTGGTGATCGGCAGTAGCGAGGACATCGTCACTGTCACTCTTGCTCAGGGCTTCGGCTGGGTAGGGACGGGCATCATCGTCGCTATCTTGGTCGTCGCCGGCTTCTTCCTATTTCGTGAGAAGCAGCAGGGCCGGAGAATCTTCGGCGTTGTTTTGGCCGTCGTCGGAGCATACATCGCATTCGAAATGATCTCGGGCTTCTCCACCGACCTATTCGCCTTCGGGCTTGTCAACGGATTCGGCACCAACGTTACGCCGTTCCAGAAAGGCATACCCCTACTCATAATGGTCATGTCGCTCTTGGTGCTGCCCCGGGGGCTCGTTTCACTCAACTTGAGGAGGCGGAAGTAGCACGGGGCTGCCACAGCTCATCTTCTTTGGGGTTGACCTTGTCAGCTTCATGATAAGCTTCGTGGAGTTCTACGCCCTCTACCTAGCAATCAGCCTCTCCCTCAACCTAGAGTTCGGGTACGCGGGAATCCCCAACTTCGGCAAGGTACTCTTCGTCGCGGGCGGAGCCGCCTTTGCGGGCTCCATTTCGGGCCGGGTGGCCGCCTATGTGTTCGGGGTGAACACTCATGGAGACTACATCACATTCAACGCCAGGATCATCACCCAGGTCGACACTTTCATCATTTCCGACCCGATATTTGCCGTGGAAATCGTAATTCTTTCTTTGCTCATAGCAGCGTTGATCGGGGCTCTGCTCGGCTACCTGTCCTCCTATCCTGCGATTAGGCTGAAAGAGGACTACCTCGGAATGCTGCTCCTGGGAGCCGCGCAGTTCTGGCAGGTCATTCTGAGGACGTACGAACCGTTGATCGGTGGGAGTCAGCCCATCTTCGTACCCGACCCATACTACTACTGGGCCCAGTTGGGCACGGGGTACAGGGACCTGGTCGCAGCTTTGGTCATGGGCGTCTTCGCGGTGATCGTTTTCGTTTACGTGGAAAGGGTTGCCCGCGCTCCCCTTGGCAGGACGCTGAGGGCCGTCAGGGACAATGAGGACGCATCGCGGGCTTTGGGAAAGGACGACGCTGCGGTGAGGCGCAACGTCCTCATGGTTGCCTCCGCCATCGCAGGCATAGCAGGCGCGCTCTACGCCTTCTATACGGCGTCGGTCGAGTATGACACCTGGACGAGGTTCGCCTGGACGTTCTGGCCTTTCCTGATCGTCATCGTGGGAGGTGCTGGCAACAACTTCGGAGTCGCGTTGGGCGCTCTGTTCTTCACCACGATTTTCAGGGGACTCGAGCAGATCAAGTTCGCTTTTCAGCCGTACATCTTCTTCGACGTGAACTGGCTGCAAGACATAATGTTCGCCGTCCTGCTTGTCGCGATACTGCTCATCAGGCCCGAAGGGATAATCAGGGAGAAGTCCACGCACACTCTGCCGCTGCGCGAGCTCTCGTCCCTATCGGGTCAAACTCAGGCCTCTGGAGTGCCTGGCACTCAATTGAATAGCGGGGGAACACGGTCTTCCACGCTGAGGGCGACCTGGAAGAGGGTCGTCTCGCGCATCAAGGTGTTGCCCGCGGGCGCACCCGACGCCGAATGACGAAGTTGGCAATCAAACGTTTAATTATCGAGTGGCCGCTTTGGGCCGCTCCACCTTGGCAGATGAATCTCAAGAGATAAAGGCAGTCCTCGAAGATAGGGAGAGGAACTTCCTTCTTTCGACGAGCAGGGTCACGATGCGGTCCTCGCTTGAGAACATTGAGGTCGGAGACTTCAAGATCGAGAGTTTGAAGGAGGGCGAGTCTGTAGAGCTGCCCCGCTGGGTAGCCGAGGAGCTGGTTCAGATGAACCTCGCCGAGGCGTCCGAGGAGCCGTTCGAGACCGAGATACTGAAGGCGCTCAGCAGGGAGAAGATGATGGGTCCGTTGCAGTTGTCAAGCCTACCGGCTGATTTCTACAACAGAATGAGGCGGAGGCTCAGCTACTTGGGCAACTCGGTGAAGGAAGGGAGAGTCCGCAGGGAGGACTACGAGAGGCTGAGGGCGACAAGCTACGACCTGATAGGGATGAGGCTCAGCAAGCTCCTATCGCTGTCGAGCAGCTCAGCGACCGCGGCTGCGCTGGGCGAGAAGCTCACGCCGGAGGAGAGGACATTCTTCACGGTCTCCCAGTCCATCTCCAAGGAGTGGCGGGCGGCAATTCTGGGGGAGGGGGCATAGACGGCGACCCTAGCCAGCGGGAAGCTCTCTGAGATGTTCGAGGACTTCCTGAAGTCAGCGGTGGACAAGAGCGGGGCACCGATCTACAGGGCCCGGATTTCCCAGATAATCTCATCGGAGGGGAAGTCGTTGGCGGTCGACTTCGGCGACATGCTGAAGTACAACGACGACCTGGCAAACAGGGTTCTCCTGGAGCCTGACGCGGCGCTGGCGTCATTCAAGACCGCCGCTTTTGAGACCATGCGGAGCGAGAACGCCCTCTACGCGGACAGGGTCAAGAGGGACCTCGTGGTCAGAATCAGGGGCATCCCCGACATGGTTCCACTCAGGAAGGTGGACACTTCCTATCTCGACAAGATGCTCGGCGTCGCGGGCATGGTGGTGCGCACCTCCGAGCTGAGGCCGCTGGTCGTCCAGGCTGCGTGGGTGTGCCCCAGCGGACACCTGACGTATCAGGAGCAGGACGACCTGGCTCTGAAGAGGCCGCCGAAGTGCGACCTATGCGGCGAGGCCAGGAACTTCGAGCTGGACAGGAAGAACAGCCTCTTCATCGATTTCCAGATTGTGAGAATCCAGGAGCTCCCGGAGGAGCTTCCCCCCGGACACCTGCCTCAGTTCTTCGACGTGAACCTGGAGGGCGACATCGTCAACACTGCAAGGCCGGGAGACAGGGTTGTGCTCACCGGAGTGCTGAGGGCCGTCCCGGACTACTCGCTGGGGCAGCTCAGGATGAGGCTGTTCAGGTCCCAGATAGACTGCAACTATGTCGAGGTGAGGGGCAAGGAGGCCGAGCAGGTCCAGATCACGAAGCAGGACGAGACGATGATCAAGAGCGTCGCAAAGGCGTCGGACGCCTACGAGAAGCTGATCGGCTCGATGGCCCCGGCAATCCTCGGCCACGACCCAGAGAAGGAGGCGATCCTGCTGCTCCTTGTAGGTGGGACCTCGACGTTCCTTCCCGACGGGACAAAGCTGAGGGGCGACGTCAACATTCTTCTCGTGGGCGATCCTGGGACAGCCAAGTCAGAGCTCCTGAAGTTCGCCGCGCAGGTGGCGCCGAGGGGCCTCTTCGCATCCGGGAGAGGCACCACGGCAGCTGGGCTCTCGGCGGCGGTCATCAGGGAGAAGAACGTGTTCATGCTGGAAGCGGGAGTCGTGGTCCTGGCCGATCAAGGAATCGCCTGCATAGATGAGTTCGACAAGATGAGGCCGGAGGACAGGAGCGCGCTGCACGAGCAGATGGAACAGCAGACCGTCACCGTGGCCAAGGGAGGGATATACGCGAGCCTCAACGCGAGGACGGCCATCCTCGCAGCCATGAACCCGGTGCTCGGAAAGTACAATCCCTTCCAGAACCTCACAGACAACATCGGCGACCTGCCCATACCGCTGCTGACAAGATTCGACCTGATCTTCGTCATCAAGGACCAGCCCTCCATGGGGGAGGACGAGAAGCTGGCTACGCACATACTCTCGGTCCACACGAAGAAGACATACACAAAGGCGCCTCCGGTGGAGTTCGACCTGCTGAAGAAGTACATCTCATACGCGAAGAAGGGCACCCCCACGCTCACAAAGGAAGCCACAGACAGGCTGAAGGATTACTACCTGGAGCTGAGGAGAAGCGGTGGCGAAGAGGGCCAGTTACCCCCCACTCCTAGGACGCTCGAGTCGCTGATAAGGCTGGCAACTGCCAGGGCGAAGCTTCTGCTCAAGGACCAGGTCACCGAGGAGGACGCCCTCGGGGCCGTGGCGCTGATGAACAGGATGGTCCAGGACGTGCTGACCGACGCCACGACGAAGAAGACCGACTTCGGCATTCAGCTCGGGAAGCCGGCAGGCGAGACGAGGAACCTCCGGAGGGCGATGGAGATCTTCAGGAGCCTGGAGGGCCCGGACAAGAAGCCCGTGGAGAGGAAGGCGTTCAAGGAGGAGCTCCTGAAGGCAAAGTTCGCCGACGATGACGCGGAGAAGATGATCAAGGCGATGTTCAGGGAGGGCCTGATATACGAGTCGAAGCCTGGTTTCTTTAGAAGGGTCAATGCCTAGCGCGTGGAGGCCGCCTGTTGAGGTTTGACGAAGCACAGCTACCCGCCGAACTCCTGACCTTCATAAAGCGAAAGGGACTCTCGGACCTCTATCCACCACAGGAGGAAGCTGTGAAGGCGGGGCTGCTGGACGGGAATAGCCTGGTGGTGGCGAGCCCCACGGCCTGCTATGACGAAGATACGGAAGTTTTGACTAAACGAGGTTGGAAACTCTTCAAAGATACCGCACCGAACGAAGAAGTAATTTCAATGAACCCTAAGACTTCCGAAATTGAGTATGTTAGGGCTACTGAAAGGATTGAATACCTTTACCACGGCGTCATTGTTCGGGTTACGGGAAAGGAGATTGATTTCAGAGTCACTGAGAATCATAACATGTTCGTTCGTAAAGGAAACCAACGTTCATCAAGCAATTCCGAGGGCACCCGGGCTGAGACTCATCCCGCCGCAAGCTACGCATTTCGCCCAGCGCGAGAAATTCGCCAGGACTGGAAGTTCAAAACCGATGGCGTCTGGAAAGGTCGATTCAAGAAATACTTTGTACTTACTCGAATGAAACTTCGAGGGGGCAGACTTCCCTCGTCGAGAAGGGTTCTACCGCCGAAAAGCATCTTGATGCTCTCCTGGTTGAATTTCTTCGGATGGTATATCGCCGAAGGCAGCACAAAATTTGGGGATGGAAATTACGAGGTTACTCTATGCCAGAAAAAGGACCCAGTTAGTGCCGATGAAGCACTGAAAAAGTTAGGTCTCGGCAAAGTGTATTCTACGGGCCCTGCAAGCCACAGACACTTCAGCATCAGCAGCCCGCAACTCGCCCGATACCTCTCTCAATTTGGAAGGGCATATGAGAAATTTGTTCCTGACTTCATTAAGGAGCTTTCTCCCGGCGAAATCAGAGTTTTCCTAGATTCCTACCACCGCGGAGATGGCAAGTTCGGCAGGGACAGAATCAGTCCCGTGTTCACCACGACATCGAAACGCCTAGCGGACGACTTGCAGGAATTGCTACTCAAGTCGGGGACAAGCAGTTCAGTCAGATTCAAGGGTTTACCGAAACCTCATGTCATGCCGGATGGGCACAGAATCTATCCTAGGCACCCGGTCTATGAGGTTGCAGGCAGGCTCTACACGGAGCACGGCATTGATTACAGGAAGCCGAGTAAGCCTACATTTGAGAATACCAAGGGGGAGATGGTCTACTGTCTAACTCTCCCCAAGCACCACCTATTATACGTGAGAAGGAATGGAAAGGCGCTTTGGTGCGGTAATTCTGGGAAGACGCTGATCGCCCTGATGGCAGCTTTCGTGAAGGTCAAGGTGGGGCAGAGGAAGGTCGTCTACCTCGCGCCGCTCAGGGCCCTCGCGTCCGAGAAGTACGCGGAGTTCTCCGAGCTCTCGGAATTCGGGATCAGGACAGCCATCTCTACCGGAGACTACGACATGAGCGGAGAGTCCCTGGGGCGCGCGGACATCATAGTGTTGACCAACGAGAGATTCGATTCGATCCTACGGCACAAGGTCAGCTGGCTGCATTCCGTTGGCCTGTTCATCGCAGACGAAGTCCACCTCGCCGGCAACGACTCCCGCGGTCCCACCCTCGAGATGATCCTGACCAAGGTGCTACACGCTGGTCTGGGCGCCCAGATCCTCTCCCTCTCAGCGACAATAAGCAACGCGAAGGAGATCGCAGAATGGTTGAAGTCGAAGGCCATCGAGCTTACCTGGAGGCCGGTCCCGCTGCGGGAGGGGGTCTTCGACTACGGTCGCGTCGTGTTCACCGACGGGAAGGAGAGCCAAGTGGCCGGGTCCACCTACGGGGCGCCGATCGATGTCGCCATGGCCACAGTGAAGGGAGGGGGACAGTCGCTCATATTCGCGAACACGAGGAGGAGGGCGGTCAGCCTCGCCACGAAGGGCGCCGAGGTCACGCAGCGGTTCCTGACCGACGTCGAGAAGAGGGCGCTCTCCGAGGCCTCCTTGAGGATACTCTCGTCGGGTGAGGAGACGAGCCTCAGCAGGCTCTTGGCCGAGACAGTGGCGAAGGGTGCCGCCTTCCATCATGCGGGGCTTGAGGCGGCGCACAGGCGGATCGTGGAGGACTACTACAGGGCCAGGGCGATCAAGTTGCTTGCTGCGACCCCGACCTTGGCTGCCGGCGTCAATCTCCCCGCCCGACGGGTGGTAATCGCGGACACGAGCAGGTACGATGTGGAGAGCGGGGGCAACGCGGAGATCTCCGTGCTAGAGTACAGGCAGATGGCCGGCAGGGCCGGGAGACCGCAGTATGACGAGTACGGAGAGACAGTCCTGGTCCCGCCGAGCGTGGTGCCCGCCATGCAGGTCCTGGAACACTACGCCAAGGAGCCCCCGGAGCCAATCAAGTCGAGGCTCTCGGACGAGTCGGCGATGAGGATTCACACCCTTGCGACCGTCGCCACATCGGCCGGACTCTCCAAGCTGGACATACAGAGCCTGTTCAAGAGGACGCTACTCGCGATGCAGATCGGTGAGCAGAGGGTAGGCAGGCTGATCGGATCGGCCCTGGGGTACCTACTCGCTGAGAGGCTGGTCGAGTCGAAGGGTGAACTCTTCTATGCGACAGACTTCGGCAAGAAGGTCTCCATCCTCTACATCGACCCGGTCACTGGAGTGATCTTCCGCGAAGCCCTCCGCAAAGCGCAGGCCGGGAGGAACTACACCGGGGGCCTCCTGCATGTGCTGGCGAACTGTCCGGACTTTGAGCCAAAGTTTCCCCTTCGAAGCAAAGACTACGACCAGGCTCTCGCGTTCATGGAGGAGCACTCGGGCGAGCTGATCGAGAAGCCCAACCGCAGCTCTTTCGCAGAGTTCGACGAGGCTCTGCAGGGCGTGCGTACCGTCATGGCCCTCTATGGCTGGATTGACGAGTGGAGGGAGGAGCAGCTGCTATCCAAGCTCGGTGTGGAGCCCGGCGACATGCACAGGGCGGTGGACAACGCCGATTGGCTCTTGCACAGCATGGGAGAGCTGGCGAAGCTCTTCAAGAGAGAGGAGATGGCGAGGCAGCTGGAGAGGCTCAGGAGGAGGGTCGAGAGCGGAGTGAGCGAGGAACTCCTCGAACTGACGAGCCTGCAGGGAATAGGCAGGGTGCGTGCAAGGGCACTCTACTCTGCCGGGTTCAGGACGATGGAGGATCTGAAGGAGGCATCCGCGGACAGGCTCGCGCTTGTCGAGAAGGTTGGCACCGCGCTGGCGCGCCGGATAAAGGAGCAGGTCTCCAGTTATTGATCAGGTGCGGGGCCTTCTGCCTGAGCCTGAACGACGGGGCGGGCGAGAGGGCATCGAAGGCCGCGGGAGGAATCGAGAGGCAGGGCGTTCAAGTGCGAATGCACACGGGCATCCATGTCCTGGATGGTAGGAGAGGCAAGCTGGTCGCGTTGGAGTTCGATGAGGGGGGCGGACTGCCCGTCGTGCACGGCTCGCCGGGCGATAAGGAGTGTCTCGGAGAATTCAGCATGATTGAGGAGACGGAGCGAGGCCTCGTGGCTTCGCGGGACTGGTTCGGCACGAGGCCGCTCTTCAGGGCTCTTTCCGGAGATTGGGTGGCCTCGGACCACAGGTTCTTTCCAGACGAACAGCGAGAACTCATTCCACCCGGAGCGCGACTGGACGTCGCCAGCGGAGAGATTCGCCCGGCCAGATGGGCCGGGGAAGTTGAGTCCGTCCAGACATTCGATGAAGCGGCGGAGAGGCTGGCAGCAATGACAGACGCTTCGGTCAGGAGTCGGGTCGAAGGCAAGAGGAGGGTGGCCGTCGCGTTTTCGGGCGGGCTCGACAGTTCGATCCTTGCGCGCTGTGCCTCAAAGTACACAAAGGTGGTGGTCTGCTGCGTGTCAGCGCCTGGTTCGCTGGACAGCGGAGTGGCAGAAGAGGCGGCCAGCGCAATCGGGCTCGAGTTCGCCACCGCGGACATGAATCGGGAGGACGTGAGCAGGGAGCTCGGAGCCATCGACCTGCCCTTCCAGCCTTCTCCCATGGACCGAGGACTGTGGTGCTTGTATTCGATGACCGCGCGGCTGGCCTCGGAGTCGGGGGCTGAGCTGCTCCTTCTCGGGCAGCTCGCGGACGAGTTGTTCGGCGGATACGCGAAGTACGAGGCGGCGCTACGCACCGGTGGAGGAGCCGAGGCGAACAGGATGATGTCGGAAGACGTGGAGGGTTGTGGAGTGAGGGGATTCATACGGGACGAACTGGCATGCTCCAGGTGGTGCGAGCCTCGTTTCCCTTTTGCCGAGGGCAGGCTGGCCCGGTTCGGACTGCTGCTGCCCGTAGGGCACAAGTTACGGAATGGAGTCAGGAAAGCGGTCTTGAGAGAAGCGGCGCTGAGGTTAGGTTTGCCTGATGAGATAGCCCGCAGGCCGAAGAAGGCGGCCCAGTACAGCTCGGGCGTCCTGAAGTTGCTCGGCTAGTTCAGGCTTTATAATGACGGGTGGTGAAGGGCGGACATGATTCCATCGCCTCAGCCTAAAGGCAAGCTCGTTGGCTTCAAGCCGCTGCAGGAGAGGTTCAGCTACTATGCGCTCGACGACGGTACGGTGTTGGGCATCAAGCCAGCCGTGGTCAAGGTATACAGGCTCCAGAACCCTGACGGCAGCTTGGCGATGTCGCCCGACGGCACTCCTGCGTACTTCTACCAGACACAGAACATAACCCAGGTCCTGAGCCCGGACGAGTACAGGTCGCTCAAGGGCGACGACATAGGCCAATGAGCGAAGGGACGTACCTCTCGTCCGAGGACTCGGCCCTGCTCAGGAGCGTACTCACCAGGTACGCGGGCGAGGCTTGTCTGGAGATAGGGGCAGGGAACGGTGGGGGTCTGGTCGAGCTCGCGAGAGGCTTCGGTCTGGTGGTCGGTAGCGACCTGCTCCGCCCATCGACCGACTCTTGGAAGCAAGCGGGAGCAGACTTCGTCCTTGCAGACGCAGCGAGCTGCTTCAGGGAAGGCGCCTTCGACATGGTCACCTTCAACCCTCCGTACGTTCCTTCAGTTGGAATCGAGGATGTTGCGGTCGACGGCGGGGCTGGCGGAGCCGAGGTGCTCAACCACTTTCTTGGTGAAGCCATGCGGGCGGTCAGGGGGGACGGCAGGATCGTGATGCTCCTTTCCAGCGACAATCCTGTCGAGTCAATCGCCCAGGAGTGCGAAAGGCGTGGATTCGTGATGAAGTCGTTGAGCGAACGACGGCTTTTCTACGAGACACTGGCCGTTTGCGAAGTTTCACGTCTCCAAAGCTGAGCCCGCCTGCTCGAAGTCCCTGGACGCGCTGGAGGGATTGGCGAGCCCTATGGAGAAGTCCTGGTTTGCTTGGGTTCAGAGAAACGAGCCTAACTCCAAGAACCGAAGAATCGGTCGAAGGAGATTCGGGCCTTATCGCCTCCCGTGATAGCACATGCAAAGTCCAGCTCGACGAAATCGAACTCAAACGGACTTCGCCGAATAGGGCCGGTGGGATCTGAACCCGGCACACTTGGCCACACTCGAACTCCGGATATCCCGACCGTGTCTAGAAGCTCTCTTTTATTGTCTGGAAAGCAACGCAAGTCTGTGTCTTCTCGATACCCTTCATCATTCTCAGCTTGTCGACGACCAGGGTACCAATCTCCTCTACCGAGCCAGCCCTCACCTTCAGCACTATGTCCCACTCGCCGGAAATCACAATCACCTCGTAGACCCCCGGAATCTTGGACATCTGTTCCGCAAGGCTGCGCTGAGAGACGTTCTCAGCATTCCTGAAAGAGACAAGGACGAGAGCAGTAACCTGCTTTCCTATCTTCGAATAGTCGGGAATCGCTACGAATTTTCTTATGACGCCAGAGTCAACGAGTTTCTTCAGTCTCTCCTGAACCGTTGCTCTGGGAATTCGGAGTTCATTGGAAATTTCTACCACCGACTTCCTGCCGTCTTCGAGCAGCTCCGCGAGTATCTTCTGGTCTTTGGTGTCCAGCACGCCAGCAAAGTGCCGAGAAATAGACCCTTATATGATTTACATTCCGACAAAGTGCCACGGATTATGTCAGAGTGTTTATAGATATTGGCAGAAGTTGTCTCGACATGGCTAAGACGGTCGAGACGGCGGAGGCCCTCGAGATTCCGAAACCTCTGAACGAATTGTCCGAGAGTGAAACGGTAAGGAAAACGCACATCGGTAGGGTGAGCACCGAGGTCCTCAGGTACCTCACCGATGCCTTCACAAGCAGGGGATTCGCTTGGCTGCTTCCTGTAATCTTCTCCAAGTCGACAGATCCCCTGTGGCCTGACCCGGGGGCGTCGATTGAGAAGAGGGTCGAGACCGAGATTTACGGCGAGACGGTCAGGACAACTCTGAGCATGATAATTCACAAGCTTGTTGCGAGCTCGACGGCTTATCCAAAGTTGTTCGTTCTCTCTCCAAACGTGAGGATAGAGAAGAGGGAGAGAAAGGCGACAGGATGGCACGCATACGAATTTACGCAACTCGACTTCGAGATAAGAAACGCGAGTTTCAAGGACATCAAACGATTGGTGGAAGGCATCATAGTTGGGCTGGCACTTCAAGTCAAGAAGCAGGCAAGACGGGACCTGACATACCTTGGCAGATACGGCAGCCTCAAAGCGCCATCGACACCGTTCAGGGTACATGACAGGGAAGACCTTGTGGCGAAGTACGGAGACGAGTGGGAGATAAGATTGCCTCAAGAGATCCGTGAGCCGGTCTGGGTGACCAACATCCCGAGAGAGTTCTACGATTTTGAAGACGTGGCGACGGGCAGGTGGGACAATTACGACCTTTTCCTTCCGAAGTATGGCGAGGTGCTATCGGGCGCTAGACGCGAGTGGGAGTACGGTAAGATTACGGCAAAGATGGAGCGCGATGGCGTGAAGAGGGAGAATTACGCCGTGCTTCTTAAGATGGCGAAAGAAGGCAAACTCAAGCCATCGGCGGGCGCGGGAATTGGCGTCGAAAGACTCGTGACCTGGGTTACCGGAGCCAAGCACTTGGGAGAAGTTCAGGCCTTTCCGAAGGTTCCAGGACTAGTCTACGAACTCTAAGAGAGTTCCGCAAAGGCTAACGCGAAGGCTATCAGAGATGTCGGTTAGTACTGTTACACCGGCCGCCTCGCCACCATCGCCGAAGTCATCGTCGCTCCCTCCACCGTAGGATTGCTCCGAGTTCGCCGCACGATTTGGAGCAGAAGGGCTAGCCGACAATTCAGGTCGCAGGGAATTCTGACTACTGAATACCGACGCGGTGACGGTGTGGCAAAAACGGGCCCGGTGGGATTTGAACCCATGGTCTCTGCGCGGTGCACTTCAGCTCCGAAGGCTGACGCCTTAATCCGTGCTAGGCTACGGGCCCGAACTCTTCCCAGCAGCCCACGGTAATTAAGAGATGACCCTGGACAGGTTCCGTTGGACTGGCCGTTCGATGAATCCCGCGTCGGAGATGATGCCTGTCACTAGCTCCGGCGGAGTCGCGTCGAAGGCTGGGTTCGCCACCGGGATGCCTTTGGGCGCGATCCTCCTACCCCTGATCTTCGTCACCTCGTCCGAGCCTCTCTCCTCCACCACGACCTCTTCGTGGTTCCGTTCCAAGTCGAAGGTCGACCTCGGAGCTGCCGGATAAAACGGAACTCTGTGCCTGTCCGCGAGAACAGCGATCTGGTAGGTACCTATCTTGTTGAAGACCCAACCGTCCTTCGTTATCCTGTCGGCCCCCACAACCACCTTGTCCACCCTGCCGGTGCTCATCATGTAGCCCACCGCGGTGTCCGACAGGAGCCTGCAGTCAAATCCGTCGGTGACGAGCTCGAACGCGGTCAGGCGAGCGCCCTGAAGAGCTGGTCTGGTCTCTGGCACGAGGACCTTGACCATCTTCCCCTCCTCTCTGGCAGCTCGGACGACGCCAAGCGCGGTACCGTAGCCAACGGTGGCGAGGGCGCCGGCGTTACAGTGGGTGAGGACGGTGTCGCCGTCGTCGATGAGCTTCGCGCCCACCTTTCCGAGTCTCCTGTTAGTAGCGACGTCCTCCTCCTCCATCTTCTTGACCTCCGCCTCAACCGAGTCTTTCAGGCCCTTCGTGGTCGCCGCGCGTCGCGCAACCTTAAGGACGCGGTCGACGCCCCAGAATAGGTTCACCGCTGTGGGACGAGTTGCCCTGAGCATCGAGGCGGCGCCCTCAAGCTCCGTCATGAGCTCAGCCTTGCTGTTTGCCTTCGACCGGAACGCCGCCAGCGCTACGCCCATAGCAGCCGCGACTCCGATTGCTGGGGCGCCTCGGACCACCATTGTCCTGATTGCATCGGCAACGTCAGGGTACTTCGTGTATGTCCTGTAGACGAGCCGCCCGGGTAGCAGAGTCTGGTCGATCATCCTGACCGACCCGTTCCTCCATGTTATCGTCCGGAGCGTGAAGAAATCCTCCAACATGGTCACCTAGGCCGGAGAACTGAAAAGCGTTTCCTTGCTAGCGGTCCGGTTATCTGCCTCACTGTCCCCGCTAAAGGTTAATACCGCAAATTCGACTGGCGGAGAAAGAATTCCGATGACAGAGGCGCAGGAAGCACCAGAGGTCGCTCCGTTCGGCGCGGAGCTCAAGGACGGGAGGGTGGTGGTCACCGACACGAGCAGGTTCGGAGAGCTCGAGGAGTCAGGCTACGGCGTGAGGGAGGGGAAGACGCTTGTGCTCAAAGACTACGAGGCACTTTACCTCCTTTACTCCAAGAAATTGGACCTGGCCGGGAGTTCAGCCAAGCCTGTGGGGTTCGAGGGGCTGGCGGAGGAGACCCAGAGGAAAGCGAGGGACTCTTGGACCAAGTTCATCATCTACCGTGATCTGAGGAGCAGGGGGTACGTTGTGAAGGAGGGGTTCGGGTTCGGCACCGACCTGAGAGTCTACGAGAGAGGCGACTACCCAAAGAAGGCTGCAAAGTACGTGGTCTTCGCTCTGGACGAAGGGATCGAGAGACGGGTGGACGACCTCCAAAAGTCCGTGAAGGAGATGGCGAAGATGGGCAAGGAAGCGATCATAGCGGTCATCGAGCGACGGGGCGAAGTAATCTACTACAGGGTCAGCAAGGCAAGGTTCTGATCCGCGCGTGAACAGCGGTGCAGTCCTGCGAATAATCCGCCCGGTCAACTGCGCGATGATCGGGTTCGCTGTAATCGTAGGAGAGTTCGTCTCGAAGCCGCCGGGCATTCCCCCGGTCCAGACGGCCTTGGGCTTCCTGACCGGTTTCTTCGTCTGCGCATATTCGATGGTTGTCAACGACGTGTACGACGTGGAGGTGGACAGGGTGAACCAGCCGGGGAGGCCGATTCCAAGCGGCGGACTCTCGGTGGGCGGGGCCGCGAGGCTCTCGATCGTCTTGCTGCTGGCCGGAATAGCCTGTTCGGTGCTCAGCCTCGATGCTGCCGCCGTGGCCATCGCGTTGCTCTACGTATTCCTCTCCTGGCTCTACAATGCGAGAGCGAAGAAGGAGGGTTTGGCGGGGAACCTCATAGTCGCTTCGTCCGTTGCTATTCCATTCGTCTACGGGGGAGTCGTATCAGGAGGCAACATCTTCAGCTCGCTCCTACTGATGATGGCATTCACATCGTTCTTCGCTGGCGCCGGCCGGGAGGTGGTCAAGGCGATGTCCGACACGGAGGGAGACGCGAAGAGAGGGATAGCAAGCGTGGCCAGGACTCGGGGCCTTCGTGCGTCGGCCCTGGTGGGGGCGCTCTTCTTCCTGCTGGCGGTGCTCACCAGCTGGCTCCCATTGATCCTGAAGCTCGCAAACCAAGTCTACACTTTCGGGGTCTTGGTTCCGGACGCTGTGTTCGTCTACCTCGCCGCCTCCATACTGAGGGACCACGACCCAAAGAACGCGATGAGAGTAAGGAGGACAGCCCTTGTTGGTATGCTGGTGGGGCTCTTCGTATTCGTCGGCGGGGGATTCTGACGTGTTTACTGAGAAGTACAGGCCGAGGAGCCTTGAGGCAATGGTGGGGAACGAGGAAGCAAGGGCCAAGCTTCTGGCATGGATGAAGAGGTGGAAGAGCGGTTCGAAGGCGGCGCTGCTGGTCGGACCGCCCGGAACCGGGAAGACCACGACGGTCCACCTGATGGCGGAGAGCGGGGGCTTCAACCTTGTGGAGCTGAACGCGAGCGACGCCAGGACCAAGGAAAAGCTTTCGAAGAAGATGGGCGAGGTGATCTCGAGCACCAGCCTTTTGGGCGAGAGGACGCTGATATTCCTCGACGAGGTCGACGGTCTGGCTGGCAGGGCCGACTACGGCGCGGTCGATTTCATCAGGGACGCAGTTCGTGCTAGTCAGAACCCGATAGTGATGGCGGCGAACAATCCCGATGCGGACGAGGTGAAGAAGCTCGGCAACGTCTCGGTGAGGATAGCGTTCGAGCCCCCGACCAACAGCGAGGTCCTGGTCTTCCTCCGGAAGATCGCTGAGGGCGAAGGGCTCGGGCTTGCGGACGAGCAGCTCTTCTCGATTGCTGACTCTTCGAAGGGCGACCTGAGGTATGCGCTGAACGCGCTGCAAGGAGGGGGCGCCGGGGGCAAGGACCAGGAGATGACCGCCGCGCAGTCCCTGAACGCCTTCTTCGGTGCGCGGGACCGGCAAGCTGCCCTGAGGGCCCTGCGGGCGTACCCCGCCCAGCCGAGGGATAAGCTGAGGGACCTGTTTTCGAGCGTGCTTGTCGCGAAGGTCTCCGAGCCGAAGAGGGCGAAGGCTCTCGAGGTCCTTTCGCGCGCAGACATGCTGATGGGCCGCATCATGTCTGGACAGGATTGGCGACTTCTGAGGTACCTGGACCCCATGCTCGCCTCGCAGCTGTGGGAGGCGGTTGCAGATGAGGGCGTGGGGTACTCCCGAGAGGGCGTCCCCTGGGTGCTCCAGATGAGAATCTGGAACGACTCCCGCAAGGTCAAGGAGATCAGCGGCCTGGCAGGGCGGAGGCTGGGCATCAGCATGAGGGGCGCGCTGGTGGAGGACTTTCCCTACATCATGCTGCTCTGCGCGAGCAGGGGTTTCAGGGACGACCTGGTGAAGAGCATGAGCCTCGACGAGCCATTCGAGAAGTTCATGGCGAAGGAGGCCGCGAGGCACGGCCCGGCTCCGCGGCGCTCGGGCCAGCGCTAGTTGAAGGACCGCTGGAGGGGGACGTCCGAGGCCCTCTTCCACTCGGAGAGGAACCTGTTCAGCGCCTCGACGAAGGGGCTCGCGTGGTCGACCCTGAAGATTCTGATCCTGTTGAACCGCTTCTCTGTTATCAGCCCCGACCGCGTCAGGAACTCCAGGTGGCGGGCGGCGGACGAGTGGGACAGCCCTGACCTGCGTGTTATCTCCGAGATGTTCAACTCGCCGCTCTCGAGGATCACCGTCAGCACCTTGGTCCTCCCGTAGGAGGAGAAGAGCTTCTCAACCTCTAACGTCGGCCATCATCCCCTTCTCCAGCTCGCCCATCAGCTCCTTGGCCGAGACCAGCGACAGGCCGATCAGCGTGGTCCTGCCCCTCATGCCCTTGCCCGAGAGCTGCGTCTCTATGATACCCTTCCTTGAAAGCTCGTTGACATCGTTCCAGACCTGGGTGTGGTGGTTCGCGGTCATGCCCATGCCCTCGCAGAGAGCGCCGTAGCTCTTCTCGACCTCGCCTATGCTGACGAAGGTCGAGTCGCCTTTCCTGAGCAGGTTCGATACGGCCATCAGTATGAGCCTCTGGTGCTTGGTCAGGTAGCTCAGCTCCTCCTTCCTGAACTGCGGAGGAAGCGAGGCCTTGGCCGCGCGTATGTGCTCCGGAAGGATCCGCGGCGCCTCGGACATGTCGGCCAGCTTGCCTCCCCTGTACACCAGGTCCAAGGCGTAGCGCGCGTCCCCGTAGACGCTGGCGATGCTGGCCGCGAGCTGCATGCAGCTGTCGCCGAGGGCACCCGCGCTGAACGCCTCCTCGCTCCTAGAGACTATGATGTCGAAGAGCTGCTTCGCGGAGTAGGGCTCCAGGGATACTTGGTTCCACTGGACGGAACTGAGGGTGCTCAGGTCCACCATCTTCAGGTAGTCCAGTGTCTTCGAGATCAGCAACGACGAGAAGACCTGGTTCCCCTGGGCGGTCTCCCTCAGGCGCGTGATGGTGTACAGCGACGACGGGTCCGCGGAGATCAGAGAGTCGACCTCGTCGAAGGCGATAATCAGGTGCACGTGGTTGCTCTTCAGCCCCTCGACCAGGGCGTGGAGCAGCTCCTCGAAGGAGTAGCCGCGCGACGGATAGTTCTGGCCCAGGGAGTTGAGCGCCCTGACAAGGACGGCCTGGAGCGTCCTGTCGATCCTGCAGTTGACGTGGAGCATCTTGACCAGGTTGCCGTAGAGCGCGGCCTTCTTCTGGAGCGACTCGCCCAGCTTCTTGGCGAGCATCGTCTTGCCCGAGCCGACAGCCCCGGAGAGCATCACGTTCTGGCTCGCCTTGGAGGCGTTCTGCACCACGCTCTGGAAGTATATCTCGAGAGCCTTCAGCTGGGAGTCGCGGTGGGGCGTCTGGTGCGGGAGGTATTCGGGAAACAGAACGCTCTCGTCCTTGAAGACGGAACGCGGCGACGCCAAAGCGAAGTTCCTCCTTTTTGCTGCTTTTCGCTATATAACCGTGATTATTCATTGCATAGAATTGTGAAAGGAGGGTTTAGTGAAAGTAATCTCGAACAGACGTAAAAGGCGCGAGCGAGAGGTTGCGACGACGTGAAGGCGGTCAGGTTCCACAGGCACGGAGGGCCCGAGGTGCTGCAGTATGAGGAGGCCCCAGACCCGAGGCCGAACAGCGACGAGGTCCTGGTGAGGGTGAGGGCGTGCGCGCTGAACCACCTCGACATCTGGGGGAGGAGCGGCCTGCCGGGAGTAGAGATACCGCTGCCCCACATATCGGGGTCCGACATAGCGGGGGTGGTGGAGTGGGTCCCGCCCGAAGAGAGGCAGGTGCAGAGGGGAGACGAGGTCATAGTGAACCCGGGCGTGGGATGCGGCAGGTGCGACAGGTGCCTCCTGGGCAAGGACAACCAGTGCAGGTTCTACACGATAATCGGATACGTTCCGGACGGCGGCTACGCGGAACTCGTGAAGGTTCCCAGGGCCAACGTTATTCCGAAGCCCGAGGGGATGAGCTTCGCTGACGCGGCCTCGTTCCCCCTCGTCTTCCTGACCGCTCACCACATGCTCGTCACCAAGGCCGGGCTGGAGACCGGGGAGACGGTGCTCGTGCTGGGCGCCAACTCGGGGGTCGGCACGGCCGCGATCCAGGTCGCGAAGCTCTACGGTGCGGTGGTGATCGCCACCGGCGGAGACGAGGGGAAGATGGCGAAGGCCCGACAGCTCGGGGCCGACCACGTTGTCAACCGTTACAAGCAGGACGTGTTGGAAGAGGTGAGGAGGGTTACAGGCAAGAGGGGGGTCGACGTCGTGGTGGAGCACGTGGGGAAGGCCACCTGGGACAAGAGCGTGAAGTCGCTTGCAAAGGGCGGCAGGCTGGTGCTCTGCGGTGCGACCAGCGGGGCCGAGGTGGTCACCGACCTGAGGTACGTCTACAACAGGGAGCTGTCGATCTTCGGCAGCTTCATGGGCAGCAAGGGGGAGCTCCTGAAGGTGGTCGAGCTCTTCAAGGCAGGGAAGCTCAGACCCGTCGTCGACAGCGTCTTCCCGCTGGCACGGGCGCGTGAAGCGCAGGAGAGGATGGAGAGGAGCGAGCACTTCGGCAAGATCGTGCTCACCGTCTAGCGGACTAGTTGGTATGAGTAGGTTATCTCGACTCCGGGCCTCAGCGTCGCTGCCACGCTGCAGAACTTCGCCATGCTCTCCTCTATCGCCTCCTCGACGAACCTCTTCTCCAGGTCACCGGTGAGCAGGTACCTCACCGCGATTGACTGCCACGGCTTTGGATAGCCGTGCTCCGGACGCACCCCGCTGAGCCGCACTTTCAGGGAGGCGAGGTTCTGATTCCTCTTCCTCAGGATCGCGACCACGTCCATTCCCGAACAGGCGCCGAGCGACGTGAGGAGGGCGCGCATGGGGCTTATTCCCTTTGGTGCTGGGACATCTGAGTCGTAGACGACGGTGTGGCCGCTGAGGTCCGAGCCGAGGAAAGTGTAGCCTCCGGCCCACGACACCTCCGCCAGCCAGCCCTCCTTACTCGACCTCCACCACCACAGGTTTCGCCTTCGCCGACGCGTCTCCCTTTTCGATGAAGCTGTGCCTCCCCCACTTCACGTAGGCCGAGGCGCCGAGGGCGTGCTTCCCCGGCCCCAGGGCCGAGGCCGGGACCTTGAACGACTCTGTAAAGTCCAGCATCTTGGACTTCGCGTCCTCTACGTTGAGGGGTATCTTGGGCGGCCCGCCATCCTCGGGGATGATCATTGCCCAGATCCTGTAGGGCAGGTCCGGGTCCCTGCTCCAGTAGAAGGACGCCTTCCTGACGCTCTTCTTGACCCGTGCGAGCTTCTTGGCGAGGGGTCCCCGCTTCATGACGAGAGAGGCGCCCATTGTGAGCCTGATTATCTTGTCAAAGTCCTCCCATGAGACAGTCCAGACGTCGGGGTGGAAGGCTTCGCGCAACCCTCCGACCACCTTGAACCCGAGGTTCGCCACTATCTTGTCGCTGCGGGAGTAGCTCTTCCTGTCCGTCATCAGCTTCACGTTGGCCAACTTTGTAGGACCCCATCTGTACTCCAGCCTCCTGTCCTTGAGGGGCATGTTTCGGGAAGCGGCCTGTCGCGCTGTTAAAAGGTTGATTGCCTGGGAGGAACTAGGGGATTGCTTTTCCCTGCTTGTGGGCGAGCGTCGTCGCCAGGCGCTCGGTCCTCGCCACGTTGAAGGAACAAGCCTTGTCGCCTTGCGCGACGCACTCGAGTTCGGTCACTTCGAAGTCGCCGTCGAACAGAGTCGACACGAAACCCCGGAGGTGGCCTCGGAAGAATATGCTCTTTCTCCCGATTTCGCTCTTGGCGTTGGACTCGCACTCGAACAGACTGTTTGCGTGGA
Source organism: Nitrososphaerales archaeon (assembly GCA_032906685.1). Lineage (GTDB taxonomy): Archaea > Thermoproteota > Nitrososphaeria > Nitrososphaerales > Gagatemarchaeaceae > DASPPF01. Next base: position 222,500 of record JAJTZD010000001.1, read on the forward strand.
TCGTCATCGAGTATTCGCCGTCGCGCCTTACTTCGAGGTCGGCGTACCCAAGCGCAGTGTACGTTCGAAGTATCTCGTCGAGCTCTTGCATAGCGAAGTCCCGCCCGAAGTCGGCCAGGATTTCCTCTGCAGTGCACCTACCCATTGCCTCCGCCATCTGGTCGAGGATCGTGGCTGCCCCGCTGCCGAAGACCTTCCACAGGTGAGAGAACATCCCGGTCAGGACGTCCGTCCGCATGATCAGGGCGCGCCTCTTGGAGAATCTCACAGGGAAGTTCTGCTTCTCGACCATGAACCCGTCCTCGGCGGCGGCTATCTCCACGCTCTCGACAACTGGGAGCTCAAGGAGCCGCGCACGGATTGTGGAGAGGTCGGCGTTGGCCTCGGTCACGTCTGCGAAGAAGCTCCATATTCCGACGACAGACTCGCTGGCGGCAGAGGTAAACCCGCTCAAGACCATGACTTCCATGTCCGCCACTGCCTTCGAACATTGGGCCAGGGCGCCTTTGACGTTCTTCAGGAGCACGGTCACCTCGGCAAGACGCCTGGAGGGGGCGTACTCCCATACCGCGAGGTCTTTCGGAATCCGCATAGGTCTCAACGCAAAGTATTATAATGTATTCTAATTAAACATTGCCCCGAGGTAGGGTGGCCAGACCAACCAGGAACGGAGCAGCTCTCCGCTTGCGCAGCGAAAGTGACAGTTTTCGGAATATACACAGCCTTATTACCAATTCTTTCGACGCATCTGTCCGTCTCGAGGGACGGGTCATTGGTCGAAGATAGGGGAGCAGAGCCCAGGAAGGACGTGAACGTTCGGACAGCGCAACTGGTCCAGCTGCTGACCGAGCTCGGGCCCGACATCCCGGAGATTTCGAGACGCCTCGGCCAGTTCAAGGAATCGGTTCGTTATAGGTACAAGGAGAAGATCCTGAACAAGGGGCTCGCCGTTCAGGCGATGCCCGATCACGAGAAGCTCGGATTGAGCCGGGTGATGCTTTTGCTGGACTTCGCCGAGCCGTACAGGGAGCACGCGCCGGCGATACTGACGGCAATGAGCGATCTGTGCTACGTCGTAAGCTTCGCGAAGACCCTGCCTCTCGGGCAATACTCGGTCGCTGCGAGCGTACCTACTGAATTCGTCGGAGAGTTCATCGCGATGTTCAGTCAATTAAAGGAGATGGGCCTGTTCACATCTGTTGAGACGTTCGAGTTCGAATGGTTCAGGAACGCTCCGATGAAGGCCGAGTTCTATGACTTCGATAGCGGCAGATGGGACTTCGATTGGTCGGAACGCGGGAGCACCGACTACCAATCCGCTAACTACAGCCCATCAAGCCCGAGCAGGTTCGACCAAGTGGACCTTCTCATCATAAAGGAACTGCAGAAGGACGCGAACAAGTCCCTGAAGGAAATCTCTGACGAGCTCGGACTCAACTACAAGAAGCTGGCGTGGCACTACAACACGCATGTTGTCGGAAAGCGGTTACTGAGGGGCTACAGGGTCATCTGGATGGGAACGAGGTACGACTACAGAATAGAGAAAGCTCTGCACAGACAGCACAGATACCTCATGATTGAGTTCTTGGTAAGGAACGTCAGCAACTATGAGATGATGGCACTAAGGCAGAAGGTTAACCACTTGCCCTTCCTCTGGGGAGAGGCCGCTGGAAAGAACTATGCTGCAGAGTTTGCGTTCCCGGTCGATCACGTAGTCGAAAGCCTGCAGTACCTGGAAGAGGCGTTAGCAGGTGTGCGCGACAGAACCCAGGTGCTCACCGTTGACCAGACCAACGCGATAGGGTTTTCAATCGCATACAGGCTCTTTGACACAAAGTCCAGAACATGGACATTCAGCAGGCCGGAACTCGTCTCGAAATTCGAAAACCTTCTGCTACAGATAAAAGAGACGAGGTAGAGGATAAGAATCCTCTAGCCCCATCCAGCGCCACTGATCGGGTCCAGTGGACCGATTTTTACCCCTAGCGTCGCGAAAACAATGCCTGCGGCGCTCAGGGCCAACATGCCGTATCGAATCTTCTCGTCTTGGGTCATGTGCGCGAGGTAGTGCGGCGGCTCGATATAAGACTAAGCATATACATGATGGAAACAGGCTGCCGCTAAGCAAATTCTAATACCTATCGCGTCGAAAGGGGCCGTTTCCGGGCTCCGTTTGCTGTCTAGACTCCGAAGAAGCGCGAACGCCTAAATATCAAGAAACAATGAAAGCGCCGAAGCCCAGGTGGCAGAGGCCCGGACTGAGAAGCATCCTCACATCCCAGCGAGGCATGTTCTCGACAGGATTGTCTTGGGCGGCAGCGACGGCGTGATAGAAGGGGTCGCCACCACCTCCGCCCTCAACGGCGCAGGGGTCGACTTCCGAACGATATTGATAGCGAGCTTCGCCTTCGCACTGGCAGGAGGGCTATCCATGTTCTTCAGCAACTACCTGTCGAGGCGGGCGGAGCTCGACTCCCTTCGAATCGACGTCGAGAGGGAGAGGATGGAGATAGAGACCGAGCCCGAGGAGGAGAGGAAGGAGCTCGAGAGCCTCCTGATGACGGAGGGGTACAAGCAGGGGGAGGTCGACGTAATCATGAACAGGCTGACGAAGGACAAGGAGATGTGGCTGAGAGCCCAGCTGCAGCACGAACTGCACGTGCACATGGAAGAGCTCTCGACCAGACCAGTCAGGCGCGCCCTGCCGGCCGGAATCGCGTTCTTCCTCCTGGCTCTGTTGTCGTTGCTCCCGTACCTGACGAGTGAGGGCAGATTCGCAGCGTTGGTTGCTTCCGCGGCGTTGTCGCTTGCGGCCCTCTTCGCGCTGGGCTCGAGGATCTTCACCCTGAGGAATTTCAACATCAGGCGAGGGCTCGAGTCGGCCAGCGTCGGGGCCGCCGCCGTGAGCCTACTCTACCTGGCCGGGCTCTTGGTCGCCGCAATCGGGTTGTGACGCCGAGCCGTTAATTAGTCAGCGAGATCCGAAGAACGCCGTGTCCGACCAGCCCGTCTCCCCCGCGGTCACAGTCGAGCGGGAAGAACAAACGAGCCTGAAGAAAGAGCTGATGGGACGAAGACGCGTAATCCTCTTCGGACTCGCCTTTGCCATCGAATTGACGATCTTCTTCGGGGCGATGGTCTATCCGATAGACCCGACGAGGCAGCAGGCGCTGGTGCAGCAGGCGAATACCCTCGTCGAGTCGACCAGCGGACAGGGTTCGGCGGGAATCTTCGCCACTATTCTTGCGAACAACATGCGGGTGGCGCTACTTGAAATGGTCCCCGTCGCCGGGGCGGCGCTCTTCGCTCTGTCAATCTTCACAACAGGCCAGGTGATCCAGGCCCTCGCGGTCTCGAGCAATCTCCCCGGCCCCGTGTTCGGGCTCGCGCTATTCCTCTTTCCCTTTGCGATTGTCGAGCTATCAGCCTACGCGGTCGCCGTCGCTTCAGGTTCAATGCTTCTTGTTGCGTGGAGGAGGAGGATGCTGGGGAAGGAGGTGAGGGTCTTTGCGCTCGAGATGACGTTGGTGGTGCTCGCCATCGTCGTCGCGGCGGCCATGGAGACGGTGGGTCTCGTCGACCCTTTCGTGAGCTTCGCGCTTTGGCTTCCGACCGCGGTCGGAATGGCAACACTGGTGTTCGCCGTACGGAGCGCCTGGAGTTGAGGGATTTTCGTTATCTGACCTTCGACTGTTATGGAACGCTGATCGACTGGAGGACGGGAATCGAGCGGGCCCTGACCAAGGCCCTCGGTCCCCTCCCGTCGAAGGGAAAGCAGTTGCTTGAAGCGTATGTCGATGCGGAGAAGAGACAGGAGGGCGCCTACAAGAGCTACCGGAGCGTCCTAGGGGACGCCGCCATGAAACTGGCCACCCAGTTCGGAGTTGATGCGTCTCCCGGGGCGGCAGCCGGCTTCGCGGCCTCGGTGCCCGAGTGGCCTGCCTTCCCTGACACCGCAAGAGCGCTGAAGGACCTCGGCGAGGCGGGATACAGCAGGTACATTCTATCGAACGTGGACACCGACCTCCTCAGGAAGACCATTTCGCGGAACGGGCTCGAAGTCGACGGCTACGTCACCGCGGAGGACACAAAGTCCTACAAGCCGGCCTTCGGCCACTGGCTCTTGTTCATGGAGAGGACGCGCGCGAAGAAGAGCGAGATACTCCACGTCGCGCAGAGCATCTTCCACGACATCATCCCGACCGGGAAGCTGGGCATCGAGTCGGCGTGGGTGAACAGGTACGGAGAGCGGCTCCCTTCTAACGTGGAACCGCTCTTCGTCTGCGACAGCCTCTCGCACCTTGTCGGCCTAATGGACTGAAGCGTTCGGCCGCTGCTGCATGGCTGGAGAGGGCTCGTTTTCCCGGCGCCGCAGGGTAGGAGGCTCTCATCCACCGATTCTTCCGACGAATCTCAAGAACTCCGACCCTTTCTTCGTCAGTTCGTAGAACACCCTCTCTCTCCCTTTGACTGCCCTGACGCCCGACCTTCTTACAAGGCCGAGGCCTTCGAGCTCGACCAGGTGCTGATAGATGCTCGCAGTCGTTATTGCCCTCTCGCGTGTCAGGCTCTGCCACAGCTCATACCCGAAACGCGGCCTGTCAAAAATGAGGCCCATGAGGTGAAGTTTCGTTTGGCCGACCTGCATCGGGGTGATCAGGTCTCCCCTGACGGCCACGTGCTTAGAGGCCCTCGCGATTCTCGCTATCGCTCTTGTGTCCTTCAGCCCCGCGCCGGTCACCACGCAAACCACCGTTTCATCCCTGTCTATGAGCCCGCGCGATCTCGCGGACTCGAGGACGGCTATCACAGACGCAGATGCAGGTTCTGCGAAGATTCCTTCCGTCTTGGCAAGGAGGCCGGTAGCGTGAATAGTCTCCCTCGCAGTCGTCTCGATAGCAGACCCTTCTGACTCTCTAATCGATTCGTCCGCTGTGCTCCTAAAGAAGGGCTCGGACTCTTCGAGTTCTGTGAATGGCGCTCTGACCGTTTCTTCTCCACCGCCGTGTCGCTCGAGTCTCGGGGCAGATCCTCGGAGCTGGACTCCGACTAGTCTGCAAACGGTGTTCGCAACTAGCCCAGACTCTTTCAGCAGTCTGATGGCGCGCCAGATCATGCTAATGTGCCCCCCGGTTCCGACCGGCACCACCAACACGTCGGGTGTCTTCCAGCCAAGGTCCTGTGCGACTTCGAAAGCGGTGGTCTTCTCTCCTTCGAGGATGTATGGGTTGCCGGCGGTGACTAGCAAGGTGCGTCGGTCGGATTCGGCCTCCGTCATTAATCTCGAAGCTTCGACCCGGGCACCGTACGCTATCATTTGGTACAGCTTCCCGCGGTCGGTGTGAAGCTGGATTCTAACCTCGGCGTCGATGCCCGCCTTGGCGCAATAAGCAGCAAGCGATGCCCCAAGGTTCCCTGTCGTCGTGCATGATATCGTCTTCACACCCTTCTCTCCGGCCAAACTCACGAGGACGGTCGAACCACGATCGATGAACGAGCCAGTCGGGTTCCTAGTCTCGTCCTTTAGCAGGAGGTGGTCGAGTCCCAGCTCCTTTCCCAGCCTCTCAGCTTTCAGAAGTGGCGTCCCTCCCTCCCCCAAGCTCACAGTCCCGCCGGCAACAATTTCCGGAAGGAACGCCCTATACCGCCAAACGCCCGGGGGAAGTCTTTCTATGTCAGCCCTGGATATCTGCTTCCGGGGGCTTTCCAGGAGAAGTGCCGAACGACACTCTGGACACCTCGGTTCGAGAGCGTCACTCTCAAGAAGCTCGGAACAGTTGATACATCTGAGGAGGGGCAAGAGTCGCCCTTGCACTACCTCAGCCGATATATAGGTTGCAACTTATATGTCAAGGACCTGCGCGTCCACATCGTGACACCGGCACTCTCAGAGACTCGAGAGCGGGGAGGGTGAGCTGGAATAGATGGCAAATACAAAGACAGTTGCTACGACAGCGATATTCACCGCTTTCGTTTCCGCCGCGACTATGGCGTTCAGCCTTTCGATACCCGTCACGAGCGGATACTTCAACATAGGAGAGATAATGGTCTACACCGCTGCCCTTCTGATGGGTCCCTATGTGGGGGCGTTCGCCGGCGGGGTCGGTTCCATGATCTCCGACCTGTCGCTCGGATTTCCGAGCTACGCGCCCGGGACACTGGTGATAAAGGGAATCGAAGGATTCCTTGTGGGCTACCTGAGCAGCAGGGTGCTGGCCAACCTCTCCAGGTCGACTTGGAGGGCGACCACCGTGGTGCTCGCCGCCGCAGTGGGGGGCCTCGCTATATGGCTGGGCCTCGGCTACCTCAGTGGCGACTATCAACTCAGCCTCGGCTTTCCGGTCGGCCCGCAGGCCAACTTCACGTTCGCGGTCCCAAGCTTCTTCTGGGTAGCGGTGGGGCTCATGTCCTTCGGAGCGATACTCTTGGTCGGCTTCAGGGCGAATGAGAAGCTGGGCTGGACAGTGCTTTCGGTCCTGGTGGGAGGGTCCGAGATGGTACTCGGCTATTTCCTGTACGAGAGCGCAGTGCTTCAGCTGGGCTTCGTCTCCGCGGCTGGAGAGGTGCCCTTCAACATCACACAGGCGGTCGTCGGGCTCCTTGTCGCTGTGCCCCTCGTGCGGAGCATCCGGAGGGTCTCGGGCCGGGCTGTCCCGAGCCAAAGTTCCTAGGTCGGCTGCATTCGGGGCGAAAGCTTGAGGTCCCTGAGACTCGGGAAGATTCCGATTGACGTGCTCGACCAGACGGTCCTCCGCATGATTGGGGCGCGGTCGCGCGCGCTGGTGACCGGGCCCAAGCACAGGGTCGATTTCGCTGCCATCAGGATTGCGGGCGGTTACATGGTCGTCTCGTCCGACCCGGTGACCGGAGTCGCATCAGGGATAGGCAGGTACGCGGTCATCGTGAGCGCGAACGACGTTGCCACGAGCGGAAATGCTGCGCAGTTCATGGGGTCTGTGGTGCTCCTGCCCGAGGGTTCGACCCAAGAATATCTACGCGGGATTGCGCTCGACATGCACTCGACCGCGAAGAAGCTGGGGATCAGCATCGTCGGCGGGCACACAGAAGTGACCCCGGGACTCAGGAGGCCGATCGTTGCGGCCACCGCATTCAGCTTCGTGAAAAGGTTCGCGTCGTCAGACATGGCCCGGGAGGGGGACCTGATCATGATGACCAAGACGGCAGGAATCGAGGGCACGGCGGTGTTCGCCGCGGAGGCGGCCAGGCGCGGAAGGCGGCTCCCGCCTTCGCTGGTAGCCAAGGCAAAGACATTCGAGAGTAGGCTCAGCGTGACAGAGGAGGCGGTTCGCGCCTTCCGAACGGGCTCGGTCCACGCGATGCACGACTGCACTGAAGGAGGCGTCCTCGGAGGGGTGTACGAGATGTCGCTGGCTTCGGGCCTGGGTTTCAGGTTGTACGAGGAGAAGGTGCCGGTGGCAGAAACGACCTGGGAGGTCTGCCGGAGGATGTCGGTGGACCCGCTGCGTCTGATAGGTTCCGGCTCTTTGCTGATGGCAGTCCCCAAAGAGAAGGAGGCGGCGGTCGCGAAGGCGGTCGGTTCGGTGTGCCAGATCAGCAGAGTCGGAGAGTTCGTCGAGGAGGGGAGGCTCTTGGTCCACGCGAAGGGGAGGGAGGAAAGGGTCAGAGCGGCTCCGACGGACGAGCTATGGCGAGCCCTCGGGACCGGGCGCTGATTTCGCCAGCATCTCCACCGGCTTGACCTGGGGCTCCCAGTTCTTCTTCGCCGGATGCTCAGCCCACGAGAACTTCCTCTGCATCGACTTGGAGTAGATCTTGGCCCAGTCCAGCCCAACGTAGTCGCACCAACCCTTGTAGACGCGGGGGTCGATGTAGTTCTTCAGGGACGTGTTGAGGTTGTAGTTCTTGGTCCTCACGTAGAAGTCAAGTTCCTTCTCGAGTTTCTTGATGCGCTTTTCATTCCTCCTCTCCCGAGCCTTGGCCTCCTCCAGCTTCTGCTTCTTCTTCTCGAAGGACTGCTTCCAAGTCTTCGGCGGCGTCCTCTGGTGATTGCAGAAGATCGCGGCCTTCAGGTTCGCCTCCTTTGCGTAGTACAACTTGTCGAGGTCTTCCCAGCCACGAGCGTCCTCGGAGCGGAGGGCGTCGATGGTCTTCGCGGTTGCGTGGTATGTCCTGAAGACCTTGGCGGTCACGCCCGGGACTACGGAGGAGAGGAACTGATTGACCGCGCTCGAGCTGACGTCGTGGAATATCTCTGCGCCGGGCTTCTTGCCCCTGGCGAAGTCCTGGAGGTTCTTCAGGACCTGCGGCGGCGGCCTGTCCTCCTTGTTCCAGGGGACGCTGTCCTTCCCCAGGAAATCGAACTCCACCGTGTCTCCCTTCACCTTCAGGTGCTCCACCCTGAGCGTGCTCGCCCCGACGGTATCGGCCTCGTCCTCGTCCTTCTCGTCGCCCACCCTCATGCCCAGCTCGTGGATGAGGTAGCAGACAGTGGCGATCTGCCTCCGCTTCGGGTCCTTTGATGCGAGCTCCTTTTCGATTCTGCCTTCGATTTTCTTCAGGTTGGCGCCTACCTTGACGGCGTTGTCGTACTTCGCCTTGCTTCTAGACTGCTGGATGTGAGAGCTCTCGTGGAGCCAGACGTACTTCTCCTTGCCGGTGAGTTTGTCTATCCACTTCGCCATCCACATCGAGTTGTGGTCGTGGACGACCTGCTTCCAGTCCGCGGGGACGACTGTCCCCTCGTCAAGGTTCAGGATGACCTCCCGCTGGGTGACCCTGGGCTTCCACCTCCCGCGCATAGGGTGTTGACCTCTACCGAGGAAGAGGCCAGGCGGCTCCACCAAGTAGTTCGCAAACTCGACCCTCTTCCCGTCCAAGGTCGCGAAGCCGTACCGCTCCTTGAGCGCCTCCCTACTCGCTTTCCTCGCGGCGGCCTGGGCCTTCTTCTCCTCTTTGCTCATGGCCTCCTTGGCAGCCTTCTCCCTGTCCACTTTCTGGAAGACCTCCGAGAAGTCGACGTCCTCGAACCTCGCGGACCTGGCCCAGCCCGGGAGCTGTTTGACAAAGTCTGACATGAAGTTGGCCGCGAAGACCGGGTCCTTGATGTAGGGGGTGTCCTTCTTCTTGGCCAGGGTGTAGGCCATCTCCTCGGCGAGAGGCGACAGCTTCACGGGCCGTCCCAGCACGGTCGCGGAGAAACCTTCGGGCTGGTAGGGGTCAGGGAAGCAGACTCCGTTGTGGGAGAGTGTCGTCCAGTAAGCGGTCATGGGACGGGTTGGGACGGCGGGAGCCTTCGGAATATTAAAACCAATCTCAAGCCGACCCAAAGGCGGCACTCCATCGGGTGAACTACCCACGTATGAACTAGTGGACTTCTTGCCTCACGGGAGCGAACTTGCTTATCCGTCGGCGGATAAGTAGTGGCTGCTCCTCCGCACGGGCCCGTTCCAGGCCCAGCTTCAGTATGTTCCTTGCGGCGTTCACGTCCCGGTCCATGACCAACCCACAACGAAGGCATCTGTGCGTTCTCGTCGAGAGCCCTTTCGGAACCATTTCACCGCACCCGGAGCATTTCTGCGACGTCCCCCTGGGTTCGACGAGGATCACTCGTCCGCCGCGTCTCTCCGCCTTGTAGGCGGTCAACCAGCGCAGCTTTCCCCATGTGGAGTCCATTATTGCCGATGCGAGGTTGTGGTTCTTGACCATGTTAGGGATTTTGAGGTCTTCGAAGACTATGACTTGGTTCTCCTTCGTGAGTTTGTCAGAGAGCTTGTGGGCGAAGTCGTCCCTCTGCCTTCTCACCTTCCTCCACGCCTTCGCCAGGGATGACTTCGCCTTCTCCCGATTGTTCGAGCCACGCTCCTTCCTAGAGATTCGCCTTTGGAGCGCGTTGATTCGCTCTGCCGAGTGGCCCAGGAAGCGCTGGTTATCTATCAAGGTCCCGTCGCTGAGAGCGACGAGGTTGATGACACCGAGGTCGACGCCGACAGATGGCTTGCACGAGACGTTTGCCGGTCGTTGCGGCTCTTCTTGCTCGACCATAATGCAGGCGAACCACTGATCCACGTCCCTGATTACGGTGCACCTCTTTGGGGTGCCGATGACCTCGCGATGGAGTCTGGCCTTCACCGAACCTATTTTCGAGAGTTTCAGCCGATTGCCGATGATCTTGAACCCTGTCCGCTGTGGATATGTGAATGAGTTGTATCTGCCATTCCGTTTGAACCTCGGGAATCTCACAAGACCTGCGAAGAACGCCTCCAAGGATTTGTCGAGCCTGATGTTGACGTCCTGAAGCACCTGTGAATGGACGGCCCTGAGGTACCTGCTCTCCGATTTCCGTATGATAAGGGAGTGCTGGGCCTGGTAGAACCCTACCCCGCTCTCCCGCCTGTCAGCAAGAAGTGAGTTGTACAGCCTCCGGCAGGTCTGCAGCGTCTCTGCCATCAGTCGTTCCTGCGTTCTCGTGGGATAGAGCCTGAACCTGTAAGTGACCAGCATCTTCAAGAGGTAAAAATCTCTTGTGCGTATTTAACCACCAAGCTCGCTTTCGCCCTCATGGATCAGGCACCGTGTAGTTCCCGCTCGCATTCGTTAAATAATCGGCCTTCGCATTTGCTCGTTGGATTTCGCCTTGTGGATGAGCTTCGAGACGCTCGGTCAGATGCGGTTCAAGAAGCCCGCTCTCATCGTGGCAGTCTCGACTTCGATCCCCCAGTACAGGGCGCTCTACTCGCAGGCCAGGGAGCTTGCGAAGCACATGATGAAGAGCATGAAGTTCGACGAGGTGGCCGTCCTTCACTCTTCGGCCTTCGCGCCGGAGGTGATCGTCAGGGACGACGGCACGTCGGTCCTTCCTTCATGCCGGTTCTACGTCCACAGGGGGAAGAAGGACATCCTCCTCTTTGCAGGAGACGCCAGCCCCATGGACGACCAGCATCTTTTCGCCTCCACGCTGCTAGAGTTCGCGAAGAAGGTCGGTGTGGATGAGCTTTACTCTGTCGGTGCCAGGTGGTCCGAGACGCCGCAGCCGCAATTTCAGGAGCCTGAAGTGAACGGGTTCGCCACGGACAGGGAAGGGGTTAGGAAGCTGAAGCGGCACGGTGTGAAGGTCGTCGAGGCCGAGCCTGCTCCGTTTTTCGCCTCGATGGTGGTGGGCATGGCCAAGGACTACGGTATCAAGGGATACAAGATATCTGTCGACCACGGCGAACCTGCGCCCCACACAAGGTCGGTGATCAGGATGCTCGAGGTGCTGTCAGCGATGATGGACTTCCGCGTGGAACTTGACGACCTGAGGTCCCAGGTCAAGGCGCCGCCGCAGGAGAGGTCTCCCGGGACCGGAGCCATCTACCAGTAACGCGCCAACACTTGCCAAGGAAAATGCGCACTACCGAGAGGTTTATCCGTCGCTGGGCGGCTCGCATGGGTGATTGAACGAGGCCAGCGTAGACAAGTCGCTCCAGAACACACTCGAGTGGGCCATCGAGCGGATGAAGGACAAGGGCTTCGTGATAAGGTCGCCCGTTTCGTTGTCAATCGACTCCAAGCTGGCGATTATGGGTTACGCAAGGAAGGAGGGACGGGCGCACAAGATAGTCATCTCCGACTGGGCGCTCGACTCGGAGATGCTGGGTGGACTCGTCCTGCACGAGCTCGCGCACATCTACTTCACCGAGAGGGGAGCGCATTCCCACGACAGCGAGATGCTCGAGGGCATGCTTCAGGAAATCAAGGACAACGAGGACCTGAGGGCGAAGGAGACAGAGCACTTGATAGACGCGTTCAACCACCTTCAGAACATTCTCGTCGACGACGTTGTCTTCGCGGTCATGCAGGACAAGGAGCTGGAGATGGCCAGGCGGTTCTTCGCCGAATGGGTCTCGGACAGGCCGTCGGGCGACCCTGTGATGGACGCTGCGCTCGTATGTAGGAACGCCTTCGCGATAGCCTCGCTGAAGCGGAGACATCTGCTCGACAAGGAAAGCGAGATGATACACCGGAACGCTGCTTTCCTCCGCGGACTCGGCGAGTTCGCCGAGAAGGAGTTCGAGTGGATCGAGGGCTTCCTCGAGAGCTCGAGGGCCGACTGGAGCGAGAAGGAGTACAGGGAGGCGATGGGGACGTACTTCGACAGGATGCTCTCTTTGATGCGCCCCGCCGCCAAGCTCGACGACCTGAGGTGATGGGTTGAGGGCCAGCGGGGCCCGGGGCTTGAGCCGGGCAAGGATAGCGATTCTGGTCGTGATAGCGGGGGGCCGCAGCGTTCAGCCTGTTCCTCGGTTACCTCGAGTTCACCAACGACAGCTTCCCGGTGCAGCAGCGGCCGTTCGCGAACTTCGCGGCCGTGACCGCGACGGAGTTCAACGGGACGGAGATCTACTTCAGGCTGCAGTGGAACTCGTCGGGGAACTTCACACCGCTGTACGCGCAGATCACCTCGCCTTCGTCCGACGAGGCGAACAGCCCAGTCTGTGACCTCCGAGTGAGCTCGGTGGTGAGAGGGCAGTCGCTAGACCTTCCGTTTGCGACTGGCGCGCCGAGCACGTCACTCACGAACGTGGACCTGGCAATAGCCGTAAGGGCCAACACTAACATGACAGAGTTCACAATCGTATACCACGTCGGTCAGATCAACGCGCAGCCGGGCATGATAACCCCCTCGGGCTACGCGTGCAGTCAGCCTCCTGCTCCCCCGATGTGAAAGACCGCTAGGAGAGCCTCTTCCTCGCCGCTCGGTATTGGTCGTGCAGGGCGCTCTTCTCGTTCGCTCCGATGAAGGCACCCTCGAAGGAGTTCGCAACCAGCGTGTCGACTGCCTCTAGCCCAAAACGACCGGCCCTGCAGACGGCCAGGAACACCTCCGTCAGGCTCCCGTGGGGCCAGAGCGCGGGGTCGTCCGAGTTCACTGTAACAGGGGCCCCTTTCGCCAGCAGCCGGTCGATTCCGAGGTCCGCAATGGACCGTATCTTCCGCAGGACTCTGTTCGACACGGGGTTCATCTCGATGGTCACTGGCTTCTTTGCAACTAGGCGAACGAGCTCTTCGTCCTTGACGAGGTCGATCGCATGGCCGACCCTGTCGGCTCCCAGCGTGGAGATCGCCGTCCTGATGTTCTTCACGTTCTGGGCCACGCTCTCGGCCCCCTCACCCGCGTGAACGGTCTTCTTCAGGCCCGCCTCCGTGGCGATGGCGAACGCTTTCCTGAATCTCTCCGGAGGATTTCCCGCCTCGGGCCCGCCGAGGTCGAGAGCCACCACCGCTCTGTTCCGCGCAGCAGCTCGGGCAACCTCCTCGGCGGTCCGCTGGTCCGACTCCCTTCCTATAGCCACTATCAGGTTGACTCTGACCCCGAACCGCTCGCTTCCTTCAGCCAGCCCCTCCTGCATGCACTGGATGACCTCGTCGTGGGTCAGGCCCTCCTGGAGGTGGTACTGGGGCGCGAATCGTCCCTCGGCGTAGACCACGTTGTGCCTGTGCAGCTCCCTGGTGTAGGCTATCCCGACGTCGCGGAGCACCTCTTGAGTCTGCATGAGGCCTGTTATCGGGAAGAATCTATTGATGATGTCGTCGAGCATGTTGTGGTATCCCGAGCCCTTGACGAAGGCCATGAAGCTCGAGGCGGTGGCGAGTTCTTTGCCCTCCGGGGTGCGCACTCTTCTCCCGCGGAGCCTGGCAATCTGGAAGAGGTCTCGTACCGGAACGGAACCGTCGATGTGACTGTGCAGGTCGGCCTTTGGGAGGGCCTCGAGGATTTGTAGGGTGGGCTCCATTACTGGGTGTCAACTCAAGAGTAATATTAACCCAGCCTCGCAGCGCTTCAGGCCAAAATCATGGGATCATGATGATTGTGTCCTTGCCGAAGGGGGACGCGACCAGATACCTGTCGTACAGGACCCGCGGGATGGAGATGTCTGCAAGATAGAGTTGGCCCGCAAACCTCTTTGCCCTTGGGTTCAGAAAGCCGGATTTCGGCAGCGCAAGTGTGACCGTTGCCTTCGCGGCAACGCATGGGTCGCCCGGCTCTCCGGTCGTGGGGTCGAGGCCTGACGGCAGGTCTACGGCGAGCACCGGTACGCCAGACGCGTTGGCCTTCCTGATCAGCCCAGCGACGGGCTCCCTCGGGTTGCCCTTCGAATTGTATCCGAGAAGGGCGTCGAGCAGGAGGTCGAAGCCATCCAAGTCCGCATCGGTCGCAAGGGTCTTGATTCCCATCCTTTGGATGGTCGAGAATTGCTTCGCGGGCGCGCCCTCGAGCTCTTCAGGGCTGGCTGCGAGGACCACAGAGACCTCAGCTCCCCAGTTGCGGAGGTGCCTTGCTGCGACCAGGCCGTCTCCTCCGTTGTTCCCTTTGCCTGCCATGCAAGCCACCTTCTTCCCACGCGCGTCTCCATCGAGCATGGTCTTCGCAACCGTCGCGGTCGCCAGCCCCGCGTTCTCCATCAGGGATAGGACATCGATTCCGTAGTCACCGATAGCTGCGCCGTCAATCTGCTTCATTTCTTCGGCGGAAACGTAAGTGATTCCATTGACCAGTTTCATGCTGCGGCGCGGCTGACCTCTGATATATCAGGATGGAGTGAAGGCCATGAGGCCTGCCCGCTTCAACCTGTGAGCCCCCTTCCCGATCAGAGCTTCGCCTCCGCCGAAGGGTCAAAGGATAAGTGCCGTGGCGGAGAAGTGTCCTTCTGAATTGAATCGAGACGCAGAGAAATCCATCATGGGAGAGGTCGTGGTTCCGGCACCGCTCGAAGAAGTCTGGGCGGCATGGACGACGGCTGGAGGCGCGAAGTCCTTCTTCGCACCGGACTGCAAGATAGAGCTTGAGGTCGGTGGAGCCTACGAGATGTATTTCAATTTGGAAGAGGAGGCAGGCAAAAGAGGAGGCGAGGGCCTAAAGATTCTGGCAATCAAACCAGGAAGAATGCTTTCATTCACCTGGAACGCCCCGCCCGAGTTCACAGTCCGCGAGCAGCGAACGCACGTCGTCGTCAGGTTTGGAAGGCTCTCGGAGAGGCTGACCAGGGTGACGCTGGTCCACGACGGCTTTGGAGAGGGCGGTGAATGGCCCCAGGTCTTCGAGTACGTCAAGGTGTGGCTTGACGTCGTGCTGCCAAGACTGCTCTACCGCTTTACTGTCGGACCAGTGAATTGGAGCTGGTCCCCCAGGCCAGACAGAAACTACAAGGGTGGGTCGCCGTAGTCCGGTCGCCTGCGGATTCGCGTCCTGAGGACGCGCGGGGAAAGAGTGGTTGAGATGATTTCAATCGGCGCTAGTCGTGGTACTTCCTCTCTCCCGCCCTGATGGGCACAGTCAGCCAGTTCTCCCGCGGGGGGAGCGGGCAGACGTAGTCCTCACTGTATGCGCAGTAGGGGTTGTATGCGTAGTTGAAGTCGACCGCGTACTCGTCGTTGTGCTCGACCTCGAGGTCGAGGTAGCGCGCTGCGCCGTAGCTCTCGCTTCCCGATGTGGCGTCCCTGAAGGGTATGAAGATGCTGGGGTCCACCCTCTCTGCGGACTGGTAGGCTTGGAGTCGCGCAGGGCTGCCACCAATGAGCAGCTCGAAGTAGCCTACCTTGTTGAAGAGCTGTCTGGTGCCCTTGCTCGTGGTCATGATCACGCCTTCCGTGGTCTGATACCTCTGCAGCTTCGACTCGAATCTTAGGGCGGGGTCAGGGTCGAAGTATCTCAGGCCGCCAAATACCCCGTGATTGCCGTGCCCCAGAGGGGAGTCGGGGTCGTTCCTGAGCAATTCGTCCTTCTCTTCCCTGAATCTTACCAGCGCTCGTCTCCAGGTCTCCACGTCCTCCGGTTTCATTCGACGCTCAAGCCCGCTGCTCCAAGAAGAACCTTTCCGAGGAGCCCGTCGCTTCCAGATACCCGCCGCCCGGACGGGGATTCCCTCGACTAGTCTCGGTGCTGCGCCTGTTCGTATTCCTTGAGCTTTGCCTCGACAACAGCCAGCCGTTGAACGACATCCAGCCGTTTGTCGAGCCCTTCGATCTTATCGTGCAGATTGTCGATTCTTCCGTTCAAACGCTGATCGAGACTGCCAATCCTTTCGTCGACCCGGGCAATCTCCGAATGGACCGCCTTGAATTCACCCTCCATCCTCGCTCCGAGAACGGACAGTTCCGACTGAATCTCTTCTTTCACGGTCTTCCTTATTTCTGGCAGAATCATTCTCCACGCTGCCTGTTGCAATTTCGAAGACAATTGGCGCTCTTGCGATTTAACCGTTTCAGCACATATTAGCGCCACGTTGCAGAGCTGGGCATACTGACTTCCGCTGGGGCGGACGGTTTCCTTGTCACTGGGTTCCGGTAATCGGCTGAATCGGTATCTCGCCGCCGGCGCTGCATCCGCAGCCTGGTGCGTGTCCCCCGCCTTGCGCATCCAAGCAAGAACCCTTAACAGAGGCCGGACCTAGAACAAACTCTGTGAAGCAGCAGAGACAGAAAGCCGAGGAGTTCCGTGCGCTACATCATGGAGAACGCATCCTAGTCCTCCCGAACTGCTGGGACGTCCCGAGCGCGAGGATCTTCGAGGATGCTGGTTTTCCGGCCGTTGCGACATCGAGCGCAGGGCTCATGGTCTCGCTCGGCTACCAGGACGGAGAGCTAATCCCCAAGGAGGAATTCTTCTCCGCAATCGCGAGGATTGCGAGGGTCATGTCAGTGCCTCTCAGCGCGGATGTGGTCGCAGGCTTCGGCGAGAGCCCGAAGGAGGTCGCAGCCACAGTGAGGAGCGTCATCGAGGCCGGAGCAGTGGGGATCAACATCGAAGACTTCGCTCACTCGACCAAGAAGCTGTTTCCGGTAGAAGCCCAGGTTGAGAAGATCAAAGCCGCCAGGAAGGTCGGCAGCTCGCTTCGCGTGCCTCTCGTGATCAACGGACGCACCGACGCCTTCAGGTACGCTCCAGGGGATGACGCGGCTAAGCTCGACGAGGCAATCCGTCGGGCGAACGCATACAGGGACGCGGGTGCCGATTGCGTCTATCCCATGGGTCTGACCGACAGCGAGTCCATATCCAAGTTCGTAAAGGCGCTCAACTGTCCGGTGAACGTCATGGTGAGGCCAGGCCTCCCGAGCGTAGGCGAACTCGAACGGTTGGGGGTGGCACGGGTGAGCCTAGGCCCGACTGCCTCGTACGCTGCGATGGGGCTGTTGAGGCGGATATCAAAGGAACTCCTCGAGAAGGGGACCTACCAGAGCCTGCTGGAAGGAGCGCTGACGTTCGACGAGCTCAACAGGCTGGCTCTGCCCAAGGCATAGCTTGAGCTACAAGGCTGTTGCCATGGCGGCGACAAGATCGATGATGAGGACAACCGCTGTGCCATGGCCCGATTTCTTCATATTTCTCGCATGCATCTCCCCAAGACAGCTTGGAATGTAGCGGAGATATAAGCGACGGGCTGATGACAACAGGTCGAACGAAGTGAATCCGGACAACCCAGGGGGAGCAAGATCGCCAGCGACAGGGGGAGCGCGGAAGGTTGTACTCCTGAGCAAGAGGGGCTGCCACCTCTGTGAGGCTGTGGAAGCTGAGATACGTTCGATGACTGTTGTCGGGGCGGCTCTTACGGTGGTCAACATCGACGAAGACTCGGTGCTACACGACAAGTATTGGCTGAGGGTCCCGGTGGTCCGAGTCGAAGGGGAAGACGTCTTCGAAGCCAGGATGATGGACTAGGAAGGTGAATGGAAGAAGAGACTGGCCCATCTGGTCGGGCAGTAGACCTAGAAACCACGTTCCAGTGATTGGCTAGATTAGAATCTCGTCGCCAGCCGAGCAACCGCATCCCGGTGCGTGGCCTCCGCGCCTCAGGGTTCCCTTGTACAGACCCTCTTCCAGCTTCTTGCCGGTCTTGGCCTCCCACGCTTCGATGGGCATGCCGTACTTCTGGATGCGGTCTCTGTACCACTCCAAGACCCCAGCAGTACAAGCAGATGCCCTCGAATTGAGTGAGTCGCACAGTTTCAACGAACCCCCTTCCGACTTCGTACAATAGTATATCATGGCTAATGTATCTGCACCGCAACTGCCAGTTGCACTTGACTCGGACCATTCCGTTCGCCGACGACTTTTGGGAGGTGCGCTACAAAAGCGAAGACGTTAGGGCTTACAAGCGCTATCTTAAGATTGTCAACCTCTCCAAGCAGGGACATACTGCCGCAAGCATCGAAAGGATTCTGAGAACAAACAACGTCAGCAAGTATCTCAGAGGGCAGAAGAAGTCATTCTTGGTCAATCTCGAGGAATGGCGCGAACGCCTCGGGCCTCCAACAAGGGGGTTCCGGTGGCTACCAATCCGACTGAAGCCGAGGGGAACGCCGGACAATGAATGGATACAGGTACCGTCGAAGATCAAGCGCTTCCCAGACGTGTGGTCGGTGCTGGACCAGCGCCCGCAGCTTGAGGATGCAAATGGAGCAAGGAGAGCGTTCGCTTTCGAGACGAAGGACGAACCTCTCGCTGAAAGGATCAACCTGTTCGGCTTTCTGTTGGGCGCCATGATTGGGGATGCAAGCAAGCCCGCCAAGGGTCAGAGCAGGTTTCCGAGTATGACGGTTGCGCTTACTCTCTCGAAAGCGAAGGCCAACAGTATTCGCTTCGGACGCTTCAGCGCAGCGTGCATGGAGGTATCCCTAGGGCTCCGAATGCCCAGAATTAGAGATGCCGAACCCTCTGCCCGGAGGTTCACGAATGCCGAATGCTACAGATGGGTTTCGCAGTCATCCCCGCTTGTAGGGTGGGTCTTTCGGGTCTGCCTTGGACTGAAGGAAGGTGAAACGACTACATGGGACGCTGTCGATATGAGATGGATTCTTCGAACTTCGAAGAGCTTCTTGACACACTTCATGCAGGGTCTGGCGGAGTCAGACGGCCATGTGGATGCAGGAAGGGACCGAGTCTGCATAGTGTCCTCCCCTAACACGCGGCTCATTGTCGAAGTGTTGAGAAAGTTGGGTGTCAACCCTAAGGTCTACAGTCAGCCACCAATCGAAAGGGTCGAAATACCCACCGCGGACGCTGCTGGGCTGCCCATATTCAGTGAAAGAGTGTGTAGCAAGAACCATAAGAATATGCAAATCATGGCCAAGGCAAAAAGATTTCCACCTAGGAGGCAGCTATCTGAGTGGTTTGTGAAGAGGATACCGAAAGCGCCTGCAGGAGCGATTAATTACAGTCAGGCGTGTCTAATGCTGGCCAAGACCACAGGATACAAGATCAGCAACAAAACGATGATGAAGTATTCGCTCTTCGATGGCCAATGTGCTCGTCAGTCTACCTAAGAGTTCCCACTGTTTGGGATATGTGGTCCGACTGAACTACGTTCCCGTTATGGGTTGAATTGGGATTTCGCCGCCCGCAGAACAGCCGCATCCAGGCGCATGTCCTCCACGTCGCAGAGTTCCCTTGTATAGGCCATCCTCCAGTTTCTTCCCAGTCTTAGCCTCCCATTGTTCGATGGGCATTCCGTATTTCTGTTGAATCCTGTCTCGGTACCATTCCGGCAAAACGTTAAATGAACAGAAGGGAATAATCCTCAGGTCGGGCGTAAGGTAGTGAATATCGCATCTTTGCAATCTTTCCTCGTCCTGATTATATTTATCTTGGAAATGCATCATTCCTAGGAACATCGACTTTAGGTGGAACTGTCCCACCGCGGCGTAATCGTGCTTCACAAGCGCGTCCGTCAGCAGCTTTGCGAATGATAACCCGTGAGGCTGCTTGCTCCTGTCCACGAACGAGGAAATCTGCGTTAACACCTTCGCTGCCACGAGGTAGCGGTTGGTGCCCGAGTTGATCTCGTCCGTCTTCTCTGCCAAGTACTCTATCATCCCGGGGATGTCCACGAACTTTGTAATCTGGACCAGCTTGTTCTTCTCGGTGTCCTTGAACGCGTAGGTGCCGGCGCCGCATGCGAAGTGGATGGAAAGCTCGTACTGCTCCTTCTTAGTGAAGGCCTCGATGAAGCTCGTCACTGGCGAGCAGGACGGGACGGGGAACCAGCCGTCGGAGGTTATCTCGCCGTTGGTCTGCTCCTCAATCCTCTCGATGCAGTCGGGAATCGTAATCCTGTACTTTGCGCGCTCCGTCTTGGTCAGCCTGCCTGTGAGCGAGACGGGCTGGAAGTTGACTGCGTGGACGGTGTCGAGGTTCCTTTCGCCGAACCTTATGATGGAGCCGAGCTCGTGGTCGTTTATCGACTTTATGACCGTGGGGACCAGGACGATGCCAAGCCCCGCCTTCCTGCATGCATCGATCGCGTACGGTGCCTCCCAGTGGTTCTTCGGGTTGGTCCTCGGCGTCGTGCCGTCGAAGCTCATGTAGAGGTTTGAGACGCCGGCGTCCTTGAGGCGCCTCGCAAGGGTCGGCTGGAGGGCCAGGTTGATCCCGTTCGTGTTGAGCTGGATGTGGTCGACGCCCTCTTCCTTCATTATCTTGATTATCGTGGGAAGCTCCTCCCTGATGGTGGGTTCGCCGCCGGTGATCTGGACGGAGTTGCCCGCGACCGGCCTCTCGGACTTCAGCGAGCGCGCCATCTCCCTTACCTGGTCGAGGGTCGGTTCGTAGACGTAGGCTCCCTCGAGGCCCTTCTTGACGTAGAAGAAGCAGTACCAGCATGTCAGGTCGCACCTGTTCGTGACTATGATGTTGGAGAGGCCCGTGTGCGACAGGTGGTTCGAGCATAAGCCGCAGTTCGCCGGGCAGGAGCAGACGTCCATAGGGACGTTCGCAGCGTGGGTGCCCTTCCCGTCCTTCCAGTAGCGAGAAAACTTGGTGTACATTTCATACGAGCCGAAGTAGAGCTCCTCGGTCTCCCCGTGCTCGGGGCAGGTCTTGGTCATCCAGACCTTCTTCTCCCGCTCGAAGACTATGGCGGGCAGGATGCGGTTGCACTCCGGACAGATCGACTGCGTCTGCCGGATGAAGTTGCCCTTCGTAACCTGCTTCTTGAGCTCTAGACTGATGTCAGCGATTTGGGCCAATCGAAGGTCCTTGTCAGACAGGTAGACGAGTTGTCCATTTAAGGCTTTTAACACTTCAGAGGGTGAAAGGTTAATCTCTGAGCTCAGGAAGGCCTCTTGAGAGTGAACGCCGTGCGCTCGGGAGTGACGACCACGACATCCCCGCAGGACCTGCACTTGAAGTACGAGTTGACCCCGCTGTCCGTCTTCTGGTCCCCCACGAACTCCAACTCGGAGTGTCTGCATTCGGCCATGATCGGGGACGGGAAGAGCTTCTCCCGTTATACGTTTTTAATGAAGAAAGGGGAAAACCGACTGATGACGACCGCTTCTCGGAAGTACTTCGGCAAGAACTGCGACCTTCAGTACCTGGCCGACTCCGTCGAGGAGCACTTCCAGACCGAAGGGTACCAGACCCAGAACGCGAGGAAGGATGCCGGATGGGTCGTGCAGGCGAGGAAGGAGGGCGCGCTGAGGGACCTCATCGCTGCGGACAGGGCGTTCACGATTACCATCACGGGCGAACCCAACAATTTCATCGTCCACTTCGGAATCGGAAAGTGGGCCCAGAACATCGGGGTGGCCGCCCTGGAGGGAATCGCGTTCTCGCCCGCCATCTTCTTCATGGAGGTGCCGATATCGCTCTGGAGCTACGAGATCGAGCGGGAGTTCTGGAACTTCGTCGAGCAGCAGGTGGCGCTGAGGGTCTGAAGACGTGAGCCTGAGCGAGAGGGCGGAGTCGGCCCTGGAGCTGCTCGGCCTGACTGGGAGCGAGGTCAAGGCGTACGTTGCACTCCTCAGGGGGGGCACGATGACCGCGAACGACGTGAGCCGGGCTGCCCGCATACCCTACTCCAAGGTCTACGACTCGCTGGAGTCGCTGCACAGGAAGGGCTGGGTGGAGGAGCAGAAGAGCAGGCCAGTGGTGTACACGGCCAAGCCGCCGGACACGGCGCTGGAGGAGCTGCGGTCGCGGCAGGAGACCGAGAGGAAGGAGAAGGGGCAGATTGCGCTCGACGAGCTGATGGGCATCTACGTCAACAGGGGGGAACAGGAGAAGCCCGACCTCTGGATAATGAGGGGGACGGGCGAGATCCTCTCGCGCGTCAAGAACCTGCTCCTCAACTGCAGGACCGAACTGCTGATTGCCCTGCCGCCGCAAATCATGCCTTTCATCGACCAGGTGGAGCCGCTCCTGGGGGCGCTGAAGGAGAGGGGGGTCAAGAGCCTCATACTGACGTCGCCAGAAGTGCCCCCGAAATCGTTGGAGCGGCTCTCGAAGTACGCGGAGGTAGGGACGAGGAAGACGATGTACGGCGGAGGCCTCGTCTCCGACTCGAGGGAGGTGGTCCTCCTGCTGGCTGGGACGGAGCAGGGGGCGCTGCCCCTCGCAATCTGGGCGTCTCACCACGGCCTGGCGAGCTTCGCGAAGGACTACTTCGAGTTCCTGTGGAACTCCCCGGGCACAACCAAGGCGTGACGGCCGAGGTCTGGCATCGTTTTTAACCCGAAAGGGCTGACAAGCACCATGCTCAGGGACGAAGAAGACGTACTGAAGAGGCTGGAGAACGACATTGAGCTCACGAGGGCGGAGGCCGAGTTGTACCTGAAGCTGCTCAAGAACGGGTCGGTGCCTGCGAAGCCGAAGTCACCGGAGATCGCGAGGCTCGTTGACAGAGGGATGGTGATTCTGTCCGGGGACAACAGCAGGTTTATTCCAGTCCATCCGAGGCTGGCCGTCGCGAATCACTACAGGACATGGAGGGAGAAGATGGTGAAAGAAATCAACGAAAGAAGGATGAGGGTGGACAGGCTGATACTCGAGCTGATTCCGGTCTACGAGGCCACCAGCGAGAAGAATCTGCGGGGGAGAAGCTGATGCCAGACTGTGATCATGAAATGGTTTTCACCGGCATGGTAAATGTCAACCGAGATAACTACCTCCAAGGCACGGTCGATGTGTGGAACTGCAGGAAGTGCAAGAGGCTCTCCTGCGACGACAAGCGTTATGGAGAACCGCTGAAGCCGAGCGTTGGCTTCGATTGGATTCCCGATGACGAGCAATGGGCCATACTGACATGCACGACTCCAAAGGAGGTCTTCGTGAATAGCCTCGGCGTCAAGCCGGGCAAGAAGGTCACGCACGCGTGCAAGAGCGGCGAGACGCATGAGTTCGTAGTGGGCAATGACTACACTGTCGAGCGCCCGGGCGGGCCGCCCATCCACAGGCTCTACCTTGTGAAGGACAACATCAACAAGAACATCGAAGCAGGATACTACAGGCTGACGATGAAATGAATACAATCAAGACGACAGCTTCGACTGTCGCCCTTCTGTCAGGGCTCCTCACTGCATACGCTGGGTACTCGAGTTCCGCGCCCGAAGGAAGCGGGTTCGCAATCACAGGCCTCGGCGTCCTTCTCGCGGCAGACTCCCTAGCATGCTTCTACGGAATCAGGTATGCCTTCGGGGTTGGCGCTGTCCTCGCTGCGGTGTTCGCAGTGTTTGCGTCCGTCGCCTGGTCGGCGCTCTCCGCCGTTCAGATAGCGACCATTCTACTCTCGTTGGTCACAGTCATCTCCAGCGTCCTTGCATTCAGGGCGTCCTCCAAGATGCCGGAGCAGGGGAACCCGATGAACCTCCCGGTGTTTGGCTAGAGTCTGAAGACCTGGAAGCGGCCTAAAGCAAGGATGCGACCAACCTCACTCTGAAGCCGGGCGACGTCTATGCCGTAGTAATTCTCCTCACCGTAGGAGAGTTGTTCGGCTGCTCTTCTCAACACGCCCAGTGCCACCGCCTCCTCCCTCTTTTGGTGGTGGACGAACGCTGCGCAGACAAGAATCACGCCCTGGACGAACCGCTTCTCTTCGCCGGCGAGGTTCCTCCAGACCGCCTCAAGATTTTCATGAGACTCCCAATATCTTTCGGAGTTGAAGTAGGCGCGGGCCTCCTCGACCAGTGCCTCCTTGGTCATGCTGGGAGGCGTCTCGTGGAGATTCCTCGAAAACTCGACTGTGGCAAGCGGCTCGACTGCGGCTAGGAAGAGCGCGAAGTCGTTGGGGGAATTGGCGAAGACGTCCACCTCAAGAGCTCCATAGGAAGTCCACTTCGGGTTTCGGACTTCGACCATGACCGCCCCCGCGACGGACCTGACAGTGCCAAGGAACGCCGGGTCTTCGGCCGCAGGTTTCAGCCTCACCAGGAATCGCAAGCCTTCCATCGGCGGCGGGGAGCCCCTTTTCAAATGTGCAGGCGTCCCGCGCTACACTTTAATCAGAAGGGTGCCTTGGATTCCAACCGTGGGTGATGACCGGATTAGCCCATTTGACATGGTGAGATTGATCTTGAGTTGGGAACCCACATTCCTCTGGCCAGCAGTCCGGCCTGGACTCTGAGCAAGCTGCGCTGCCCAGAACGTTATATGTCGGCTTATATGTCGGCGGCTCGGCGGGCGAGGCACGACGAGCCCCACCAAAGGCTACGCTGCAGTGAACGGCCTCCAGATGTACTACGAAATCCACGGCACCGGGCAACCGCTCTTCTTGCTGCACGGAGGCGCGGGCGTGGCCGAGATGTTCGGTGAGGTCCTCAGCCTGCTTTCGAAGGACCGGCAGGTCGTCGCCGCAGAACTGCAGGCCCACGGACGCACGGCGGACATAGACAGGCCATTGAGATACGAGCTGATGGCGGACGACATAGCCGCCTTGATCAAACACCTCAGGCTTGGGAAGGTTGATCTCATGGGCTACTCGCTCGGCGGAGGCGTCGCGCTGCGGACTGCAATCCAGCATCCCGAGCTCGTGAGGAAGCTGGCGCTCGTCTCGACCCCCTTCAGGCGCGATGGGTGGTACCCCGAGGTCCTGGCGGCCATGGGGCAGAACGGTCCAGAGTCCGCCGAGGCGCTGAAGCAGACGCCGATGTATCAGGCCTACTCCAAGGCCGCACCAAGACTCCAAGACTGGCCCGTGCTGATGACAAAGCTCGGCGAGATGCTCCGGCGGGACTACGACTGGTCCGAGGAAGTGGCAAGAATCAGGGCGCCCACGATGATCGTGGTCGGAGACTCCGACAGCGTCCGAACCGCGCATGCCGTCGAGTTCTTCGAGCTGCTCGGAGGGGGGAAGAAAGACGGAAGGCTGGGATGGGTCAGGGATGTCCAACGCGCGCCTATGCATCCTGCCCGGGATCACACACTACAACATATTCTCCTCTCCCTCATTGGCCATGGCTGTCAAGCCGTTCCTTGACGAGCAAGAGCGAGGGACAGGGTAACTCCGACTTACGAGCGATATGCGTTTATAACCAGTGGGGAGGTTCGCCCCGACAGGTGGTCGGAGGTGGTCGCGATAGATGTGACTTGCAACCTCGAGGGCTTCAGGAGGTTTCTCATCAACAGCACGTGCCGGAGCTTCATCCCCGAATCGTACCTCCGCGACCCCGAGGTCTTCCCGGAGAAGACGGGCGACCAGGGATCAATCTACATCGAAGCGGTGGACAAGGTCGACCTGAAGAAGATGATGGACGTGACGTTCGTCAACGCGAGAGACATCCTAGGAATTATCTACGCGTCGAAGAGCGGCAACACCAAACTGAAGTGGAGACAACTGCGCGGGAGGATAGGCAGGGTCTCTGGGGAGGCATCGGGCAACAGCCTCGTGAACCTCTCGATGGCAAGAATCATCTCCCCCGAGGATGTTGAAGCGATAATGGCGAGCCAGCAGGGCGATCAGCCTGAGGAGCGCGCGCCGGAGGCGGTGCAGCCCGACTCGGAGAGCGCCAACCTCCCGCAGGAGCAGGGCTAGTTTTCAGGGCGGAAACGGACAGCAAACCAAGAATCAGTTTATAGCGCGGTGGATGGGGGTCGTCCGAGTTGGCCAAGGTAAGAGTGAACCGCATCAGCAGCGTGACCGACCCGTCGACTGGCATGCCGGCAAAGCAGATCGAACTGGTCGAGGTGCGGGACAGCAGGAGGATGGAGGCGTTCGCGGCCGGCGACGAGGGCCGCGTGATACAGGGGATGCTGTCTCAGCTGCAGTCCATGGGGCTCGTGCCCCAGATGCGCGAGCTGGGCTTCGCGAAGGTGACCATGATTCTCACCGAGACAGAGTACGACATGCTCGGAATGAGGCTCGATGTCAACGAGATCTACGAGCTAGACATCCGAAACGGCTCCCTTTCTCTGAGGAAGATCACTGAAGGAACCTGACCGGAGGGGCGTCGGAATTTGCCGAAGTTGCGCGTTGGGGACGTGGCTCCCGACTTTGAGCTGAAGGACCAGGGCGGCAGGACGGTCTCATTGCACGACTTCCGCGGCTCGAAGAACGTCGTCCTGTACTTCTACCCAAAAGACTTCACCACGGGGTGCACCGCCGAGACCAGGAAGTTCGGTGAGGAATACGACAAGCTGCTGCAGCTGGGGGCCGAGGTCATCGGAATCAGCTCAGACGACGAGGAGAGCCACATGAGGTTCGCGGCGCAGTGCAGCACCAGGTTCCCGCTTCTGGCGGACAGAGGGGGGCAGGTGAGGGCGCGGTACGGCGTGGAGTCCTCGCTCGGGATGATCCCAGGGAGGGTCACCTTCGTCATCGACAGGGACGGAATCGTGAAGTGCGTCTTCTCTTCGCAACTGAACCCGCGGAAGCACGTTGCTGAGGCAATCCAGGCTTTGAAGGCAGAACCGGACCGACATGAGACGGAAGGTTCCTCGGCAGCGAATTGAACGCGCGGGACCTGGCGCATCACTGGGGCAAAAGGAGATAAGCACTCGTCGGCGGCTGCGTTGCGGCTTGGACCTCTACGACATTGCGAGGCCCATCTTGTTTCAGCTGGAAGCGGAGCGCGCTCACCAAGTCGGGTTGTGGTTGATTCACCTTCTGCGAGAGCGTAGATACTCTGCCCCAGGCCTGCGCGTGAAGACGTCGTTCGGCGAACTCTCCAATCCTCTGGGGCTTTCTGCCGGGTACGACAAGACGGGCGAGCATCTTTCGGCTCTTTCCAGGCTCGGTTTCGGATACCTTGTCGCCGGAACGTTCACTTTGGATCGATGGCCCGGGCACCCAAAGCCGAGAGTCGTAAGGAACATGGACGAAAGGAGCCTCGTCAATTCGCTGGGATTTCCCAATCCTGGCGTGGAGGCGTTCATCAGGAATCTTGCTTCGGATCCTCCCAAGGTCCCGGTGGTCGGCAGCATCAGCGGTAGAGAGGTCGGAGAGATTACGGAATGCTACCGGAGGATCCAGACGGCCGTAGCAGCCGTTGAGCTCAACCTAAGCTCGCCAAACACACCGAGGCTGCGCGACCTTCGCGAACTCGCGCTGTTCAAAGAGCTGGCGAATGCGCTCATGGGTGCAAAGAGGAAGCCCACGTTCCTGAAGACACCGCCGTACACAGCGGACGAGCGATTCGCAGAGGTGTTGAAGATGGTGAAGGTCTGGGAAGACATCGGGTTCGAAGGGGTCACGGCCTCCAACACGATACCGGTGACGGAGCCGAGGCTTTCAATCGGGACTGGGGGGTACAGCGGCCCCTCACTCTTCCCAAACACTGTGAAGGCAGTGAAGAGGATAAGGGAGGTTGTATCACAAGGCTTCGAGGTAAACGCAACCGGCGGAATAAGCAACGCAGACAACTTCAACGAGGTCATGTCGTGCGGAGCGACCACCGCGCAAGTCTTCACCGCTCTCGTGTACTCGGGTCCGAGACTGGTTCCGGACGTTTTGGGTCAGCGCCCCTGAGAGCCGCTGGGCGATTCGGTACAACCAAGGTTTGAAACAGCCGACCAAGCGATAAATATCCTAGAGGGTTCACCTTCACCTCTGTTGACAAGTGTCGATTTGGTCGTCAAGAACGGGACGATCGTTACTGGTCGCTCAAGCTTCACGGGCGCGCTCGCGGTAAGAGACGGAAAGATCGTCTTTGTCGGTTCGAACGAAAGCCTGCCGAACGCGGACAGGGTCGTGGATGCAGCGGGTCTCTACGTGCTGCCCGGCGTCATAGATGTCCACGTGCATCTCAGAGACCCCGGATACACATACAAGGAAGACTTCGGCAGTGGCACGGCAGCCGCAGCCGCCGGCGGCGTCACGTGCGTCTTCGACATGCCGAACAACTCTCCGCCCACGAAGAACGTTGAAGCGCTCAACGCGAAGGTCGAAGCTGCGGAGGCCAAGGCCGTGGTCGACTATTGTCTCTACGGCCTCCTCACCGTCGACAGCTTGCCAGAGGTGGAACCGCTCTCGCGGGCCGGCGTGATTGGGTACAAGCTCTTCATGGGGGAGACCACGGGCAAAATCGTGCCTCCCTCGGATGGCGAGCTGTCCGATCAGTTCTCTGAAGTGTCAAAGCTCGGGCTCAGGGTCGCCGTCCATGCCGAGGATGACCCCGCAATACAGTCCCGAGTCAGGACCTTGAGGACGCAGGGACGAACGGACGCCCACGCACATTTCGAGTCCAGGCCGAGCGTAGTCGAGGAGGAGGCGGTGCAAAAAGCAATTTCCTACGCGACGGAGGCGAAGTGCGACCTGCACATCTCCCACCTCAGTAGCCGATGGGGCACGGTCGCCGTCCAGCGGGCCAGAACGGATCGCGCCAGTGTATCTGCGGAGACCTGCCCACATTACCTCATACTCGATGACAGAAGATACTCGGAAATCGGTCCCTTGATGAAGATCAACCCGTCAATAAAGACCGCTGAAGACCAGGCCAGTCTGTGGGATGCCATACGCACCGGTACAATAGAGATGATTGCTTCGGATCACTCGCCCCACGTTTTGGAGGAGAAGACCAAGCCGGTCATCTTCGATTGCGCCTCGGGCTTCCCGGGTCTCGAGACTTCGGTTCCGCTCATACTGACGCAGGTCAATCGCGGAACGATCACGTTGAACAAGTACGTGCAATTGACGTCTGAGAACCCAGCCAAGATCTGGAAGTTGTCTCCAAAGAAAGGCTCTTTGAGCGTAGGCAGCGACGCCGACTTCACAATCGTCGACATGAAGGCAAGGGCCAAGATTGACTCGTCGAGGTTCTACAGCAAGGCGAAGTGGTCACCATTTGACGGATTCGAGGTGGAAGGGATGCCGGTCTACACCATTGTGCGTGGAAACATTGTCATGGACCACGGGGCTGTCACCGAAGAGCATGCCGGCATGATGGTCCAGCCGGCCAAGCCGACCGCTAACTGAGTGAAGAACACCGGGCAGTCGCAAAGTTGCGGAGGACGGCCGACGAGGAACAGAATCGATGTGCGGCCGCCGGGAGTCGGACCCGGGTTGCTTTATGGCTGCTTAAGTATGGAACCAGTCTAGAAGCGCACGAAAAGGCTGACGGAAGCGGAAAGACAACGAGTGCTGTTGCTTTACAGCGGAGGCAAGAGTCTTAGTGAGATTGCAAAGCAGCTGGACCGAAGAAAGAGCACAATTCACTATCACACCCGTAAGGCGTTTGGTAGGATAATCGAGCCACTTAGAATAAATGAAGAGCCAACGATGAAGCTAGGAGAGTTCCTGGGGTTATTCGCGGCAGATGGTTGCTTTTACATCGACTCAAAGAGATATCATTACACCTTGACAATAACACTTTCTGCCTATCAAATGGAGTACGCCCGGCGTGTCAGCGAGATGATCGAGCGCATTCTTGGCCGGAGAGCAAGGATTACGGTGACAAACAAGAGAACCATCAGCATTGTCCTACGTGGCAAGCAAATCCTCCCGTTCTTGAGGAGATATCTCTGGTGGCGCGGCAAGAGAACGCATACGATTCGTCTGAACGAGGCTGCTCTCCGAATGAACAGGCAATTCCTTCGTGGCGTGATTAGAGGGCTAGTCGCGGGAGACGGTAGCATCTACGTCCCAAGGAGAAGGATTTCGTTTGGCGTCGTCTCGAAGAGGCTAGCCGAACAATATGCTACGATCTTGCGGAGGTTTGGGATTCCCAGCAAATCGTATCCCGTACGGTACAGAGGGAAGAGAACACTCCACAATGTGTACGTAACGGGTTTCGGCAATCTTCGGCGATTTCAGTTAAAGATAGGCTTAACAGACCCTGCGAAGGAAAGACAATTGGACGAAGCAATGCGGCGTTGATCCAGTGGTTAGGATACTGGCTTCCCAATTTCGAGAAAAGAGCCGGTTGCGCGGGTTCGAATCCCGCACGCCGCACCTATCAACCTCAACAACTTGAACCGAATACGTTCATTGCTCTCGTCCATCCACGTTGACCACGATATCCCCGCTACCAACAAAGAAGTTCGCGACAACTGCCGCCTTCCGGCGCTTGGGATTGACGTCCCTGTGTATCAGGGCCTTGGGTATGTGGAAGAAGTCGCCGGGATGCAGATCCACGTACCTCTTGCCACCCTCGCCGAACTCGATTCTGAGGCTACCTTCGACAAGGAAACCGTATACTTCCCTCTTGCCGTGATGGTGCCACGCTGAGACCCTTCCGCCAGAAATGCGAGACCTGGCGACGAGTAAGCCTTCCGACTCGAAGGCACTGTCACGCTTCATGCCCGGAGTGGAGCGTCCGGGTCTGAGCTTTGATTTCCGAACCACCTCGACTCTGGCAATCATGCTCTCGGACCGACGCGGGCGATTAAAGGATTGGGGGCTTGGGACCTGCACACGCGATATCGCCACACCAGCTACGCGACCAACAGGCGATTCACCCGGCCCGGGAGGGACGAAATTCTAAAAGGCGCGGTGTCTTGGCGGTCGAATGTTGCAGGTGACACTCGTGGAGCGCCTTGGGCCCCGGTTGAGGGAACTCGGTAGCGGTGGGTACCGGCGGGTCTACAGGGGAAAGGCTGGCGCGTACGAAACCAGCCTGCGACAGGGCATCGCGGCGATACTGGACTCGCTCGGCCTCCGCTTCAGGGAGCATGTTTCTGTCCCTGGCACTTCCCTAACGGCCGACTTCGAAACGAACGGCACGTTCCTATTCGTGGACAGAGACTTGGGTCGAGGCGACCTTCGTCAACTCGGCAAGAGCCGGAGCAAGAGCGTGCTCATCAAGCAAAGCTCCCAGAGGAGCGACAGGGAAGACGCAGGCGTCAGGGTGATCCAGATCGGTTCGGGCCGTGGGGACAGAGAGCAGACCATCTTCCTGGACGACCCTTCGTTCAACTTCGACTACGCACACGTACTTCCGCACACGCAGAAGT
>JAJTZD010000002.1:0-25650 GCA_032906685.1 Nitrososphaerales archaeon
GGGACGACAAACGACCGGAGGACGCGACCACCGTGGAGGAGATTGTGTCGATGTACAATAGGCAGCTGAAGAAGGTCGAGGCGACCCCCCGGAGTCTTCAGACCTGACTGTCTGTTTCAGGTGGGCGAGCCGAACGCCCTGTCTCCGGCGTCGCCCAGGCCAGGGACTATGAATCCGCGCTCGTTCAGCCCGGGGTCGATGGCGCACGTGTAGAACTCGGCACGGGGGAACCTCCTGCTCACGTAGTTGATGCCCTGGATGGTCGACACCACGGAGAAGAAGGCCAGCCTCTTGGGCTTGCCCCTCTCCAAGACCTTCCTTGCCACCGCCGCTAGGGTGTGGCCAGTGGCAAGCATCGGGTCCGCGACCACCACCACGTCGTCCCTGTGTATGTTCGGTATCTTCGCGTAGCCCACCTCGATCGGGAACTCAGGAGGCTTGCCCCTCCACGCGCTGATGACGCCGGTCCTCGCCATAGGGAGGTTCTTGTACATCCCCTCGACGAAGGGGATCGAGGCCCTGAGCACCATTATGATCACCACCTTCTCGTTCCCCTTCACCTTGTGGCCGACCGCCTCCTTGAGCGGAGTGTGAATCTTCAACTGCTGCGTCTCCATCGTCCTCAGGAACTCGTAGGCCAGGTACCTGCCTAGCCTGTAGATTGCTTTCCGAAAGGCGACCTGGTTGGTCCTCCTGTCCCGGGCGAGCGTCAGCTGCTCGAGGACCATCGGGTGATTTATGACAGTGATCTTGGGCTTTGGCACCCTGCGCCCTCGGTCGTCTGGCGTGATACAGTATTTATGCTACTTCAAAGGTCGGGGCCACGACCAATTGAAGACCCTTCGGCTCTCTCTCCTCTTCCTGCTCCTGACCGTCCTCGTCCTTCAGGGAAGCTCGGTCCACGGCCAGACTTGCGCCACACAGGGAGGGTACTACGTCGCATCGCTCAACGGAAACATCGACCCCGGGGCGGCCGACTTCCTGGCAACGGTCGTGACCAGCGCGGAGGCCGCGTGTGCGCACCAGCTGGTCTTCGTCCTGAGCACCAACGGCGGGGACGGGGTCAGCATGGAGTCGATGGTTGGTTCCATTTCGAGCTACCAGCAGTGGGGAGGGACCTTCGTCACCCTGGTGGCACCGCAGGGCGCGTTCGCATTCTCTGCCG
Organism: Nitrososphaerales archaeon; assembly: GCA_032906685.1. GTDB lineage: Archaea > Thermoproteota > Nitrososphaeria > Nitrososphaerales > Gagatemarchaeaceae > DASPPF01. The sequence continues at coordinate 1,166 of JAJTZD010000002.1, forward strand.
GGTCCTACATAGCCGAGGCCTCGACCAAGATCTACATGGTGCCAGGCACCACGATCGGGTCTGCCACCCCAATCGTGTCTGGCATCCCGGTGGGCGAAGTGAACTCGACGCTGAGGAAGGACACCAACGCCTTCGCTTCATACATGCAGACGCTGACCAAGAGCAACGGCAGGAACGACTCTGCGACGCTTTTGATGGTCACGCAGGGCGTCTCCTACACTTATGACCAGGCGCTGAAGTACCGCGTGATCGACGGCGTGCTCAACTCCACCTCTCTCAACGGCTCTCTCGCGTCGCTAGGCGTGCCGCCTTCGACACCCATCGACACGCCCGGGATCAGGCCCACCCTGATATCGATTCTCAGCGACCCCAACGTCTCGAGCCTTCTTTTCCTTCTGGGTGTCTCCGCGGTGCTGATCGACATCTACCACCCCACCCTTGTCCTCTCGATAGTGGGCGTGGTGATAATGGCACTCGCTCTCTTCGGGCTGGGAGTATTCGGCGCTTCGCCCGTAGCAGTCCTCCTGATGATAGTGGGCGCGGCATTCATCTTCCTTGAAGTGAAGATACAACACGGGATCAGCGCCCTCGTGGGCGTGGTCATCTTCATAGTCGGCTTCCTGCTGGTCTTTCAGCTCCCTCCCACCTCGCCGTCCAACCCGTCGTTGCCAGGGGTCAACTTCTCGGGCATCCCCGACCTGACCTATGCGCTGATTGTCGGACTGGGGGCGGCCATAGTCGTCGGGAGCCTATACCTCAGGAGGATAAGGCAGGGGCTGATGGGGAGGCCCAAGACGTTCGATCCCTCGAGGATGCTCGGGAAGGAGGGGACAATGCACACTGACATCGACGCGTTGGGCAGGGGCGTGGTGCTCATCGACGCCGAGGAATGGAGCGCGACCTCGACCGAGGCTCTCAAGCGTGGAGACCGGGTAAAGGTTAAAGCGATAAACGGATTGGAGCTGACAGTAGAGAAGGCGGGGAACTGAGCATGTTTGGCACAATCGCGCTGCAGACCACGGGCGAGATAATCAACATAGTCGTCATCGGGATAGTCCTGCTGATCGTGATCGCCTTCCTCGGCTACTCCATCCGGATAGTGAGGGAGTACGAGAGAGTGGTGGTCTTCACTCTGGGCAGGCTGATCGGCGCCAAGGGTCCGGGCGTCGTCTTCATCTTCCCGTTCATCAACAGGCTCCAGAAGATCGACCTGAGAGAGCGCTACCTCGAAGTGCCCCACCAGACGTGCATCACCAAGGACAACGCGCCGACGGACATCGACTTCCTGATCTACTACAAAGTGACGGAGGCGACGCAGAGCGTCGTCCAGGTGCAGAACTTCGAAGGCGCCTCGATAGGCATCGCGACCACCACGCTGAGGGCGGTGGTGGGCGACATCCCGCTCGACGAGCTGCTGGCCAAGAGGGAGCAGATCAACCAGGTTCTGAGGACCAAGCTTGACGAGGTGACCGAGAGATGGGGCATCAAGGTGACCAATGTGGAGATCCGGGAGATCAGGCCTCCGCAGGACGTCCAAGAGGCTATGGTGAAGCAGATGTCAGCCGAGAGGTCGAGGAGGGCAATGGTGACCGAGTCGGACGGCAGGAGGGAGTCAACGATACTCGTCGCCGAGGGAGACAAGAAGTCGGTGATTCTCCGGGCGGAGGGCGACAGGCAGGCGGCCATCCTGAGGGCCCAAGGCTACGCAGAAGCGCTCACGACCATCTTCGGTTCAGCGAAGGGGATTGACGCCAAGACGATGGTGCTCCAGTACCTGGACACGCTGAAGGCGCTCGGGGCAAGCCCGTCCACGAAGTACATATTCCCGATGGAGTTCACCAACTTGATTGCGCCTCTCCGGGACTACACGAAAGCCTCAGAGAAGAAAGAGTAGCCATACGGCAGAGCTTCGGCCAAAGGCTCAAAGAAGCCAGATTATTTCCGATTCCGATGCCCAGTCTTATATTGCAACTTTCTCAAGGTCTGAAGCGGGAAGGTTTCTTGTCGGGTCCAGAGAGCGAGACGCAAGCCAGGAGGAGAACCGTGGTGGTCCTCCAGGACGAGATGAGGAGGGTCCTCGACGCGGGCAGGGTTCTCCTTGACGAATACTCGGCGCTTGCCAAGGGCGACAAGAATCAGGTCGGCTCAGCTCTGGAGAAGGTGAAGAAGGCCGAGGAGGACGTAGTCACATTGCGGAGCGCTCTGATCAGGGAGCTCTCTCAGATCGGGACCCTGCTCGTGAACCGCGAGGACATGCTCAGGGCGGCATTCTCGGTCGAGAACATCTTCGGGCACATCAACGGCGTGGCCTTCAAGATGTCACAGTTGTCCAGGAGCACTGCGAACGACAAGAAGTACAAGGCCGCCATCACCTCCCTGCTGGGGCTCCTGATCGACGGCATATCGAAACTGAACGACAGCATGAGGGCCCTCTCCGTCAACTCCGAACAGGCGATTCTGATGACCTCCCAAGTCCAGAAGATTGAGAGTTCGATAGACAACGAGTACAGGGAAGCGGTCGCGCTCGTGATGAAGTATACGACTGCCGTAAAGGAGCTGATTCTCCTGAAGGAGGTCCTCGAGTCGATCGAGGACTGCGCGGACGCGATGCTCAGCGCGGCAAACGCAAGCACCATACTGGCGCTCGGGCTATAGGCCGACCGCTTCGAGCTCGACCGACACGCCGTCGGAAACGCGTCCTCTCGACGACAAGGCATTTAACGCTCAACCGGGGCCGTTGGAGCCCGATGGCGAAAGCGGTCGGTAGGCTCTTCGAGAACAGAATAGTCGTTTGGGATGTCCCCGCTTCCAGGAGGCTATTCAAAGACGGCTACTACGGGAAACCCCTCGGTATTCCGAAGCCCAAGGACTTCGAGTTCGACGCGCCCCTGATACTCGACCTGATGGAGGGCTACTACTTGATGAAGAGGAAGAAGATATCGCTCGAAGACGAGGCAGGCAAGGAGCTCTCGGTGAAACAGCTGGAGCAGGTCTGCGAAAGGTCTTACCCAGACTTCGACGAGAAGTACATGGTCTACAGGAAGCTCAGGGAGGCCGGCTACGTGGTGACGCCGGGCATCAAGTTCGGTTCCGACTTCGCCGTCTACGAGCACGGCCCGGGGATCGACCACGCTCCATACATCGTCCAGGTGATGTCGCCGGGCTCCACCATTGCAGCGACCGCGATGGTGAGGTCGGGCAGGCTCGCGACCACGGTTAGGAAGCAGTTCATCATCGCCATCTCCGACAAGAAGGAGAACACCGTCGAGTTCCTGAGGTACGACTGGTGGAGGGCTTGAGCACCGATACGCACACCGTCGAGAGGGAGATTCCGAACGAGACGATATCGCTGGACTCTTTCGTCCTGGTCTACAGGGACAGGAGGCGGAAGTGGCTCATAAAGCCGAAGGACACGCCCAAGCTTCACACCCACCTCGGCATCCTCGACGTCTCGGCGCTCGTGGGCAAGGAGTTCGGAGTCATGGCGACCACGACGCTGGGAGACGAGCTCCTGATTCTGAGGCCCACGATCGAGGACCTGGTCCTCAAGCTCTCCAGAAAGACGCAGGTGATCTACCCGAAGGACCTGGGGCTGATGATGGTGAAGCTGGGGGTTAGGTCCGGCTCCAGGGTCATCGAGACGGGCACCGGAAGCGGAGCGACAACGGCCCTGCTTGCCTACCTCCTCCAGCCGGGCGGGATGGTCTATACCTACGACGTCAACCCAGAGTTCCAGGAAGTGGCGAAGAAGAACGTGCAGAGGATTGGTCTAGAAAGATTCGTTTCATTCAAGGTCGGGGACGCGAGACAGGGCTTCGAGGAGACGGGAATGGACGCCGGGGTGCTGGACGTGGGCGACCCGTGGGAGGTGGTCGTCAGCATGAAGAAGGCTCTGAAGTCGTCGGCCCCCATGGCCGCGGTCACCCCGACCACCAACCAGGCGGAGCGGCTGGTGGCCAAGATGACGGAGGAAGGGTTCGCCGCCATAGAGACGGTCGAGATTCTGATGAGGCACCTCGAGGCTCGCGTCGGGATGACGAGGCCATCCAACATGATGATAGGACACACCGCCTACATCACCTTCGGCAGGACGACGTTGAGAACCGCCGAAACATCATAACAGTTTTAAAAGGTGTCCGGTCGCGCAGCGTCCTTGATGAGCAGCAGGGGCAGGTACGAGGACATCTCGACAATATTCTTCCTGGTCCCATTCATCGCGAGCGGAGTCTACGCGGCATACCTGTGGGTGATTGCCGGCCCATCGCTGACCCTGCCCACCAGCGTCTACCTCAATGTCACGAGGGACCCCAGCTTGTTCCTGGTCGGAACCCTCGCCGTGCTCCTCGCGCTGATCGTCGACGTATGGAACCAGGAGCCGTCCGCGAGAAGCCAGAAGCTGGCGACAGAGAGCGGGTACCTACAGAAGGTGGCATTGGCCAGCTTCGTGCTCGCCCTGGCGATGGCTTGGTACGCCAACGGCTTCGTCAACCTGTCGGGCACGGCCCAGGACTTTATAGTGGGACGCTTCTCTCTCGTCTTCCCCGCGCTCATGGTCCTCCTGAGCTACCTGGTCATGACACCCCTGAAGTTCGGGGAGCTTCGCAACAGCAGGGTCCTCGGGATAATCTCCATGCTCCTGGTGCCGGCGGTGGTCTACGAGCTCGGCAAACGCAACGCGATCGCAGGGCTTGGAGTAGCCGGCGTCCTGCTCGTCGCGGGCCTCTACCTTTTCCTCCGGACAGGCTCCGTTGCGAAGAAGGAACTGCCGAAGTAGCCCGCTCGCTTAAAGCCACAGCCGCCCCGCCCTCCCCTGGTTGCCCGCTTTCACGCGGTCAGACAAGCTGCGGGTCTGCCTGCTCCTTGTCTGTCTCGTCCCTTTCGTGGCGACAGTCTTCTTCGGGTTCGCGGCCGGAGATCCGGCACTTGTCACTCTTTCGACGGGGCTCGCGATCGCAACCACGGGATTCGCGCTCGCCTGGGGCACAGAGTCGCTCCAGTTTGTGGTATCCCAGGTGCTCGCCCTGGCAGTCCTCGCCCTAGTCCAAGTGCTGCCGGAGTACTCCGTAGAAGTGGTGCTCGCCTACAGGGGGGCAACCGACCCGACGATCCTGCACTACGCCACAGCGGCGATGACGGGCGCAAACAGGCTCCTGCTCGGACTGGGCTGGCCGACCGTCTACGCGCTCAGCCACTTCGCCTCGCGGCGTTCGGGGGGAAGGGGAGGAGACGTGGTCCTCGAGAGGCAGCAGAGCGTGGCAATATTCTTCCTCGGCCTGGCGACGCTCTATTCCTTCGTCGTGGTCCTGCGGTCCAATCTAGGGCCAGTCGACGCCGGCGTGCTGCTCGCTCTGTTCGTAGCCTACGTGTACATCGCGAAGAGGCTTCCTCCGCACGACGTCAGCCGCATGGAGGAGCTCGAGGGGCCCGCGCTCGCGGTCGCGAAGCTCAGCGGGAGCAGGAAGGTTCTCGCGATAGCCTTCTTCGTTCTCCTGGGCACGGTTGTCATAGCCTTCGGTTCGGAGCCGTTCGTCGGGAGCTTCCTCGCGGTGACAGGGTCGCTCAACCTGAATCAGTACTTGCTGATTCAATGGCTGACGCCCATCCTTACGGAACTCCCCGAGGCGACCACTGTCTTCTACTGGGCTGCCAGGACAGGGAGGGGTTCGTTGGCGCTCGCGAACCTGATTTCTTCCAAGCTCAACCAGTGGACGATTCTCGTGAGCACAATACCCATCGTCTATGCCGTGGCGCTGGGGAGCTTTCAGGGGATAGCCCTCACGCAGCTGCAGGTCGACGAGATACTTCTCACAGCTTCCCAGTCACTCTACGGCTTTGTTTGCCTGACGGACCTGAAGCTGTCCTTCAGGGAGGCGGGGACCCTGTTCGCACTCTTCGTGCTCCAGCTGGTCGTGCCCTCGGTCCGCATCGAGGTCTCTTTCCTGTACCTCGCACTGGCAGGCTTGGAGGTCCTCCTGGTTCGTGGAAAGATGCCAGTCTTTGACGTGGTCCGGGGGCTTGTGAAAGAGCATGTTCATTAACTGAAACCCTCATCCGTGGGGAGCGTGTCTCAGCCGAGCCAGGAGGGGATCACCGCGAAGAAGGCGGAGAACTTCGACGATTGGTACACGCAGGTCATCCTGAAGTCGGAGCTGGCCGACTACAGCCCGGTCTCCGGCTGCATGGTATTCAGGCCCGCGGGGTACGCAGTCTGGGAGTACCTGCAGAAGGCGACCGACGCCGAATTCAAGCGCGTTGGCATCCGGGACTGCTACTTCCCGCTATTCATTCCTGAAAGGCTGCTCAAGAAGGAGGCCGAGCACGTCAAAGGGTTCGCCCCGGAGGTTGCTTGGGTCACCGAGGCCGGTCAGTCGAAGCTGGACGAAAGGCTGGCCATCAGGCCGACGTCGGAGACGCTGATGTACGAGGTGATGTCTAGGTGGGTGAGGTCGTGGCGGGACCTCCCGCTGAGGCTCAACCAATGGAACAACGTGGTCAGGTGGGAGTTCAGCCACCCCACCCCATTCCTGCGCGGCCGGGAGTTCCTCTGGAACGAGGGGCACACCGTCTTCGCGACGAAGGAGGAGGCTGACGCGGAGCGGGACCAGATACTCGGCATCTACCGGATGATCACTGAGGAGTACCTTGCCATTCCTGGCTACGCGGGCAGGAAGACCGACTCGGAGAAGTTCGCCGGGGCGGAAGCCACCTACAGCATCGAGCACCTGCTGCCTGACGGGAAGGCGATACAGGGGCCGGACTTCCACTCTGACGGCCAGCGTTTCGCAAAGGCCTTCGAGATAGTCTTCGTCGACGAGAAGGGGAACAAGCAGTTCGCGTGGCAGAACACCTTCGCGATCACCACCAGGGAGGTCGGAGTGATGCTAGCGATTCACAGCGATGACAAAGGTGCGGTCGTGCCTCCGAGGCTCGCGGAGGTTCAGGTGGTCGTGGTGCCGATAGTCTCAGACGAGAACAAGCAGAGGGTCCTCGCGGAAGCGAAGAGAGTCTCGGACGGACTGGCGCAGAGGTTCAGGACGAGACTCGACGACAGGGACCACCTCACCCCAGGCCGGAAGTTCAACGAGTGGGAGCTGAAGGGCGTCCCTCTGAGGTTGGAGATCGGCCCGAGGGACATCGCCGCTGGCCAGGCGGTGCTGGTGAGGAGGGACACGGGCGCCAAGCGGACCGCCAAGCTCTCGGTACTCGGCGACGAAGTCGCGAAAGAGCTCGAGGAGATCAACAGGAGCCTGCTCGAGAAGGCGAAGGAGTCCCTTCGCATGAACACGCATATGACCACGTCGTACGACGAACTGAAGAAGATAATCAGGGAGAAGGGCGGGATAGTGAGGGCTCCCTGGTGCGGGTCTGCGGAGTGCGAGAAGAAGCTGCGCGAAGAGACCGGCGCGAAGATAATCAACATGCCCCTCGACCAGCATCCCGCCGACTCCGAGTGCGTGGTCTGCGGCAATCATGCGGAGACCATAGCCAACTTCGCAAAGTCCTACTAGGAGGAGGGCGGAACCCGTCGTGAGGCCGCGGAGCCGCTGGAAGCACGACGGCGGCCTGCTCACGGTCATGGGGGCGATAAACTGGGACATCAGCGTCTTCGAGGAACGGTTCGCCAGGCCGGGCGAGGAGGTCCCCGTCCGACAGGTGGAGGAGTTCTCGGGCGGAAAGGGGGCGAACGTTGCGGTCGCCTGCGCCCGCACCCTCGGGAGAGGGCGGGTCGCGTTCATCGGGGCCCTCGGGGACGACGAGCTGGCCACCAGGCAGGTCGCGGGCCTCAGGGACGAGGGCGTCCAGACCGACGGTTTGTTCAGGATCAGGGGCTCGGGGTCCGGCAGGGCGTACATCCTGGTCGACGCTAACGGGCGGAAGACCATACACACCCACTTCGGGGCGAACGAGGCGATAACCCCCGCGCACCTCTCCAGCGGAGGCGCCTCGAGGACCATCGCTCAGACCCGGATGATGATCGTGATGGACACGCCGACGACCGTGGCTCTGGCTGCCGCGCGCGCGGCCAAGGGGAGGGGGGCGCGAATCCTCTACAGCCCCGGAGTCAGGACCCGCGACGGGATGCGGGCGCTTGAGAGGGTCGTCCAGCTTTCAGACTTCGTCGTGCTCGACAGCCACGAGATTAGGAATCTGTACCGGGCAAAGGACGAGGAGGTTGCCCTGGCGCGGTTCAGAGACTCGCATCCCAAGCTCACGGTCGTCGTGACCCTCGGCCAGCGGGGCTGCATGCTCGGCCGCGATGGAATCACGAGCCTCATCGAGGGAGTGGAACTTTCGTTGCTCGGGAAGAGGGCGGTCAACAGCACCGGCTCAGGCGACGCGTTTCTCGGCGTTTTCGCGAGCTACCTCCTGATGGGGAGGAGCGCGCTCGATGCGGCGAATTGGGCGAACCTCGCAGGAGCGCTGAAGGCGACCAGATACGAGACACGGGGGAGTCCTACCCGCAGCGAGCTCGAGTCGACGATGGCCCGATTGGAGAGGGTCAGACGTTCCCGACTGGGCTTGCCTGCGAATAGAGTCGCCTAGCCTGGTCGTCGACGCTCATGGGGAGGTCGACCTTGGCCAGGGCGATCATGTGGAGCGACAGCGACGAAGCCGCTATGCCGAAGCAGGCGCTCCACAGGAAGTCCCTCGACCTCAGGTATGAGGCGACGACCGTCCCTCCGAGGATGTCTCCTGCCCCGGTGCTGTCGATCACCTGCACCTTCGGCACGGGCACTGAGTAAATCTTCGAACCGTCCAGAACGTAGCACGGGTCGGCTCCCTGGGTCACCACGGCCTTCCGGACGCCCATGGCGCCGAGCTTCGAGAGCGCCTCCTTGGGACCCGTCATCCCGGTGATGGCCTCGGCCTCGTCCCTGTCCATCTTCAGAGCGTCGACCGCGGAGAGCACGCCGGCGTCCTTCAGCTTGGTGAAGGAGACCTCGCCTTTGGAGTCGAAGCTCCTCAGGTAGCCCTGGGGGTCGAGGAAGGTGAAATCGGAGCGCCTGGCGATATCGGCGAGCAGCGTCGGGGAGACCTCCCCGGCGACGGGGCTGACCAGGGATGCGTTGAACTGCGAGTCCGGGAGCTGGGACTTGGAGACGTCGTCGCACCTGCTGAGCAGGGTCAGCGTCCGGCCTGCACTTTCGGCTTCTATCCTGAACCTCGTGGTCTTCTCCGTCTGGCTCCTGTCCATCTGCCTTAGAGAGATGCCGTTCCTGGCCAGGTAGACCGCCTGCTCCTCGGGGAAGTCATTTCCCACCCTCGTCAGCGGGAATACGTCGAGACCAAACCGGGCGCACACGAGCCCCGCGTACGACGGCGGGCCGCCGACTGAGGTTATCGTCCTGATTGGGAGCTTGATCGTGTCGATTGTGATGAAGCCGGCAACCAGGGTTCTCAAGCGGAACTGAGGCCCTGAAGTTGCTTTTTCTTAAGAATTTGGAGTGGCTGGAAAAACAGAAGGCGCCTCGCAGTTCGCATCGCCGTGCAAAAGCCGACAATCGGTTAAATAGAACACGAGAAAAGGGCAGCCCGAGCAAGACAAAACTTGCTTTTGAAGAAAAGAAACGCAATAGCGCGATCCGTGGCCGCAGCCATTGTCATCATCATCATTGTCGCTGGGGGAGGAGTATACTACTTCTATACATCCTCAACTCCCGCGCCCACCAAGAGCATCGGAGTCGTCTTCGATGTGGGTGGCAGGGGAGACCTCAGCTTCAACGACATGGCGGCACTGGGTGCGGATACAGTAGCGAAGCAGTACAATCTGCAGGAACAGTTCCTACAGAGCTCAGACTCTAGCGCCTACGTCACCAACCTCAGAACACTAGCATCTCAACCGAACCCTCCAATTCTGATTGTGGCTGTCGGATTCCTGATGGGCGACGCGGTGAATCAGACGGCCCGCCAATTCCCCAAGCAGAACTTCGCCATCATCGACTCGGCCGTGCCGGGTCTGCCCAATGTGCTCGGAATCAACTTCAAGACTAACGAGGGAGCGGCAGTGGCAGGCGTGCTGGCAGCGGCTGTGTCTGACTGCTACAGCAAGCTGGGGCAGGGAAGCAACAAGGTCGGGCTTGTCCTAGGTATCGAGATTCCAGTCCTCTGGACCTTCGAAATCGGGTACAAGTGGGGCATCAGCTGGGCTGAGAACAACTCCCAGCAGTACCTCTCGCACCCCATCCTGAACAACGCTCCAGTCAAGAATGTGGTCCTCTACAAGTACACAGGCACCTTCGGCGACCCCGCAACGGGCAAGGCCGAGGCGCTGAACGAGTTCAACGCGGGAGCTGTCGTGTCGTACAACGTTGCCGGCGCAACCGGTAACGGCATCTTCGACGCGGCGAAGGCTTTGGCGAAGAACCCGAACATGGGCCCGCCCTTCGGCATCGGAGTAGATTCCGACCAGGACTGGGTGGCTCCAGGACTCATTCTGGCGAGCCAGATGAAGAGGGTCGACATCGGCGTCGAACAGGCCACGCAGATGGCCCTCAACGGCTCCTTCACCACCATCGTGAAGAATACCGGCGGCGTCCTGACACTCGGCATGGCGTCAGGGGATGTCGCCATCAGCACACTCAACGACCTGACAACATTCCTGCAAATTGCTACCAGCGCTGGCAAGACGGGTCTGAACCAGACAGCCATCTCCAACACAATCAACGCCATGAGGACGCAGGTCACTAAGACCTGCGGAGACGTGTATGGCTTCGCGAACCAACTCGCGAGCCAAATCAAGAGTGGCGCTGTCACCGTCCCATACGTTCTGACACAGGATCAAGTAAACCTCTGGCGGACTAGATACGGCTAGTTCCGCCATCCCTCCTTTTTCGGGTGTTCTCGTGACCGAACCCCGCGGAGAATTGGTAAGAACCGTCCAGCTCACGAAGACATACCCCGATGGGACCCACGCCCTCAACGGTGTCGACGTCGCAGTATCGAAAGGAGAGATACACGGCCTGCTGGGCGAGAACGGGGCGGGCAAGACGACCCTGTCCAAGATTCTCTCAGGAATGCTGCACCCGACTTCGGGGGAGGTCTACATCAAGGGCGAGAAGGTCAACTACGTCCGTGCCCAGAAGAGCGCTGGCGCAGGCGGGGGCGCATCGATCTCAAGGCCAAAGGACGCGCTCGCGCTTGGGATAGGTATGGTCCATCAGCACTTCACACTGGTGAGGCCTTTCACTGCCTTCGAGAATATCGTGCTCGGGACGAGGGTAAACCCGACGGGCTCCTCGGCCGGAGCTGTGAAGGAAGAGCTCATGGGGCTCTCCAAGGACGTGGGTCTGCAGGTCTCCCTCGACCTGCCCGTGGAGAGCATGGCGCTCGGTGCACAGCAGAGAGTGGAGATCCTGAAGATGCTCTACAGGAAGGTGGATATTCTGATACTTGACGAACCGACCTCGTCGCTGAGCCTCAAAGAGACAGACGAGCTCTTCAGGGCGTTGGGGAGGCTGAAGGAAGAGGGCAAATGCGTCATCTTCATCACGCACAAGCTGAAGGAGGTGATCGACATCTGCGACACGATAACGGTCTTGCGTCAGGGCAAGGTCACAGGGCGGATCAGCAAGGCTGAGGCGACCCCCAAGGTGCTGGCCAGGATGATGGTGGGCAGGGACGTCGAGTTCGAACTCAAGAAATCGCCGATGAATCCCGGTGAGCCGATTCTGAGTGTGGAGGGTCTTGCGGTGAGCGGTAGGCACAACGCTGAGGTCGTGAAGGATGTCTCCTTCACCGTGAGGCAGGGGGAGATCTTCGGCATCGCCGGAGTCGAGGGGAACGGGCAGACGGAGCTCGTAGAGGCAATCTGCGGGACCCGACCGGTTGCAAAGGGGAGCATCAGACTCAGGAAGGTCGACCTGACTGGGCAGTCGACGGCAACCATCAGGAAACAAAGCGTAGGGCTCATTCCGGAAGACAGGCGTCAGTCTGGTTTGGTCCTCGAGATGAACCTGGCCGAGAACGTCATCCTCGGCAAGCAGAGGAACGCGCAGTTCAAGGGAACCGGGCCGGCGATAGCGTGGAAGAAGGTGGTGGCCTTCACTGTCGACCTGATGAAGAGGTTCGAGATCGTCGCCCAGGGGCCCGAGGCGTCCGCGAAGAGCCTCAGCGGTGGGAACCAGCAGAAGGTCGTCGTCTCGAGGGAGTTGAGCGGCAATCCGGACTTTATCCTTGCGTCGCAGCCGACGCGCGGGCTCGACGTGGCCGCGACTGAGTACATCAGGAAGCTACTGTTGGACGCGCGGGGAGCCGGGAAAGGAGTCCTCCTCGTTTCCGCCGACCTAGACGAGATTGTTCAGCTGTCAGACGTGATCGGGGTGATCTACGGGGGGAGGCTACTGGAGGTCGGCCCGGCCGAGAAGATGAGCAGGGAACGCATAGGACTCCTGATGGGCGGGATCAAGGAATGAAGGCCACGATTCCTGGTCAAGGCAGGCTCCTGCGCTCCTTTGCTGAGTCCGCGCTGGCCGGCCTCGTGGGGTTCGCCGGGGGTGGAATCGTGCTCGCGATTCTGGGATACAACCCATTACTGGCGTACTACTACATGTTCTACGGGGCCGCGGGGAGCCTGACAAACCTGACGGACACTCTGGGAAACGCCGCGCCCCTCATCCTCACGGGGTTGACCTTTGCGGTTGGTGTCCGCGCGGGCCTCTTCAACATAGGCGCGGAGGGGCAAGTGTACGTGGGGGCGGCTGCCGCGGTGTCCGCGAGCTACTTCGCGCTCCCCGGTGGGATCCACCTGGCCTTCGCGCTGACGCTGGCGGGGCTCGGGGGCGCAGCCCTCGCTGTACCGACCTACCTTCTCAAGGCATACCGCGGTGTAAACGAGGTGATAACCACCATAATGATGAACTGGGCCTCGTACTATGGGGTTCTCTGGGTCTCGATCGTCCTCCTCGCGGACCCGAGCCAGCCGCAGAAGACAATCAACGTGGTACCCAACTCGAGGTTCCCGGAAATTCTCTTGGGAAGTGGCACTCCTGCCGCATTCATATTCGCCTGCGCCGTGGCAGTCGCAATCTACGCGTATCTGTGGCGCACGCCCAGCGGCTACGAGCTCAGGACGGTGGGGCTCAACCCCGAGGCCGCGAGGCTGGGAGGCATCAACCCGCGGAGGCCCCTCCTCTACGCCCTCCTTCTTGGAGGAGTGGCCTCGGGCTTCGCCGGCGCGGTCCAGGTCGCGGCTCGCTCGACCCCATACGCCCTCTACACCAGCCTTGGCAACGTCCTCAACTTCGGGTACAACGGGGTCGGGGTGGCGCTGATAGGGAGGAACCATCCAATCGCCATCATCCTGGCCGGGCTCTTCTTCGGAACCCTCCAGGCAGGCTACTCGACCGTCCAGCTCTACGCACACGTGCCCTTTGAGATAATACAGGTCATAGAGGGAATCATAATATTCACTGTGGCTATGCCCGAGCTGTACCGAAGGCTCAGCGGAGCGCTGAAGAAATGAGCGTGGACCTCTCCGCGGTCGGCGCCATCACGGTCACGGGCCTCAACCTTATGGTCCCGATAGCGCTGACCGCCATCGGCGAGATCTTCTCAGAGAAGGCCGGGACAGTGAACATAGGGCTGGAAGGCATAATCCTGATCGGAGCGTGGAGCGCAGTCTTCTTCTCCTGGCAGGCGCACAACGCCTACATTGGCATCCTAGGGGGAGCGCTCCTCGGCACGCTCATGGGTGCCATCCACGGCTACCTCGCGATATGGCTGAAGGGTGACCAGATCATAAGCGGGGTCGGGATCAACATATTCGCCCTCGGCTTCGTCCCGTTCGCCATACAGGCGGTCTGGGGAGTCCAGGGCCAGTTCTCAAAGTACGAGGGTGTGGCCGAGATTCCCACCCCGTGGAGCCCCCTCTCATATTTCGTGCCCCTGACGATAGTGTTGGCCGTCGCGTTCTGGTTCGTCCTCAACAGGACGAGATATGGGAGCATCACAAAGGCGACGGGCGAGAACCCTGAAGCAGCGGACGCTGTGGGCATCAACGTGGAGCGCGTCCGCATGATCGCTGTCCTCGTCGGCGCTACTCTCGCGGGTCTGTCGGGCGCGTTCCTCAGCGTGGACTACACGGGCGGAATCACCAAAGACATCAGCGCCGGCAGAGGGTTCATCGCCTTGGCAACCGTCGTATTCGCCGGCTGGAATCCTCTGCTGGGGTTGGCCGGAGGGGTCCTCTTCGGGATGGCTCAGGAGGCGAGCGGTTACGCGACTTCGATTCCACAGATTGGGCACTCGGTGCCGTCGGTCGACTATCTCTTCCACATACTTCCATACGTGATCACTCTCGTTGTCGTCGCCACCGCCATAGGCAGGTCCAGGTTCCCGAAGGCGCTGGGCACGCCGTACAGGCGCGAATAACGCGGGGCCCGACCGGGCCCCTCCAGCCGCCTTCGGACGCTAGCGTCGCAAGGACAGCGACGATCTGCACGACTGTCGGATTGGTCGCCTCAATAGCGCTCTTGACGCTCCAGTCCATCGCACCGATTCTGCAGGGTCAGCTCTTCTTCTCAGGCTACATCTCGGCGGGGCCGATCTTCGCAATCCCCTCCGCCCTGGTCCTGGGAGGGGTCTTGCCGCTGAGGCAAGCAGTCGGCGGAGATAGTGAAATACACCCGGCGGCCTAGCAGGCTTATTAACAGGGCAAGAGGCTTGCCCGCAGATTCGTTTTGTCCAAGAAAAGAAAGAGTCGAGGACGCTCGAAGGGCGGAAAGGGAAGGAGCGACCTCATCCACTGCAGCAACTGTGGCGCCGCCGTTCCCAGAGACAAGGCGAAGAAAGTTACCACTAGGGTGTCCCTGGTCGAGCCGACGCTTGCGAGAGAGCTCAGGCAGGCCGGCGCATACATAGCATCGCCCATGATGACCAGGTACTACTGCATCAGCTGCAGCGTCCACTACGGAATAGTCAAGGTCCGCGCAAAGAGCGAAAGGCGCAACTGGTAGACCTCTCTGGCATTCACCCCACCCTCGCTGATTCAAGCGACGTAACGTTGTTGAACTCAGGACCTGCTCGCGCAGGTCAGGAAGTGCGTGCGGCCGGACTAGCAAGGGCCGCGGAAACCTTGGAGACACGCTGGAGGAAGGTAATCGCGGAGACGAGTAGGACCAGCAGCACCCCATAGCTCGCAAGACCGGCAATCGAGAAGACTGCGAGAATCAGAAGCCTCTCGCTCCTCTCGCCTATGCCGACGCCGGAAAGGCTGATTCCGAGCGAGTCCGCCTTCGCTCTGGTGTAGCTGACGAGCAGGCTGAATGACAGTGCAAGCAACACGGCCACTGGGCTCGCAAGACCTCCTAGGAGGATGCCCGAGTAGACGGCCACCTCCGCGACCCTGTCCAGAGTCGAGTCCAGGAAGGTTCCCCTCTTTGAGGTCGCACTTGTCGCCCGAGCAACGGCACCGTCGACGACGTCCAAGAATCCGGCGAGCAGGATCAGCAGTCCTCCGAGAAGTTCTCCCGCGTATCCGGACGACCAATACGATACACCGGCTGCGAAGGAAGCCAGGAGCCCGACGAACGTCCAGGCGGTGGGGGACAGGCCTGTCCGACCGAACAATCGACCGAGCGCGAGGAACGATTCGTTGAGCCGCAGCCTCAGCCTGTCGAGCATGAGGCCCGCCTTTCAGCTTAACGTTATATATAGTGAGACGGGTTCGGGGCGCCAACTTGGGACGGGTCGACAAAGGAATCAAGTGCGGCATCAGCGACTGTCCCAACAATGCGGTGCGGTCGTTGAGCAGGGAGCAGCTCTCCGGGAGCGGGCTCGACGCGGGCGGCGAAGGCAGGCGCGTCTACCTGTGCCACGACCATTACAGGACATGGAAGAAGGCGACGAAGAAGTCGAAGTCACTGGAAAGGGCAAGATGGTAAGCGAGGGCGGCGCTGATTGAAGATACTGCAGATGCATGTCGACTTCATAGAATACAAGCCGATCAAGAAGGAGATTGCTGGAGCGGAGGAGGCCGCTCAAAAGCAGGTGCGCGAGGAGGAGCTGGTCGTCCTCTTCACGGCAGTGGAGGAGGGAGACGACGTCGGACTGGCGGTCAAGGCGGTCGGCGAGGCGAAGGAGTTCCTGTCAAAGCTGGGCACGAAGAGGCTGATGATCTACCCGTTCGCGCACATCTCGCAGAACCTCGCAAGCCCGAAGGAGGCTCTGCCCGTCCTGCTTGAGATGGAGGCGGAAGCAAGGAAGGCGGGCCTCGAGGTCATGCGCGCCCCGTTCGGATGGACCAAGGCGCTGCAGGTGAAGGTGAAGGGGCACCCGTTGGCCGAGATGTCGAGGAGCTACACGCGGGCTGCGCAGCCGCCCGTCCAGAAGCCAAAGCAGAAGCGGGAAGCCTCGGAATCGGAGTTGATGGCACGGATAAGGAAGAGCGACTTCGGGGGCCTTCCGGAGACCGACCACAGGATAATCGGGGAGCGGCAGGACCTGTTCAGTTTCCAAGAGCCGTCGCCCGGGATGGTCTACTGGCACGACAAGGGCCTCAAGCTGCGGAACCTTCTAATCGATTTCCTCCGCGCCGAGCTCGCCAAGAGGGGGTACGTCGAGATCAGCAGCCCTGCGCTTGCCAACACGACCCTCTGGCGGGTGAGCGGCCACTCGGAGCACTACAGAGACAATATGTTCCTGACAAGCCTCGGCGACGAGGAGCTCGGGCTGAAGCCAATGAACTGCCCGTCCACCTTCCTGGTCTACAAGTCGCGGAAATGGAGCTTCCGGGACCTACCGGTGCGCTACGCGATCTTCGACCCTCTTTACAGGAACGAATTGAGCGGCGTCGCGAGCGGGCTCTTCCGGGTGAAGGTGCTAACCCAGGACGACGCACACATAATCGCAACGGAGGACCAGGCGGATAAGGAACTGGCGGACATGTTGGACCTGATGAAGAAGGTCTACGGGGTGTTCAACCTCGAGTACAAAGTGAAGATCTCGACCAGACCCGACGAGTCGATGGGCAGCGACGAAGAGTGGCAAAGGGCGACAGACACGCTCGTGCGAGTCGTGAAGGCGATGGGGATGCCGTACGAAACCAAGGCGAAGGAGGGCAACTTCTACGCGCCGAAGATCGACGTTGACATCAAGGACTCGCTCGGTCGGGAGTGGCAGTGCGGGACTTTCCAGCTCGACCTCCAGATGCCGAAGCGGTTCAAGCTCTCCTACACCGGGTCGGACGGGAAGGAGCACATCCCCGTGGTGCTGCACAGGACCATCCTCGGCTCGATGGAGAGGTTCATCGGTATCATGCTGGAGCACTACAGGGGGGCGCTCCCCCTGTGGCTCTCGCCCGTGCAGGCCAAGGTGATCCCGCTGTCAGACGAGCACAGGGGATACTCGGAGAGGGTCCTCTCGTCGCTCACCCAGGCGGGCGTCAGGGCCGAGGGAGACTTCGAGAGCGGCACCATGGCCGCAAAGATAAGGAACGCCCAGCTGCTGAAGATTCCCTACATGCTTGTGATAGGGAAGAAGGAGGAAGAAGGTGGCACAGTGGCTGTCAGGAAGCGGACCGGAGAGCAGACCTTCGGAGTGAAGCTCGAGGACTTCGTGGCCGAGGTCAGGCAAAAGACGGCAGCCTTCGGGTAGGCAGGCCTACCTGCCGGCGGGCTGCTGCTGTGTCACGCAGTGTACGGTGCCCAGTCCCCGGACGAGCGCCCTGCAGTCGACCCCCACCACCTTTCTACTGGGAAAGAGCCGCTCCAATGCGACCAGCGCCTTCTCGTCGTTTGGGGAGTCGAAGGTAGGGACCAAGACAACGGAGTTCGCGACATAGAAGTTGGCATAGCTGGCAGGGTGCCTGCCGTACTCGCTATCCACCGGGTCGGGCATCTCCAGAGGAACCACGTTGAGTCGGCGACCGTCAGCGGTCTTTGCTCTTCTGAGCAGCTCCAGGTTGTCGGCGAGTGGAGCATGGTTGGCGTCTCCTCGGTCGCTTTCGGCCATGCAGACCACGGTATCTTTTGTCACGAACCTTGCGACGTCGTCGATGTGCCCGTCGGTGTCGTCACCGACAATCCCGCTGTCGAGCCAGATGACCTTGGTGGCCCCGAGATAGTCTCTGAGCAGCCCTTCTATCTGCGTGGCGCTCAGTCCCGGGTTCCTGTTCTTGTTGAGGAGGCACTGTTTCGTCGTGAGGAGCGTTCCTCGGCCGTTCACGTCCACGGATCCTCCCTCCAACACCGCCCCCGCTTCGAAGACCTTCAGCCCAGTCTGACGTGCGACTGCCAGGCCGGTCTCGTCATCGGGCCTGAGGTCGTCGTACTTGCCGCCCCACGAGTTGAAGACCCACTTCGTGGCAGCCACGCTCCGATTCTTCACGAAGATGGGACCGTAGTCCCTGATCCAGACGTCGGCGGAGCGTATCCTGTGGAAGACAAGGTTGCTGTTGGAACCTACAGAAGAGGCTGCCGACTTCTCCATCCTCTCGTCGTCGACGAGGAGGTCTACTCTCTCGCCTTCGCACAGCTCCACGATCATCTCCGTGAAGCTCCGGCGCACGGCCTCGATCTGCACCGTCGAGAAGGTCTCAAGGTTCTTGGGCCACGTCAGCCAGGTCCCCTCGTGGCGCTCCCATTCGGCGGGCATCCTATAGCCCATGCTGAAGGGTGACTTCGACATGCCGCACTATTCCATGATTCGTCTGTACGTGGATGGCTTCCTGTTCCTCATGAAACCCCAGCCCTCCTCCACATCGGTCCCGAGCGAGAGGTCACAAGGGACGACGAAGACACCCTCCTCTCCGCCCGCGCGAAAGAGAACCTTCCCGAACTGGTCGGCGACGAACGATCCTCCCCAGAACGTCATGTCACCCTCGACTCCGGCCCTGTTCACAGCGCACACGACCACGCTGTTGGAGATGGCGTGGCCCCGCTGCACCGCCTCCCAGGACTCCTGCCAGTTGCCCTCCACCGGGTCTATCCCTCTAACCCAGCCGATTGCCGTGGGGTAGAAGAGAATCTGCGCGCCCAGGAGCCTGCAGATTCTTGCGGGCTCGGGATACCACTGGTCGAAGCAGATCAGTGGTCCGACCTTGCCGAACGAGGTGTCGAAGACTTGATAGCCGCGGCCAGCCGTGAAGTAGTTCTTTTCGAAGTAGTGCGAATCGTAGGGGACGTGAACCTTCCTGTACTTGCCGAGCGCCTTGCCCCGTTGGTCGAAGACGACCGAGGTGTTGTAGAACCTACCAGCCCCCCTCTCGTAGATCGAGCCGCCAATCAAGACTACCTTTGAACCGGACGCTGCTTTGGAGAGCGCCCTGCTGGTGTGGCCCGGTATCGGCTCCGATTCTCCCTTGCCCGTCTCGTACTGCGGAAAGTAGGACGAACTGAACAGCTCAGGGAGGCAGACGATATCGGCGCCCTTCTCCGCTGCCTCGCGGACCATCCGCACTGCCTTCTCCAGGTTGTCATCGTTGTCTGCGGTCATCGACATCTGGACCAGCCCCAGCCTGACCTTCGACCCTGACCTCCCCATCCGATTCGCCCGCGTTGCCCGTTTCGTGGTGAAATAGTTTGCTATCAAAGACAGGGAACGGAGGAACAGACCTCCTGGATTGAAGCCTCAGCCTCGCTTCTCAACTCCGCGGCAGCCTTTTCCGTTGGGTTGTCGTAGAATAAAGCGAACGGCCTCCCGGCGGTGCGGATTCCCTTGCGGTCCAGCCACGCCTTCAGCTCCATCAACCCCTTCCCCCAATCCGAGTACGGGCCCCTCAACTCAACAGAGGCGGCGAGGATGCGCGGCGCGACTGAGAACCTCATCGGAGGAGGATCCGATGTCATGGGTAGGCCTTGCCCGTCGAGCCCTTGAGGCGATTCGGCGAAGGCATCAGGATGACCAGAAGAAGTCCAGCGTCGTCGCGCCCATTATCTCGTCGAAGCTGAAGTCCAGCGCGTCGAGCATCTGGTCGAACATGGAACGGGCATACTCCAGGTACTTGTCCACGTCCACCTCCTCCGTCTTCGCTAGCTCCACTGGCTTCACGTACGGCGGGCTCTTGGTCTTCACGTACGCTATGATCTCCCCTGCCTTTATCTCCCTCCCGCGCGCTTCCAAGAGCTTGGCGGCCCTCACGTGCTGGGGCGTAGTACCGTTGTATTTCCCGGTGAGCTTGCCCATCATTACGTTGAATGCGAGGTCCTCCACAGGCACCTTCTTTCCCTTCAGCTTGGAGATCATTCCTGTCAGTAGCTCTCTGATGTTGGCCCTGGCCCGCTCGAAGTCCTCGGCGCTCTGGACATTGCTCAGAATCTCGAGCGCCTTGTAGAAGGTCTGCTTCAGGAACTCGGGGGTTTGACTCTTCTTGCCAGTCAAGCCCCGTATGTCCGCCGTTCCGTCGGGGAGGACGCCGAAGTAGTTCTTCTTGCGGCTGCTGAACGCAACGTACCTGTACGTCTTGTCCAAGTCGAGCTCCACCCCGAGTTCGCCTTCCGCCCATCTCGTTATCGTGGAGATCTGCTCCTTTGAGATGTTCTGCAAGAAAATCGAATCTGTGTCTCCATAGAGAACCTTGATGTCCAGTTCGCCACACTTCTCAATCGTCTTTGTGATCGCGTACCTCCCCAATGCCGCCGTGGCCTCGGCCACGGGGAGACAGTAGAGTGCGAACGTCTCGAATCCGAACGTTCCATAGCTGGCATTGAGGATCACCTTCAGACCCTGACTAACCACGCCATACAGCTCATGTTCTTCTCTGGCCAGGTTGGGATCCTTCGTTAGCGGCTTGTAGTGGCTGACCCGCAAGTCACGGAGAGACCCTATCACAAGACTGCTGATGCCTTTTCTCCTCTTGCAGACCCAGTGAGTGGTCCCGGGCACTGTGTTGGTCCTGCACTCTTCGTGGGGACAGTTCACCGTCTCGTAGGACAGGTTGTACACTTTGATGAGGCTCGGGTAAAGGCTGGCAAAGTCGAGCACAGAGACGTCGAAGAAGACTCCAGGCTTGGGCTCGATCACCAGTCCGCCCTTGTACTTCTTCCCTTTGATGATGGCTTGAGAGGAGGCCCCACCCTTCTCGCTCAACTCGTCCTTGCGCGGAATCAGCGCGCCCAGCTTCCTGTGTTCGAAGAACAGCATGCTGCGAATCCAATTGGAGACGCCAAGCCTGCCGACGTCGTTCATCGGCATCTTGCCGATTCTCGCGATGACGGTCAGGAGCTTCATGACGACCGAGCCCCCCATCGAGGTCAGCTCGTACGTAAGCTGCGAGTCGTTGAGGTTGTACTTTGCGAGCTCGCGAAGGGGGAGGTCGCCTACGTTGCCCTCGAACTCAAGCTTGGATTTGCCCAAGAGGGCTTCGGAGATCGTGTTCAGAGTGTAGTCAGAGTACTTGTTGCTGAACGCGTACACCTGTATGGACCTGTTCTTGAAGAAGTTGTACATATCGAGATGAATTCCGTGCTTTATTGTCGACTCGATCCTCTGAAGCTCGATGGGGTCCTCCTCCTCGGATATGCCCAACTTCTCTGCCCGGTGCCTGAGATAGCGGAGGTCGAAGTTGTCACCGTTGAACGTGATGATGACCGGATAGTCCATCATCTTTCCGAAGACGCGCCTCAGCAGCTCAGTTTCGTTATCGATGAGCTCGACCGCGAAGCCAAGACCCTCCAGCCCCGTCTGGTCTCGCCCTTCCTTCTTGAGGAGGTAGACAAGCCTCTCTTTCTCGTTGAAGAAAGAGACGGAGATGACTTCCTGGTTCGGCTGCTCCGGGTCGGGGATTCGCCCCTCCTCATTCGCCACCTCGATGTCGAGCGCAACCCGCTTGAACTCGACCAAAGGCGCGCTCAGGAGTTCCGCCCACTCATTCAGGTAGGGGGCGAATTCTGGCGGATTCCTCTTCAGAATCTCTGCGAGCGACTTGGCCACCCTCTCAGGCACCTGCTTCTTTAGAGGGACGACGTTCCCGTTGGCGACCCGGTAGTAGGTGCCCATCTTGAGGCCCCGGTCGTATGCGTAGTTCTCGTAGTACTTGATGTCGGCCTCCCACGTCCTAATCTCGTCTCTGATGCTGTTCGCCGCCCCGCCTATCGCCAGCGGGTCCGTCGCGATAATCTTCCGAAGCTTCGCCTTCGTGTCATTCAGCAGGTCCAACTTCTCTTCCTCCGTGATTTGGACCACGTCCTTCCTGGAGCGGACGGCCTCCAGCTCGCTCCGTTCAAGACGGGTGTAACAGTAGGGTCTGTGCCCTGTGTTGTCCCTCCATAGCCAGAAACGACCGTTCTTCTGGTCGTAGAACTTGAGGACTGCCAGCCGAAGGTCTCCATCGTACACTGCGGAGGCGAGAAGCCCCTCCTCCATGTCATTGACTGGTCGCGTGAGTCCCTCGAGCTTCTTCGCGAGGTCCCTCCGCTCGAGTGTGGTCTGCATTGGCTCTCGGTTGCTTGTTCTCACCATCTCCATCGGCAAATAAGCATACCGTGAATGAGATGCCGAGCCAGCACAGCTTATATCGGCACCCGCATTCGGCTGCGGAGATGCAATCAGTGGCATCGTTGGTCAGGCGGAACCTGGCCTACGTGTTCTTTGTCTTCGCCCTGATCTGGCTGGGAATCGCGGCTCTCGCGGGCTCGGCGCTGATTCTCTGGCCGGTTCTGGCGTGCGGCGCCAGCGGTGTCTTCCTGAAATTCACCCCGACCTCCGCGCTCGCGGCCGCCTGGCCGACGGCGTCGGCCCTCATGGGACTGTTTCTCTGTGGGTACCAAGTCTACGTGGCCGCGCCGCTCGTGTCCGGTGCGTTCACGACTATTGCAGCCGTCTCTGTCTTCGCCTTCCTCATCCTAGGGCTCGGCCACGTCTATATGGCATACGCCAGCTTACCGGCGAAGCCCGCTAAATGAGGTGGGTCTTGTTCATCCGTCTCAGGAAGTAGACCGAGTAACCGCTTATCACGAAGAGCGCTGAGAAGGCCTTCGTCGCAAAGTCCAGGTTCCATGGGGTGGGAAGCCCTTCGGAGATGAAACTCGGGTTTGTCACATGCTGCTGCAGGATCTGGACGCTGAAGAAGGCGCCCCATATCATGAAGTTGTAAAGGACCTCGTAGGCTGAGGCGAATGCCACCACGAATCCGAGCAGCTGAAGGAAGCTCAGCACGTTCTGGGGCCACCTCGAGATTCTCTCCTCCCAGAGCCGCAAACCGGAATAGAACAGGGCGACGCAAGCTACCGAGAAGTACGAGACAGGCTTCGCGAAGAATGGCAGGGGCCACTCCACGTTGACGAGGACGATGCCGATGGCCAGTCCAGTCCCCGTTGTGAGGAGCGACTCGACGATGCCGTAAGCCACGACCGCAACGATCGTGAGGAATGAGCCCCATGCTATGATCCTGAATAACTGCCGGGTCATTGGGTCCATCAAGCGACTTCCCGAGTGGAGCGGCGTTCGTGAAGTCCGAGGTTTTAAGCGTTGGCGGGCGGCGTGGAGGATTCCCTCCCGTGGGTTGCGACGAACCACATGAGGAACGTCTGAAACGGAAGCTCGAGATACCACCACGAGAAGACGTTCGGAAGAAGGAAGACGGCTGCGAGCATGAACCATGACCCGTTGAAGAGGATGCCGGCGAGCTCCTTCGACCTCCAGATTGCGTAGGCGAGTAGCGCAAGGGTCGCCAGCGCGCGAGCAAGGAGTGGTACGGAAACGCCCAGCAATGTGACCATGATGCCGTCGAGTGTGGGATTGACGTTCAGCCCGAAGGCAGCAGCGCTGACGATGGTTCTGGGTGCCCTCGTGAATTCGAAGAACAGCGTGTCGTAGATGAATGAGGACCAGTTCCAAACGAGGAACGGCAGCGCCAGCGTGATGGCGACAATAACACTTAGTGCGACCTGCTTGAGCTTACCCGACCTAGGGGACCAGACTACGAAGAAGGGAAAAAGCAGCCAGACGAATTGGCTAGATGCCAGCGAGACTCCCAGCAATATTGAAGCGGGTAGGCCCCTTCCGCTGAACCAGAGCGCTACGGCCGCGCCGAGGAAGGCCATGGAGACGAGAGTGTTGTTTGGATATGACGTCGAGAAGAGCGCCGTGAAAGGCAGAAGGAGGAAGACCAGGGTCGCGGTACTCGCCCACCTTCCTCCGATCGAGTAGATCCCCCACGCTACGAGGAGGTCGGCTACGATCAGACCCAGACGAACGTCCCAGGCCGCGCCGAACGGCGCCAAGAAGAGCACAACGCCCGGCAGATAGACGAAGACTGTGGAGGCTCCGGGAGTTGCCAGCCAAGCTGGTATCGCAAAGTAGCTGAACCCGTAGGGGTCAACGCCACTGAGGAGCGCCTGCGCGGCCTGGGAGTCGTAGTAGTACACGTCGAGCAACGGAGGCAGAAACAGGACCATGAACAGTCGGGCGACGACAGCGACAGACACGAGCATGAGGAAGGGCCAAAGGCCCCTTAGCCTGTCGTAGGATGCGGTCAAATCGTCTCTCGGCAAGCGTCGCCTGCACGAATCTCAAATACCCTTTCACCTTGGGCAGGTCGGGAGCGGTTG
>JAJTZD010000002.1:25750-40519 GCA_032906685.1 Nitrososphaerales archaeon
GTCGCCTGCACGAATCTCAAATACCCTTTCACCTTGGGCAGGTCGGGAGCGGTTGGACTTCATACCCATCAACAAGCCCATCTTGGGGGAGCGTGAGAAGAAGGCGGTCCTTTCCGTTCTGGAGAGCGGCAAGCTCACCGATGCCTCCTTCGAGGGCGGCAGGATGGTCCGGCAACTCGAGGGCAAATTGAAGAGGCTACTTGGGTCAAAGGAGGTGGTCGCGACCAACTCCGGGACCGCCGCGCTTCATTGCGTTATGCTGGCGCTGGGGATAAAGGAGGGAGACGAGGTGATCCTGCCTTCGTTCACCTTCGTGTCGACGGCCAACGTTGTTCTGGCGTGCGGGGGGAGGCCTGTTTTCGTCGACAACAAACAAGACTACAACATCGACCCCGCTTCAGTTTCGAAGGCGATCACTAGGAGGACGAAGGCGATAATGCCCGTACACCTATACGGGTACCCAGCTGACATGGACGAAATCCGGGAGGTTGCCGACAGGCGTTCCATTCCCGTGATAGAGGACGCGGCCGAGTCACTAGGCGCCGAATACAAGGGAAAGCAGACTGGGACCCTGTCGCACGCCGGATGCTTCAGTCTCTACGCCAGCAAGGTCATCACATCGGGTGAGGGGGGCGCGGTCTCCACGGACGACGGCAAGTTCGCGGACACGCTCAGGCTCGTGAGGAACCACGGGATGCTTCACGGGTACGACTCTAGGCACCTGGGTTTCAACTACAGGCTGACTGAGATAGCGGCGGCAATCGGGTCCGTCCAGATGGACAGGCTTTCTGGCTTCGTGGCCGCGAGGGTCAGGAACGCGCGGTACCTCAACAAACGCATCTCCGGCCTCGACGGTGTGGAGTTCACGCAGAGCGCGGAGGACAGGACGCATGTCTTCTACCTCTACACGCTGACGCTGAAGAGGAAGCGCGACCAAATTCTGAAGAGGCTGAACAGAAGGGGCATAGGAGCTGCTGCCTACTTCAAGACCCCGGTGCACAAGACGCCGTTGTATGCGAAGGGAGGGTACGGAAAGGTCACGCTCAGGAACGCGGAGTACGACTCTCGGCACGTGATTTCGCTCCCAGTCCACCCGGCGGTCGGCAGGCAGGAACTCGAGAGAGTAGCAGACGAGTTCGTCGACGCCTGCTCACTCATGCGATAGGCCCCAGTGGAGGCGGAATCAATGAAAGCGTGCGTGATAGTCCCGACCTACAACGAGAGGGAGACTGTCCGTACGCTCGTCGAGCGAATCGAAGGAGCTTCGCCCGCGGACGTAGAGATACTGTTCGTCGACGACTCCAGCCCCGACGGTACCGCCGACGAAATCAAGATGGTAGCAACGAACGACGCAAGAGTCCACCTTCTTCTTCGTCCCTCTAAGAAAGGGATCGGTTCGGCATACCTCGAGGGGTTCAGAGAGGCCACCACCAAGATTGGGGCGGAGATGGTCATCGAGATGGATGCGGACCTGCAGCACCCAGCGACGATGTTGCGCGAGCTGATCTCCGCGGTGGAAGCCGGGGCCGACGTCGTGGTGGCATCCAGGTACATGGAAGGAGGAGGCATCGAAGGA
This sequence comes from Nitrososphaerales archaeon, assembly GCA_032906685.1. Taxonomy (GTDB): domain Archaea; phylum Thermoproteota; class Nitrososphaeria; order Nitrososphaerales; family Gagatemarchaeaceae; genus DASPPF01. The sequence goes on from JAJTZD010000002.1 coordinate 27,327, forward strand.
TGGAGCCTCTGGAGAAGAACGGTCAGCAGAGGGGCGAACTGGCTCTCGAGAAGCGTTCTCGGCCTGCCCGTGGCCGACTGCACGTCGGGATTCAGGGCCATTCGGGCATCATATGCGGAATCTCTGGTCAAGGCCGCGCTCCCGAACCCGGGGTACTCATTCCAGGTCGCGTCGCTTTATCGCCTGAAGCGAGAGGGCGCCAAGATGGTGGAGGTGCCCTTCGTCTTCGGGACAAGACGGTCGGGAAGGTCGAAGCTTGGTTGGGGGGAGATATTCCGGTTCTTCCTCAGCATCATCAAGCTGAGACTGTCAGGCTAGGGTCGAATGGAGGGCACGTTCTGGTAAACGTTAAAACGACTCCGACAATCTTGGAACCGCTTGTCAGTGAACTGGGCCCTGCCCTTCGATGAGAAGCTGACAGCCGAGGGGTGGAAGACGGTCCAGCCGCGGGCGTACCTGGACAGACACACGAAGGCTGCTGCCATGGGAACAGAGTTTTGGTCAAAGATAGCGTCGGAGCTGGAGTGGTTCAGGAAGTGGGACGTCGCCCTCGACGAGAGCAACCCGCCCTTCTTCAGATGGTTCGTAGGAGGCGAGCTCAACGCCTGCTATCTGTGCGTCGACAGGCACGCGAAGGGTCCTCTGAGGGACAAGGTGGCGATTCTGTGGGAGGGAGAACCGGTTGACGGAGCCAGTCCGAAGGAGATCAGGCGGATCACGTACGGGGAGCTCTACAAGATGGTGAACAGGGTCGCCCACCTTCTGAGGACGAAGTACGGCATCAGGAAGGGAGACACGATCGGCATCTACATGCCCATGGTGCCAGAGTTCCCGCTAGTCATGCTCGCGGCGTCGAGACTCGGGGCTTCGTTCACGGTCGTGTTCTCCGGCTTCAGCGACGATTCCCTGGCGGAGCGACTTCAGGACGCCGACGCGAAGCTTCTGGTCACTGCGGACGGCGGCTGGAGGCGAGGGAACGTGATCAAGCTGAAGGAGATTGCTGACAGCGCGGTCGCGAAGGCGCCCTGCGTGAAGCACGTCTTGGTGCTGCGCAGAGTGGGAAACGAAGTCGAAATGAAACGAGGGAGGGACGAGTATCTCGATTCCGCGCTGGAGGGGGTACCGCATGACGCCTACGTCGAGCCAGAGAGGGTCAGGTCCGAAGAGCCGCTGTTCATCCTTCATACATCGGGGACGATGGGCAAGCCGAAAGGACAGGTGCACGACGTGGGAGGATACATGACCCTCCTCCACGCCACGATGAACTGGGTCTTCGACATTACGAAGGAGGACACTTACTGGTGCACGGCAGATATCGGCTGGGTGACGGGGCATTCTTACATCGTGTTCGGCCCGCTCCTGGAAGGCGCAACCACCATGATGTACGAGGGTGCTCTGGACTACCCGGAGCCGGACCGCTGGGCCGCCTTGATAGAGCGGCACAGGGTGAACGTGCTCTACACATCGCCGACTGCGATCAGGGCGTTCATGAAGCTGGGTGAAGAGTGGGTGAAGAAGCACGACGTATCATCGGTGAGGTTGATGCACTCGGTGGGTGAGCCGATCAATCCTGAGGCCTTCAGGTGGATGCACAGGCTGGTGGGCAGAGGGAAGATCCCCTTCGGCAGCACTTGGTGGATGACAGAAACGGGCGGGATAATGATCAGCATACTCCCAGGGGGTGAGATGGTCCCGATGAAGCCCGGGACCAACGGCTTCCCGATACCCGGAGTCGAGGCGGAGGTCGTGGACGAGGCGGGTAGGCCTACCGCGCCACTGGCTAGGGGGTACCTGGTCATCAAGCGGCCCTGGCCGGGGATGCCACTGACGATTCACAAAGATCCGGAGAGATACAAGCAGGTCTACTGGAGTAGGTTCCCCGGCTGGTTCGACGCCGGCGATTACGCGGTCAGGGACCGGGACGGCTACTTCTGGATCCTAGGCAGGGCAGACGAGGTGATCAAGGTCGCCGGGCACAGGCTGGGGACGTACGAGCTAGAGTCCGCCCTGGTGCACCATCCTGCTGTGGCCGAGGCCGCGGTTGTCGGGGTCCCTGACGAAGTCAAAGGGGAGGTGCCGGTCGGGTTCGTGATTTTGAGGTCGGGGAACGTGCCGAGCGAACAGCTGAGGGACGAGCTGAAGCTCCGAGTTAGGGACCATGTCGGGCACATCGCGATGCTGAAGGAGGTCTTCTTTGTGTTGAAGTTGCCCAAGACAAGGAGCGCGAAGATAATGAGGAGGCTGGTCAAGGCGGTCGTTCTCGGCACGCCAGTGGGCGACGTGACTACGCTCGAGGACGAGGCCTCGGTCGACGAGGTGAGGCGGGCGTACGACGAGCTGAAGAGAGAGCTGACCAGCTGAGTCAACAGACAAGGTTCTGTTAACTTGTGAACGATAGCGCGTTCCTGCCTCTATTTGTCGTGCTCGGAGACTCGAATGACCTTTCATGTCGAAGGGCTTTGATGGGTCGCCTAACGCTGCTCCTGGCTGGGGTCTCCCTCCATGCCGATCACGTCACACAACACGCGTGTAAATGCACCAACAACGTCGAACGGTTAGGGTCTGACGACAGCGACATGGAAATCGGTATTGGAATGGCACATTAACCCCCGTTTTCGGTACTAGTTTGGCCCGGTACTAGTTTAGGAATTTCTGGCACGTGCCACTGCTGGTCAGGGGTTTGGGCCAGAAAGGGTCCGCAGCGATTTCGTTGCTGAAGTCGGATTCGAAATCAAAGGTTTGGGCTGCGGGCGACTCGAACCCTTGGGACGAACGGGCCTGCGTGGAGGACCATCGCTGGGCGCATAGTCAGAATTTGCACTATTCTATAGCTTATATATTGCGATTATACTAAATAGTGTAAAGAAAACTTGACAGGCAAAGGCACGGCGTCAGAGCCTGACCAACCGCCTTATAGGTCCCTCAGAGTCTATGCTTTCGACCCTGCTCTCGGTCGCACCTTGGGAAACTACATGACTGTTAATGTTCCCTTCGAAGATCTGGAGAAAGGGCCGATCGGCCAATACTTGGAAGTCATCGACTATGACGCTGGCAACGATTGCTATTATTCACCCGTCGACTTGGATCAGCGGAACATCCTGCTCGGGGACGGCCTAGACCCGAACGAGTCAAACCCGCAGTTCCATCAGCAAATGGTATACGCAGTGGCAAGCGAGACCATCAGGCGCTTCGAATATGCGCTTGGTCGTCGAGTTAGGTGGGCCTTCGGCAGATACTCCAAGCACAGGAGATTGCGAATCTTTCCGCACGCAATGCTGGAAGCGAACGCATTCTATTCTGAAAAGCTCGCCGCTTTGGTCTTCGGTTATTTTGCAGCGACGGAGAAAGATGGAGAGCTCAACCTTCCTGGTCAGACCGTGTTCACTTGCCTGTCTCATGACATAATTGCCCACGAAACGACACACGCACTTGTTCACAGTCAACGTAGTTTCTCCACCGAGCCAACCGGGCCCGACGCTCCCGCGTTCCACGAAGCCTTCGCAGACATAGTCGCTCTTTTCCAGCACTTTTCCTACAAGGACGTCCTTCTCGAGACAGTCCAGCGAACAGGTGGGAAGATCTATCAAACGGACATCCGCGCAGAAAGCCGGTCTGAACCCGGAGGACCTCTCATACAGGCCGAACTCACAGGTGATAATCCGATTGTAGGGCTCGCACAACAATTCGGCTACGCCGTGGGCCTGAGGAAGACATTGCGTTCGGCTCTCGGGACGCCTCCGAACACGAGGGAGCTTGAAAAGTACTTCGAACCACATAAACGAGGTTCCATCCTTGTGGCAGCAATCTTCGACGCCTACTTCAGCTCCTATATCCGACGTATTGCCGACTTGATGCGAATTTCGCAGGCGGCTGGAATTCAGATATCCTCGGGTAATCTGCACCCGGACTTGGCGAACCGACTGGCGGAAACAGCAGCCAAGACTGCTGGTCACTTTCTCAATATCTGCATCAGGGCGCTGGACTACTGTCCACCGGTGGACATCACGTTCGGAGATTTTCTTCGCGCCGTAATCACTGCCGACTATGATCTCATATCTGACGATAAGCACGACTATCGAACCGCTTTGATCGATGCTTTCAGGTCCCGAGGCATCGTTCCTGGTGGAGCAGCTTCGTATTCAGAGGAATCATTATTGTGGCAGCCCCCAGAGGTTGACGAAAATCGGCCTCCCCCTGCGTGCAAGGATTTGGATTTCGATGCCTGGAAATCCGAAAGCTTAGGTGAGGGGCGGGCTCGCGCAAAGAACAACGCAAAGGTCCTTCACTCGTTTGCAGTCCGTAACTGCGCACTGCTGCACCTTTCTACGAAGCCCCCAATTGAAACACATACGTTTCACGTGGTGAATCGCATTAGCGCCGATGGCAAGATAGTCTCCGATGTTGTGACGGAGCTGATACAGCGAAGAACCGTCCCGATAGATCCAGATGACCCAGATTCCCCCAAGTTTACTTTCTTCGGTGGCACGACGCTAATCTTGGCCAGAAGTGGTGAGTTGCGGTACGCGATTTACAAGCCTGTGGGCGAGGAGAAAGATGACGACAAAAACGAACGGCTCAGACGGCAACGGGATTATCTGTCTAGGAGCGAAGCCGACATCAGCTCGGCCGCCTATGTAACTGCTGAAGAGTTGCAGCAGCGTCTAAAGGACTTTGCTGCGATTCACAGAGGATACTAGCATGGCGGGCAGTAGGAGGACTCCGAAAGCTCCCCCGGTGGCCACAGAAGGCGCTCCTCCTCTCGGCCCCAAAGGAAAAACCGGTAGACCGAACAAGAGGACCCTCAGAATCAGAATGTACCGCGTAGGTTTCGGCGACTGCTTCCTGGTCTCGTTTCCCCTAACTAATGGCGTCTTGGCAAAAGAGGCACACGCGCATGTTCTGGTGGACTGCGGGGTCCATGCGAAGGGTGATATCGGCACCCTGGGAAAAGTCGTCGATGATGTCGCCAAGGTCACGAACAAGAAGCTAGAACTAGTTGTCGTCACCCATGCGCATCAAGATCACATCGCGGGCTTCGACAGGTTCGCGGACAAATTCAAGGCATTCGACATCGGTGCTGTCTGGCTGCCATGGACCTGGAATCCGAACGACCCCCAAGCGGCCGGTCTTCAGAAAAAGCACCAAGCGCTGACGGCGCGACTAGCTCAGGATTTGCAAGCTGCAGTTGCCGACCCGAACGCGGTAAACGCAATCGAGAATTTGAAAGGGAACGAGCATGCAATCGAGCTACTGAAGTCAGGATTCGAAGGCAAGGCGAAAGTTTGGTACCTGAAGGCCGGCCAGGCGCCGACAGGACCAGAAGAAATCTCAATTCCTGACCTCTCAGTCAAGATTCTGGGACCGCCTCAATCGGAGGAATTCCTGGCGCAGATGGATCCTCCTGCCAGCGAACACTATTTGCGATTGGGTCCCGACCAACAGACCTCCGGCGCCCTCCAACCCTTCATGAAAAAATGGAGGCTCGAACAGCCCCCGGACGAGCTGATTCGATCAATCTTCACCGAGCAGGACAAGAAGCTGCTTCAAGAGGTCGCCACCTCACCCCTCAACGAGCTGGCGTTCGCCCTCGACCAAGTGAGGAACAACGAGAGTCTGGTCGTCCTGTTCATCTTCCGAGGCCAATATCTCCTGTTCCCTGGCGACGCCCAATGCGGCAATTGGCGGTGGTGGTTGGAGAACTTGCAGCCCGACAGCATTTTGCCTGAAATTACCTTCTTTAAAGTTGCCCACCATGGCAGTGTTAACGCGACGCCCAAGGATGCCCTTGAAAAGATGAGCGACGGGAAATTCGCCTCGATGGTCTCCACTCAGAGCGAGCCGTGGACATCGATTCCTCGCGTTCCACTGATGGCGAGAATTAGTACGAAATCTAAATCGAAGATTGTGCGGAGCGATTGGGTCAAAATCAATGATGCCCCCAAGCCTTTGGCCGGTACTGCCCCGGCGATGCCCTCTACGCTTCCCAACGGGTTCAGCAAGGGTGACTTCTGGTTCGACTATCTGATCCAAGTCTGACCAAGTGACTCATGTATGGAAGTTCTGGTCGTGAATCAACGAGAACCCAACGTTGTCGAGTACTTACCCGGTGGCATTTCGACTCTGAAGCTCAGAATCCACAACGACTCCGACGAGGATGCATCAGGCAGGCTCTTCCCCGAGACCAAATCCGAAGATGCGAACAGAGTAGTCTGGTACGACAACCTTCAGCGGAAGAACCTTTGGCTCGTGGGAGGAGGAGGCAAAGAAGAAGGGTTTGACCTCAGCATCAAGCCAGGGGAATCTCAGAATCTGTATTTTTCGGTCATCCACAAAGGTGATTCCATGGGCGAATACAGCGTAAAGTTCGATTTTGTCGGCGATTTTGCAACGCCCCTCCGCACAATCAGATTTGTCCCGCCCAAATCCCTCAAAGAGCAAAAAGTGCGAGAAGGAAGCCTCATGAGATCAAGGTGGACCGAATCAGACGGCGGGGACACAGCTACAATCTTGCTTGGGGGCACCTATGTGCCAAAATACTACTCGAGGTGGTGGCCTGAGATAGCGAATCAGTTTGCCAGCGTACCTTGTCCAAAGGTGAGAATCAATCTGAAAAGGGGCGGCGAGCCCTCGTGTAGGGTCAAGGTAGTCGGAAAAGGAGGGCAGAGAACGACTGTAGCTGATGTCGGAGGGGACATCTCAGGCTCGCTATTCGATTCCAAATTTGTGAGCGCGGAACTCTTCTACCTGGAAGACCACTTCTTCGACCTCCGCCTTTGGTTCTATTGGTTGGATAAGGAGATCAATGTTGAGATACCCGACATCGAGAGGTTTGATTTCATCCTGGACGCACGTAGGAATAAGATTGTCTACGTAGGGACTGACTTCCACTGGACCGAAACATGGTCTGAAATCCTTGGGCCAATCGCGAATTGCGAGATTTCGGGTCCGTTGAATGGGTTCATGCAGATGGTGAGAAATGGCCTCAAGTTCGAATGGGGTGTGGAAAAACCTCCTCTTCCGGGATTCGACCCGATGTCTAGACTACAGCCAGCTCTTGATTCTAGAGGAGCAACAGAACTGGCGTGGGGGATGCACACACATGTCCCTTCGGTAAAAGACGGTAGGTGCTACGGAACGCTAACGTCCGCGGACGTTAGGCTCGGTTGACCTCCGCTGGGTGACGGCTGTCGCGCGAGGAAGCGTGAATCGCCATGAAGACTTCACGTCAATTAGACGCCCTTAGACGAGGTCGCACTGCCAGTTTCAGATCTCGGATCCAGGAGCGTGGAATCTGCAAGTTCGGTGGCCGACGATTCTGAAGTGCTCACAATCCCTCTTCTCGACCTCGGAACGTACGTTCGTTCCGAAAGAGAAGCCGACAGCTTATATTCGAGTCATCATATACACGAACTTCTTGGAAAGCGCTTCGGAGCTTTCTAACTTTGGCGCGGTGGTAGTCGGCTCTGGTTTCGGAGGAACTATCGCAGCATTGCACCTCGCGAAGTTTTTCGCCAGGCGGAACCGAGGCGAGAAAGTTTGCCTCCTCGAGAGGGGGCAATGGTGGCTGAGTCATGAACTACCTTACAGGTCACAGGAAGAAAGAGGTCAGACCCCGACCATCGGTCCGAACATGCGGGAGTTCCTCCAGGACGCCGGCGCACCCTACGGGTTTTGGGCCCATCCAGACAACGTCGAAGGCCTTGTTGACCTCGCGTCTAAGGCCAGACTAATCAACAAGACTGGCCTCTACGACTACAGGCAGATATCAGAGAAGGTGCACGTTCTCGCGGCCAGCGGCGTCGGTGGAGGGTCTCTCGTGTACTCAAACGTGACTCTCGAACCTCCAGGCAGCGTCTACAAAGACTGGCCCACCGAACACAACGGACTGAGTCTAGCTCAATATTTCGAAAAAGCGAGGAAATTCATCGGAGTAAATACTATCACAACCGTGTCTGGATTGGGACCCAAGAACTCCAAGCTCGACAAATCTCGTCTGTTTCAGGAAGCCGCTAAGAAAGTCGCAGAAGATCAAGGTTCGGTTACAAACTTCGTCAAGGGGGACCCTGACTTTGGTTTCGCGGTTCCGCTATCAATCACTGATGTACCGGGAAACATCTTTGACAACATCGCAACTCAAATTCAGAACAACATCCCCCCATTGGTTTCCCAAGGTCTAACGCCTCAAATCATAATGCAAGCCGTTCCCGAGATGGCCAAATACGCTGATAAGGCCCAGCAGAACGACAAGATTCAGCAGAACGTCTGCCAGCGCCAGGGAAGGTGCAACTTGGGATGTCTTCCCGGAGCAAGGCACACACTCAACAAGCGGATCGTTTTGGCCCTCCAAAACCCGGCACTGAAGGATTTTCTCGAGGTGCGCGCGCTATCCGAAGCCGAGCTCATAGAATTCATCGAGCCAGATCGATACAAGGTTCACTACACGCAGTACCACGAAAAGACTGGAGCAATTATGGGACGAAAAGCAGTCCAGACCAAGATGCTCGTAGTCGCGGCGGGTACCCTGGGCACGAACGAGCTGCTTTTCAAGAGCCGGAAGAAGGGCCTGAGGCTGAGCGAGAAGCTGGGAAGGAGGTTCTCCCCGAACGGGGACCTGATTGGTTTCATGAAGCTCAGTGACCAGAAAGAAGACGCGAGAGAGACGATCCTGGATATAACAAGGGGTCCCATCAACACATGCCACGCTACGTTCAAGACGAAGGACAAAGACTTTGGGTTCACCATTGAAGATACTACACTACCCAAAATGGTGGCCCCTCTTTTTGCAACGTTGTTCGACCTTTACATGGGTCAAGGGAAGCGAAAGCACATCGGTCTCTGGAGGAGGCTCAAGGGCAGGCTCAGGCTCGTAAGGAAATACGGCGTGCTTGGACTCGGGGTAGCAATCTTTGGTTTGGACATTCCGAGACTCATGAGCGCCCTCACGCGCGCAACGAAGACATTCGTTGGGGAGATGTCCATCGCGACCACCCTAGGCGGGGTGGCGGAAAACCCAGCACTCGAGTCGTTGAAAAAGAAGTTCGAGGAGCTTATGGACTGGTTCATCAAGGACCACGACAACCCGCTCGCCTCTCCAGAGGAACGCCTTTCGCGATACTTCGTCTTCTCGGCCATGGGACTTGACAGTAGCGACGGAACCCTGAGCCTCCCGAACGGGGAACTGCAACTAATGGAAGAGGAGACTGGACCCAAATTGTTCGAACGCAATAAGGAAATCTTTGAGGGCATATTGGATGGAATGAACCAGCTCGCCAAAGAGATAGACCCCAGATCGCCTACAGTCTATGCGCCAACGTGGAATTCGGAGTCGCCTAACAAGAGCTCGTTGGTAGTGCTACATCCTTTGGGAGGGGCTTGCATGGGAGAGAGTGCAGACGAAGGAGTCGTGAACAGCTTTGGGCAGGTGTTTCGCGACGACCCGAACGACAGGAAAAGTGTATACGACAATTTCTACGTAATGGATGGTTCGATTGTACGTTCAGCTCTCGGCGTCAATTCCTCCCTAACCATCGCCGCTCTGGCTTTTCGCTGTTCGGAACACCTGGTCGGACCGATGACCCTTCCTTGATGGGGCAGGTAGTAGACGTCCTTTGGATCGATTCTCTCTGAAACCGGAGGTCGGTCTTCGCACTTTCCTGACAGAAATCGTATTGTTCGCGCTTTTCTACGGTTTCATCCTGATTAACTTCATTGATTCCAGTTTCAATAACAACAACCTAACCTACGGGCCGTACTATCACTTCTGGCTAATCGCCATGTATTTCGCGCCATTCGTCCTGATCGGCATTCTACTTCCTGATCATTGGGAAATATTCGTTGCCTTGGGTTTGCTAGCATCAATCATGAACGATGGATTGTGGGGCTTCTGGCACATTCTTGTGGGCGATTTCAGCTCAGGCCAGTTCTGGTCATGGCTTTATCACTGGTACGTGCCAACAAGTGACGTACTCTTCGACCTGTCCCTGGGAGTAAAGGTACCGGTCTACGGATGGATAATGGCCCTGTCAATCTATGGAAGAGCCGTTGTCGTGGGATTGCTGCTGCGTAAGTGGTGGCGGGAACCGTGGGAGTCTTGAACATTCTAGGATCGTGGGAAGATACACGGGTCCGGCGCCGTGCCAAGGATTGGAAGCGGAGTAGATTAGCCTGTGGGCCCGAAGGGATTCACCCCTGGGGAAAAGTGGGCCCGGTGGGACACGCCTGGAGGACTACCTGAAGGCGGTGCCGCTCCTCTCCATAAGCGAGTACAGGGACGTGCACGAGATCGAGGAGAAGCTCAGGGCAGAGTTCGAGGCTAGGCTCGCTCGGCTAGAGGGCGAGATGAGGGAGTACCTTCAGAGGCAAGCCTCTTCCGCAGGGCGCTGACCTCCTCGAGCCCACCTCTCCAGCTGGCTCCTCGGCAGCCGGATGAACCGTTCAGTCGGCTCCTCTTTCAACCCCGCCTACCTCCGAAGCACCGACAGAACCGCGCTGGGAGGGAACCGCCATGCGGGAGTCTTCCGTCTTGCTTCTTCTTCAGGGAGGACAAGTTGACAGGTCTATTGCCGTTGGGCCTGGGCTGTCGGTTCACGAGAATGCAGCGACCGGACCCATTTGATGGAGCGACCTGCGGCTCGGCAACTCTTATACGCATATTTGGAAATGGCCACTTGTAATTCTTGAGCGCGAACCCCGCAAAGTCGAAGCCAGAAATATCGGGAACCGCCGTCGGCGAATCAATAGGCGGGGTCACTTATCCTATCGTTGAAGAGGAAACGACCAAAGGACCCGGCATAACGAGGTTCACGTACTGGTTCTTCTGGCCGTATGACGTCTCTCACGGCGATGGTAAGGCGGACTACGAACCAGCGACGCCCATCTTCAGGAGCAGTGGTGGCACAGACTTACTGGACAGCGGAGCGGCGAGGGTGCATTACGCGCTGGCGCGATATACCAACTTGGTAAAGAGACTATATCCTCAGGTCTATTTCACCAGCCATGGGCATACGCCCGTCTTTCACGTTCGGGTGCCCATCCGAGACATAAGAGTTGAACGGAAAGGAGACGTGGCAGACGGCGCGAGGTGGGTATGGCTTATGGCTGGTCACCGTGCAGGCGAAAGATTGGGCTGGAAGGGTACGAGATCCTATAAGCTGGCGGGAGGATCTGGCCCCCCGATCGGGTCAAGGGCTAGGGAGGCCCCGTACTTTTAGCCTTCGAACAATGAGTTGTTCGATAACATTATAAAGAGGCAGGATTGTCTGTCTATCGCCATGACAGAACCGAAGACTTGGGTTGCGATAAGATATGCCTTGCCCAAGGCTGACCGTTCCTCAGCATACAAGAAGCTCTTTGGCTACAGCTGGACCGAAAGGAGGGCGCTGTTAAGCCAAAGGGAGATGGTGGAGAAACATCGAGAGCCTGCATCCCGAAGAGTTAGCGCCGTCGAAGGGACGAAGGTGCACGCCAGATGGATGCGCACGGGGCCTATGGCGAACCAAGAACTTGTTGCCTTGCCACCCAGGAACAAAAGCAAGGTCTTCAGAGAATACAAACGCGAAGTCCATGCGGAGCTGGAAGGGATACCTTACTCAAGACTTGGTAGGGGCGTGATACTGGTCCCGCCCAGCCACGCCTCCAGAGCATTGGGGATCCTCAAGTCGCGTGGATGCACAGTTAGCGTTGCGCGCGGCATCACCTCAAGCCAGGAGCAGTACCAGGCGTCAAACGCTTATTTCTTAGGGCAGTGGCAATCCTACCTGTCTGGGCTTGAAGGCATGCTGGCAAACGCTGAGGATGGCGACCGGGCCAAATCGTCTCTGCAGTTAGCGCTTGGGCTTTCGGATCGGTTTCTGAAAGACGTCAAGGCGCTCCCGGTGGCTTCCGTCCCTGAGGACATCGAAGTACTGTCAATGAAGCCGAGGATAGAGGAGGCGCTTAAGGCTTGCACTTCGCGTTCTGAAGCTCAGGCCTCCGTCTTGGCAAGCCTGAGGGAGGACGTGGAGAATCAGCTCGAGGTGTTGCGCGAGCAGGGGAAGGATGTCCTGGCGGCCCTTTAACGATAGTTAACCATGCTCTCCTCGCCTCGAGGCTTGTCGTCCGAATCCCCCTGAGCAGCGCCCTGCCGTCCAGCTCCAGCAGCAACTGGTCGCCTCTCTTCCTGTTGTTCGCGACTCCCCTGAGGAGTTCGCGCTGCCCGTCGTCCTTCGCCCAGAGCTCGATGAGGACGTGGTCGTCGTCTACCCAGACGTTGGTCAGTTCCATTCGAGGAATTTCGACCATCTCGATGGAAAGGTTGCGGGTCAGGGGCCTCGCGGACACAGCGATTCGGGGTGGAAACTGAGATTTTTTCAGTCGTACCCGCTCTAGGTGGTTGACGCACAGGGAGGGACGTCCTTGTGAAACCATTCCGGTACTGTGCCGCGATTACGCGGCAGGGGTACGAGGACAAGGAGAAGGTGATCATGAGCGGGTTTCTTCAGCTGAAGGAGAACTACGAGGAGTTGAAGGGAGAGATTCAATCCTTGCGAAGTGAGCGTTCATCTCGTCGAGCAAGCGCTTGACCCTCGCGCGGTTGTCCGGCTCACCACTCAACGTAACGCTGTGATCTCTGTCGGGCGCGGACGGTGGAGCGGTGGGTAGGTGAGCTCCAGCTTGGCCAAGACGTTCAGCGCGGGCTGCTTCCTGAGGCTCTTCGATGTCGGTTAGATTGATTAAGATTCGACCCTCTTGGGCCCGTGCCCCGTCTAGGTCGGTGTTAGCTGCGTTCACGGCCTGATGGAGCGGGAGGATATTTAACGCAGGCCTTGCTCGGTTCTGTCAAGTTGACGGGGGTTGATTAGGGCCGTCAAGCATCGGGTGATAGAATGAAGTCTTTACTCGATACGATTCTCTTGGGAGTCGGTCTCCTCTATGCGTTCATCATCCCCCCCACCCTTACATCCTTCCTAAGCGGAGCATTCCAATCGATTAATTTTACGCCAGCCTACGGCATCTTCATGTATCCAATCAGCGTCGTGGAGCATTTCTACAGCACAAACTCATCCTATCCGTTTGTTCTAGTCCTGATTCTAGCATGGGTCTCGTTGCCTGAATTGGCCTTCCTAGCTGTCTTGCTCAGAAGACATGCCAAGAAGCCTGCCAGAGCACTCCTAGTCTTCTACGTCATCAATCTCGCAGCAGGCGCTCTGCTCCTA
>JAJTZD010000002.1:40619-48583 GCA_032906685.1 Nitrososphaerales archaeon
CTAGCAGGGACGTGATACGATTCTGTCAAACAGGATTGTGACACCGCCGCCAGCACCCGACAGTTAACAGCGAGAACGACCACTCGAAGACTCAACAGAACCACAGACAATAAGACAGAAATACCAGCGACCGAGGTGATTCGAAAGAGATGTCCGAGACTCCTGTTGCGACTCCAGAGAAGCCAGCCGAGCCGGTGAAGGTCTTCGCCAGCGCGGTCTACGAATGCGTGAGGTGCGGGACGAAGACCACCCAGGAAGAGCTATCGCGGCTCCCCGAGGTCAAGTGCATCTGCGGCTACAGGGTATTCAGGAAGTCCCGTTCCTCTCTCGTGAAACAGATCAAAGCAGTCTGAGACCGACAGAAGAGGCCGGACCGCCAATCGATTCGACATCTGTCTATCGCTTCTAGGCTTACCTGCCGTATCGTTTATGTAGCCGCAGACGCGGGCACGGTTGATTCTCATTTGCACGTCATGAGAAGCAAGGTTCCTGCTGCAATCAAAGGATACGGCGCCTACGTTCCCTACTACAGGCTCCCCACCAGCGAGATCGCCCGGGTCTGGAAGGGCGGCGGCTCCGGGCCCAACGTCGAGAAGACTGTGGCGTCGATGGACGAGGACACGGTCACGATGGCCATCGAGGCGGCAAGAATGGCAGTCAGGATGTCCGGGATCGAGCATCTGGGGGCAATCTTCGTCGGCACCGAGTCCAAGCCCTATGCGGTGAAGCCCACAAGCACCGTCGTAGCGCAGGCCCTCGGGCAGCACCACACTCTGGCCGCGGACCTCGAGTTCGCCTGCAAGGCAGGCACGGAGGCAATTCAGGTGATCACTGGTCTGGTCGGCTCCGGGATGATCGACGCAGGCCTCGCCATCGGCATGGATACCGCCCAGGGGAGGCCCGGGGACGAGCTTGAGTACACGGCTTCGAGCGGGGGGGCAGCCTTCGTCATCGGCAAGAAGGACGAAGACGCAGTGGCGGTCATCGACTGCAGCACGTCGTTCGTGTCCGACACGGGCGACTTCTGGAGGAGGGCCCACGAGAAGTACCCGCGCCATCTCTCGAGGTTCACGGGCGAGCCAGCCTACTTCTTCCATATCGAGAGCGCGGTCAAGACTCTCTTCAAGGAGACTGGCCACAAAGCCAGCGACTTCGACTACGCTGTCTTCCACCAGCCTAACCCCCGTTTCCCGGTCGAGGTGGCTGTGCGGCTCGGCTTCAACATGGACCAGATCAAGACCGGGCTCCTCAACCCCATGATTGGCAACACCTACGCGGGCAGCTCACCGATAGGGTTGGCCGCGGTGCTGGACGAGGCGAAGGCGGGCGACAAGATTCTTCTCGCCAGCTTCGGTTCGGGAGCTGGCTCTGACGCATTCTGCATCGAGGTGATGGACGGATTGGAGAAGAAGCGCGGCATCAACCCGACTGTGAAGTCGATGCTCCAGAGGGGAGTCAAGATAGATTATTCAACTTACGCAAAGTTCAGGGGCAAACTGCAGAAGTAGGGAGAGGCTTGGCGAGGAGCAGAGCGTACGTCGCCTCGGTCGGTTTCACCAAGATTGGAGAGCACTGGGAAAGCTCCCTCCTCGACATGGCGGTCGAGGCCGCGCGGAAGGCGATGAAGGGCGCTCCGAGGGTGAAGCCGCAGCAGATCTTCGTCGGGAACATGTTCAGCTCGTTGGGCGCCGGGCAGGAGCACCTGGGGGCCCTATTGGCCAGTGCGCTCGGCTTCGAAGGGATGCCCGCCATCAAGGTCGAGGCTGCCTGCGCGTCGGGTGGGGCGGCCTTCAACACGGCCTACAGGCTTGTGAAGTCGGGGGCCTTGGAATCCGCACTGGTGGTGGGTGTCGAGAAGATGCGTGACCTCGAGCCTGAGGCCGTCTCGCAGGCCCTCGCAATGGCCGAGTCAGCCGAGTACACCCAGTTCGTAGGTGCAACCTTCGCTGCCCTCAACGGGTTGCTTGCCCGGTACTACATGGAGCAGATGAACGTGACTAGGGACGAGTTGAGTTCGATACCGGTGATCGACCATGACAACGCGGTCTCGGCCGAGCACGCGCAGTTCAGGAAGGCCATCTCTACGGAGGTCGTGGCAAGGTCTGCAATGATCGCCGACCCGTTGAGGCTCTTCGATTGCGCCCCCGTCGGGGACGGAGCCGCTGCAGCACTCCTTGTGGGCAACGGGGCTGCCTCAGGTTCCAAGAAGCTCTTGGTCGAGGTGCTGGGCGGGAGTCTGGCGACCACCCAGTTCAGCATCTACGAGAGGAAAGACATGCTGAAGTTCGCCGCTACCGAGCAGGCCTTCAAGGGGGCCATGAAGGAGGCTGGCATCTCCTCGAGCAAGATTGGGTTCGCCGAGATCCACGACGCGTTCTCGGTGGTGGGAGCGCTCTCGCTCGAGGCGATGGGCTTCTCCAAGAGGGGGATGGGCTCCAAGGACGCGGCGCAGGGCAAGTTCGACCTAGACTCGGACATGCCGATCAACACGTTCGGGGGCCTGAAGGCAAGGGGACACCCCGTGGGGGGGACGGGCATGTACCAGATCGCGGAGGCCTACCTTCAGCTGACGGACCAAGCGGGAAAGAACCAGGCGAGGAACCCTGACTACGGCATAACCCAGAACATAGGCGGGGTGGACACCACCAGCGCGGTGCATGTCTTCAAGAGGGCTTCATAGATGGCGATCCAGTACTGGCGAACGAAGGACAGGTACTACAGGCTGACAGGAAGCAAGTGCGAGAAGTGTGGGGCCGAGTTCTTCCCGCCGGTCTACAGGTGCAGGAAGTGCGGGTCGGAGAGCATCGCCGACAGAGAGATGCCGAAGACGGGGAGGATCCTTACCTACACTCAGCTGCACGAGCCGCTGCCCGGTTTCGAGGCGCAGGCTCCGTTCTACCTCGCTGTGGTCGAGCTGGAGAACGGCGCGCGCGTGCTGACTCAAATCGTCGACTCGCCTGACGAAGAGGTGAAGACAGGCGCGAAGGTGCGGGCCGCGGTCAGGAGGGTGAGGGTGGACGGGGAGTCGGGCCAGATACAATACGGGTACAAGTTCATCGTTGGCTGAATTCTAGAAACCACGCGCCTTTGCGGGCGGGTTTCATTCCTTGCCTGACAAAGGCTTACATTCGCTGCGTCCGAACGTTCACCGTTGCCTTCGGTGGAGCTGATAATCACAGGCTTCCTAGGCATCGCACTCGCTGCCTCAATCATCTCACGCAGGACGCGCGCACCCTACACCGTCGTGCTGGTCATCACGGGGCTCATACTTGCGGCCTCCTCAGCTTCTCAGTACCTCGGCGTCAACCTTCTCTATGACAGATTCGTAGGCGGAGGGCTGTTCGTGGGGCTCGTGCTCCCAGCTCTGCTCTTCGAGAGCATGATGAGCATGGACGACTACGAGTTTAGACGGGCATTGCGGCCTTCACTCTTGCTGGCGACGGTCGGCACGCTGATTGCGACCGTCGTAGTAGGCGTCCTCCTGTTCCTGTCTTCCATCCTGTCGCTATACTCGGCCTTCCTCTTCGCCGCACTGATTGCGCCCACCGACGTCGCGACCGTGCTCGAAGTTTTCAGGAGGACCAAGGTTCCGAAAAGGCTCTCGACGCTCATGGAGACGGAGGCCGTCTTCAACGATGCAACGGGCTTGGCCATCTTCACGGTAATCCTGGCTTCATTCACCGCGCTCGGCCAGAGCTTCATCCCAGCCTTGGGCCAGTTCACGTACGTGTTCGGAGGAGGGGTGCTGGTCGGGCTCGCCGTCTCGTACGGCGCGAGACTGCTGACCAGAATTGCCTCCGACCCGCTTTCTATGATAATGCTCACCGTTGCGGCCGTGTACGGTTCCTTCGCTCTCGCCGCATCCCTCAACGCTTCCGGGTTGATCGCCGTAGCAGTGACCGGCATCTACTTCGGGAACGCTGCTATGAAGGGGATGGCCACCGGCGCGGCCGCCGAGCTAGTCCGAGGGTTCTGGGCGATTCTCGCCTTCGTAGCCAACACATCAGCCTTCCTCTTTGTCGGGCTGAGCACAGATGTCGGGGCCCTGCTCGGGGGACTGATCCCCATTACCCTGGCCTTCGCGGCCGTGATGGCCGCGAGGTTCGCTTCGGTCTACCCAATCTTGAAACTGGAGAGACGGGCGGGGTTCGAGATCCCGCCCAAGTGGATCAATGTCGCTACCATCGGAGGCATGAGAGGCGCGCTCTCGATCGTACTAGTTGCGTCGCTTCCTGCCACCGTCCCCGAGAGGGGCCTCATGGCGACTATGACGCTCGGCGTCGCCTTCGCTTCGATTATCTTGCAGAGCTTCTTGCTTAGCCGCTACACCAGGCGGGCATTCTCGAATATGGACAGCTAGGAACAGGGTTCGGTCGTTCGGGCCCCGTACACTGAGACGCATGACCCGCAACAGCGGCCAGCGGAAACTGCATATATCCAGAGATTGGTGAGGCCATGACAACGATGTCGTTCGAGGATGTCTCGAGGCTCGCCCAGCAGAAAGGCTTCTTCTTCAAGGCGGCCGATTCATATCCCAACTCGCCGGCGGGCTTCTGGGACTATGGACCCCTGGGGGTCTCCCTGAGGAACAAGTTCGTCGAGCTTTGGCGGAGGATGCTCGTCAAGAAGGACGGGATGGTGGAGATAGACGGGGCACAGATTCTGCCGAGGGCGGTCTTCGAGGCCTCGGGTCACCTCGCGGGCTTCACTGACCCCTTGGTCCAGTGCCAGAAGTGCGGGTCGGTCTTCAGGCCCGACAAGCTGATTGAAGAGAAGACTGGAAGCAGGACGCCCGAGAAGCTCGAAGACGCCGAGTACGACCGATTGATGGCCGGAGCGGGAGTCAGGTGCTTGAAGTGCGGTTCGAAGCTTGCGGGCACCAAGCGGTTCAACATGATGTTCAAGGTCGGCGTCGGGGCTCTGCAGGAAGAGGCTTACCTGCGGCCCGAGACGTGCCAGTCTATCTTCGTGGACTTCCCTCTCCTGTTCAAGACCCAGAGGATCAAACTTCCCGTCGGGTTCGCCCAGGTCGGCAGGAGCTTCAGGAACGAGATCGCCCCCCGCCAGGGTCTCGTGAGGCTGAGGGAACTTAACCAGGCCGAGGTCGAGGTGTTCTTCAACCCGAGCAAGGCAGATGCGCCGAGGTTCCGTTCCAAGGCGGCAGAGAGGCTCAACTTCACGAAGCCGGACGGCACCGGCATGGAGGTCGCGGTCGACGATGCACTGAAGATGAGCATCCTCCCCAACCTTCTTGCGGGCTACTACTTGGCGCTCATCCAGGACCTGTACCTGGCGGCCGGAATCGAGAGGAAGAAGATACGCTTCAGGATGCTTTCCGATGAGGACAAGGCCTTCTACTCGAAGGCGGCCTACGACCTCGAGGTGAGCACATCAATAGGCTGGCTCGAGCTCGTGGCGTGCAACTACCGAAGCGACTACGACCTCGGCAGGCACGCGAAGGTCAGCGGGACCGATTTCACTGTCGACGACGAAGGTTCGAAGGTCCTCCCCCACGTCTTCGAGCTTTCAATGGGAGTGGACAGGAGCCTCTACGCGATCCTCGAAGCTTCTCTGAGGGGCGAAGGGGAGCGGAGGTCGCTCGAACTCAAACCCTACCTTTCACCGGTGAAGCTTGGCGTCTTCCCGCTGGTGAACAAGGACGGTCTGCCCGAGCTGGCGCAGAGAGTCTATTCGGGCGCGGCCGATGTCGTGGACGCTTTCTATGATGATTCGGGATCCATTGGGAGGAGGTATGCACGAGCGGACGAGGTGGGGGTTCCCTACTGTGCCACCGTCGACTACGACTCGCTGAAAGACTCTGCCGTGACCCTCAGAAACAGGGACACGCGAGCGCAGGAGAGGGTCAAGATCGCAGACCTGCCTGCCAAGATGGTGGAGCTCACTAGATACCCGTCGATATTCGCCTAGGCCACCGCCAAGGCTACGGCAAGGGCGGCGCCAGCGCCTACCAGAGTGGCGAACACGTTGACGACATTGTTCTCGATGAAAGAAACTCCCCCTGTCATTTGCGTCGGCTCGCCGCAGTGTCGGAGCGCCTCTGTCGGTTTCATGCAGACCCTGCAGTAGCCCTTCCTCTGGAAGGTGGCACCCAGGAGACTGTCGAAGAGTGCACCGCCGAGACCGCCGGCAAGACAGACTAGGAGCACGAGAAGTGGACTTTTGATTATCCCCAGAAAGAACCCCATTACCCCTATCACGAGCGAGGCCAAGACTGCCCCACCGAAACCGAGAGTTGATACGCCACCGGACGTTCCAGGTCGGACACACTTGCTTGGATTCGTTATCAGCCTCGGCTGGTGCCTACTCAGGAGTCCGAGCTCTGTGGCCACGGTGTCGGCCGCAGCGGTCGAGACGCTTCCCAGAAACAGAATGGCGAAGGCAGGTCCTGGATTGAAGAATCCGCCGACCGCGAAGACAGAGGCGAGACCGCCGTTCGCCAGGATGTTGGGCCAGTTCCTCGCCCCTCCCTTCTCTTGGGCTCCGCCAAGCTTCTTCTTGTATTCGTACTTGTACCACGTGAAGGCGACGCCGAGCGTGAAGAAGACGGCGACGATCGCGAACCATTGGAGCCCCCCGCCGAGGATGATGGAATAACCGACTAGCACGCTGGCCAGAAACCCTCTCCGGTCAAGCGCCTTCACGAAAATGGCTGCAAGGGCAAAGGCGACAACCAAGAAAAGGTAGGCCACCACGGTGACGGCCGTGAGCACCAAAGCTCACCTCGCCGTTCGGATTGCGGTAAAAAACCTTCGCACCAAACTCGATGGCGGGGCCGATGATATCGGATGCTGAGAGACCCCTCAACCAGGCACGGATGTCCCGGCCAGACATTCCTTCACTCGCTCCATGGCTCCCCTCAATTCCGAAACGTCTCCCCTCTTCGCGGCGACTGTTACTTCGTTGACAGCATGCTGAAGCGCCCTGAGACTCGGGACTTGCCTCGACGCCGGAAGCTTGCCAATCTCATTATTGACCCGGAAGACAGCCGACAACACTTGCTGGGAGTTCTTCGACTTCTCACCGATGAAAGTGGCGACTGCCTTGTCGAGCACGGAAACTGCGTCAACAAGGGAGGGCATCCTCTCCACAAATAGTTGTCGCGATTAAATAAGCGTCGAGAGGGCAACGGCCCAGTTGGCAAAGATCCTCTACTGCGTGAGCCCGATAGGGCTTGGCCACGCCACCAGGGCCGTGGCGGTCGGCCAGGAGCTCGCCAAGAAGGGGCACGAGCTTGTCTTCGCTACGGGGGGCTACGCAGCAGAATTTCTGGAAGGGGAAGGGTTTCGGGTCGAGGATGCGATTGTCGAGCCAGTCCCGAAGGTCCGCGGTGGAGAGATGAAGAACGCGGCCAGGTGGTACTTCGACTATTGGAGGGGGTACCATCGGAGCAGGACCGCGCTGTCGAGGCTTCTGGACCTGCATAGACCTGGGCTGGTGGTGGGCGACGAGGAGTTCGCCTGCCTCTCGCTGGCCCTCGAGCGAGGCCTCAGGCATGCCATGATCTCAGACGAGCTTGAGCTTGGATTCGCAAGGGGATGGCTCGCAAGAAGGCTCGAGAAGCGAGTGGGTCGCTGGTACAAGGAGCTGCAGCGTCGCGTATCCTTGATAATCATACCCGAGGAAGGGGAAGACTCGGGTAACATCCGGCACGTAGGACCGGTGGTGAGAGCCAGGACCAAGACGAGGGCCCAGGTATTCGATGAACTGGCGCTGTCGGGGTCGAACAAGCTAGTCTTGGTCAGCATGAGCGGGAGCGACGTGGGGGACGAATTGCTTCATCGCGCAATCGACGCCTTTCAGGAGGCGAAGATACCTTTGGCACAACTGCTCGTTTCTGGCAATAGGGGCCCCAGAGTATCTGGTGACTGCATCCGCGACCTTGGGATGGTGAGGGACAACCAGAACCTCGTCGCCGCCTCGGACCTAGTGGTTACGAACGGCGG
>JAJTZD010000002.1:48683-78316 GCA_032906685.1 Nitrososphaerales archaeon
GGGCCGTGGATGACCACCATCCTCGGTTTCAGCTGCGATACGCGGATGGCGACAAGCGGGCTCCTCCCCATCCCGACCTTGGTGAAGACCAGCGCTCGCTCGGTGGTGGCGCCGAAGATCCTGTAAAAGTCGTACCCGGAGAGAGCGTAGATCGTCTTTATGCTGTCGAGAACCGTATAACCGTAGAGCCTGACTCTGCCCTCCTCGCCGACCAGAACCTTGCCATTGACAGCCTTCACTATCGCAGAAGCTTCGACCGGGGCCTGAAATTCGCCGATGGCGAGTATGGCCGCGTCCTTCTCGCTCGAAACGAGTTTGGAGACAACCCTCTCTTTGGACTCGTCCAGGCTCACGAGAGCTTCCACGTACTTCCTGACGAACTGGACGCCAGGCGAAGGCCGCCTCCCGCTCTCGTAGTCGCTGAGTACCGACGGGGAGATATGGAGTGTCCGGGCGAGCATGACCTGCCTGATTCCCAGCTTCTCCCTCCAGGCCTTCATCGCCCGGCCGGGGTCGATACTGGCGACGACGGTACCCGCAATCTTGGCAACCGCGTCGCTGCCCGTCGCGTCCATCTCGATTAGTCGCTTGGCTAAGTCGATTTAAACATTAAACGAAGAAACCAGGTTCGGCCGGTTCGTGGGCGCCTAGGCCATCGCGTCGAGGCTGGCCATGTCTTCGTTGACAGTCTTCTCGAACTGCGACTTTGCAGGCCCTTTCGCGAAGAACCCGAGCGGCCCCAATTCCATGGTGGCTGGGTAGGAAATCTCCGTCCCGCCCTGGACCTGCTTCAGGGTCATCGTGATCCTGCTTCCGCGGCCATCGCCCTCCAACGTATCAACGCTGAAGGTGTTTGTGGCGCGGTCGAGGTTGAGAGTATTGACCGACCTGAGGCTGCGACCCATGATCGATGCGGGCTGTTCCAGTTTGATGCTGTCTCCTGAGCTGCTCAGAATCTTGACTTCACAAAGCCCCGGGTGCGCCTTTGGAAGATTCTCGGGATGCGAATAGTATTCGATTGTTTTCGTCAACGGAGCTTTCGTCTTACCTGTCTTTTCCCAGATGGTAGGCAACAGCCCCAAGGCAATGAGCGGGCTATATGATGTGATGCCGATTGACGGGGCTGGATTAGGGGCACGGTGTCTTCGCTTGTTCCGCGGATCGGCTTGGCGCCGACGGGTCAAATGCCGCCCGACTGTCGTGCAGGATTCAGCAGCGGGGGTCGCTAGGGACCCAACAACTTCACCACAGCGCTATTCCAGTAGACTCTGGCTTCGTTCATAGGGTATCTGAGCGCCACGAGAGATTCCATCGCACTCCACAAGGCCAGCACTGACCCCCCAGCTCTCGCGAATTTGCTCTGTTCTGCTTGCTCGTCGTTTTGATGCACCGCTCCACGATAGACCTCGGCACGTCACCTGTCCCTGCTCCCCTGATCAGCCTGATTCCAGCCACGACGGTGGCCGCCTTCGGAATTGCCTTCATCATCTGGTTTGTGGTGAGCGGTATCCTGAAGACGAGGAAGGCCGGCGCTCATGAATAGAACAATGGCTAAACGGAACGCCATTCCAGCACAACGCGCATTGCGGACTCTGAGATGCTGCGCACCATGATTCTCGTCGACTGCTCTGAACTATCGGCCGATGAGAAGCTCGCGCTCGCATCGCAGATTTCAGACAGATTGGAAGGAGTGGCGATTGCCTTGATCAAAGGTGAAGACATCGTTCTGGACGAACTCTCGGATGAGAAGCCCGACCCCTCTTTGGTGAAGGACACTGTTGCCGACTTTATCTCCCGGCGGAAGGACGCAAGATACTATTCGATGGAAGTGGTTGGTGAGCGCATTATCGTGCACCCGGCAGACCCCATCGCCGCAATGAGAAGGAAGGCGCAGAATCAGCTCCCTCCGAATCTCAAAAAGTGCCCGTACTGCGCTTTCGTCACTCCATATGAAGAGTTGTATACGGTCCATGTCCGAGCGCATCTGTTCGGCGTATAGTCTTCGTCAACGATATCCTTCGTTCGCGCGCGTCCTCGTTGACGGAGCGCGGTTGTGCCTGAAAGTCAGATCCTCATGTAGAAGTTCTCGGGGTGGTCGACGGGTCGAGCGGGGAACTTGTGTCGAGTGCCGCAACGCCTCAAATGACGTGCGTACTTTTTGTCGCTAATCAGCTTCCGACACTTGGGGCAGACTGGCATCTCGCTCGCCAAGTGGTTCAAACCCCAAGAAGAACATTGCTGTTTGGTGCGGGTAGAAAGTTCTTGGCGGCCTTCGTCGCTGCTTTCATCGTATGGTTAATGGTGAGCGGAATTCTCAAGGCCAGAAAAGCGGGTACACACGAATGAGCCGACCGCTCCGCTGTGCTTATCAGCCATAGTTTATTGAAGAGGCACGAGCTTAGAGGCAACGGGGCATTGGAGGCGCACGAGGAGGTACCGGCCCGACATCACCGACAGAGAAATCATTCTTGCGATCACTCGAGGGGTAAGGGAGGGGGATGCGAGATGGGAGGGAGTGCTGAATTCTACCACGGGGGTAGCACCCTCCGGCAGAAGGCTGAAGGTCGTTTACAGGGTCATTGGGCCGAAAAGGTATATGATTATAACCGCCTACTGGCTGGATTAGTGAGAGAAATTTGAGCGAGACTTGGTACGACGAAAAGGAGGACGTGCTCGGGATGCACCTGAAGAACAAGCGCTACTGGAAGAGCGTCGAGGTTTCCGACAACGTTGTGGTCGACCTCTCAAACAAGGGCGAAATCATAGGAATCGAGATTCTGGGAGCCAAGCGGTCCTTCAAGAAAGACACGCCGTTAATAGTCTCGAAAGCGTCAAGCAAGAAGTCCTGAGTCATAGAATCAGGGCAGACGATTGTGCTGAAGCGAAGACGTTGGTATCAACCACGAAGCGTCTTGGGGCGCTCTCCCTTTCTGACTCGCTCATTCGACTCCTCTTCGACTCTTCTGGCTATCGCACCCACATCTTTCCCCTTAAGCTCCACTCTGAGTCGATCTGCGATTTCCTTCATGTCGAGTTTCTTCAGGATTAGGACTCCCCTGCCTGTCTCTGCCACGAGAAGCGCGCTATCCTCCCTCAGATTCATCCTCTCCCTGATCTCCTTGGGAATCACCACCCTCCCCGCCTTGTCTATCGTCGTTATGGCTTCTACCATTCTACCACTAATACCATAATGGCACTAGATAAGCATGTCTGTTGCACGGGTTTTCTATGACAAAGTGGGCGGTTAAGTGGAGCAGTCAAATGGAGGGTGACCTTGTGCGCGACCCTCCATTACACCAAGCAGGTCAAGGGCTAGTTGCATCTAAAGGCCGCCGGGCTGGTCCAAATGCCTTCGCCAAGGAAATTAGCAGGGTGAACGGCGGGCCGGTCTCAAACGCTAAATACCCGCAAGGGCTCTTTGGGGCTGTTAATGGCTTCCAAGTTCGCCGAACTCTACAAAGAAGTGAGAGTGCTCCGGAGGGATGTCGAGGAAATCAAAGAGATGCTGATATCCGAGGTTTCTCCGAGCGAGGAGGACAGGAGGGCGGTGGCGAGGGGAAGGAATGAGTACGCCCTTGGTAAAGTGGAGGAGTGGAGCGAGGTCCGGAAGCGAGTCAAGCTCTGACTGTTGAAAAATATTTCCAATCCCCAAAAGCCAATTTTGACGCTGAAAAATCCTTCTGAATCTATTGACTGGTCAATTTAATACCGTAAGTTTCGCATCACACGCCGAAGAATATGACGGAGGAATACGAATAGCCATGCCTTCAAGTCGCACAGGACACACTTCAATGTCGTGAGGGGCCAGCTGAACAGTAATTGTACCGCGTCATCCTGACCCAGCGAGCAACCAAAGGCCTTGAGAAAGCACCCGAGCACATCAAGAGGAAGAGCATCGAGGCGCTGAATGCCCTCCAGCAGTCATTCGCGCCCGTGAAGCTCTTCGACGTGAAGAGGCTCAAAGGAATGGAAGGGGTGTTCCGGATCAGGATAGGCGACTGGAGGATTGTCTACGAGGTTCACAGGAAGGACGGGGTGGTAGCGGTTCTGGAAATAGGCCCGAGAGGCAGAGTCTACTGATAGTGCCGTGGTGCTCCCAAACTAGAGGGCGCGCTTGCTGCGAATCGTAGACCGCAGCCACGATTTCTATTACATTGGGGGTTAAGTGTCGAAGGCAAATTGACGTGAGCCTTGTGCGCGACAGTCTTCTACACGAAACGGATCAAAGGCAGGCTGTATCCTAAGGCCGCCCGCACGGGACCCTACGCCTTCGCCCAGGAGGTCAGCAGGGTGCGCGGCGAAGTAGTCACGAGATACATCGGCATCATGAGGGTATCAAAGGACGCGCGTGCAATAGAAAACGGCGAAGTCGCCCGAAGCGGTGAAAGCGGTGTGCCAAGCTTTGGCACTATCGGTGGGGTCGTCTCATCCGGAGAGGGTTTGGGGCTGCGAGGGATTCCCCTGAATCAAAGAGACGATTACGACAGGTGGGGACATCAGCCTTCCATGGGAGAAACGAGGGGAGCTGGTAACCCGGGTTCAAATCCCGGCGACCGCACAGCAATCCGGGCTCAAGCTTTCTTCAAGCTCAGCGGGTTGGACTAAATTAGCTATTAGACGTGGTAATCAGACCCTCGGTCGATGACTCAGGAGAGTCCACCTGCGTCCAGTCCCCGAGCCTGGCTGAACAGAAACGTGCTGGGGATGAGCCTGACAAGTTTGTTCTCTGACACGAGCCATGAAATGGCGACCTCGATACTTCCTTTCTTCATTGTCTTTACCTTAGGCGGAAGCGCAGCAATTGTAGGACTTGTGGAAGGCGCCTCTGACGGAGCTGCAAGCTTCGTAAAGTCGTATTCAGGTTACTACTCCGACAAATTGGGCAAGAGGACGCCGATAATGTACCTCGGCTACATTTTGACCGGGATTCTGATCCCGGCAATCGGCTTTGCAGTCTCTTGGGTTCAGGTTCTCGCTCTCCGAGTGGGAGCGTGGGTAGGAAGAGGTGCGAGAGGTCCTCCTAGAGACGCTTTGATGGTCGATTCTGTTCCGAGGGAAGCGGTGGGGAAGGCGTTCGGCTTCGAGAGAACCTTCGACACGATAGGGGCGGTCATAGGCCCGGCCATCGCACTTCTCTTGATTCCTTATCTCAATTTCTCTGCAATCTTCTTCGTTTCTGCCGTTCCTGCAGTCGTCTGTGTCGCCGTTGTTTTCACACTGGTGAAGGATAGGCCACGGACCAGGAGGGCAGAACCGGGCTCTGGTGGAGACCCGATGTCCTTCCTTCTGTCGATCAGGACTCTTCCGAGACGGTTCAAGGTGCTGTTGGTCAGCGTTGGCCTGTTCGGAATTGCCAACTTCTCCAACGTGATCTTCACCCTAAGAGCCGAGCAAGTCCTTCAACCCTCACTCGGGATATCGGGCGCTTCACAGCTCGCCGTGCTTCTGTATTTGCTGTTGAACATGATTTACGCACTAGGTTCTTTCCCGGCAGGATACCTCGCCGATAGGGTTTCGAAGCGAAACCTTCTAGCTTTGGGGTACTTGGTCTTCGCTCTAGCCTGCATTGCATCAATCTTCGAGACCCCGACTTTGCCGATTCTGATCACGATTTTTGTTTTCGCTGGGCTTCAAACTGCGATAGTCGACACGGTGGAGAGGGCGTTGGCCTCTGAAACGCTAGCCAGCTCCCAGAGAGGTACAGGATATGGAGTTCTACAAACGGTCAACGGAGTGGGCGATTTCATTTCAAGCGCAATGATAGGCATTCTCTGGACACTGTTCACGCCTGCCGTAGGATTCGCAAGCGTGGCAACAATTTCACTAGTCGCCTTGCTGCTGCTCCTATCGACTTTCAAGGAGAGCAAGCAGAGTATCCTACAGGCTGACGTTGGAGTCCGCACTGTTTCAGCTATACATGTAGAGCTGTAGTCCCGGCGACCGCACCTATATCCAAAGAACAAAGGATTCTCGCTAGTTTCGTTAAATCTTCACGTCTCGTTCTCCTACATGGTCAGGATTCTCTGGTTCAAGGAGACTAGCCGCTGGTCGAGGAGGGGCATACCGCTCAGGGTGGTCTGGGTCAGCCCGAGGCAGCTGGCAATCCTTCTGTCTTCCTTCCTAGTCGGCTTGTTCCTATCTATCCCGCTTCCGATGCAGACTCTAAAGCTGGTCGCAGTAGGCTTCATGCTTCTCGTAGGGGCGGTGGTCTCGTTCTGGAGGGTGAAGATGCTGACGCCCGAACGGCTCATAATAGCGAGACTGCGTGGGTCCACCAGACTTTCTCCGAAAGGGGCAAATGCGAAAGCGAAGTCTCCAACCCCCGAGACCCCATCAAGGGAGCCTGACACCTTTCAAATCGAAGCCGACAACCCCGAGTCATTCACCCCGCTCTCCATTAACGGAAGATGGCGGAGGACCAAGTATCCTGTGAAAGTCTCGTTGTATGTGGACGGACTCGCGAGGCCCGGGGCCGAGGCGCTCGCGATTCCAGGCGACAAGGATAGTAGCTACACAATCGTCTTCCAACCCACGGTAGCGGACATTGGGACACACGAACTCGAAGTGAGGGTCGAGGGAGAGGCGAAGCCAATCTACACGATGAAGGTCGACGTGAAGGTCAAGGGGGCGAGGTCGCTGGAGATGAAAAAGGTCTCCTGATAATGGCCATCGACGGTCAAACGACCAACGAGTCCACCATATCATGCGCACTCAGCGAGGCGTTGTCTTCCTTCGGCGCGGCCCCAGCAGTTCAATCCAAATCCCATCAGGGTCTGCGACGTACGCAGCACGGCCCTTGAACGTGCCTCTTCTGTATATCACAACCTGGCAGTCGAACGGCTTCCACTTCACTTTACCTCCCACTTGACAGAGCTTGTCAACCCAAGTATCAACATCGTCCACTTCGAACCCAAAGTGGTCCAACTCCGTTCCCCTCTTGAGCGGCTCGTAGACTCTGCTACCCTTGGGGAAGTAATTCAGTTCGATGGTAAAGCCTGAATTGCGATGCTCAAGTTGAGCGTATTCTCCGAGTGCGCTCTTTCCTCTGAGAGTCTGCCGAAGACCCAGTGTCTTGTAGAAGCGGACTGAGCGGTTCATGTTGCGGACGCGGAGTCCCGTGTAGATAGGACGAATCTTCGGCCCCTTCGCAGGAAATAGCGGTTGAGGATTCATTCCACGTTATATCAGAAAAATCCTACCTCTTATGTTGTCCTACATCTACGAAGTCGGCCCAGTCAACTACTTCAACCTAGTTGAGCCCGAGCGCAACTCGATATTGGCGGCTTTCGCCGCAGCGCTCCAGCAATTGAGTTCGGCCGTGGTCTTCCGCGTCAAGCTCGACAAGATGAGCGTCGTCGTAGGCAGCGACCTCTACAACATCAGCTACAGGCGGTACTTCCTTGAAAGCAACCACCGCCTCGATGGTTTCCTCGCGGCCATGGGGATGCAGGAGAAATTCGTGAGGCTCGTCAACGTCCCGGGCTACAGCATCAGCACCACCCTCTCCAAGTACGTCGTCCTCGACGGCGGGGACCTAGCGAAAGCCTACACAATCACAGGCGTCGCTTCAGACTTGGACGTGGCATTCCTGGCGATGGAAGGGGGGAAGGCAGCATCGTCGACATGACCGATGAAGCTAGGATCAGAATCGAGCCACTGCGCAGGGACGAGTCGAAGGGCTTGATCCGGCTTCACGCGGACACACTTCTCGCCAAGCTGCATCTGGTCGAGATTGCCGGCGGGATGGACAGGGAGCTCGCACTTGAGGCGAGGATGGCGGAAGAGGCCGCCCAGCAGGTGATATCGGGCTCCCAGAAGCTCTTTCGCGTATCATGTGTCCTCATTCTGAGGGAGAGTAGCTTCGAAGCGCTTCGGAGAAAGGCCGACGCCTTCTGGGACACGGTAATGGGCGTGGTCACCGAGCTCGACTCACCCAAGGGCATACAACACATCATGGTGTCGGGAAACGGTTCGCCTTCCCTGCAGGGGGCGAACTTACTCATGCCAACAGACAGCGTCCTAGCCTTCTTTCCGTTCGCGGGCCTCGACCTGATTGAACACAACGGTGTCTTCCTAGGCACCAACATGCAAACGAAGGGGCCAATCATCTACGACCTGTACAAGAAATCGAATGCCCACATGGTAGTGGTCGGGAAGACCGGGGCGGGCAAGAGTATGTTGCTGAAGAGCTGGATTTCGAGGATGGCAATAACCTATCCTGACCTTGCGTTCATGGTCTTCGACAGCATCAAGGAGAGCGAGTACGCCAAGGGCGCTGATGGAACGTATGATCATAGCTTCGCAGGCATGACAGGCGCGAAGGTTGTCAGGTTCAACCCTTCAGAATCCATGGGCCTCGACCCCATTCGCCTCTTCAACAGGAAGCAGGCAGCATCTCTGCTGGCCAGGATGGCGCAGATAGGCCAGGACGAGAAAGACCTCAGGTCCGAGCTCTCCAAGATCGTTCAGTCGGAGACCACCGCCACGGTGAACGACGTCTACGAGGCGCAGACTTCGGAGAAGCTGAAGCTGAGGATCGACGCCAACCTCAGGCCGCTGAACTTCATGTTCGAGGGGGAGCCGCAGAGGCCTTGGGCAAGGACTGTCTTCGTCCTCGACGACCTTCCCGACGACGAGGAGATGAGGGGCTCGGCAGTGGTGCTCGCGAGCGCTCTGGCGATGGCTGCCTTGAAGTCCCTCCCGATACCCCGGAAGAAGGTCCTTCTCATCGACGAGGCCTGGGCGTTCCTCGCCACGGACGACAGGGGCAGGCTCTACTTCTCCGAAGCCATGGACATCGTGAGCGAGATGGCGAGGACAGGGAGGCACTACAACGTATCCTTGGTTCTGGCGACGCAGTACGGGAAGGATTTGATGGGCGGGCAGGGGAAGACAGCCCTAGAATCCTGTGCGACGAAAGTGATCCTCCACCAAGACCCGGCCGGACAGGGGGGCGGTTCGGACTTGGCTGAGCAGCTCTTCGGTCTCAGCGAGCAGCAGAGGGCGTTCATAGAGAGGGCAGACCCGGGGTTCGGGATTATGATCACGGAGCAGGGGAGGGTTCCTTTCTATAACAAATTGACAGACCTGGAGTACGGCTACTTCACGACGAAGCCTGAAGAGGTCGGTACGCCTCCATCTACCATTTCACTTTGACCCAACCAGGTTCTGCCAAGTCTTCGGGTGAGGGAGAGTGAAGTTTGTCAGTGGTCACCCGGCAACTTAACAGAGCCGCAAAGTGATTCCTATTCAGCCCCTAATGGACTGCCAAGAATTCAGATCTTGGAATCACTGTTCTACCTTGTTGAGGTATTATTAGCTACTTCCTAGATTCACAAAAGAATCAATGTAGGCAAGTGCTGTTCCAGCCGGTGTCGTGAATGTAAGCTTCGCCGAACCGTAAGTGAGTCCTAATGCATTTGGGGCTGAAGGGCTAACTTGGGAAGGAGAGATAGACCATTGATGGCCCCAAACCGTCCCCCCAAAGACCACATTCTGATACTCGCCGAAGTCGCTTGCGTGCATTTGAAACGAATTGGAATATACAATTTTGTTGGTACCGTCATAGATTGTCAGTGAGACCATGCCATCTGATACAACATTGTGTTGCTGGGCGTCCCTCAACCAGAAGAACGCCGTGAAGCCCCGAGTCCTGTCTCCAGTGATGGCGAAACTAGCAATCTGATTGGGATTCCCAGTGGGTGTCGGTGAATAGGATGCCAATCCTGCAACAATAATGAGGAGGAATATCACACCGATTACAATGAGAATGTTCCTTTTCAGGTGAGATTTCTTTGGCGCCTGCTGAGGGGCATAGGGAACTTGGGCGGGAATCTGCTGCTGAGCCCGTAAGCTGTGGCCACAACTGGCACAAAAAGTAGCTTCAGGTGGAACTTCCTTGCCGCAGTTCGGACAGAAGACCAAGGTATGTAACAAGAGAGATGGCATAAGGTTCTGTTAAGCCTTCGGGTGACTGAGAGTGAAATTTGTTCGTGACCACCCAACAACCTAACAGAACATTGAAGCGACCTCCCCATGTTTTAAGCCGAAAGCGGCTCGAAGACGGATGATCGACCTAGGAAGGCTTCGACATCCTTCAAAGCCCAAACTCGACAAGTTAGCACAGACGTTAGAGCAACCCGCCCCGCACCCACCTTCTCCAGTGGCTGTCGAGGGGAACATTGTCGACAGCTACTTCGTTCCCGCCGGCGCGCCCGAAGGCGCCAGGGCACGGGTGCTCATAGTGGACAGGGACAATTTTGGTACTTACCTTGTCAAGTACCCCGAGCTGACTGTCGAGCAGGTCGACGCCCTCAGCATCCTGAAGGAGAACCTCGAGTACTACTTCCCCCGAGAGCTTCACGAGCATCGACCAGATGATCACGCATTACCTCTGGAAGACCTCCGAGCAGGCCGGCATCCTCGGCGTTGTCCAGGCGGCGAGCGAGAAGATGCGGTATTACCTCCTCAGGGACGCGCTTGGCTTCGGGGAACTCGACGCCCTCTTCAACGACGACGAGCTCGAGGAGGTCTCCTGCACCGCCTGGGACAAACCGGTCAGGGTCTACAACAGGCGCTACACCCAGCACATGTTCATGGAGACCAACGTCGCCTTCGGGACCGAGGAGGCCCTTCAGCGCTTCGTCAGGAGGCTGGCGCAGCTCGCCGGGGAGTCTATCTCGAGGGCGCAGCCCTTCGTCGAGGCGACACTTTCCCTTGGTGCTGCTGAGAAACGCATAACAGCCACCCTGGCCAACGAAATCTCGCGCCCCGGCTCCTCCTTCGCGATAAGGAAGCAGAAGGCGAACCCGCTCACTGTCACTCAGCTGACCACGCCCGAGCCCGCGAGGCCCTAACCCGCAATCAGCACTCGTTCGCCGAAAAATGGTCCCTCGGTTCAGATTGCTCGCAGGAAGCTTGCTTGCTAAGATCCAACGAAGAGAATCTCGTCCGTCAGAACCAATACCTGCATCTCCCTCTTGTTAGCCTGACAAGGCTTCTGCGACACCTCAGAGCTGGCGTTGGGCCATGACCTCGACTTCCTCCTGGAAGAACTTGCGCGTCTCGCCCGAAGAGGGGGCGTCGAACGAGTCTATGCTTACCATGACTGGAAGGTTGTTGACGGCGTGGCCAAGAAGGAGGCACACTCTCGGCGGTAGCGTCCTGACTAGCGCTCGGACGGTGTCCGTGTCCGCCATCGCGGCTTGGGAGACCATCGAGATGTCCCCGTCGTTGCTGAAGTTGTAGAGGAAGATGTTGTCGACCTGCCTGTAGATTTTCTGGTCTATCGCGTCAGGCTGGTTGGTGACAAAGACGGTGAAGACGCCGAAGTGCCTCATCCGTGTGATTAGGTCCTCCCAATACGTCTCCCTCAGGTAGAGATGCGCCTCTTCCGCGAAGAGGAAGACGGGAGGGGCCTTCCGCTGCTCAAGCAGCTCGACCAGCTTGGAGAGAATAAGCTCGACTGTCATCCGGCGGTTCAGGGGTGAGACGCCGCTCAGTGAGACGACCAAGCACCCGCCCTCTTTGCTTGCGCGGAAGAAGTCGAGCAGGTCGAACTGTTTCTCTGCGGTGTCCGTGAACAGGCCGCAGGAGGCGATGGTGTGATATCGGGCGAAGAGCGCATCTCTCACGAACTCGTTGCACTTCCACTGGTGTATCGCGCTCTCCAGCATCCCCATGGACAGGTCGCCCCTGTCCTCCAGCATCTGCCATATCTTCACGAATTCGCGGAGGGAGGTCCCAGGCATCTCGAGTGAGTGGGTCAGGAGAGAGGTCATGGAACGGATACCGACGGAAGCGAGAGATAGCTTGAGGTCCCTCCCCGGCCGCATCACCTTGACCCTGTGGGCGACGGGGGTCCTGCTTCCGTCCTTCCTCTGGCCCACGACGCCATACTCGTCGTTCAGGTCGAACACGATGCTGTAGGCCCCGTGTTCCAGCAGACCGCGGAGGAGTATCTTCGCCAGGTGCGACTTGCCGGAATCCTTGCGGCCCGTAATGACCGTAATTCTCCCGTCCAACGCTTCCGCAGGTATAGTGAACTCGGAGCCCCCGTCGACGCTGCCGACCTTGATCATCCTCCGTCCGAGTGAAGAGACGCTCTCCGCCAGGTCGCTCACCAGCAGACGGCTGACCCTGGAGTTGGTCCTGGAGGGCATCCAGTCGATGCGCGGGCTGAGTTTCCCGCGCGATATCGTACCCCTAGCCTTGCACAAGAGTATCCTCATGTCGCGTATCAGCGAGGACATCGTCGAGAGCTCTGTGGGGTCTTCCGTCACCCCCGGCGCCGAGGCGGACAGGACTTCCTCGCGGGCTATCTCCTCCTCTATGCCCTCGATGTCCAGATAGCGCTCGTCGTAGATCTGGAGGACAAGGCTCTTTTTGTCTTGGGTGGCGAGGAGGTAGTCCCCCGTCTTGACGTCCTCCCTGGCCGACGCGACCACGAGGATGTCGTCTGCTTCCTTCTTCAGTATCCTCAGGTCTAGGCTCCCCCTTTGAAGCTGCCCAGGGTGATCGTCCTCAAGTTGAAGGTGGGGAGCTGCCTGAGCCTGAACCTCTTGGTCACGAATGCCTTCAACGCCTGGCCCTCCGCCTTTGAGAAGACAGAGAGGTGGTGCGCAGCCTTCAGGGATTCGGGGTACCCAGCAGCGAACGCGTCGTTCCAGAGCAACCTTCCCAGAGCCTTCTCGACCGGCTCGTTCAATCCGGCGAGGTCGAGCCTGAACACTAGTCCGTCAGCGGTGAACTTTGCGAGGACGGTCTTGACCAGCCCCCCGTCAAGCAGGTGGTAGACCGCGCCTCGCGCGTTCGAGAGCGAACTTACCGCGCCCTCAGAGAAGATCAGGTTGCTGGACTTCGAGAACCCGATCAGGTAGTTGCCCGCCGGTCTCGCCTCCGGCATGCCGCCCAAGAATTGCCCGAAGGGGTGCTTCAGAGAGCCGTCGGCCACGACGGTCATTTCGCGGTCGGACCCAAGCAGCGACTCGGTCACCCTCCTCTCTATGATGTTGCGAATGAGCCGCTCGGCAACTGTATGGTCGGAGAGAAGCAGGCTCGTTTCGGGCGAGGAGAGCTCCGACCTTATCCCCGTCAATCCCGACGCAGAGGCGTAAACCAAGATCGGCCCCATCCGGAAGTACCTCCTTAGCGAGCCCCCCTGCGAGATGCCCACCGCGGTTCTGGCCGCGTACAGAGCTCCGTCCGAGGTCTCCCCCATGAGAATGCACGTCGAGTCGACGGACGCGACCGGTCGCCCTTCTTTGATGGGAAGTATGCACCCAGGGACCACGGTCGCGCCTGTCTCCTCGAAGTATGGATACAGCTCCCTCCCGTACCTGCTGAATACGAAGTTCCTGCCTGAGAGTTCCGTCTCTGCGCTCAGTGCCAGCTCTTCGAATCCACGCCGAAACTCCCTCGCGACGGAGTCCAGCGGCTCGAGTTCTTCGGTGTCGGGAAGGCTTATTACGTTGCTGTCCAAGTTGGCCAACAGCAGGTAGGAGTGCAGGGTAAATAAGGCTTGCGCAAGTTGGCCAATAGCAGCAATATGGGGAGCCCATCCGGATGAGTTCTGGCGCCTCTCCCGTGAACGTCACAGTGAAGCTCAAGCGCGGGGCGTGGGAGATCGAGATAACATGCGCCGAGGATAGGGTGCAGCAGGCGGTCGAGAGCGTCCTGGCGGGGATGTCGTCGAAGGAGCCCGCGGTGATAGAACAGCCTGCTTCCGAGGAGGGGGAGAGACGCTTCGAGACGTGTCGGGGTCTGATTGTGACGCTATGGAAGGAGGGCTGGTTCGGTAACCCTAGAGCACTGTCAGAGGTCCACGACGAAATGAGCAGAAGGGGCTACCACTACGACAGGACAGCGGTCGCTCATACGCTGGTAGACCTGGTGAGGGAGGGGACACTCTTTCGGGACGGTAGTCCACGGAACTACCGCTATGTCCAGAAGAGACCGATGGAGACCCAGCAGCCTGATTCCTCGTGACATCCTCCCACGACTGAGAGTCGTGGGCTTCCAGCCCCTTTTTCATGGCGTATAGTTCCTGCTTCAACGACCAGGCTTGCGCGTCCCGTTGTCGGGACGGGTAGTGGTCCAGTCTCCACAGGCTTGAGCTCGGGCATGTCCTGCCCTACGTGTAGTTCCACGTTTATCATGGGCCGCATTTGTATTTAAGCCCCGATGCGATTCATCCCACGGCTGAAGCCAGTGGGCTTTCTCGCCCAGGTTAGGTAATCCCATCACACCGCGGTAATGGCATACGCTACCAGGAACGCTGCCACGGGAACGACCACCCATGTTGAGAGCTCCTGATAGACTACCCGGGCGTTCATCACGACCGTACGCTGGGATGCAGCGGCCCCCACCATGCCGCCAAGGACGCACTGGCCGATCGACATCGGGACCGCAAGCTGGGTGCCAAGCCAGACGAGCAGCGCGCTGCTGGCGAACACAGCCAACACGCCTTGAGGACTCAATGAGAGCAGTCTGTCCCCCACAGTCCCGCTCACCTTTCCGCGTCCGAGCGAGAGCACGCCCAGAACGGCCACGAACGCCATCCCCAACGAGATCAACGCGACACTACCCGTCTGCCTTCCTCCCACTGCAGTGCCAACGATCAGCCCCAGGTTGTTGGCGCCCAGAGTGTAGGACACAGCGAGCGAGCCGGACAGAACACCGATTCTGTTGAAGGAATCTGCGGCAGCCAAGCTGAGCGTTGACACGAACTTCGACGTCGCCTTTCGGAGTAGGTATGCCAAGAGCGCCGTGAGGATTGGCGCTACGAACCAGAAGGATATCACGATGCCCGTCTGCTGCAGATTGGCAGCAGCCCTCAGGCCGAAGGAAGCGCCCAGGAAGGCCCCCACCAGCGCACCGCTGAGCGGCGCGGCCAGCTTCGCTAGTGTCAGGAAGAGCATCAGCGCCAGCGACAGCGTGAATGTGACCGCGAGCCCGTAGTTTGAAATGGGCGAAGCAAGGTATCCGTTGAGGCTCTCGAGCATCTTGGGACCCTCCAAGAGGACCCCTGCGAGCATCCCAAGGGCTGTGACTCCTGCCGCCGCTCTCACAGAAACCGTGCCCGAGGCCGCCATGTTCCCTATCAGGAATGAGCTGTTGTTCCACCCGAAGACGAAGCTCAGTGCCGCCGCGAGCACGAGCAACGTGTCAATCATAGCCTTTCGCTACAAGAATCAGGATCACGTCGCTCGCGTCCTCAGCGTTGTCCGCGATGCTGTCGGCCACTCGAAGGAACTCCTTCATCTGGATGATTGTGACCGGGTCCGGACGCTTCTCGGTTGAGAAGAGTTGCTTTGCCACTTCGACCCTCCGGGCATCCGCGGCCTCCTCGAGCTCCTCCACCTTCGGAATCCTTGAGAGAATCTCCTTCCTGCCGAGACCGAACGCCTCGAGCACCCTCCCAAGGGCCTCCACGGTCCCGACCAAGTCTTCGACGAAGCCCTTCATCTGCGTCGACCCAAGAAGGGAGATCGCGAAATCGTCGAGTGGGCCCTCCACCTCTATCAGCCTGGCCGCCCCTTTGGCGCTGTCAGCTATGTTGTCCATCTTCTCCAAAAGGTTCAGAATGTCCTCCCTGATGCCGCCGAAGAAGGCGCCCTCTGCTATCTCGCCGCTGAGGCGTCTGTGGAAATCGTCTGCCCTCTTCTCGTCCTCCAACACTCTGTCGTAGCATGCTCTGACCGCGTCGCTGTCGTTCGAGGCCAATGCTGCGAGCAGCTTCCCAAAGTCTAGGACACTCTCGTGGATGATCGAGAAGTCCTCGCCAAGTTCCCTGATGATGGCCCTCTCTCTGCCCCCGATGGACGGTAGCCGGATGTTCAAGAGGCGGGGACTGGTTCGGTCGTGTAGATAATGCTGAGGGAACGGAGACTCGGCTACGGCTTGGCCTGGAACTTCTTCGAAAGCTGGTCGTGAACCTGATGAATACCAACGGTCGCGATCCTGTACTTCCCTCCTCCCTCGCTTTCAACCCGCTCCACCATGGCCTGCTTGGTGAGCTCGCTCAGCCTTGACGAGATTGTCTTGGGATACAGCCCCGTGGCTGCCTGTATCTCTGCTACTCCCATCGCGTCGGAGGAGCCCTTCCCGCTCAGGTTGGCTGCACGGGCTGCCACAAGCTGCAGCAGTACAACCTCTTTGTCGCTCAGCTTCTTGTCCTGGACCCAGACGCGCGGTCCCTCCGGGGTTATCCGCACGTAATCCCTGAACATCTGAACAATCTCGTTCAGAGAGTAGTTGGCGCTTATCGCCCGCGCCAGGTCGACGTTCGGAATCACCTTTGAGACGAATTCGTGGAGGGAGCGCATCACCATGTCTGGCGGGCCAGCGAAGTCGACCTTCACATCGCCGTAAGACACGGATATCGAGAGCGTCCTCTCAGCAGACAAGTTCAGAGGCTCCGCGCTGGGCAAAACCCGCGAGAAATTAAAGCTTTGAAGGGGGCGGGCGGACTCCGCAAGAACGCTCGCGTTTTGGTTCCTAGCCGCTCGGATTTGTAACAGCGACCGACGATGTGGTGTAGACGTACTCGCCGTCCTCCGCCTTGAAGCGCCGTATCTTGGTGGTCTTCGCCAGCCTGAGCAGGGCTACCGCCACGGACTGCTTGGGGTAGTTCAGCCCGTAGGACTGGAGTGCTTCCCTGACGTCCGAGAGCTTCCGCCTCCCTCCTCCCCACGGGTCGGCGAAGAACTTCCCTATGATGTCTGCCAGCGAGTCGCTCTTCTCCACCGCAACGACGGGCAGCTGGGCCGGCCCTGAGGTCTGCTGGGGCGCAGGTCCCTCAGCCTCCCGGCGCAACTCCATTCGTTCCGCGCTCGCCCCTGGCATCTTGGAGACCAGCTCGGGGATCAGGTCGATCGCCTCCCTTATGTGCTCCGGGCGGCTTCCACCTCCGCCTCGGCCGCGCCGAGCTTAACCCGAATCTTCACCATCGGTCTCTCGTCGCTTCCACACCATATGAGTATTTGGGTCTCCCGGGGTCTAGGCCGACAGGCGGAAGTCTTCCCTCACCGTGGTCAGAACAACGTGTGTGTTGGCCCGCTCCACGAATGGCATGGCGAGGAGCCCCTTTGTGAACCTGCTGAGCTGCTCCCTCTCCCTGAACTTGGCCACCACTATGCCGTCTATCTCGCCCGTCACGTCGTAGACGGCGCACACGCCAGGAAGCTTAGCGATCTCCCTCTCCATCTCAAGGAGCTTCCCCTTCGACACAAGTATCTCGGTGACCACCGTCAGCTCGTAGCCGAGCTTCTCCGAGTCGACCTTCGCCAAGTATCCCGTGATCACCCGTTCCCTCTCGAGCCTCCCGATGCGAGCCGCAACGGTGGTCGTCGAGACACCCAGCTCTGATGCCATCTGTCGGAAAGAAGCTCTGCCGTTCGCCATGCAAAGGCCGAGCAGCTTGGCGTCAAGCCTGTCGATGTTCAATCGTCCAGACGGGGGCGAACTGGACGCGGGTTCTGTCAGACGTTTGTCCGATATTCTTGTCATTCTGTTCACTAACGTCCATCAATTCCCCGAAAGGGTTTATATTCGTTCTGGAGAGGGAGTTTCTGTCTGACCTACCAGATTCTCCGCGACGGCACCTTCGCCGCGAGGACGTTCACCCCCACGGAGGTCATGGGCATGATCAAGAAGCAGGGAGTGAAGTTCGTCGACCTGCAGTTCACCGACGTCCCCGGGCGGCTGAGGCACGTGACCATCCCTTCGGAGATGATGAACGAGGAGATGTTCAAGGACGGAGTCGCGAAACTCGACGGCTCGTCCGTGAGGGGATTCGTGGAGATTCACGAGTCTGACATGCTTCTGGTCCCCGACCCTTCCACGTACGGGGTGATACCCTGGATCGAGGACAGCGTCAAGACGGCCAGGCTGATCTGCGACGTGCGGGCCGGCTACGGGGCAGGAAGGTTCAGCAGGGACCCCCGCTTCGCGGCGCAGAAAGCGGAAGAAAGGATCAGGGCCGCCGGGTTCGCGAGCTCGCTGTGGGGTCCCGAGGTGGAGTTCTTCGTATTCGACAGCGCGACATGGGAGGCCAACAACCCCTTTGCGTCGGGGTTCAGGATAAGCTCGGTCGAGTCGGCGAACGAAGCCAGGGGCACCAACTTCCCGATTAGGTTCAAGGACGGCTACTATCCAGCGCAGCCGGTGGACACGCTCAGCGACTACCGGAGCGAGTGCGTCAACTGCCTGCGGGACGGGTTCGGCGTGCTCTCCAACGCCCACCATCACGAGGTCGCAACCGCCGGACAGTGCGAGATCGACGTCTACCGCGACGAACTGGTGACCATGGCGGACAGCGTGATGACATACAAGTTCGTGACAAAGAACGTGGCTGCGAAGAGGGGGCTGATAGCCACCACAATGCCGAAGCCTATCTTCGGCGACAACGCCGTCGGGATGCACACCCACTCCAGTCTTTGGAGGGGCAAGAGGAACGCGTTCTTCGACCCCAAGGACGGCTACGCCGAGATCAGCCAGACGGCCAGATACTACATCGGAGGCATAATGGAGCACAGCAGAGCGCTCACTGCGATCGTCGACCCGACCACAAATTCATACCACAGGCTCGTCCCGGGCTTCGAGGCGCCTGTCTACGTCGCGTGGAGCAAGTCAAACAGGTCGGCGAACGTCAGGATACCGGTCTACGAGAAGGGTTCCGAGGGAAGCAAGAGGGTCGAGTTCAGGACGCCGGACCCGTCGTGCAACCCCTACCTGGCCATGGCGGCGATAGCGGCGGCCGGGCTGGACGGTATCATACGGAAGAAGGACCCTGGTGACCCGGTGGACGAGGACATCTACAAGCTGACCCCTGACAAGAGGCGGGAGCTGTCAATCGGGGAGCTTCCCGGGAGCCTCAAGGACGCGGTGGAATGCCTGAGGAGCGATTCCGAGTTCCTTGAGGGGTTCTTGTCAAAGGACCTGGTCGAGACCATGATGGAGTTGGAGATGGAGGCTTACAGGTCTGTGTCGGCCAGGCCACACCCATACGAGTTCTACCTCTACTTCGATTTGTAGAAGTAGAACTTCGACTTGGGCCCTGTAATCAGATCACATTTTCCTACGGGGTTCTGTCTAGTCTTCGTTTGGTCAACGAGAAGATATGAGATTGTAATCCTGAGCGCGTCGTTACACGTCTGCCAGCCTTAAGGGACTATGTCACCGGAGCTGCCAGATGCAGCATTGGTCCAGCCCAAAGTGTTGCCCATGTAGTAGTAGAACGCGAAGTTGAGGACGACTTCGCCACCGAAGCCAGTGAAGTACACAGATGTCCAAGCGAAGACGTTTGTTGGTCCTGTCTGACCGTTCCCATAGCTGCCCAGAAGGAGGTCTGAGACTGTTCCTCCATAATCCTTCGTCGGTATATTCCCTGAGAACGGTGTGTTCGATGTGGCCGTGAATGTGAACTCTAGGAATCCATTGAAGTTTCCGGCTATGTCCCGAGTTTCTGTTACTCCATTCTGGGGACTCAGAGCACCGGCGAACGTCTTGTAGCCACCATCGTACGCAATGAATGCGTAGTGGTTTTCACCGCCAGTGTTCCATACCTGAACATGTTTTGTATAGTGATCCAGCGCCCAATAACCAACGAACCCTGAATCTTCGTCATTGATTACGTGGTAAGTGAGGTCCAGGACAAGAGTCGAACCTGCTGGAGGGTTCGGGGCTGGAATCGAGTGGGTGGGTCCAGCTGCAAAAACTGCTCCCGCCGTTGTCAGGAGGACAAGGAGTACAACTGCTGTGCCTATCGAGGTGATCTTCGCCAACTTCATCAGGCGACTCAATGAGCAAAAGTATGTGGAATTTCGAAGAACGAATCCACTTCCTGTCCGACCTCTTCCAAGATTTTCGCGTAAGAGTACATCACGTTTGAGCCCTTGATGGTCAGCTCGTAGCGCTTCCTTGTTCCTTCGGTAACCCAGTGCAGGAGCCCCTTCTCGAGGAGCGACTTCAGATGGGTCTGGAGGGCCACCCATGACAGGTTCGCCTTGTACATGATTTGCGTGGGCTTCTCCGCTCCCTCCTTCACCGCTTTCAGCATGTCCATCCGGATCTCTAGTTGCGAACGCCTCGTAAGGACCCTTGGTTTCGGCTCAACAGTCGCGGCATCGAGGGCGCTTCTCTCTCCTTGCCCAAGGCTGGCCGCCGCGACGGACCCTCCGTTGGATTCCAGTGCAGCTTTCACCGACAACAGACAACCTCTGAGTCATATCATTGGGTGTTTGTAAGATTGTTACATACGGTGTCTTCGCAGAAAGATTACGAAATCGTCTAGGACAACGGGATACTTTTCAATAGAAAAACAACATAGTGTTGTCTGCTTTGCAATCTATGAGGTGCCGCAGGGGAATCTCTCGAGACCTAATCGTACCTGTATGAGTTGTGGTGCGTATCCGGGGCAAGTGGCCCTTAGGGCTGGGGTGGTGCAATTTCGGAGCCAGGATCGTCTTCATGGAAAGGCCACGGGCAAGATCGGGGCAAGTCCGCATCGGAAAAGCCATCTCGAGGTTTGTAGATTTTCGTCAGACAGACACCTAAGGACGAATGACGAATGGCGAATTGCTCTGCAAAACGGGTGCCTAGAGCGGAACGATCGCAGTCTTCAGTTTCATCATTTGAGGTCTCCGCTATCTCTGTCTGGCCGGAATAAGACATTCGCGATGATCTTGGTCGTGGGAATCTGACTACTTTTCCTAGCTGGTATTCCCAATCGAAGTGCCCGTTCTTGGATAGAGCGCCTTTCAACGCTCGGCTGCTAGGCGAGGGCATGACGTTTGCGTATGAAACCTCTGTGTCAGCCGATGAACACTCACGGCGAACGTAAGATCCGAAGACCCACCGGAACCTCTGCCTCTAGCCTCTTACTCCCCGCCTCCCCCGGACCCGGGCTCTTGCCTCTGGGAGGACGCCTGTGCAACGTGTCTTGGACAGAGGCAGACTCTTATGGAGTGTTTTGGTCTTTGGGCCGGTTCGCCGATTCTGTCTGCTTGCAGCAGGAATCTGCTCTTGGCCTCATAGACCGCTTCCAGACGCTCGAGTAGCGCGCCAAGGAGATGAATCGTTCTCCGTTGGTCTGGGAAAGCGTTATTCGAAAAGGCAACGTTCCAACTCTTCTGACGAATAGTGCGTCCGAGGGTGGAGGAGCTAGCCAAAGCCCGCTCTGTCGGCTCCGAGGCAAACCACGTCAGTGAACTAGGGCGCTTCCGTCCTACTCAGATAGCCGGAATGACCAGAACATGCGTTGCGAATGTCGTCCTGACTCGGGTAGCAAGGATTTCGATTATCGTCGTCTGACAACATTAAGGTACGACTCGCGGTTATTTCCAGGCGCCGGAATTCTAGGCGTTGAGCTTGCTCTCCGGCTGCCTTACGAGTTCCTCCTCAGTCGTGGTCCTGTTCAACCGGAGGAGGCCAGGCGAAGGATAGGGGATCTCCATGGAACCGCAGAGTAGGTACATCGTCGGATAGATTCGTTGATAAATCTTCATGAACAGGGTTGGCGT
The DNA here is from genome assembly GCA_032906685.1 of Nitrososphaerales archaeon. Taxonomy (GTDB): domain Archaea; phylum Thermoproteota; class Nitrososphaeria; order Nitrososphaerales; family Gagatemarchaeaceae; genus DASPPF01. The sequence goes on from JAJTZD010000002.1 coordinate 70,205, forward strand.
GCCGTCCTGCTCCCGCGCTCCCAAGAGTTTCTCGACCTCCTCCTCTTTTCCTGTCACGGTGGCCAGCCCAGCAACGTGGAGCCTCGCTGCCGACGGCGATGTTTCAAAGTCCATGGAAAACTTCAGCTTCAACAGGCCATCGCTCCTGTCGGATTCGCTGATCGAGGAGTTGACGTTGAAGGTGACGTCCATGTTCTTAGCCGCCTCCTCAACGGTCCGGCTGGCCTCAAGCGCCTTTATCTGAACGTCTACCTCCTGCATCTTCCTTCACGAGGCGATTCCGCATATTAAACGACTATGGAGTTCGAATCCATTCGTGACCGAGGCAGTAACTCGCCGAAGGGGCCACCCTCTGGACCAAGACACATGAAGATGGATTCCGGCTCCATAATCAGAGTTCGCAAACCGTTTAATTCGGGAGGACCTCTTGGAGTCGGATGCCTGTCTCCGAAGATAGTCCCGGCAACACCAAGGTAAGGTCAGAGGGTCCCAGTGCCCGGCTTGCGGTCACCATCTCCCTGAAGCCCCGCTTCGGCCGGGACGAACTGAAGGCAAAGTACGGTGTCGGGAAGTATGACCTCGCGACGGGCTACGCAATGTCGGAATCCCTGCGCTCGCTCGTACCGACGAAGACTCCGGAGTACGTCGACAAAGGGCAGAACTACGTGGAGAGGTTGATGAGGGCGCTCTACCATTTCAAGCAGTGCGCGTTAATCGGTCCGTCAGGGACGGGCAAGACCCACATCGTGTATCTCGTTGCGGAGCTCGCAGGTATACCCCTCTGGGAGATCAACTGCGGCTTGCAAACTTCAGTCTATGACATGTTTGGGAGGTTCGTGGGGCTCGGAAAGGAGAACTGGGTGGACGGCCAGATAGTCTCCTGGTGCAGGTACGGGGGCATCCTCTACCTCGACGAGGCCAACATGATGAAGCAGGACGTGGCCACCCGCCTCAACCCTCTGCTCGACACCAGGGGCCACATGGTTCTCACCGAGAAAGACAACGAGGTGATTCCGCGGCACACGCAAGGCTACATCGTAATCAGCATGAACCCATACTCCGCCGAGTTCGCTGGTACGAAGCCGCTGAACGCCGCCTTCAGGAGGAGGATGAGCGTCTGGATAGACTTCGACTATCTCAGCGTTGGAGGGACGGTCGCTCCAGACGAAGTGCAGATGGTCAGCAAGAGGTCCCACATCAGCATGGAAGTGGCGGAGAAGATAGTCAGGGTCGGGGCTGAGATACGAAGGAGGTACAAGGCCGGAGACCTCCCCTACGGCCCGTCGGTCGGCGACCTCGTCAACTGGGCCACGCTGGTCGCGGATGGCCTTGACCCGGCAACGGCAGCCGAGGAGACGATCGTCTCGCTCACGTCCGACGACCCCGAAGTCCAGACCTCGGTCAGGCGCGTGGTCAAGATGGTCCTGGGCGACGGAAAGGTCTCTCCCGGATGAGAATCCTAGAATACGCGTGGAATACCCTCACGAACGTGTCGAAGACCGAGTACGACGGCATCAGGCTCCTCCTCGACGAGTCGTTGCCCCGCCCCATGATCGGTCGGGAAGCGAGCGGCTACGTGGTCAAGCTACCGGTACCCAGGAAGGAAAGGGAGGGCATCTACTCGCTTCAGGGTCTCTACGCTGACACTGACAACCAGAACTGGACCACGCTCTGGAGGCTCTTTCGCGCCTCCCTCTATCACGCAGCCTTTCACGTCCTTCACTCCGACGTCGAGCGATACATCGAGTGGGCGAGGGGCAAGGACCGCTACGCCGCCATATACGCGGTTTCGCTCGTCGAGGACTACAAGATTACGGTCATGGCGCATCGGGAGTGGAGTCCCCTGCTCCAAGACATAGCCTACGCCAACTTCATCTCAGCAATGAGGATGCGCGACCCCGACCAAGTCAGCAACGGAGGCTTCAGGGCCACGCTGAAGCTGCTACTCGAGGTGTGGGGCGTGTCCACCAGGAGCGAGCCGCGAGGGGACGAGGACACCGAGGTCGTGAAGGTGGGGAACCGGGTGAGGTCGCTGGTTCAGAGGTTCGTCTACGGAAGCGTCGGCGTGGAAGCGCTTGTGGACGCTGCCGCCGCTGCATACGAGCTTGTCGACAGCAAAGGCGTGTTGACGCAGATCCCGTCCTTTCCGCACACTGAATCACATTCAGGCGGCGAGGCGTTCGAGAGCCGATTGGTCGAGGGTAGACAAGGCGGAACGGCTAGGCTCGAGGGGGCCTATGAGGCGCTGGGAGTCAACCTCGAGAAGGACCAGGTTGCACCTCACGTGGCCGAGGGTAGGGATGCTCTCCAAGCTATCATAGACCATGAAAGCAGAGCCACCAAGATAAGGGAGCATTACATCAACACCATCAGCTCCACCAGGCTAGAAGGGGTAGAGTTCCCGAGAGCGGACATCTGCTCGTTCATGCGCACAAGGAGCGAACTCGCGGGGCCGATCAGAAGCATCAGGGACCGAATAATGCAGGTCAGAAACGTTCTCGACGAGAACCAGGGCGAAGAGAGCGGCCAGGTTGACATGCAGGCAGCGATGCAGGTAGTGGCCTCGAAGCAGGTCAGGACGGACGTCTTCTGGAGGGACCAGCTGATGGGGAAGGAGGAGGCCTGGGCCATACTGATAGACGCGAGCAAGAGCATCTCGCAGGCCTCGGTCCAGCTGAGGGGGATGACGACATGCCTCGCCGAGGTGGCCAACGGTTTGATGAGGGAGAAGAGCAGGTGGGCGGTCTTCGCGTTCAGCAACACCTTCCAGATAGTCAAGGATTTCGACGAGGCCTACACGATCGACTCGAAAGCTCGCATCGGCGGGCTTGTTCAGGGCGGACCCACCTACCTTCCTGACGCCCTCGTGACCGCTGCGCGGGCGCTGAACACCAGGCCTCTCGATTCGAAGTACCTCGTTGTGGTCTCGGACTGTTTGCCGACTGGCTACCGGGGCATCGAAGACGAGCTCAAGAAGAGGATCGAGGCGGTATCAAGGAGCGGCGTGATGTTGCTGGGACTCGGCGTGCAGAGCAGCGCGGTCAGCAAGTACTTCAAAGTCAACTGCGTCATGACCACTCCTCACGAGCTGGTGAAGTTCTTCGTGAAGGCCTACATGGAACTGTCTTCGTCGTCCTAGAAGTCACAAGGGTCTAAGGGTGAGCTGCATTGCGTGTGAGTTCGACTGCCCGAGGCATCCTCGTCCAGTGATTCTTGTAGGTCACGTGCTCAGGTAGATGACTTCTGCCCTGATTTGCACGTGCGCATGCGCTCAAGGGACATCGTTCGCTCTTCCGACCGCCCTGAATCTTGCAGCGAAGCTGAAGACCTCGCGCTTCTTGACCGGTGCGCCAACGATCAGGGCATCGGGAACTCCTCTGTTGACGAAGAGCGTGTACACGGAGCCGTCGCTCACGTTTATCGACTCCATCTCGCCGACGGACTTGAGAGCGTCCGTGGTCTTTGCGACTCTCATCTTATACTCCTCGACTATCTTCAGGGTGACCTCGCCAAAGGCCTTTGCTGTATCGCCAGTGTTGACGGGCAGGGTCCCAACCCTGACCCAACCCTTGGCCAGCGCTCTTCCCCCCTCCTTTCCATCCTTTCCATCCTTGCCTTTCTTGTCTTCCTTACCTTCCTTCTTGTCCTCCTTGAGACCCTCGGGCACGCTCGCCGAACCCCTCAGGAGGCCTCCCATCTGCTGGCCGTACTCCTCGGACCTCATCCTATAGTACTCGAGCATTGCCTCAAGGTAGGACCGTGCCTCGTCCTTGGAATAGAACTTCACTAACCCTGAGGCCAGTTCGATGTCTGACCTGAGCAAGCTGGCCGGGCCCTACTCCTTTTCGAGTGTATCCCTGACCAGGTCCGATTCTACCGATTCCAGGAACTGCTTCCTTGAGTCCTTTATCGCGCTCGCGCCCTCCTTGAACTGGTGTAGGGCCTTCTCGATGAGGTAGAGCCTGTTCTCCGACTCCTTCTTCCTCTCAAGAATCTTCTCCCTCAGCCTTGGGGTCCATTCCCCTACAACGGCCAGGATGTCCCGTGGATGGAGGGATGACAGGGGCTTTGAGAAGGGCTTCCCATCAACGTCAAGGCCGATTATGACCGCGTCAGAGCCGATGATTGCCTGCCTTGAGTGAAGGAGAGGTTCACCGAGGGACTGTGGTCTAATATTGATGGCTGTTTCCACGCTTTCCTGCAGTACCTTCATCGATTCGACCAGTTTTTGTGCTTGAGTGTACTCTAGTTCTTCGATCTCAGATAGCTGTGCGGCCTCGCTCTGGGTGTCGCGCATTTCACGCACGAGAAGGCTGGGGTCGACCTTCTCTTCCTTTACCGCCTTGACCTCCTTGATGGCCTTTACCTCTTGATCTATCGCCAAGACGGTATCGTAAACGTTCTGATTTAATAATAACTTTGTGAATTCGCAATCCATAGTCCGCAATCTGTCGGTCCCGAGCCTTCTGCCGTGTCGACTTGACGGATTCTCCGTCCCGAAGGTTGAGGCCCTACCTGCACATTTCCAACCTAACCCGACGCAGACAGTAGTCCAGCTCGACCTTCAGCTGTCTGATGGCCGCGGTCCCTAGAAGAATCTCGTCCACGCCAGGGCAAGTCTCGACCAGTCCGTCGACCGTTGCCGGAGCGTCCAATAGGTGAAGACTCGAGTACGACCCTTTCGACGTCATTTGGTTCCCGTTGGCGAGGACCAGGGCTCTGCTGTCCTGCGACATCTCGTCCAGTCCAAGATAGTGAAAGATGTCGTCGGGGAGCACCACGAAACCGTCATAGCCCGTGTCCAGGACCGCGTGAGCAGTCCCCGACTTGGGATATCGTCTCCCGAGAAACGGGTTCTCAAGCGCCACAGCCAAGAACGGCGTCGAGTCCACGAACAAGCTCAGACGGACCTCGTGCGGAGGCCAGCCCTCGCCACGACAGCTACTCCGGGGCGGGAGATGATCCTCACGCTTCTGGGCTCGACCCCTTTGTCCTTGAGCATCGAAGCGAGCCCCGCAAGGCTCTCCGCTTCAGCCACTGTGACACCGCCCTTGACCGCCCTGAAGTGTAAACTGATGTCGGGTTGCTCGAGCTTGGCCAGGGCATCCTTCAGTGCGCTCTCGACCAAACCGGAGAGGGCACCCTTCTTCGAGCCGTGTACCTCCCTGACGATCTTCCTCGTTCTCCTTACAACATCGTCCGAAAGAGAGACGGTGACGATTGGCATCGCAATACAGAACCTGTAGATTGTATTTAAACCGCTCGGAGAATCCAACAGGAAACGTTATGACGCGAGAGCGCCCCCGAATGTCGGCGATTCACGGGAATCCTTCACTAGCCAGAGACGGAGAGGATCTTCGGCAGGTTGTTCCCGAGCACGATGTACCCGAGATAGATGTCCGCTGCGGCCAGGACAACGAAAGCTGCGAACTTCAGCAGCCTGACCTCGACGTCGTGATTACCCTGCTCGTCCCTGACGAACACCATGAAGAATAGCGGGACAGCGGGCACGTACTTCATGAAGATGGCGTAGGCGAAACCCGGCAGCTGCATCTTGAACAGGGTTGAGGCGAATGGGTTCAGCTCCACGAAGTGAAGGCTGCGGGTCATCGCGACCAGCGTGGTGAGGGCGTCGGAGAAGTTGAGGAGGATGAAGGCGACGTACAAGGGGACCAGGAACTTCTGAATCATCGCCAGGTCGATGCCCTGGACCATCCGCCTCTCCCAAGGGTATAGGGTCGAAAAGGACCTGGCCATCATTCCACACTTTGGAACCACGTGATATTTACCCGCATCGCATCTAATACGGATTCCGAAATCATACCCAGCTTTCACAATCGTTATCTAAATTCCAAGAGTCTTCCAGGCCAATGAAAATCACATCGAAGAACGAAAGGAAAGCCATCTCACCAATCATAGCAACAGTACTCATCATTGCAGCAACACTCATCGCATTTGCCGCAATAGGCGGCTACGTGTTCGGCATATTCGGAAGTGCTAGCAACACAGCAAACGTCCAAGTGACATCTGCGGCTTTGGGCCACTTGCTGGCAGCTGGGTCGCTCACTCTCGTGAACTCCGGGACTGGCAGTACGACAGTAAGCGGTGTATCAATAACATACAACGGACAAACTTGTAGTGTCCCCGCGTCAGCAACCAATGGTTGGTCCATCACCGGCAACGCTGGCAATATCGTAGGAGCCGCGGGAACCGCCGGTGCAACAGGGGCATCTCAGACCATAACAGTCACACTGACAAATGCTGGCGGCTATTGCGGTACGGCTGCACCGGCTGCGGCGCAGGGAACTGCGTACAACGGGAACGTACTTCTAGCCAACGGCGCTCTGGCATCCTTCACAGGCACCTTCACCTAGGCGAGATATCTCTTGGCGGTGCGGTGACGACACCCACCGTCCTCTTCTTTTTCCGGGACAGGAAATACAGACCCGTCCTCCATAATCGATAATTAAACAGAAAACCTCTTTCGTTTGAGAACTTGAAGCGCAGGTGCGGCCCACGCAAGAGGGTTGGAATCTCCGAGCTTGTCGGCACCGTACTAACCATGAGCATGACTCTGATTGCAGGCTTTGCTGTCTTCGGGTTCGTCAACGGCCAAGCTGGCGTCAGCGCACTCGCCTACGGCAACAGCGTCGGCGCCACAGACAATTTCCTCGCGGAAAACTTCAAGGTCGTAGACTTGTACTTCGCGTCTACCACCCAGACGGGCTTTTGGTTGTACAACACAGGAAGCACCAACTTGCTGCTATTCTCGGTTCGACTCTACGATAGCGCCGGGCTGGTGAACTTGCTCTACAACTACACCGTCAGCGGCAGTACGAAGACCAACTACCTGTATGACTTGAGGAGTACTCTGAGCACAAAGTGCAAGACCGCCGCCAGTTCCTACGAGAGTCCTACGCTAACTACCGTGAATACAGTCAAGCAGAACGCCGTTCTGGTCGCCCTTACCATTCCACCGACGCAGACGAATTGTCCGTCCTTCGCTCAGACCTTCAATACTGGCACTACGTACGTAATCACAGCGACAGGGTTGTACGGCAACGCAGTGACGTACTATCAAGTAAAGTGATTCGAATGAAGATGCGATCAAGTGCAAAACGGAAAGGCATTGCGGGAATCTTGGGGGCAGTCCTGCTATTCGTCATGCTTTTCACCGTCGGCACATCTTACTTCATCTTCGTCAACAATACGAACTTTCAGTATCTTCAGGCTCTGGTCACGAGGGGCAACTCGCTCCAGAGCGACTTGTACGAGAGCATCCAAATCACAACCTTGCTCACAAACAACCACGTCGGCTTCTACATCAACAACACCGGCGGGATAAACGTCAACGTAACTGCAATGTTCCTGTTGGACTCTTCCGGAAACGTGCTCAAGTGCGAAGGCAAGGGTGTGCCTACCGGCGCGAGTTGCTACGCGAGCAATGCGGCCTTCCCGCTCCTCGCAAACTCGGGGAAGGGCGCGCCTTCATTCGGCGTCGTCGATTCCGCCTACACTTACGTCGGTGGCACAAATACGGTCAAAGTCGTAACTCAGAGAGGAGATGTCTTTTCAGCAACCTACCCAATTACTGTCTCTGGTCTCGTCGCCAATGCTCTGACTAGCGGGCTGTAGGTGACCTGTATTTATCATTCAGTTCATACAAGTATTATTCAATTGCGGCATGTGGGCCGAACCAATGTCTTACAGCCGTAGGTCCTGCATTCGCAGTGCCGTCTAGCGCCACGTCTTCTTCCATCGCCTTCTCAGTTAGGGTGACTAACCTCAACTCCCAGCAAAAGAACATCGTTCTAGACCAATACTCCCTTCTCATGCAATTCGTTCCGCCTACTCCAGGCTCAGGTGGTGGCACAGCTCGTGGATACGCCTGGTACATCATCTCGAACAGCTCGAACACGATAACAGGTACTTATTCTCCGGTAACGCTCGTTTATAATCAACCAAAGACGCTTGTCTTTGCATCTTCAGCCGTGGGTTCGTTTACGGCCTATGCACCCGCAATTTCTGCAAATACGATTACGTTAGTCTTTCTATTTTCTCATGGCTGCGAGGCAGCGGGCATTACAACTTGTCCACCTGCTAGTTACAACT
>JAJTZD010000002.1:78416-110190 GCA_032906685.1 Nitrososphaerales archaeon
TCTCATGGCTGCGAGGCAGCGGGCATTACAACTTGTCCACCTGCTAGTTACAACTACGCCCAAAACATGCCCTACGAAGGTACACTGTATACTAGTGGCATAGAATGAAACTCGGACTCATGGGGAAGAAAGATGTTACCACTTCCAAAAAGTCGACAGATAAGAAGCCAACAGTCAGATTCCCGTTCACAGGCACGCAGATCCCTGCTCAGAGTAGGGTCGTCGAAAGGTACCCGCTGAACAACCCCTTCGCCTACGCAACCATAGCCGATGATCAGACAGGCACGGTCCGGAAGTACTTCCTCGACGAGGTCCCTCTCACAGTGCCGGAGGCCAACGTCTACTCGAGGATTCTGGACCAACTGGAGAGCGAGCTGACCATCCCGAGGTCGGAAGTCGACCCGAAGAAATACTTCGCCGAGCAGGCGCGGAGAATCGTCACCAAGTACGGGATCAAGGTCGCCCCCATCCCCTGGTCCAAGATTATTTACTTCGCCGAGCGAGACCTCGTCGGCTTCGGCATCCTCGATGCGCTTCTGAAGGACCCCAACATCGAGGACATCTCCGTCGACGGCGTCGGGAAGCCGATCTTCGTCTACCACAGGAGGTACGAGAGCCTCGCCACCAACGTCACGATCAACGGCGACGCCGACCTGGACAACCTGATCACGCGCCTCGCCCACATGGCCGGGAAGCACATCTCGACAGCCTTCCCTATCCTGCAGGGCATCCTGCCGGGCAGGCACAGGCTGATGGCTACCTTCAGGAGGGAAGTCTCACCCTACGGGAGCACGCTGACGATCAGGAAGTTCAGGGAGGACCCGCTGACCGTGGTCGACCTTCTCAACTTCAAGGTGCTGGACCACAGGATGGCCGCCTACATCTGGCTGATGATGGAGAACAAGGCGACGGTCCTGGTTGCGGGCGCGACTGGGTCTGGCAAGACGACGCTGCTCAACGCTCTCCTCACCCTCACCCGGGCGAACACCAAGCTGGTGACCATAGAGGAGGTTCAGGAGGTGAACATTCCTCACTTCAACTGGACGGCCCTGGTCGCGAGGGAGAGCTACGGCTCCAGCGGAGAGTCGAGCAGCCAGGTCGGGCTCTTCGACCTGGTCAAGGCGGCGATGAGGATGAGGCCTGACATCATCGTTGTCGGGGAAGTGAGGGGCGAGGAGGCCTACGTTCTCTTCCAGGCGATATCGACAGGTCACGGAGGCAGCTGCACCCTGCACGCGGACGATGTGGACTCCGCGATTCAGAGACTGACGTCGAAGCCGATGGACGTTCCTGAATCCTTCATACCTTTCCTTGACCTAGTCTTCACTGTGAGGAGGATCTCGATTCCTCAAGCCGGCGGTGGCTTCAAGGCCGTACGGAGAATCGTCTCAGTGGACGAGGTCAATGCCGTCAATCAGTACTTCAACGTGTTCAAATGGAACCCCGCCTCGGACACGCAAGCGGTCGCTCAGCTGAGGGACAGCCCCAAGCTGGCCCGCCTCGCCAAGGACCTCGGGCTCAGAGTCACGGATGTGGTCGACGAGCTGAACCGGAGAAGCGTGGTGCTGCGGTGGTTACAGGAGAAGGGCATTCGCAACTACAGGGAGCTGTCTGTGATTTTTGAGGACTACGTGGCTCACCCGCAGCAGATCTTCGAGAAAGCACTCAAAGAGACTGGGATGTCTGGGCTGATCGAGGCGAACGCCGTTCAGGGGTTCAAGCTCTGATGCAGGCGTCGCGAGCACTGGGTAGTGCGAAGGTCAAGCTGGGCCCGCTCGACAGGATCTCGGGACTTTCGTACAGGATCTTCGGAAGTTACGCGAAGCGGATCTCTCCGCGGACGCCTTGGCTGAAGGACGAAATTCTGAAGTCGAGCATGAGGATCACGCCAGATGGCCTAATATCGCTTGCCTTCTTCGCGGCCGTGCTCACCACCGCGGTCTGGGCAGGAGAGATGGTCTTGGCGGTGATGGAGAGGGATTCCCTTCTCCTGCTGATAGGCTCTGGCCTCGCTGCGGGCCCTGCCCTCACGTTCATCATAGTGATGCGAGCGCCCAGGATCAGCCAGGGCGGTAGGGCCTCGTCGCTGGACAACGAACTTCCTTTCTTTGTCGGCTTCATAGTGGTCATGGCTGGCGGGGGCGTCACCCCGATCGCCTCGATGAGGAGGATCGCCGGGATGGCCGACATCTTCCCGGCAGCGGCGAAAGAAGCAAGGAGGATCCTCCTCGACATCGACGTTTTCGGACTCGACCCCACGAGTGCCCTGGAGAAGGCGGCGAAGTACAATCCCAACAAGCACTTCGCGGAGTTGCTATACGGCTACACCACAATCATCAAGACTGGCGGAGACATGGTATCCTTCCTGGACTCCAAGATGAGGGACATCTACGAAATGAGGAGCCAGAAGGTCAAGCGCACCTCCGACACGGTGGCCACGCTGGCCGAGGGCTACATAACGATTACAGCCGTCTTGGGCATCACCCTCTTCACCCTTTACCAGGCGCAAGCTCTCATATCGCACAGCGCGGGGGGAATCCAGACGCTCGAGGTCTTCGGGCTCCTCGTTGTCCCCGCGATCTCCGGGCTCTTCGTGTATCTACTTGATGCCGTGCAGACCAAACTTCCTTATGTGGACTACCGGCCTTACAAGGTGTTCTTCGCGTCAATCCCAGTGGGAGTAGCTCTCTTCTTCTTGCTTTCTTATGTGTCCAATGGACTGTTCCTCCGGACATCAGTCGCTCTGGCCGCGACTGTCGTGGCGCCAGCTTTTGTGGCTACGAGGGCTTCGAGGCGGCGGGGGGCGCTGGAGAAGGCCCTCCCTGACTTCATCCGTGACGTCTCCGAGGGCCGCAAGATAGGCCTCTCGCCTGAAGCTACAGTCCAGGGGCTGAGCGCGAAGCAGTACGGCCCTCTTTCCAAGCACATCAAGAAGATGAGCGCTCAGCTCTCGTGGGGCGTCGCCCTCACGAAGGTCATCGCGACCTTCGCCTCGGAGGTTAGGAGCTGGGTCACAAAGGAGGCAGGACTCCTCCTGATGGAAGTGGTCGATCTGGGCGGGGGCACAGTGAAGAGCTTCTCTGACATGGCCGACTTCACCCGTAAGATGAACGACCTCGAGGCGGAGAAGAAGTCGTCACTGCGCCCCTACATATTCATCACCTACTTCGCGGCGATAATGATAGTTGTAACGACGTTCATGATGGTGTACTTCATCAACACGCCTATTATACCGAGCCTCACAGCGCGGAGCGTTCAGGCGACCACCAGCGCAGCCGACCTCTCGACCGTGGACCTGCTTCTGATGATCGCGGTGGTCGAGAGCTGGGTGATTGGGATAGTCGCTGGCAAGATGGGCGAGGGCAGCACGGCCGACGGATTCAAGCACGCGCTGATCCTGGTCCTAATCAGCGTGTTCTCGGTGTACCTGACGCAATCGATACTGCACACCCCGCTCTTATGAATTGGGGTGAGGAGACTCGAGGGCTGATCCTCTCGGGTGGCCGCCTCCCAACGTATTGGGAATCCATATCGGAGTTTCTACTACGACTAAATACGAAAATGTCCAATCGGCCGAAAGGCGATGCGCAGAGAACTCATAGCCTTCCTCTCACTGCTCCTGATGGTTGTGGCCTCGTCACCGGTCCAGCCATCTTTTGCTGCCCAGGGAGCACCATCATCCCTGTCGCTCGTCGTCGTGCCTCCGACTCTGCCGGCTGACGGCGGCGAATACCGTGCGGTCTACGTGTCGCTGCTCGACAACTCGAAGTCCCCTACGGCCGCGCTGACCAACACAACAGTATTCCTGACCGTATCAAACGCGACCATCAGCCTTCTGGTAAACGCCTCGGTCGCAATCCCCGCGGGTCAGAACTTCGTAGTCGCGCAGTTCAGGACGACGTCCACACCGGGCATGACCCTGGTCACCGCATCGGCGACCGGGTATGAGTCTGCGAGTGCCTCTGTCACCACGGCGATACCCACGGGCAATCCCACCAGCATCAGCGCCTACGTGGCACCTCCTAGCTTCGTTCCAACTCGGCCGCAAACGAAAGCGAACCTGATCGTCCAGCTCCAAGATGCCAAAGGGAATCCCGCCCGGGCTAGAGCCAATACAATTGTCACGATCACTTCTTCAAACGTGAAGGTCCAGAATGCGACGTTACTCGCAACGATTGGACAAGGGGCAGACTACGTGGTCGTTCCAATGGTTCCCGTAGGTCCCGGTAGCACGACGTTCACGGTGCTTTCTTCCGGTCTCGCGCCCGGCACAGCCCGGCTGCAGGCTTTTGGGTCCACCTTTGAGGCCCAGCTAAACGCTAGTCCGCTCACGATACTTACGAATGAGACGACTAGTGTGACATTGACGATTACACTTGACGGCCAAGGCCTCAGCGGAGCCAGCGTACAGTGGACGGGGAGGAATGGGAACGTCTTGCCCGGGAGTTCGACCACTAATTCCGGAGGACAGGCAACTGCCGTCTTCACGCCCTCCTCCAGCGGTGTGGGGGAGGTCTACGCCGTATTCACGAGCCCCGCAGTCGGCGTTAACAACCTCACCACGACTATCGTTGTCAGCCAGGCCGAGCACACGGGGAACCCAGGCCTGCTGAAATTGCTGACTTCCTTCCCCTACGTCTTGGTAATTCCTGTAGCTGTCGTGGGCGGGCTGGCGGGCGTCGTCGTCTTGAGAAGGAGGAGGCGGAAGGTCCAAGAGATCACGGACGAGGGTTACGAATCGTCTTCCGGGTAACTCCGACCCCGGTCATTGAGCGACAGAGACCTGGCATTCCTCAAGCGAAGAGGGTACCAAGTCAGGGCGGACGAATGACCGGTAAGAGCCGTCTTCGGGGTCGCGATAGGAGGTCTGGCCGATGACGAACCGCCTCTTGAGCTTCCTTTCCTTCACCAGGGCCGACTCGGACCCTCAGGGTTTCAGGGCCGCCCTCAGCCTCTCGCGCAAGAGTCTGCTGACCTCCTGGCCGTCGACCTTTCCTCTGACCTGCTTCATCACCTCGCCCATCAATGGCGAGAACGCGCCGTCGCCCCTCTCTGCTATCAACTTCGATTCGCTCCTGATCACCCTGTCGACCATTGCCTCCAAGTCGCTGGAACTCATGGAGGTCAGGCCCAACAAGCCCAACGCTGCCTCAAGCTCTTTTGCTTCGCCCTTTGCCAACAGTCTAACGACGTCAGTCGCCGCTTCCTTCGCGAACCTGCCATCGCCGACCGCTCTCAGCACTCGCTCCAGAATTGCGTCTCCAATAGCCTCCTCTTCGAGCCCTTCCCTCGCGAGCCGCGCTGGCACGTCCACCAGCAACGAAGCCACCAAGGAAGGCTCGAGTCTGGTCTGTCTCGAGAGCCTCTCGAAGAGCGGAGCCCTATCCGAATCGTACACCTTCAGTGCCATGTCTTCGCTGAGGGAGTACTCCTTCTCATAGCGCTTCACCCTCGACGTCCACGGCTCGGGTAGCCTTCTTTGAACCGCCTCGGCCCTTTGCGAAGTGATCACGATATCAGGTATGTCCGTCTCTGGATACATGCGTTGGGCGCCCGGTCGGGGCCGCATGAACCTGGTCTCTCCATCATCGGTGGGCGCCCGCGTCTCCGCGGGGACACCGTCCGGAGCCTGCTCCAGCCTCCGCTTGATCAGACCGACGGTCCTGTCGACAATCTCACGGTCTCCTGCCAAAAGGACGAGTCCCGCCTCCTCATCGCACCCGAGTTCCTTTCTGAGCGCGTCATCCTCTTGGGCTGTTATGCCCTGCTTGGCGAACTCGTCTGAATGGATGACGCCGCCGAGCGAGTTGGCCCTAGCGACCTCGGCGAGTTCCTTTCCGAGCCTGATGCCCGGGTAAGGTTCCCATCCCAGTAGACCAGCGAAACTTTCCGCCGACACGCAGATTATCTTCCCCCGGGCCCTCAGGGCGCTCTGGAGTACGCCGCTCAAGGCGTTCTTCAAGACGGGGGTGACCTCCTTCGACGATACCCTCACTCTAGCGACGCCCCTCTTACCGAGCTCTTCGGCCAGCCTGATGAGACCCATCTGGCGGTTGACCTCGTAGGCCACGACCTTAGGGATGAGGTTCAGCTTCTGGACTCCCTTCACTTCGACGACCCTGCCGCCCATCACCGAGACGTTCAGGTCCTGCCTGATTGTGCCCAGTCCGCGGGCAACGCGGCCGGTCGAACGAAGGGCCCTTCCCAGGCTCAGGGCGACCTCGCCCACGTATTCCGGAGTGCCCGTGACCGGGTCGAGCGCGACCTCGACAAGGGGGACACCCAGCCTGTCGAGGGCGAAGTGCCTCGCCTTCGAGTCCTCCCCAAGTATCCTAGCGGCATCCTCCTCCAAGGTGACCGTCTGCACTCCTACCCTGGAGCCGTCGACCTCGAGGTAGCCACCGAGGGCCAAGACGGTGGTCCTCTGGAAGCCCGTCGTGTTCGACCCATCGATCACGATCTTCCTCATCACGTGCACCTCATCCAAGATGTTGGAATGAAGAATGCTGGAGACGAGCAGGACGATGTCGACAGCCTCCTCGTTCAACGGGTGCGGAGGCTCCTCGTCCGCCTCAACCAGGCAAGAGGACTCTGGGTTCCATCGATACACGTTCGACCTCCCTTTTGAGAATTCGAAGACCGCTGCCGGGTCCAAGCGACCAGTCTCGCTCTGAGCGGGCCTGAGCCTCCGCACGAAGGAGTAGGGGAGCGCCTCGGATTTCGTGACTGGACAGGCGCAGAAGAGCTTTGTCGCGGAAGCGAGCTGCTGGTGGATTTCCAGGCCTACTTTGAGGCCGATTCTTGCGGGGTCGAACTGGAAATCCAGAGCCTTCACTTCCTGAACGTTCGTGGAGTCATCTCGCCCGCGAGGTTCTTCGTCATGAGTTTCTTCGCTTCATCCATATTCCTAGAGTTGCCAAGCACCCACATCGCCTTCACCAGGGCAGTCTCGGCCAGCATGTCTTCGAGGGGGATCGCACCTGCCGCAAGGAGGTCCCTTCCAGTGTCGTAGACGTTCATGTCGACCCTGCCGTTGATGCACTGTGATGTCATGAACACCAGCCGTCCCTTGGCCGCGAAATTGCGGACCGCCGCTATGTTTCTCGAGTTGACGTGACCGAGGCCGCTGCCCTCCAGGACTATCGCTTTGGTTCCCGCCTTGCGCAGGTTGTCGATCAGGAGCGTTGGCATGGAGGGATAGAACTTCAGGAGAGCGACTCGCGCTTCGAACCTTGCCTTCGCCCTGTAGCCGGCCTTACCCCGCCTGTCCGGGAGGGACGCGTCGACCTGCTCGAGACCGCTGCTCCTCCAAACCGCAGCCAGGGGGACCCCCACAGATTCGAAAGCGTCGCGGGCGCTGGTATGGTTCTTCCTGACCCGCGTCCCTCGGTGGATTGCGATTCCGTCGTCGCTTTCGCTCAGGTGCATCGCCACGTATACCCCAGAGAAGCTCGCGCGGGCAGCCACTGAGGCGGCTCCGATCAGGTTGCCCGCAGCGTCCGAGGATGGTCTGTCAGACGACCTTTGGGCGGCAGTCAACACCACGGGGATTGGAACCCCCTGCAGGGCGAAGCTCAGGGCGGCGGCAGTGTAGCCGAGGGTGTCTGTTCCGTGCGTGACCACAATCCCGTGCACGCCCTCGGCGACCGCCCTGGCCACTCGCCTCGCGAGCTTCGTCCAGTTCAGAGGCTCCATGTTCTCGCTGTAGATGCTGAAGAGTATCTCGGGCTCGATCCGCGCTATCTCGGAGAGCTCCGGGATCAGGGCGTACAGCTCCCCAGCCGACACCGCGGGGCGGACCGCGCCCGTCCTGTAATCGACCCTGCTGGCGATGGTCCCGCCCGTCCCTATGATGAGAACACGCGGAAGTTTTGCCTTGGACCTCGGAGCAGGGGGAGGCTCGAAGGCCGGCTTCTCCCCCTTGGCCTTGACCTTGGCCGTTCTGAGTCTAGAGACGTCGAGACCTACGTTGTATCCTGACGGAAGCTTGAGAACGACGTGCCAGTCGTCGTCGTATTCGTATCTCGGCACGAGCGTGCCCGAGATGCTTCCCCAGTCTGTTGTCACCTCCAGTACGTCGCCCACGCTGGCCCTGGCCTTCCTCAGGAACCGGAGTGCGCTACCCCTGTAGCCGGCCAGGTCTGCCATGTGACGTGCTTCGAGCCGCGTCCGTCTTTAACCGTTGCCCGGAAACGACTGGCGAGGCTGCGAAGATTCTCCCGAGTCGAAGGCCCGACCCAAAAGATAAATGCCGAGGCGCGAACGCTTGGCTTGAGCCTCTGGGTCTACCTAGCGGCGGAGACCAAGGCAAGGAAGGAGGGCGTCATCGACAGGAGACTGGCGTAGGCGTGGTATTCGTACTTCTCGTTTGTCTCTGCCTCCTCACCTTTGTCGCTGTCTTGAGGAAGAGAATCAACCTCGCGAAGCGGCGTAGTGCCAGTCACTTAGTGCGCTAGCCAGGAGGATGACCACTGAAATCGTCAGCGCGAACTTCTCATTCTTGCTGTGGCGTCTCGGTCCACAGTTGGCGGGTTCTCCCTCAACTGAGCCGGGTAGGCTTCTCTGGCTGCTTGGACCGTCAGCAGACCCTCCCTGACGTCTTGCAGCACGAGCTCACGGGCCCTCTCCTTCGGGTTTCCCCATCCACCTCCGGCCCCTGTCCGTATGCTTACGATGTCGTCCTTGGTCAGCTTGAATGACGAAATCTTCCTCACTCTGTCGATCTCCTTGCCGCCCCTGAGGATTACCATGTAGTTCGATGTTCCTCCCTTCCCCCCTTCTATCCCCCACGGCACCACCTTAGACCTGTTCACATCTGTGGTGAATTCAGCGCTGCTATTCAGCATCCTGTAGTCCTTGATTATCCCGAACCCGCCCCTGAACTTCCCGTGCCCTACACCATCTTCAGTGTTCAAGCAATACCTGTCGACCATTATAGGGTACCTCGTTTCTATGACCTCCACGGACGAGGTGTAGGTCTCGCCATCCGCGAAGCTGACAAGGGAGCTCTCCCCGTCCTTGTCCATGCCAGCTCCCCAGCCTCCGGCGTTGGGCTCGACGAGCGCGAAAGGCTCGCCAGTCTTGTCATTAACACCGGCGATGATCTCGGCGACAACGCTGAGGAAGTGCCCAGCGGTCAGCTTATCCCTTGACACTGGTGCGAGAGCCTTCCAGACCAAGTCGGCCGCATACGTCAATGCCTCCCAGTAGACCGAGACGGGCGCCGGCTTCAGTGCGTTGAAGATGGTGCGTTCCGGAGCTACCACTTCGAGCGGTGCGACCACGCCCTGGTTGTACCTAGCGTGCGGGTCGATCATGGCCATGTAGACGACCCTCACGGCTGCCACCGTGGCAGGGTAGGTGGTGTTGAGCGAGAAGGGCAACTGGGGTGAGTTGCCTGAGAAGTCGACTAGGAACTTCTGGTCGCTGATGTCGACCTTCACGTGTATCGGGAGGGGGTCGTCGTTCTTTCCCCCTTCGTCGAGGAAGTCGTTTGCCTCGAACCTGCCGTGGGGAAGGCCAGCGAGCCTGCTCCGGGCCTGCTTCTCCCCGTCAGAGAGAATCTTATGACACGTTTCTTCGTAGGTCTCTAGCCCGTACTTCTCTATGATTCTCTTGACCCTCCTGGAGGCGACTCTTAGGCCTGCTACCTGGGCCTCCATGTCTCCGACAAGGAAGCTGGGCATGCGGGAGTTTTCCTTCAGTATGTCCACTATGTCCCTGTCTGCCCTTCCCGCTTCGAAGAGCTTGACGGGAGGCATCTGAATCCCTTCCTGATAGATCTCAGTCCTCCCCGGGCCCCAGCTCCCGAACGCCATTCCTCCGACGTCGAGCCAGTGCCCCTTACTCGCGCTGAACGCCACGAGCTTGTCTTTCCAGAAGACAGGCGCGACCACGCCAACGTCGTTCAGGTGCGTCCCTGTCATGTACGGGTCGTTTAGCAAGACTACGTCGCCGTCGCTGAGGGACTCGGGTGGGAACTTCTTCATCATCCCCTTGACAGTGTAGTCGAACACTCCTATGAACAGGGGTATCCCAGTGGCCTGGGCTGTTACCCTTCCGGCTGCGTCAGTTATCGCAGTCGAGAAATCGAGGACGTCGTAGATGATTGGACTCTTCGCGGTCCTCGCAGTCACCGTGAACATCTCTTCGGCTGCAGAGACGAGCGCGTTCCTGACTATGCTCAGAGTGAATTGGTCGGACTTCGTTCTGAGCTCCACCTATGCCACCCTTATCACAAGATTCCCATACTTGTCCGTCCGGGCCGCGCGTCCCTTCCGGACCAAGCTGGTGGAGGTGGGCTCTTCGATTATTGCTGGCCCTTCTATGGTCGCAAGAGCCGGAATCTTCCCCCTCTCGAAGATTCTCGTGCTAGTCCGCTTGCCGTCTCCCCAGAAGACCATTCTTTCTCCCTTGACTGCTCTTTCGATACTGCCCGCAGTATCAAGGACCCTCACTGCCGGCTTCTTTACGGCCACTATCCCGCTCACGTGAAGGTTGACGAGCTCGACCGGGCCATCCAAGGTAAATCCGTACTCCTTGTGATGCCGGGCTTGGAACCTGGAGCCTATCTCCTTCACTCCGCTGGCGTCTATCGTCACCCTGTCGACGAATACCCTTATCGTGTGCTCCTGCCCGTAGTATCTCAGGTCTGCGTTCCTGCGAAGTACGACGCCCTCATTTGTCCCTTCATCTCTGTACAGCGAAGTGATTTCATCCTCGAGTTCGTTGTACCCGGCGTTGAACGAATCCTCTATCCCGACACTGTCCAGCCTCTTCACGACCGTCTTAACCCTGTCCTGACGCAGGTCGCTCATCAGGAGTCCCCACGCGGAGAAGTTACCCGGAGGAATTATCGGGATGATGACCCTGGGGATTTCAAGTTCCTCTACTATGAAGGGGGAGAGCATCGGCCCTGAGCCGCCGTGGGCGATAAGCGCGAAGTCCCTAGGGTCGTACCCCCTCTGCACCGAAATCAACCTCAGGACCTGGGAGGCGTTGTCGTTCGCCAACCTGATAATGGCGAACGCGGCCTCCTCCAAGGAAATCTGGAAGCGCTGTGCTATCTTTGATACAGCCATGACTGCTAGGTCAAGGTTGAGGCTGACCTGCCCTCCCAAGAAGTACTTCGGGTTCAGGAAACCAACGGCCAGGTACGCGTCCGTGAGCGTGGGTTCCGTCCCTCCCTTGCCGTAGCAGGCCGGTCCAGGGTCGGCCCCAGCGCTCCTGGGCCCCACTCTCAGGTTGCCGACTTCGTCGACCCAGGCGATGCTTCCGCCGCCGTTACCTATCTCGACGATGTCAACGATCGGCACTTTGACCGGATAGCCTGCTTTGAACTCGTCCTTCTCGACCGAGTAGTCGGTCGTGAACTTGATCGTCAGACCCTCCACGAGGCTTGCCTTGGTCGTGGTGCTGCCTCCGTCCAGGACTATTACGTTCTCCTCTCCCATCAGTTCAGCAATCTTCACGCCAGCCACAACACCTGCCACCGGGCCGGACTCGATGGTCTGTATCGGCACGCTCCTGACAAGGTCGAAGCTGGCAACCCCGCCGCTTGACAGCATCATGTAGTAGACGCCCCTGAAGTTGAGCTTCCCGAATTCGTCTTTCAGCCTTGCGAGGTATCCTCCAATCAGTGGCATGACGTAGGCATTGAGGACCGCTGTGCTTGTCCTTTCGTACTCCCTCCACTCCCTAGTCACGTCGCTCGAGATGGTCGCCGCGCCCTCGTTGGCCTCCTCGGCGCCCCTTATCGCCCGGAGTGCTGTTCTCTCGTTTGAAGGGTTCATGTAACTGTTGATGAAGCATATCGCAACCGATTCTGCGCCCTCGGCCTTCAGGCTGCGATAAGCCTTCACTGCATCTGACGCATCGACTTGCTTCAGGACGCTGCCATCGGACATCGTCCTCTCATCCACCTCAGTCCTCAGGTACCTTGGGACGAACGGCTCCGGTTTCTTGTAGCGAAGGTTGAAGATGTCCCTCCTGTTGGCTCTCTGAATCGCGAGGATGTCGCGGAAGCCCTTGGTGGTAATCAGTCCCACCTTCGCCCCCCTCCTCTGGAGCACAGCGTTGATTACCACCGTTTGGCCGTGGAGGAGTTGCGCGCAGCTCGACGGGTCGACCTTGCTCATCTTGAAGACATCGACTATCCCCTGAGTGAGGTCTGCGGGTGTCGTCTGCCCTTTTGACCAGACCATCTCCCCGGTCTGCTCGTCGACCGCGATTAGGTCAGTGAATCCTCCTCCTATGTCGATGGCCACCCGGAGCGGCATCGCTTTGGGCAAGAGGTCCCTCAGAGTAATAATCTTTCTAGGCAATCCGCGGGAGGCGCCGAGAAAAGAAAAGGCGAAACCGTCTACCGTTTTGAAGTCTGTTCTTGGGAAGTAATTCCTAGGAGAGAAAATATCTTTGATTGTGGTCAAGATGACTGAAGTCGCACGTCCGTTCCGTAACTGCAAACGGTCACGGAAAGACTTTTACTCCAACCAAGCCACCCAAAACAACAGATGAGTTCACCGCCACGCGAGTCAGCGGGCGAGCTGGCGGCAGAGTTCAAAGACGTCACTTGGGTGTACAACGAGACGACAAAGCCCGCTCTGGAGGGAATCAACCTGACCATCAAGACGGGCGAGGTGGTGGTCATCACTGGCCCCAGCGGTGCAGGGAAGACAACCCTCTGCCGGTGTTTCAACGGCCTGATACCACACTTCTTCGAGGGAGAGCTGCGGGGGAGCGTAAACATCTGCGGAATGGACGTGTCTTCGTTTGACATCCCGTACCTCGCCGCCAAGGCCGGACTGCTCTTCGACGACCCCTCGAATCAGCTCTTCAACTCCACGGTGGAGGAGGAGCTTGCCTTCGGACCGGCGAATTACGCTGTTCCAAGAGAAGAGATTTTTGCGCGGATTGACGAAGGTTTGGAGTTCGCGAGGCTTCAGGATGCCAGGATGAAGAGCCCCCACGCGCTTTCTGGCGGACAACAGCAGGCCTGTGCGCTTGCGGCAATCTACACGATGCGGCCGGAGATATTCGTCCTCGACGAACCCACCTCGAACCTCGACCCGTACGGTGCACAGCTCATCTTTCAGCGGCTTTCGGCGCTCATAGCTGGAGGGAACAGGACCTTCGTCGTAGTCGAGCACAACCTCGAGAGCATCCTGCCCTACGCGCAGCGACTGATAGTCATGGACAAGGGCCGAATTCTGGCGGACGGTCCGCCGCACGAAGTGCTAAGGCGCATTGAGCCGATGGAGGGATTGGACCTTCAGGTTCCTCATGCCACACAGCTGGCTTTCGAGCTGGAGAAGCGGGGGCTCGCCAAGGGAGAGCTGCCATTCACAACCGAAGGCGCTGTCAGACTCCTCGACGAGTCGCTCAAGAAGTTGAAGCGAACGAAGCCCGCTGCATCATCCCGACCCGGCGTCGCCGACCCCGCCGACGCGGACGCCGCGAATGCCATCGTCGAGGTCCAGGATGTCAGGTTCGCTTACCCTGACGGCACCGAGGCTCTGAAGGGCATCAGCTTGAAGATTCCAGAGGGGGGTTACGTCGGTTTCATAGGCAGGAACGGCTCCGGCAAAACGACACTGGTCAAGTTGCTCAACGGCCTGCTGCGACCGACATCGGGGTCTGTCAGGGTCTGCGGGGAAGATATTTCGGGCAAGGCGATCACTCAGCTCGCCAGGCTTGTAGGGTACAACTTCCAGAATCCGGACGACCAGATCTTCGCGAGGACTGTGA
Organism: Nitrososphaerales archaeon; assembly: GCA_032906685.1. Classification (GTDB taxonomy): domain Archaea; phylum Thermoproteota; class Nitrososphaeria; order Nitrososphaerales; family Gagatemarchaeaceae; genus DASPPF01. Next base: position 92,163 of record JAJTZD010000002.1, read on the forward strand.
GACAAGAGCTGGAGTTTGCCCCCAAGAACCTCGGCCTTTCACTTGAGGAGGCGGCGAAAGCGGTCGAGGCCGTGGCCAAGGACCTCGAGCTGACTCCCTATCTCCAACTCAACCCGTTCAGCCTGAGCCAGGGGCTCAGAAGAAGGGTTGCCTTTGGTTCGACGCTCACACTCAACCCAAAGATACTGGTCGTCGACGAGCCAACGACTGGACAGGACTATTCCAGGGCCAAGGTCATAATGGAACTCTGCAAGAAGCTCAACGAAGAAGGGAAGACCATAATCATTATCAGCCACAACATGGACCTCATAGCTGAGTACTGCAAGCACATCTACGTGCTGAAGGATGGCAGCCTGCTCACTGAGGGAACACCCAGGTATGTCTTCTCCAAGCCCGAAGTGCTCATCCAGACATCAATCGTCCCCCCTCAAATCACGCGAATCTTTCAGCAGGCGAGGGAGCCGGGCCTTCCGCCTGATATTCTTACCATGCCCGAAGCCCTGCAGGCGCTGGGACTGGATGGCGGCAAGAGTTGAGCAGCGAAATCTTCGGATACAAGCCGCTCAACACCTTCTTCCACAGGCTTGACCCGAGGGTGAAGTTCGCGGTATTCTTCTCCCTCACTCTACCTGCGGTGAGCTGGAACGACCCGATCTTCCTAACAGCCCTCCTATTCTCGATCCTGGCTATGACAAGGCTAGCCAAGGTCTCGATGAGGCTGACCGCGAAGTTCCTTCTCTATCTGACTCCGGCCCTTCTCTTCCTGCTCTTATACAACCTCCTGTTCTACGAAAGCTCCATCGTAGCATCCAGACCTTCCTGGCCCCTCGATTCACTCTTCTACCTGATTCCGCAAAAGTTCTGGGTGTGCCCATGCGGTCACGTCAGCCTCGAATCCCTGGTCTACGCGTGGGGGGCCATGGACAGAATCACGATAATAGCGCTCTCCGGTCGCTTCCTCCTCTCGGTCACCTCTCCCGATAATCTGGCGTCGGCGATGGTCAAGCTAAGGATTCCAAACGAGATTACAACCGCGATCAACGTGGCCTTCGGCTTCATGCCCGTCCTCTTGGCCCAGCTAAATGGAGTCGTGGAAGCTCAGAGAGCCAGGGGGTGGGAGGCGAGGTCGAAGAATCCGGTGACGCTCGTGAGGAAAGCGGTCCCGACAATCGTGCCAGTCTTGGTCAGGTCGCTGACTAGGGCTGAGTTCCTCGCCGCTGCGATATCCTCGAAAGGATACGGACTCGACCCGAAGAAGAGGACGTACCTCAGGGAGATAGTGTTTAGACGGACGGACTGGGTCGTCTTCATCATTCTCATAGCGTTCATAGCCTTCGGGCAGGCGATCGGCGCAGCTTCTTGGGGCCTGGGATGGGCTGACTACAGGTTCACCACCCTCATACTCAGGCATCTCCTGGGGCTAGGGCCCTACTGACTCTGGCATCCTCTCGGCACGTGCTGAGGACCACAAAAAGTGCAAGAATCAGCTGATGATTACGTTTAAATGTGATGGCTCGCCCTGAGGGAATACGATGACATCAAGCAGCTCAGCTGCTGCGATGCCGAAAAGAAAAATGCTACTTACAACCAGACAAATCAGCGTAGCAGCGGTCCTCGGGGGACTCTCCCTCATTACAGAAGCCTTCGGGCTCAGCCTTCCAGGCTACCTACCAGGGGTTAACTTCAACCTAGTAGGTGCGTACCTCTCGATTGCAACCATGGCCGCAGGGCCACTAGGGGGAATAATCGTCACTATCCTCGATTCTTTCACGTCGAGCGTCGGGTTCTACGGCCTACCGTTCTACTGGCCGCACATCTTCGTCCTAGCCGTCTTCTACAAGAGAATCTACGCAATGAACAGCACGGCAGCGAAGGTAGTCTCCTACTGGGCAGTAACCGCGGTTGCCCTGTTCATACAATACTGGGGCTGGTTCTTCCTCTACGTCTACGTCTTCAAGTTCGCACCCACGATCTGGCCCTTGGCGGTCTACAACTTCGTCGGGGTCATTCCATACGCGACCTTCCTGGCAATTTACGCACTGGTACCAGCGGTCCTCCTGGTATCAACACCTAACTTCGTGAAGCCAACCTGGAACTTCCCCTACCTAAGATGGATCACCATTCTTTCGGTCGTTCTCACAGCGATTGCCGTAGCCACACAAGCGGGGTTGTAGCTTGCTCTTCAGTGGCGTACTCTCCGGCAATCCCTGTTTGGGCAATCCTTGCATCGCAGGAGTCCCTATCGGTTCAGCCGCACAAACGGCTGGAGCAGTACTGATGATTGCCATAGTCTTCGCCCTCGCCTGGTACGGAAACAGGAAGTGGAAGGGAGGAAGCGAGACGCCGACGAGCACTGTTCCAGCCTGACCTCTTTTTCTTCCCCTCGACGCGTTCTAATGGGCTGACAAAAAGCAGAACTTTCGTTCATTGAGCTAATATACCGTTTCTAGCCAAGTCGCATCGGCGCATGAACTCGAGGAAACTGTTCGTGATGGGTTCTGCCTTGCTGCTCCTCTCCCTCCTCGGATCGATCTTGGTCTTCGTAGTCTCTCCGGTCAGCATATTCACCAATCCGGCCGAAGCTAGCGTGCTGCTGAGAATCATTGATGCGGTCCCAACTGGGGCATTCTTTGTGGGCGTCGCGTTACTCGTCCTGGCCCAGCTCAAGCAACGGAATGAGCAGACCGAGGAGCTCTAATCTGAGCTCTCTCGGATATCTGAAGCATTATATCAACTCCCTTCCATAACCCACTGGACTTGGGAATCCGAGTCGCCATAGACGTGGGCGGCACCTTCACCGATCTCTGCGCCCTTGACGAGAAGACCGGCGCCTTCATCTTCGTGAAGGATTCGACAACCCCGGAGAACTTCGCGAACGGTGTGATCAAAGTTGTGAAGAAGGGCGGGCTCAGGGGAGAGGAGATTGACCGATTCATCGGGACGGGTTCGACCATGGTCATCAACGCGCTGACGGAGGGAAAGGGCGCGAAGACTCTGCTCCTGACCACAAGGGGGTTCAGAGACGTTCTCGAGATTCAGAGGTCGAACCGAACGGACCTGTACAACTTCAGGTACGCGAAGCCGAAGCCGCTGGTCCCGAGGCGGCTGAGGTTCGAGGTGGATGAGAGGATCTCTTCCGACGGGCGGGTGCTACGCCAGTTGAACAGCGACGACGTAATGAAGGCTGCCGACGCCTGCCGGAAGGAGGGGGCAGAGGCCATCGCCGTAGCCCTCTACAATTCCTACGCAAATCCGCAGCACGAGCTGGATTGCTTCTCTGTTCTTAGCCGAGAGACGGGGGCGAGCATAACCATGTCGCACGAGCTGACAAGAGAGTGGAGAGAGTACGAGCGGACGAACACAGCTGTGATGAACGCTTTCGTCCAGCCCAAGGTCGCTCAGTACCTGACCACGCTCGAGGAAGAGATGAGGAAGCTCGGCGTTAGAATTAGGATGCACGTCATGCAGAGCAACGGCGGCGTCAGTACATTCGACCAGGCGAAGAGGACGCCAATCTACCAGGTCGAGTCTGGCCCTATCGGCGGAGTGATCGGAGCCCTCAAAGTCGGAAGGGAGATGCACGAGGCGAACATCATAAGCCTGGACGTCGGCGGGACGACGGCGAAGACTAGCCTGATAGACAGCGGTCGCTTCAAGATCAACACGGAGTACAACATAGGCAGGAATGAGTTCTTTGCAGGTTACCCGGTCAAGGTCCCGGTGGTGGACATCGTCGAGATAGGGGCTGGAGGCGGAAGCGTCGCCTGGGTCGACGAGCTTGGCTCGATGAAGGTGGGACCGATGAGCGCCGGGGCCGACCCTGGACCGGCCTGCTACGGCAAGGGAGGGACGGAACCAACCATCACAGACGCCTTCGTCCTCACGGGAATAATAGACCCCGACTACTTCCTGGGCGGTGAGATAAGGCTCAAACGAGGCCTGGCAGAGAAGGCGTTCCGCAAGGTGGCCAACAGACTCGAACTCGATGTCGTCGACGCAGCCAGAGGAGCGATAAGACTGGCAACAGCGAACATGGTGAACGCCATGAAACTAGTATCTATCCGAAGGGGTTATGACCCGAGGGACTTCGTGCTCGTGGCCTTCGGCGGAGGAGGTCCGATGTTTGCGTCTTCACTCGCAAAGGAGCTTGGGACGCGCAAGGTAGTCATACCGAGGGTGCCGGGCGTCTTCTCAGCCTGGGGAATGCTCATGACGGACCTGAGGCATGACTACGTCAGGACCAAGGTCACCAAGCTGGACGTCGAAGGCCTGAACGAGCTGCAGAGCATATCGGAGGAGATGAGCAGAGCTGCATACAAGCAGCTCTATGAAGAGGGGGTCAAGAAGGATTCCATCTGGTTTGAGGCGATTTTCGACATCAGGTATCTGGGCCAGGAACATACAGTGCCGACGCCCATTCCAATAGGAACAAGGGGCCGGGGGGCTCTGGAGAAGATTGCAAAGAGGTTCCGCAAACTCCACATGAAGCAATACACGTTCACGCTGAGCGACCCCCTCGAGGTTGTCAACGTGCACCTGTCGGCCTTCGGGAGGGTGGTCAAGCCAAGGATGAAGCCCTGGAAGGCCCCGAAGAAGCTGTCGCCTCCCAAGGAGAGGAAGGCCGTGGTGGACCAATCAGGCCTCAGGAGGATCAAGGCGTATGAAAGAGACTGGCTCAAGGTAGGGACCGTACTCAGGGGACCAGCGGTCATCGAGGAGCCCACTTCGACAACCATACTGCAGACTGGGGACAGACTAAAGGTGGACAAGTTCGGAAATCTGATACTGGAGGTGGCCTAGGTTGGCCAGATTCGATGACTTCACGCTCGAGATAATCGAGAGCAGCTTGGTGGCAGCGGCCGAAGAGTCGTTCGTCGCCTTCGGGAGGACGAGCAAGAGCCCAGTGATCTACGAGGTCCTCGACTACGCGGCAGGGCTTATGGACGCTTCGGGGAAGCTCGTAGCCCAGGCGAACGGCGTTCCGGGCTTCCTCGGCACTCTAGACCTTGCCACCCAGGACTGCATCAAGAAGTTCGGGCGGGATGGCTTCGACCCAGGCGACATCTGCATCGTGAACGTCCCCTACACAAGCGGGACCCACCTCAACGACGTCACCCTCGTCATGCCCGTCTTCGTCAAGAAGAAACTCGTGGCATTCTCCACCATCAAGGGTCACTGGAGCGAGGTGGGAGGGATGCACTTCGGCAGCTGGACCTCGGACTCTACCGAACTCTACCAGGAGGGGCTAATCTTCACTCCGATAAAGCTGTTCGAGAGGGGAAAGGTCGTCCCGGCAATGGTAGAGATAATCAGGGCGAACGTGCGAACTCCCGTGATGACACTCGGAGATATGGAGGCACACGCCGCCGCGCTGAGGGTCGGGGCGAGGAGGGTCGAGGAGCTGTGCGGCAAGTACGGGGTGAATTTGGTGCTCGACTCAATCAGCAGGATAATGGCAAAGGGGGAGAAGCTCACCAAACTCAGGCTCAGGGAGCTCCCGCACGGGACCTTCCACGCAGAGGATTCTGTCGATGATGACGGGATTACGGACACACCTGTTCCAGTCAGGGCAAAGATAACGATAACAGACGCGGAATTCGTGATTGACCTGACGGGTTCGGGTAAGCAGGCGAGGGGCTCCATCAACTCTCCATGGTGCGCAACAGTATCAGCAGCGAGGGCGATCTTGAAGTCTGTGACAGACCCGCACGGCCCAGCCAACGACGGCAGCTTCAGTCCTCTGAAGGTGATAGCCGAGCCAGGCACCATATTCAACCCCACGCCGCCAGCACCGACATCCACATACTGGGAGTCGATGGGCTTCGTCACAGACTTGGTCTGGAAGGCTCTCGCCCCGCATGTGCCCGATAGGCTCTCGGCGGGTCACTTCCTGAGCGTGTGCGCAACGATAGTCGGCGGAGTGGACGACAGGACAAAGGAGCCATTCGCAATCGTGGAGCCTCAGGCAGGAGGGTGGGGAGGAGCGGAGGGGAAAGACGGGGAGAGCGGGCTGGTGTGCTCTGGGGACGGGGAGACGTACATCATGTCGAACGAAGTCATCGAGGTGAGGCATCCGATAATAGTCGAGCAGTATTCCTTGAACGTGCAGGACGGGTGTGGGAAGGGGGAGTTCAGGGGCGGGTTCGGTCTAGTCAAGGATTACAGGATAGACAACTCCAACGCAACGTTCACTGCATCTTTCGGCAGGTCACTCTACCCCTGCTGGGGTATGAAGGGCGGCGGCTCAGGAACGCCGAACTACTTCATCCTATACGAGAAAGGCAAGGAGCCGAAGAAGACAAGGAAGGTGGCTGCCGAAGCTCTCGCCAAGGGCGACCTAATCCGGTTGAAGACCGGGGGCGGCGGGGGCTACGGGAATCCGCTCAGGAGGGACCCTCAAAGGGTCCTCTCGGATGTAATCGACGGATACCTCAGCGCCGAACAGGCGCGGGGCGACTACGGTGTGGTGATAGATACGGAGGGTATGACTGTGGGCCAAGCGTCGACAGAGCGACTGAGGAGCGAAATGGCTGGTTCGTCCGGGTCGGCCAAGCAGTAGGTTTATTCCACGCGCAAGTCCATACAGGTCCGATGGGCCAAACCAGATTCGCCAGACTGATAACGATGAAGATCAAGCGGGGCAGGGGCCGCAGGTTCGCGAAGACCTTTGAAACAGAAATCGCGTCAACTGCCAAGAAGCTAAAGGGACTGCGGAGGCTCTACCTACTTCGACCAGTCGGAAAGAATGACGAGTTCGTCGCGCTCTCTCTTTGGGATGATGAGAAGTATGCTAAGAACTATGTCAAGTCGGGGCAGAACAAGACGTACGCCGACAAGCTGGCAGGTTTTCAGAAAGGGCACGAGCGGGTGAGGAGCTTCCTTGTCGAGCTACATACTGTAGGAGAATCCGCTCAAGTCGATGATTGACAACGCAGCGCTCACAAGTTCGTCAGAAATCGAGCGTTTGGTGCTGCAGGTGCGCTCTCTCTTTTCTTTGCCTGTGCCTGTCTGTGCCTGTGTCTGTGCTTGTGTGTGAGAGAGACTGAGTGTGAGAGAGTGACTGTCTGTCTGTGTGTATATGGAAAGGACTCTGGTCATTGTTAGTTCCACAGTCATAATTACTGTTGTTATCACTGTCGCCTTTGACTGCGTTTTTCGGTGTCAGCAGCGTACAAACGGTGGGTAGGTTGCCTGTAGCCTGGAAATAACACCTTAGCAACCACCATCGAGACGACGCCCAACCCGAAGAGCGAACGGACTAGTTCGCGGCTTCCGAATTGAGGGCGAAGATGACCGCTCGAATGTCCCGTGCCCCAGCATTATGTAATCCAAGTGCGTGCTTGGCCTCTTGGTGCAGTCTCGCGGCCGCCCGCCAGTCGTTCTTGCATACGATTGGTCCCTTGAAGGTCTGAATTTCGAATTCAGTCCATCTATCGCCCATGAAATTTGATTTATTTTGCAAGTCGCCAGCAGCTACAACTTCGCCCCAAGGTGCTTCCTGGAGCACCCACCCTCCGAATCCCCGGAGCCCCCTGTCCTCTCTTGCGTTGATCAGGAACCTCTTCTCAGTGACAGCCTGGAAGTACGTCGGCCCATAGTGGCAGTAGTAGACGTATTCATTCGCACCTAGGATGTTCGCCAAGCCAGGCACCTTCTTTTTCAAGTCATCTTGGAGGAACTTCTGTTTGGCCTGAAGCTCCCTCACCTTTTGGCTGTTCTCTGGCGAAAAGTAACCGCATTTCGAGCAGAGCCAAGCGCCGAAACCTAGAGGTCTACCGCAACGTGGACATGTCGTGGCCTGATTCATCTGTGGTCCGGTGCCGCCCTGAACTAAGATGAGCTCAGTGCCACAGAACTCGCAGCGCATGCTCTCTCTGGGAACAGGAGCCCCACAGCTTGGGCACTTCAAGGGGATAACCTGCGTCATGCCATCGGCTGGGGTTCAAGCCCGGACTTAAGAGCATGCCGCGGACTCGTTGGGAGAGCTGAGAAAAACAAGCCGGAATGAGCTGTGATTTGATAGTAATGCCTTCGGCATAGCACTGACAAACCTCGTAATCGTTGTTACGGATGCAAAAAGGACATCCTTGGCAATGACGAACTTCACGAGCTCGTCCCGCAGCACATGAGGTTTAGTCCGGGCCAGCGACGTCGTAGAGCGACCTGCAGCCGCAGCGGTAGCAAGGGACCACCAGAGGGACGTTGGACGGGAGCTGTACTCCCATCAACCGAACACAGAGGGGTGCTGCAGTGCGCTCGCACGAGTCGGCCACAGCCTAACGGTTCTAGCATGTTCCCGTCACTTCGGGGACTGGCCCTCGTCAAAGATTCATCATAGTTTGACTCAGGACGGTGATCAAGGGAGGCACATGTCAAGCCGAGGTTTCGTCCCAGATGAGTGCTGCAGGTGCGGTCGCCGGGATTTGAACCCGGGTTAGCAGCTTTGTAGACTGATTCCGCCTCACACAGGCACCATCGCGGCGCGGCAACGAAAGCTTTTAATCGGGATTATCACATATGTTATAATGTGAGCGAGACCTACTCTCATCCAGAATCCCTAGTCGACACCAATTGGGTCAGCCAGCACTTCAAGGACCCTTCGGTCCGCGTAGTGGAGGTGGACTACGACCCGGCCTCGAACTACTACCTCGGCCACATACCAAGCGCGGTTGTGTTCGACTGGAAGAGGGACATGAACGACCAGTTGAACAGAGACATACTGTCGAAGGAGCAGCTCGAAGCACTGCTGGGACGGAACGGGATCGCGAGTGACACGACGGTGGTGCTCTACGGGGACTTCAACAACTGGTTCGCCGCGTACGCTTTCTGGGACCTGAAGTACTACAAAGTGGAAAGGGTCAAGCTGATGGATGGCGGCAGGAAGAAATGGTTGCTGGAGGACCGGCCGCTGACGAAAGACGTGCCAGTGTTCGCTCCCGCCACCTACAGGGTGGGCTCACCGGACACGAGGGTAAGGGCATACCGGGAGGACGTCAGGGCAGCCATCGGCAGCAAGGACAAGGTCCTCGTCGACGTCAGGGGTCCGAAGGAGTTCACGGGCGAGATTACCGCGCCTCCGGAGTACCCGAACGAACAGGCGCAGCGCGGAGGACATATCCCTGGGGCGAAGAACATACCTTGGGGGCAGGCGGTAAATGACGCGGACGGTACGTTCAAGTCTCGGAAGGAGCTCGAAGAGCTGTACTCCACAAAGGGGGTCGGCAAGGACAGGCGCGTGATCACGTACTGCAGGATCGGCGAGCGCTCCTCCCACACTTGGTTCGTCCTGAAGTATCTGCTGGGCTATCCCGACGTGAGGAACTACGACGGCTCGTGGACTGAGTGGGGGAACTCCATCCTCTTTCCGATTGAGAAGTAGCGGTCAGCTCTTCTTCACGATGAAATGGTGGAGGCCGCCCTCGCGCCTCGACTCGAGAACCGCGTTACCCGTCTGGTCCTGCCACCTGGCCATTTCCACATCGCTCGTCGGGTCGTCTGAGACGATGTGGACGACCGTGCCCGAGCTGGACCTTTCCAGTTGCTCGTTGAGCCTCACCAGTACCGCGGAGCATTCCACGCCGATTTCGAACATCTCGGCGTCAGGGAACTCGGCGAAGCAATGGACGCCTAGCTGCCTTACGATGACATAGATTGAATCGGCCGCTCCGGCCAAGTCCTTCAGCCTCGAAGGCCCGCCAAATCGCTCGACGACGATGAACCACCCTGCGCCAAAGGGGTCTTTGTTGGCAAGTCTTGGATTTGTCAACAGTTTCTTGTTGACCTCGCTGATGATGCAATCGAACGGCGACCGTATGACGTCGAAGTGCCTGGGTCCCTCCACCGACCCGAGGCTCTTTCCAGCCCCGACTCGGGACCCCGCGCTCTTGAAGGAGATAGAAGTGAAGCCGCCGGAGATCCAGCTCAGGTGGGGGGCTAGGCCCAGCCTGAATCTCCCGCGTTCCTCCTTCGCCCAGGTCCCAGCCTCGGCGTCGTACAGCAGCGCATCTGGGTACTCGCAATCTCCAATCTTCAAGGTCGGTGTGCGGACGGGAGGCATCCTACATGAGCGTTTGGCGAGCCCCTCAACCAAGACGAGACGTGTGAGGGCTGGGCGCTCTGGATTGCTTCAATCGTCACGTTGGTCGCGGCGTATTGGGTGCATCGGGACTACCAGGCGATACGACCCAAGCACAGCGGCTCTGGACGGTCAGGATAGCTTCTTCTCCATGTACGGGCCGAGCCTCTCGTACCCGAGCCTCCTGTAGTAGTTGCGCGTTCCTACGGCGCTCGTAACCAGCATCCGGGACATGCCGAACTCCTCTTTGGCCTCGCTTTCCACCTCTGCCATCAGCGAGGTGCCGAGCCCCCTGTGTTGCCACGCGTTGGCCTGCCTCGCCCCTATGCCCACGAGCCTTCCGTACACCCGCAGCTCCCGGACGACTGCCGAGCCGCGCATCTCCGGACGGTGAGCGCGCTCGGAGGGAATCCTCATCCTTGCGAAGGCAGCTATCTTCCCGCATCGCTCATATTCGAAGGAGCTGAAGACCTCGGTCCCCTCCGAGGCCCCGTAGGTCTGGCGTCTGAGCTTGAGCTCGTCGTCCCCACCCATGGCCAGAGGTTCGCCCAGCGCGACCTCCCTGCACCTGATGCACTGGCACGAGAAGCCCTTCGACTTCGCCGACGCGAGTACGATCTCTCTGAGGTTGCCGTTCTTCACTCCTGCCACGATTTCGTGCGCGGGAATCTCGCGCTGGATCCGCATGATCCTGTGCCAGCGCGGCACGAACCTCTTCATCTCGCTTAGCAGGTCAACGACCGTCTCCAGTTCGTACGGCCTGTAGTGGCCCGATTGCAGCTGCCTCTCGAGGGAGGTGCCCGTGACGACGAGCGTAGGGTAGAGTTTCATCATGTCTGGGCGGAAGGTCTCGTCGTCGAAGAGCCTGCGCAGGTCGGCGAGGTCCTCGCCGGGCGAAGCCCCCGGCAGGCCGGGCATCATATGCGCCGTTACCTTGAGCCCGGCGTCGCGAGCGACCCGGAAGGCGTTGATCGTATCCTCGACTGTGTGCCCCCTGTTGCTCCTCTTCAGAATGGAATCTCGGAGGCTCTGAACGCCGACCTCGAGCCTTGTTATGCCGTAGCTGAGCATCAGGTCGATGTCCTGCGGCCTGCACCAGTCGGGCTTGGATTCGAGCGTCAGCCCTACGCAGCGGCTTCTTGCAGACTCGTTTACACTCTGTGCGGCTTCCAGCGAAGCGGAGGGGGCGCCGTTGAGGCCGTCGTAGACGCCTTTGACGAAAGCCGTCTGGTAGTCCTGAGGGACCGCGATGAAGGTCCCGCCCTCGATGATCGTCTCGACCTTTGCTGTGTCGTGGCCGTTGGCTGCGTACTTGGAAAGAGACCTCTGGACCTGCTTGGAAGGGTCGAACTCGGCTGAGAGGGCCGTGCGCATGCCAGGACTGTCCGGCATGTAGCTCTGCGGCGTCCCTTTCGCCGGACCTCCGGGGCAGAAGATGCAAGTCCCGTGGGGGCAAGAAAACGGTGCAGAAAACGCGGTTACAACGATGATGCCAGATGCGCTTCTCCGCGGGTGGACTCGCAGCATCTCCTGGAATCGGGCCCTCCTCTCCTCGGGAATGGCGAGAAGTATCTCGGAATTGGAGAGGTACCTGTCGAGGGCGAAGTCCCGCGCGACCCGCTTCTTCGTCTTCTCGAGCCTTTCGCGGGAAGAAACTTGGTCTGCAGAAATCAGCTCTGCTACGTAAGCGGCTGCCTCGGACAGGCGGCTCGACTGGACGATCACTGGCGCATCCAGTTCTGGCCTGGCTTGCGCTTGAGAGTAAAGCGTTTCTCGAAGGTCCGTCTGTTCCTTACCCTCGGAATCGGGCTCGGCTTGGGCTTGGCTTCCAGTTTTGGAGTCTGGCTGCGGACTTTTCCGGCCTTAGTGACTGGAGGCAGCTAGCTGAAAGCTAGTCTGCTGACTCCCATGGGTCGGCATTTGTTCGTATCATTCCTCCTGGGAGGAGCCCTCGCTGCGTGAGATTTAATCTTTTGACGCGAATCTTGTCGGCTGTATGCCAGGCTTGGCTGTTATCTGCGCGGAAGAAGCGGACCCTGTCTCCGCCGTCGGATTTCTCGGTCATGCCTCGACACTGCCTCATTTCTGCGGTGCGGGGGAATCGGCGGGCTCCCCGAGTTCCGCGTACTTCACTCCTTTTGCTTTCGAGAGATGCTTTATCCTTGTCCCGAGGCGGGGATATGGGAGCACGTCTCTGTACGGCTTCGCGGGAAGCGGGCCGATTCGACCGACGAGAACGAGGAAGAGTGGAAGAGCCGAGGCGACCTGACGCAGCGCAAGGTAAAATCAGGCCAACGGGACAAAGATCACCAGCCGGAGGAGGCTGACCGCGGCGGCCGCCACGAGTGCGAGGAAGGATGGTGCCTTCCATACCTTTCTGGCGGGGCTGGACGCGTCGGCTCTAATCAGGTCGAGGTACCTGCAACTGACCACCACGTGGTCATGCTGTCACTGTCTCTGAACGGCCTCGCGAGCCTCGGCACGTCATGCCTGTAGGCTGCGACGTACATGGCGGCCAGCCATGGGAAAAAGGTGTAGACGAAAAGCCAGCTGATGTCGTTCATCGAGCGCCTAGAGTTCAGCTGCTAGTAACGGAACTAGGCTCAAATCGAGTCCGGTAGACATCTTGCTGGCCCCTGCTTCGGTGTTCATTCACCACGTCCAAGACCTCCAACGTAGTGTCCGCAGTCAGCACAAATGCCCTCTATCAATCGTGAGCAGCCCTTCTTACACGGGCAATTTACTAACCCGTTCTTCAGTACCAACTCGCCCAGCCTGCGCGAATCGCGCCTGAAGTTCTGGCATCGGTGACACATCTTGTCCCGCTTGCCTTTCGAAAAGGTGGTATTTCATACACGTAGGTCTGTCATTGGGCTCCACGACAAAATCGCCCCCAGATTTGGAAATCCCACAGATTTAAAAAAGAATAACCCTGACCCTGCTAACCCGGGCATAATTTTCTTTGTCACGGTCAGAGAGCACCAAAGGAGACACAAACGGGAGGACCGTACAGCTGGTCCAGCTTATCTCCGAAATCGGTCCCGACATCCCTGAGATAGCAAGGAAACTGGGGCAGTTCAAGGAATCAGTAAGGTACAGGTACAAGGAGAAGGTCCTGAAGAGAGGTCTTGCCGTTCAAGCCATGGTGGATCATGAGAAGCTCGGGCTGAAGAGGGTGATAATGATACTCGACTTCGGCAAGGAGTATCGACCTTATGCCGAAACCATCCTTACGGCTATGAGCGAGCTCTGCTACTTGGTTGTCTTCGAGAGAATATTCCCGAGGAGCCTCTACATCATCCACGCCAGCGTTCCAACGGAATTCGTGGATGAGTACATCTCAATGATGAAGAACCTCGAGAGCAAGGGCCTCTTCTCACTCACCAAGACGTACGCCTTCGACTGGTTCAGAAATATACCAATGCAGGCTCAGTTCTACGACTTCGACACTGGCAGGTGGGACTTCGATTGGTCTTCGCAGGGCAGCGGGAGTTTTGAGTTGGCGAACTACTTGCCATCTGAGAAGGCGAGGTTTGACCACGTCGATCTCCTCATCCTGAAAGAGTTGTACATGGATGCGGCCAGACCATTAATCTCAATCTCGAGGAAGCTCAAGATCAACTACAAAAAGCTCGCATGGCACTATACGGCGCATGTCGTTCCTTCGCAACTCACGAAGGGTTACACATTGAGATGGCCAGGAACCAGGTACGACTATAAGATAGATAGGGCTCTGCACAGGAAGCACAGATATTTCATGATAGACGTAATGGTGACGGGCCTCATCGAGGAAGAAAGAATGAGCATGATGGCAAAGGTCGACAGGCTCCCATTCCTCTGGGCTGAGGCAGGCGGGCGGAATTACTTCGCGCAGCTTTTCATCCCAGTGGACTTCGTCACTGAGGCTTTGCAGTACTTGGAAGAGGTGCTGTCAGACGTCAGGGATCGGGCGGAGCTATACCTTCCAGACCAGACGCACGCCCTGGCATTTACGATAGGCTACAAGCTCTACGACGATAAAGCAAAGTCGTGGACCCTCGACCCTCTGAGCATTACGCGAAGGTTCGATCAGCTGATTCTGAGAATAAAAGAAGGTGGGCAGGGAGCCGGCGTAGGCCCCTGGGCTTAACCTGCTCCTGCGCCACCGGCGACATCGAGCGGCCCTATGCGTAGACCGAGAGAAGCGAACACGATGCTAGCTCCCGTCAAGGCCAACATGCCGTAGCGGATTTTTTCGTCTAAGGTCATAGCGGGTTGGTATAATGGTGAAGTGTTTAAGCTTAATCCTCTATGCGTTTTCTAAATTATCCGTGACACGCTGATGGTCAGGAGTGGAAAGATAATCGCTTTCACGGTGGCCACCATCGCGGTCGTGGTGGCCGTCGCCTACGTGGCTACGAAGGCGATTCCCTGTCCCGTCTCAAACACCACTCATCTGACCGATCAGTCGGCGGGGCTCTCCTGCTTCGCCTTCCGATGAATTGCAGGTGACAAACGGTTCCACTCGCGAGCTGAAGCAGCCGTTGGCAAACGAAAAGGCAATCTCACAAGAACGCAGAACTAAGCAAATCTCTTCACATTCGCACTTTTAAGAGGAGATTGGGGAAGGCCGCGCGCGAATGGTGTCCACGGTAGGCAGGTCAGGAGTGACTCACGAATTCTCCGAGGTTCAGCTTTTGGGTCTGCCAGATGGTGCCAGCAACCCAGAACACCAGGTCATCGAGAGAGTGGCTGACACCTATGACCGTGAAGTTGGCGAAGTTGATGTGGTCGCATTCTATGCGAAGGTTCTCGATGTCAGCCCGAAGTCGGCTTCCGTGGCAGCGCCTTCATTCACGGATGAGGCCGCGAAACTTGCTCTCGGCTACCACATTACGCTTGAAAGGCGTGACCGCGAACCCTCGGTTGAACTCCTTGCTATGTCTGAATGAATCCTGCCGTTTAGCAAGGACGACGCCATCCCCACAGGAAGAGATATGGGAGGCTCCTATCGCACACGTATCAGAGCGAACTTGATCTTACCATCCTGGTAGTGAGGATTCTCAACGGTATAGGCGGATGAGAATATCCTTTCAATGGCACCCCTCACGAACCCAATCAGAAAGTGGTCAATCACTTGATCGTCTGATACGGATGTAGGTGAGTCGCCTACCGATACGTTCACGGCACGTGCACCTTCCTCGATCGAGAGTTCCAGAACCCCCAGGCCATCGGCCCTGAATAGAGCCCTCACGTTGTCGATTACCGTCTCTCTATCGACATTCCCTCCAAGCTTTTCTCTTAACTTATCGACTATGTCTCCACCAACCGACGCACCCTCGCTCTGCAGTATCACTTCGCCCCCCGAGCCGAACTGCTTGACTATCGACTTCACGAGTGCCATCCAGCTTGATGCGCCAGTGAAGAAGCCCCTGTAATGCCCTCCGCTCGTAAGTGGGAACATCTCGCTCTCGAAGAAGACCTTCTTCCTTGATTCAGCCTTGACGTCCATGACGAAGCTCTTCTCCTTCATTTCCCTGATCAAATCAGCCACGGTCACGGTTGAGCCTTTCATCTCTACGTAGAGTATTATGTGCCCGACCTTCTTGTCGTCGGAGACCTGCGCGTGAGCTCCGAGTATGTCTATGTTCCTTTGCCCGAGCATGTCGGAGAGTTTGCCGAGGATGGACGGCCGCGACTCGACCTTGAGATAGATCTCCTAGACATCATCACCGCGAGGTGCGGATATCCCCAGAGCCCTTGGCGTCATTACAGATGTTATCTTACACTGGTCACGTTTAACTCTTGGCCGACCGAACCAAAATAACTGACTTTTCTTTCAAGGAGCCCAAGGCAAGACAGGCGTGAGAAGCGAGCTCTTTCTGTAGTTAAGGAAAACCGGCGAACTCGATCGAGGCTAGACAGAGATTCATACTCTGTTACAGTTCGAATCCCACCGGGCCCGCCTTGAGCTTGTGTTCGTATTCTTGTTATCTTCCTACCTCCGTAGATCATCCTTGCAGGAGCAGGTTTGAAACCCAACTCGGGTGGGACAAACTATGGCACTCGTCATTCAGAACGCAACAAACCTTCCTTTGCAAATTCTGTTAGATGATCTTGAAGGTCATGAATGAAGTATGATCGTACCATTCGCGAAGTGAGAAGGCCGATCGGCGGCGAAAGGAGCAACCTCCAAAAACCCTTGGGCCTGAGCTCTGTCCTGAGCGTGACTCTCGTACCGCCCTTCTCCTCCTTGAAGAAATACTCCCCTTCGCTGCACCAAATGCGATTATCACTTTTAACGATGACAGTGTCAGGCGGGCGAATCAAAATTTTCCATCTTACGGTTAGATCGATTGGCTTGGAGTAGTGGTCCTCAATCAGGAAGACATTACCTTCTCTACTTGTGATATTTCTCGTACCTATGACGACGGAGGTATGAACATGATCCCACTCTGTGAAGTCCGTCCACCATCCGAAAAGCTCATCCATTCGTGCGTCCACTGTTAATGAGACTTCGAGCCGCATTGATCTTTCCAAGGGTAACACGGACTATAACAATTTTGCATGACCGGTGCGGGAGTAACTTTCATCTACAGTGTTCTCGAAAGTCGAAAGGATTCGAGACTTGGCTTCGGCTCTTATGGTTTGGAGGTCTTACTAAGTTCGGCTAGAACATTAAGAAATCCCACCGGGCCTGCCTGTCCTAAGGAGTGAGCCCGAAGGGATTCGAATTCACATGGGGCGGTAATATCGCCTACGATCTAGTCTCCACCTTCTTTGCTGTCACTAGTCTGCTCACCGTCCGAGGGAGCTGAATAAACCGAACATCGGTAAAGCCTGTCTTCTCGAGCCACTCTTTGACTTCAAGAAAGGAATGAGTTCGTCCACCAAAGAGGGTGAAGTAATTCAAACCTTGAAACTTGTTCCAGGCCCTACGCGAAGGCCAACTTGATTCGTCTCTGAACTCATCTTTGATAACAAGCAACCCACCGGGGTTGATGGCTTGCCACACTTTGCCGAACAAGCCTAGAATGTCGGTTTGGAGGTACTGGTGGAGAAACCCAAACGCGAGGACAAAGTCGTACCCTTGCCCAATGTTACCCGCGATGAAATCCCCCTCTTGAAACGAGACTTGCTTCTCTGCCCCCTCCTTCACGACCGTTTCTCTCGCGAAATCAAGCGACCCCGGACGGTCGAGGATGGTGGCACTGAGACCGGGGTATTTCTTACAGAAAGCTATGCTGAAAAGTCCATGGCCGCCTCCGAGATCCAGCATCGTCCTGGCGCCTGTCTGTAGCTTCACCCTTTCGACTACTAGCGGAGCTTCCCACCTCGCTATTTCCATGCTGAACTTCATGTACAGCCTCCACCTTTGCGGGTCCCTCTCCAGCCATTTTTCGAAATTCAAGCTCGGTCTCCCATTACGAATTGCCTCCTCAAGCTGAGAGTCCCAGAGTTCGAACAGGATGTCATGATAGAAGCTGGTTGTCGCCGGTTGCGCTGTGGGAGACTTTTCGAGTAACCACTTCTTGGCTAACTCTGAATTCCTGTACCTTCCACTCTCCTTTTCCATGTAGCCGAAACCACAAAGTGCCTCGAGCAAGAGTTCCGTCGCTCGTGGGTCGGTCTTCGCTTTGGTCGCGACATCGAAGGATGAAAGCGCGTCGATACCCAACGCTTCGAAGATTCCAAGGTTGACTGCAGCACACGCAGCTCTGAACGCTCCCGACGAAAGAAGGTCGAGGAATGTTCCGTTGGTCCAATTCCATCTTAGAATGGCTAAACGTTCTAACAGGTTCAGTTTTACAGGCAACCGAACTCGGCATTATTGGGCATCATTGAGTTAATATGCGTGATGTGCTGTGTTGGAAGAGGGCTGACCCTTTAGATGGCAGAACGCAGAATCTCTAACAAGGCAAGCCTATCCCGCAAACCTGCTGCGATCTCAACGGCAAGCCGCATCTGGTTTCT
>JAJTZD010000002.1:110290-140615 GCA_032906685.1 Nitrososphaerales archaeon
CAAGCCTATCCCGCAAACCTGCTGCGATCTCAACGGCAAGCCGCATCTGGTTTCTGCTCTTGGCCGCTTTCCTGAGCAGCCTCTTTGCATACCACGCAAAGAGTCGGCTCTCCGTATCGTAGAGTCTCGCGACCACCTCTGCTTGAGCCTGAATGAATTGAACGGATCTACGTCTTGAATTTTCATAGCGCTTCAATGATCGAGCACTAAAATCGTTGGATTTGAAACAGCTATCGATCACGCCTGCGAGAGTGACCGCGTCCACCAGCGTCATGTTCAGCCCCTGTCCAAGCGACGGGTTGAGCGCATGCACTGCGTCGCCGAGCAAAGCGACTCTATCTGCGACCCAGCTGGAAGCATCAACTCGCTTCGGCTTTACATGCAACACGTCGTCCCAGGAGGTTAAAGAGTTAACCTGATCCTTGATTTCTGGCTCGATGGAGAGAAGCTGCTGTTTGAACGCCTCCAGTCCTGACATCTTCAGTCCGTCAAACCTTCCTTCTCGGATGTAGTAGAAAATGTATGTCGAGTCGTGAGCAGGCAATATACCAATCATCCTGCCTCTGTCGAAGTACTGCCTGCCTTCGTCTTGGGTGGCACTCGTTCGGCGCAGGAGCATCAGTATGAAATGGTCAGGATATTCCTTGATTCTGGTTGGAATCTCCAAGGATGCGCGGACCGTTGAGTTCTCACCGTCGGCCCCAACGAGAATCTTTCCGTAGTACTCGGACTGCACACCGGAGGTCTGGGCCTTGACTTTGACACCTTTCTCGTCTCTCGCCACAGACGTGAATGATGTGGAAGTGTAGAGCAATCCGCCTCTACTCGCAAACCTGCTTCTGATGAGGGACTCCAGTTCGCTGGGAATGACGGTCAGCAAGTAGTTTTGAGGATGGTCTAGGATGGACCAATCGAACTTTGCGAGCAATTTGCGGTCTAGGCTATACCACGCCACATATCGACTTCGGGCTCCTATTTCGATTGCTTCGGCGAGTAGGCCGAGACGCTCCAAGGCTGCAAGTCCATTTGGCTGAAGTCCGACCCCTCTCTTTGAACGGGAATAACCTTGCCGAGCTTCCAGAATACAAACCCTGTACCCGTCGCTCGCGAGTTTGTAGCCTACCGCCAGTCCCCCAATTCCACCTCCGACGACTATTACGTCGAAGCTCTCCATTTGAATCACCTTAAGGGCAGTCCCGATATAACAATCCAATGGATCGCCAGCGTGCAATGCCACCACGTGAACAATCCTGTGAAGCCCCGTCCAGGTAGCCTTATTATCGCCAATCAGTCTCTAGG
This sequence comes from Nitrososphaerales archaeon, assembly GCA_032906685.1. Lineage (GTDB taxonomy): Archaea > Thermoproteota > Nitrososphaeria > Nitrososphaerales > Gagatemarchaeaceae > DASPPF01. The sequence continues at coordinate 111,590 of JAJTZD010000002.1, forward strand.
GAGAGGGGTCGAACCTTCTTCGACGAATTCGGTAAGACATCCCCGACTGACGGGAATTGACCACCTGAACATCAGGGTGAGAGACCCGGTTAGGTCGAGCAAGTTTTACTGCAAGATTTTCGGAATGGAAGAAGCGTTCAGCGAGCTGCCCCGAGCGATCTTTCTGAGATGCGGGAGCGACCTTCTGACCCTTGCCAGGACGAAGAGGAGGCCACGAAGCGAAGGCATGCATTTCGGCTTCCAAGCTAAGGACAAGGCCGATTATGACATGTGGAAGAGTTGGCTACGTAAGAACAAGGTCAGCATAACCAGCGGTAGGCAAGAAGAAAAGGGGGGAGGAATGTACTTCAAAGACCCCGACGGGTACACTCTCGAGATCTATTACGAGATGTGAGAACGGACCGGAAGGGGCCCACCGATCGGTGCTGGAACAATCTTCCCCTCGGTTCCATATATCATGTCTGTTCAATTGCGCTTTTCGCACATGAAAATACAGTCGCAACACATGGGTTGGAAAAAATCTTCTGATGGGTCAGATTCGTAGGCGCTTGGATGAGACGTTGTCCCACCGTGTCTCAAGAGTGCATCATGTCGGTATCAACGCTTAACTAAATCCGAAATGCTCCTTCGCGTGATTCACTCCATGAGACACAGAATTCAGATATTCTCGGGTGAATGCGACCTGTGCAAGGAGACGTCTGACATCGTCGAGGTGGGTAAGTGCAAAGACTGCAAGATGGAGGTCTTGAAAGTTAATGATGAAAGAAGCAAGCAATTAGTGAAGCGATACCGCATTACTGCAGTCCCATCCATCATAATTGACGGGAGAATCAAGGTCGTCGGAAAGCCAACCTTTCCGTGGTTCTGTGGTGACGAGTTTTACCGAAGGCTCGAAAGAAAATATCCACTACCCAGGGGTTAAGAATCGCTTCCGAATCCTGAGGATACGCCAGAACACTGTCGCGGCGGATCCACCGACGACTCCGCCGAAGATTGAGAGAGACGCTTCTATAGGATGGCAGTGGAGGCTGACCGAGGGACAGTGCAACGAGAGCAGCACCGTCGGGTCTGCGGGTATGATTCCTACCCCGGCGACCATCAGGTAGTCGATGAAGGTTATCGTGCCGCCGCTGATAATCATCGCCAGAACGAACGACAACGGCTTCAGCTCACCCGATTCTCCAAACTGCCTGACCCAGAAGACTAGTGCATCCGTAAGCGCGCCGTAGAGGAGCCAGACAGGAAATGCGAAGAAGAAATCCGAAGGGTAAAGCGCAGCGAGAAGGAGACCTGCCACCGACGCTGTAAAGGTCGCGCCAAGTGGAATAAAGAGGAGCACACCCAGTCCAAGAAGGAGCGCATACACTACGTGCGTCGGCGAGAGGTAGGCCGACGGGAGAAGGACGGTCGACGCAGAGATGAGTGAGCCGAAAATCACGAGTGGTGGGATGCGCGTCCACGGCCACTCCCTGCTCGCGCCCATGCTTGCCATTCTTCTGCCGTGTGAGATGGTCAAACCGACCGCGATGATCATTGAAAGGCCGACCATCAGCACTGATGTGTAAAATAGTGGGTCATTCGACTGGGGCAGGAACTGAACCACCGCGATGTTGTAGTATCCCGTTCCGGCGGCTTCACCTTTCGTAGGATTCCCACTCGTTACAAATCTGACGTAATAGTTTGAGTTGTCTTGGGTAAGAGACAGGTGCGGCACGGCGTAACCATTCACGACGACCGAGGGAAGAGATCCATTGGGAACGACACTCTTCGGGAAAGCAACAAAGTAACCCCCAGCTATCTCCGCGCTTCCGTTTGTTCCTATCGAGAGAGTCTCGACCTTCGTTAAAGGATAACTCGTTAGACGCTCCGCCGCGATCCCCGAGGGGGCCGGGTTGCCCTCGATGTCGAACTGCACACTCTGACCATACGTGGAGAGCCTTACCGTTGACAGGAGCGCGATTACGATTACAACGAGTACAATGGTGACCTTTTTCCTAGAGGACCACACCATCGGCGATTTCTCCGATGTTACCCCGAATTTAAGGATGAACGACCACAGGTTAAATGTGGAACCTCCTTACCGGCTCCGACTCTGATTCAGACTGTTGGCGCTACCTCGTCTTGGGTCCAGGACCAATTCAGATTTGATACTGGGTCCATTCTGGCCGACCTTTGGCACCTAGAATTACGCAAAAGCCGCTTCTATCATATCTTGATATGCGAACAACACGAATTTCTCTTTCATGTTGTCCGCCAGGAACCAGAGGCGGTTCCGACACCCATCGGTGTCAAATCCCACCGGGCCCGCTACCAATTAGGGTTCGAATACCCCTCCACATTTCTTTGGAGGACGTAGAGTGGTCAGGGTTCGGACCGGAAGGTATACACACGCGGAAGGGTTGATTTCCTGGCTCCTTCGTCGGGAGGGTCGATTCAATCGGGCACTCAAAGGGGTTGATTGGACCCTCGGTTTCGGGATGATGCCAATGGGAATTGTGACGATTACCGATAGTATTGACACAGCTGTCGATCTTGTATCGACAGGAACCAGTGTCGTGGAGTCGCGAAAAGACGGAATAGACGAACGACATAGCTGACAGTCCTCCAGGAGCCAGAACCATGAATCTTGAGATAGGGCGTCCGGTGGGCAATAGTCCTATCAAGCCGGGGAGAGCCTTGGCCCCGCTCAGAACCGTACCTTCTGGAGAAACCAGATGGAAAGACCGATGCCGAAGGTTGGGTGGGACGCTATCTAGAACGCCCTTCTCATCAGCTTCGACGAGCGATAAGTAATCAAGTTTCCTGCGAGTGTCGAGGAACTTAATCGCGCACTTGAATTTGGTGCAGGGCCCGCAATCGACATCATATACAAGCAGGTATCTTAACACTGTCACTCGCGGCCTCATGAATGCCGGTTTGATATTAGGATGGTGTCTAGGAAGACACCGGTCCCACTGTATCTAAAGAGTGGTATTCGATACCACTAGAGTGCAAGTCAAAGGTGGGCCGGAAGGATGCAATCGATTATTCAAGTGAATCCCACTAACCAAGCCCGTACATCAAATCGTGTTTCTCAATCACATTTAGGAACTCTGGATCATCAACTAACGCAAGTCCTAGTTGGATTCCCGCGCGTACCCGATGAACCCCGCGATACTAAGTCGCTACAGAAATACTACTAGGTATATAATGTCGACTTTGCCCAATAGTGGCGAATGAAGATGCCTACTGATAGGCAAGCGGAGGAATTTGGACTAATGGAACGCTTAGAGGAATCTCTGTCGTTGGCAAGGGAGTTGACGATCTAGTTATCAGGTCTCTTAGAGGTTCTGAACCCGTACGGACCGGAACTCCTCCTCATTCTGAGGCTCGGCGTCGGGGCGGGGCTGGCAATCCACGGCTACCCGAAGGCAAAGGGAGGAAGAGTTCAAGCTGGACAATGGTTGAAGAGCATGGGGATTCCACCGCTCGCCGCGAACCTGGTAACGGTGCTTGAGCTCGTCGGCGGGGTCTTCCTGATACTCGGCCTCTTGACGCCCCTTGTAGGTCTCTTGTTCGTTGTCCAGTTTGGGTCAATCATCTTGATGAAGAAGTCGAAGATGCACGCCAGCTTCATCAGCGTGGAGCAAGGCAAGCCGACGTATGAGATCGACGCTGTCTACCTGCTGCTGGCCCTTGTCTTCCTCGTGCTTGGAGCAGGACCCTTCTCACTGGATAGCCTGCTGGGACTGTAGCGGAAAGGACGTCGCATTCGGCATCCGTTTCATGGGAGGGGACTGGCGAAGAGATGGATGGACAAGAACCGCATCGGGGAGCCATGTTACGAGAACATACTCAAGGCAAAAGAGAGGAACTCGGTTAGGTGGAAGTTACCTATGCCTTCAATCGGTTCATCGGTGACCAGATGCAAGGCGGAAGGGACTCCCACCCAACGAGAATCCTAGAGTACAGTTGGGCGTCAGGGAAACACGCTCAACATGTAAGATGTGAATGAGCTAGGCGCGGTCGCTGGACTTCGCAGGTATCAGCCCGTGGAAGGGCGGCATAGTGCGCTCAGGAGACTTCCTTCATTTCGAGCGACCTCGTCCCCTTCACCTTCACGTCGACCCTCCTCTTGTAGATGGGCTTCTCCTCGCCCTCGACCCTAACCTCGAGCTCGCGCACGCCGATGTCAGCGATGGTCGGAAGGAAGATTATCGTATAGCCGCTCTCAGTCTCGCTGACGGGCGTAGCAAGAGCCTCGGCACCTAGCCTGGGCACTCCGTCCACGCAGAGGGAGACCCTCCTGGGCAGCTTCGTCCTCTTCCACCTCCCGCTTATGGGCAGCAGGGTGAACGACTACGCGTTGTCTGCCTCCATCTGGAAGGCCATTTCTTCTTCCGCCTCCTCTTTGCCGCTCTCCTTTTTCGCATGACCTTGCGGTGCAATCGTCGTGAGCCCCCGCAGCCTCATCAGAATGAGCTGCTCCGGCGTCAGCATCTTCACCCTCCAGAACGCCAGCGCCAGGCCGGCAAGAAGAAACGAGCCGACGGGAATCAGCTTCAGCGTGGCCGTGGGGAGAGGGGTAGAGAAGGCCATGCCGACCAAGAAGGACGAGAGAAGCATCACCAGCTGCCTCGGGCTGACCCAGACCACCCTGAGGGGTAGGCCTCTCCTGAACCAGCGGCTCGTCTCCTTGAACCAGAGAATCCTGACCACGACGAATATCGCTTCATGAAGCTTTAACGGGCTGTTGCGAAGCTACGATGGCTGGTCAATTGGGATTGGTTACTTCCTAGGTTGATGGGCTCGTGTGTTCGAATCCCACCCCCCGCACCCCATATAGAGACCTCTACCCTGAGAAAGGACTGGGACTGTCATCAACTTCTTCGACTTCGCCCGATTTTACGAATGCGTTGCACACATCACAGAAGATAGGGTCATGATCGGTCGCAGTCAGTTGTGCCCGGCATATCTTGTGTATCAACACATCTGCTGGCCCCTTCATCCACTAGTTTACCCGTAGATTAATACTGAAATCCACCCCGCACTACTTTCCCCCTCTACCAAGGTCTCTCCTTATCTTAGCTGCAACCATGGCTGCCTCATTCGCCGTTGGAGATTTATGTCTGCTCGCCAGGAATTGGACCCCACGAAGCCGCCTTTTGCCACCCCTCGGAACAAGCCACAGATGAAAGTGCGGTGCGCCTTCCATCATTGCTACCGAGTAGACTCGTTGGGCTCTTGTGGTTCTCTTCATGACCGGGAAGAGCTTCCTGAGTAGGGAGATCAGCTCAACTCCTTCGTCCCGAGTCATTTCGCCGTAGTCCAAGAAGTGCCTCTTCGATTCCACCAGCAGAGTTCCACTTGTGGACATCTTCGGAGGGCCGTGACAGATAGCGAAGTATCTCCCGTTGTAGATGTAGCCGCTAGGTGGCCGTTCATACTTGCCAGATTGTTTCTGACAAATGAGACAGTCAGTGTGTCCCCCCAATTTCAGGACGAAGCGAAGTGTCTACCCTGATAAATCGTTCGCCTTGAATGCACGATGGTCTTCTTCAAGACCGCAGTGACGAAGGCGGGAGAGCTCGGTAGTGGAAGTGGGAAACAAATTCCAGTACAGCAGACGAACCTTGTGAGAGGGGACAGGGACATGAGAAGCCTATCCCTTCGGGGTAGGAGAACGTCACTAGTAGACTCTGCCTCTCGGGCCTATTTCCAAGACCACTATCATGGCGTCCTTCCTGTGAAACTCGTAGATTATTCTCCAGTCACCTACCCTAATCCTGAACACTCCCTCCATGCCTCTGAGCCTCTTCACATCGAAGAGTTTGACTGGTGCGAATGATTGCTGTAGTGCGTCCAGCGCCTCGATGCTCTTCCTTCTGACATGTTCGGGCGCCTTTTCTAGACCTTTGGCTGCTCGCTTGGTCAGGACAACACGATACAACTATTGTTCCGCGACTCGCTTCCGGACATCGCCCCAGCCCTCCACCTCGCCGTGCGCGTATTCTTTCCTGCCTCTTGCCACCGCCCTCCTGTCCTTTGCGCTTGGAGAGACTTCAGGTATCAGGATCTCCCTTATCTCTTCGATATCTCTTCGGAGACCCTTCACCTCCCTGTAGAGCTCGGTGAGTTTGGAAGCCATCTACAACCATCGAGGGTCCTAGTAGTATTAAGCTATTCTCGGCCCCAGACTCTTTCCGGGTGAGATGACTCGACTGATATCGCCAGTGCCTGGCATATGGCTTTGATCGCTTCGGGCGACTTCACAGTCTCGTTGGTGACCTCTATCCAGCGGATCCCCGTCCTGTTGTAGAAATCGACCTTGTTGCGGTCGTGGATGGAGCTCCTCTTGCCTGAGATTTCTATAACAATCCGCTTCTCTCTGCTGACGACGAGGTCAGGCAGGAAGGCCCTCGGAACCGCGCTGCCTCCACATTTTTGACATTTGGTTGTGGGAAGGGCGTCGTGCGGGCCTATGATCATGGCTTCAGCGCCATCGACAGCGAACTCGGCCTGGCAATCCCCGCACCTCACTGAAGACCAATCGACAATCCTGCAGTCGCGCTCCGCCGAGATGCCGTACCAGTTGAGGGAGGCGAGGAAGGACGACTCGGCCTCGGTGTGGCTGGTACGGAACTCGGAGAGATTGCGACTGAACCTATTCGGGTTCGCTGGAAAAGTGGCCGTCTGCTTTGCCGCCTATTTCTATAACATCCGCCGCTTCGGGCACCCTCCCGATCCCTACGTAACTCGAGACAATCTTCCCGTGTACCCTGCTGACCCCTTCGGCGAAGGCGTAGGAACCGGTCCTGGCGGCCTTCGGATACAGCTTGCCTTTGATCCGTTTCGTGTACAAGACTTTCGCGCACAAGGTCACTGTCCATCTGACAGCTGCACTTAACCGCCCACGTTGTCACAGAAGACCCCCGCAACAAATATGCTTATTTAGTCCCATTATGGTATGAATGGTAGAATGGTAGAATGGTAGAAGCCATAACGACGATAGACAAGGCGGGGAGGGTGGTGATTCCCAAGGAGATCAGGGAGAGGATGAATCTGAGGGAGGATAGCGCGCTTCTCGTGGCAGAGACAGGCAGGGGAGTCCTAATCCTGAAGAAACTCGACATGAAGGAAATCGCAGATCGACTCAGAGTGGAGCTTAAGGGGAAAGATGTGGGTGCGATAGCCAGAAGAGTCGAAGAGGAGTCGAATGAGCGAGTCAGAAAGGGAGAGCGCCCCAAGACGCTTCGTGGTTGATACAAACGTCTTCGTTTCAGCGATAAAGCCATTCTCAAGGCGCAACCGAACAGCCCGTACCAACACCAGTTCTCTGGCCCTCTTGATGAGATTAATCACCGATACCGAGCTGGAACTATTCGGTAACCTCTGGCTGTTCGATGAGTACAAACGACTAGCGGAGGAGTTGAATTCCGAGACGAGCGAACTGATTCTCGGGCACCTCACAGGGAAGATGCACGAAGTCATAGAAATCAGGGAGGAAGGTGTGGCACGCTGCAGGCCGTACATCCCGGAACGGGAAGCTGCAGACGTCATGCACGCGGCGACGTGCCTTCAGGCGGGGGCGGTCCTAATCACCAACGACAGGGATTTCGACAGGATCAGGGATTCGGGGATGATCGAGGTTTGGAGCATCAGCGAGGCGATCAGGAGGCTATCGACCTGGAGGTAGCAGCGTCATTCAACGGGCCGGCAGTCTTAGGCACCGCTGGCGCACAAGGCTCAGGCCCATTTGCCTTCGGCTCTTAACCGCCCATCTTGTTATAGAAACAACAGGCGCGCGCGGTTCGCTTCTTTTCGGTATGACTGCTTCGGCGCTTACGCCTTGGCCAGCCTCTTGAGCAGCCTTTCGTTCTTTCTGAGGCTCTCGTCTGCCAGGGCTTCGAATTCCTCGTGGATTTCCTTCTGATTCCTGGCCTGAACCTGCTTCGTCATTTTGCCTTTCACCTAGATCTTCGGCCGGAGCTCGCCTACTTTCGTCTCCAGGGCCGCTAGGCGCTGCGCAAAGTCGTGGCAATCATCCTAGCACATGGAATCAGCTATGAGCTCAAGAATTGATAGAGGCAGCCCTGCCTTGATGATGTAGGTCACGCCGTTAGACCACCAAAGGAGCGCCCCTGACTGATTGCCCAACGGATCCCTTCCGAAGCCGCTGACCCCGCACACGGTTACCATGTTGCCAACGATCTGCTGAGGTATTGTCTGAACTGCATTGGTACCTCCTTTAGGATTTTGGACTTGGACGATTATAGGCGGCAGAAACCCCCTCATCTGATCTCTGATTTGATTTAGCGGATTAGTCTCGGAGGCTTCAGCAGTAATTGCTATCTGAGCTGGGAACGCTAGGCTACCCTCCGTAGCGTCGGACAGACCACTATTGTTGTAAAACAGCCTCACAGTTCTCCTATCATCGCTTAAGTATACCGCGAAGAGAGTGGTATTTGTAGGCAGGTACTGTGGGGCACGGAAATGGAAGGCTGCCTGTTGCTGTGCTTCGGTCGAGTTAACACGTGTGCCAAGTAGCTGTGTGGGTAGAACGGCGCCCTGTGTCAACCCATTGTTTGAAGTTGTAGGGCTAGGGAGGTGGAAAGCTAGAGAGACAGTAATCAGAGATAGCGCTACGGCGAAGAACACTTTGAGCGACGGGCCAAAACGGGTGGTCTTCATCATGGTAGTGAACACACTCCGTTGATGATGGTACCGAACTTCCAGTCACGAGGACTCGAATTGATGTTGTTGACACAAAGGGCGTTACCCTGAATACCACTCGCCGTTGTCCAAGCATGCCAGGCCTTGGATGTATCCATATATTCAGCAGAGTTGATTATTCCCTTAAGCACGTTTTGCGTGTTGAAACTCTCACTTTGGAACTGAGTTATGGCCCCTCTGCCGTACACATAGAGGTTTGTTATCGTGATGATCCACCCGCTGGTCGTGTCATAAATTACAATCTTGTAGAAATCTTGGCCAAGAATGTTGGTGTAATCATACCTAAGCGTCATGTTGATGTAATCACCAAAGTGAGGGTAGATGCCGGTTCCTTGCGAAATGTCGTTATCTTGCCGGCCAGTTAGGATTGTGCTCTTAATCCAGCGGAATGCAGGGGTTGTCGTGGATGAGTGTCCGGTATCCGTGTACCCGAAATACCACATTACTTCAATCCAGTTGTTGGGGCCTGAAGTCGTAAACACGCCGTTGGCCAGATGAACATAACTGCCGTCCGAAGAACTGGAACCGCAAATTGAAGCTGACGACGGGGTATTGAATCCGAAATTGCCCCACGGTGTACTAGCGTCCTGGTCAACTGCGGTCGCGTTATCTTTGGCAGCTGAACTACACGCGGCAAACACTGGACTCGCGCCGAACAGCGAAACGAAAACCGATGTTAGGACAATGTAGAGTACCACGAGTGCTGAATTTTCCGTTTTCAGTATACCCCATGTGGGTTCCTACGAGTATATCAAAATAAGAAAAGGGAGTCTTTCGTAAGTCGGGTTCTTCAGAGTGGCTCAGTCGAATTCCTTGAGATTCCCGAAACCCCAACGTGCCTTCATAAGCTTCAGGGCAAGCCAGAAAGTTAGGGCTCCGATCGCAAGCGGTAAGACTATAGGCAGCAAGTTCACGATCCATGAAAGTGATTCGTAGGGAAACTTGGCGCCCTGACTAGACAAATTCGACTGAGCATAGGCAAGGTAGGTTAGTCCGGCGAGTCCGAGTGCAACGACAAGCGCACTCGCAAGAACTCCTCGTAACCTTTTAGTTGCGGCCTCATGAATCAACTCCATCGCTCTGGCCCTATTTTTCTTCATATCAATCGGTATTATCAGAATTGCTAGCTTCGAAGGCTCGTAGTGCCTTGATCCTCGACCACGCAATTCCGACCATGCCCCACTGACCCTGATCAACCTAATAGAGAGCAACCTACGAAGGTGATAGTTTACTGCTTGCGAGGTCAAGCCCACTTTCCCCGCAATTTCAGAGGCTGTCTCGCACCCTTCCCACACTAGGTTGATAATAGTTCTTGATTTTTCATTATCAAGTTCATTGCATATTAATGATAACATTCTCTCCTCGGTAGACCCTACGAGGATTATCGGATCAGAGCCTTCAGAATCAGCCTCTTTGTTATTCACGACCTTGATGCAAGACCAATGCTGGCGCTGTAATTTAGGTTTGCGCAATGTAGTAGAAATGCCGGAAGGGGCGTTTTAATATCGGAAGGATGCAAAATGTCTCGGAAGGCCTGCAAAGATGAGCGAGTCTGGCGCTTCGGGAGGTAGCGTGGCGGCAAAAGTGAAGGTCGACGGAGAAGAGGCGGTCCTGCACATCACCGGCCAGTCGGTCATGTTCGAGAAGGGCGGCAAGGTCAGCGGATTCATGAGGAGCGCCATTCAGATGGTCAAGCCCGATGGCGATACAATGCTGATTGCCTACACCAGAACAGGAGGGTGGCGAGGGCAATCGTCAGGCAGAGCGCGGGTGTAGAAAGAGCTGGGGTCGATGTTCTGCAACTGCGCCCAAGCGCACGGCCTCATCGGTTAAACGCTTTAATCGCTCATACTGAAAGCGTCCCTGAACTCTGTTGGAGCAATTCGCGGTTTACACAACTGAAGCTGGAAGCATTCTTCTGAAGGACGGACAGGTGGTAGAAGGAGCGAAGGAACTGGCCCTCCTACTGCAGAAGGCGAAGCAGATGGGCGCGAAGGCCCTGAGCTTCTCGGCCGAGTCAGAGGCGACCGCAGCTCGAGCCTCCGGGCTGCAAGCGTCAATCATGAGACCAGAGGACAGGGAATCGCTCGATACTGACAAGATTGGACTGATAGTCAGGTCCAAGCTGGCTCCGGACGAGGCCGCTGCACTCGAGATCATCAGGGAGCGGTCCATCTCTGCGGCAGAGGTGGCCATCAGGGAGGCCTCATCGCGGCCCGACCTGCACCTGGTGCAGGCCATTCAGGCGTTGGACGACGCAGACAAGTTCCTCAACGTGACCGCGACCCGCGTGTCGGAATGGTACGGCCTCCACTTCCCGGAGTTGATTCAGATGATGGCAGACAACATCGCCCTCTGCAAGATTGTCGTTGACGTCGGGCGCAGGGACGGGTTCAGCGAGCAGAAGCTCGAGGGGAGGGGCTTCAGCGACAAGAAGGTCGAGGCCATCGTCACAGCGAAGGAGCGGTCGAAGGGCGGGGTCATTTCAGATTCCGACCTCAGCAGGGTGAAGGGGTTGGCGTCGCTCGCGCTCGACCTCAGTTCGGAACGGGACAAGCTGAACAGCTACGTCGAGAGCGCAATGAAGAGGATCGCTCCCAACGTGACCGTCGTCGCCGGGGCCACCATCGGCGCGAGGCTGATGGCCAAGGCCGGCGGGCTGGACAGGCTCGCCGTCATGCCCGCGAGCACGATCCAGATACTCGGCGCCGAGAAAGCGCTCTTCAGGGCGCTGAGGACCGGCGCAAGGCCGCCGAAGCACGGCATCCTGTTCCAGCACCAGGAGGTGCACTTGGCCCCGAAGTGGCAGAGGGGGAAGATTGCGAGGACCCTGGCAAACAAGATAGCCATCGCAGCAAGGGTCGACTACTACCGCGGCTCTGAGGACCTGACGCTGAAGGCAGGACTGGACCTGAGGCTCGCTCAGATCAAGGAGAAGTACAAGGAGCCGCCCCAGCGGGCTCCGGAGAGGCCGTGGAGGCCTCAGAGACCCGGAAGGCCTGAAGGCCAGCAGAGGCGCGGCAGGTTCGATCGCGGGCAGAAGCGCCCCAGAAGATGACAAGGCTGCGGAGGGAGGTGAGGAACGGCAGGAGCTTCCTCCTGACGAGGAACCTCGTGCCCGGAACCAGGACCTACAACGAGGAGCTCTTGATGAGAGAGGGTGAGGAGTACAGGACGTGGGACCCCTTTCGCAGCAAGCTGGCTGCGGCGATACTGAAGGGCCTGCCCGAGGACGTGGTGAAGGAGGGGGACAAGGTTCTGTACCTCGGCACTTCTACGGGCACAACCCCGTCCCACATATCGGACATCATCGGCGGCGAGGGGCTGCTGGTCGGAGTCGAGCTGGCGCCCAGGGTGGCGCGTGAGTTCGTGGAGAACGTCGCGCGCAAACGAAAGAACGTCATCCCGTACGTGGCTGATGCCAGAGACCCCTCGAAGTACTCGCTGACGCCGGTCGACATCGTCTACTGCGACATCGCGCAGCAGGACCAGACAGAGATAGCCATCGAGAACTGCAAGAGACTTCTGAAGAAGGGTGGGAGATTGATCCTGATCGTGAAGGCGCGCAGCATCGACGTCTTGAAGGACCCGAAGGAGGTGTTCGAGCAAGAGACACGCAAACTTGAGACCGCCGGATTCAGGATTCTCTCCGTGGTCGAGCTCAGCCCGTTCGACAAGGACCACGCCCTGATCCTTGCCTCTGCCTGAGCCTCATCTCGGCGCCAGCAGGGTCTGCTGCAGATTCTCCCACGTCTTCCAGCTCTTTCGCACGTCCTCGGGGAGCGGTTCGCCCCTCCTCATCCAGTCCCTGAAGAAGGCTCTCGTGACAGGGTCGGAGGGGTACCCCGACCCGAAGTCGCCAAGCCTCCTCTTCAGCTTCTCGACCGCCCTGTCCCTTTCCACCTTCGCGATGATAGAAGCAGCGGAGACGACCGGATAGTCCCTGTCCGCCTTGTGGGCGGCGAAGACAGCGCACCTCCGCCTCACGTTCTCCGATATCACGGTCTGGAACCTCTTCGGGCTGCTGTCGGAGGCGTCCACGACCACCTCCCGAGCCCCCAACTCGTCGACAACCCGGGCGAAGTAGATCGCCTCAAGATAGTTCAGCTTCCTGTACTTCTTGCCGGTCCTCACGACTGCGTCTATCTCGTCGGGCCGTATCTGGACCGTTGCTACCCTGCGGCAGATCTCCAAGATCTCAACGAACAGAGCCTCCCTCTGCTTCGGGGACAGCTTCTTCGAGTCGCGGACGCCCATCTTCTTCAGCTTTTTCACAGAATCCTTGTCGACCGAGACCCCGGCCACGACCAATGGCCCTAGGAGACAGCCTCTCCCGGCTTCGTCTATGCCTCCGACGATGCTGACCAACACCGTGGAATCAGAACATTCGTTTAACTAGATTTCGACTCTCTAGTCGCCGCAAGGAGGTCGTCTGCTATCTCTTCGACGAGCTGCTCTCTGTTGTTTTCGTCTACCTCTATGACCTCGCCTGCCTTCGCCCGCAGTTCGCTGAGCAGGTCGTCCTCCAGCCTCTCGTGGATGACCGCGAGCAGGGGCTTCCCTGAATCAATGCACCTCCTCACCGCTCTGCGGAATTCCGGGCTGACTAGCTCCATCGGACCCACCTCGTCCATGACTATCAGCTCCGACTTCGCGGCTGCGTCGGTCAGCCCCTTCGCTCCCACCGAAGCGAGGTCCGCTAGGTTCACCCTGTACTTCCCGACCTTCGGCCCGAGGGTCCCTTTGATCGAAGCCAGTTGACCACTCGTCCCGCTGGTCATGTCGCGAACCTCGAAGCCGACGCGGGCTCCGCCCTCCCTCCTCTCTGCAGTCGTACAGCCGCCGACGATGACACCGTGACTCTTCAGCCTCAACACAACCTTTGAGACAACGGTCGACTTTCCTACCCCAGGAGGGCCCGTGACGGCCCAGATTCTCCTCAAGAATGACACGCCCGCATGGAACCCATCGAATAAGCCGCGCTGGGTCAGGTCGGCCTGCCCAAAACGCTTTACTAGCCTGGCCCCTCCGAAGGGTGCCGAAGAAGGTAATGTCCCGCCAATATCCGAAGACGGTAGGGCAGGAATAGCACGACTCCTAGCGAAAGCTCTTAACAGAAACCAGCAACTCATCCTGGCGGAACTCTCGGGCTCGGACGGCAGCTCGCTGACCTCTCACCTGGTGGACATCTCAGAAAGACACGGCATTCCAATCTCGACGCTGAAGCTGAACGCGAGGATCCTCAGGCAACTTCAGCTCATCGCAGCCGCGGACCGGCGCTCTTTCCTGACTGCGTCAGGCGACGACGTACTCCTGCTCCTCCGCGAGTTCGAATGGCAGGCACAGCGACTTCAGGAGGTGAGTTGAGTGAGTCTTCAAGTAAGAATGAAGGACATCGTCCTGGGCCATCCTGCGATTCACAACGGTTTCCTCACAAAGTTCTCGAAGGGGAAGGTGAACGAGGAGGAGTTCGAGGGGTTCGCGACAGAGTTCTTCCACTTCTCGCGCACCTTCCCGGCGATCCTCGCCAACCTGCTGGTGAACACGGCGGACGAGGCAGAGGCCCTCGAACTGACCAAGGTGCTCACCTCTGAGCTCGGGGACGGCGACCCCAACCTGCGGCACGAGTTGCTGTTCAGGCGGTTCCTCGCGTCCGTCGGCATCGACCCGCACGCTGTGATCGCCAAGCCGATGAAGCCAATCACGAAGGCTTACCTCGACGGCCTCTGGCGGCTTTACGGAGGGAGCGACCATGCGAAGGCGCTGGGCGCCTCCTTCGGGCTGGAGAACATGGCGATCCCCATGTGGGACCAGTTGCTGCCCGGGCTCAGGAGTCTGAAGAAGGAAAGGCTTCCGCGCATGGACATCGAGTACTTCACGTTCCACAGGGAACTGGAGAGTCAGCATGAGGACGCGATGGAGGAGGTCACGAACATAGTCGGGCACGACCCTTCAGCGGAGAGATCGTTCGAGAGTGGTATCAGGGAGGCGCTGGACCTGCTGCACGGGTTCTGGATCGGCCTCGGTGGGAACTGACCACTCTCCCCACTTTCTTCGAACTGTTTAAGCGCCTAGAGACGGCCCCGCGAGCAGCTAGAGTTGAGGGTCGCCGAGTTCAAGGAAGGTGCGACGAGGTTGCTCGTGCCCAAGGTGAGCCTTGAGAGGTCAGAGCCGCCCACCACCCCGGTCTTCTTCAACCCGGCTGCCGGTACGAACAGAGACGTCTCCGTGGCGATCACCGCGGTGGCGGAGGGGGCGACATTCTGCGATGCCCTGGCCGGCGTCGGGGCGAGGGGCATCAGGGTCGCAAAGGAGGTAAGCCGGAAGATGCATGTCGCCCTGGTGGATTTCAACGGCGCCTCGTTGCAGCTGGCCAGGAGGAACACCCTGCTGAACGGCGTCGGGAGCAGGTGCAGGGTCGTCCGAGCAGGGGCGAACGAGTTCCTGTACTCCAGGCTGCGAAGGGACGAGAAGTTCGGATTCGTTGACGTCGACCCGTTTGGCACGCCCGCCCCCTACATCCAGGCTGCATTCAACGCGATCGACGACGGCGGCATAGTCTCTCTGACCGCCACGGACACGGCCGTGCTCTGCGGAGTCCATCCGCGGGTCGCCCGAAGGCGCTATGGCGCCGCGACGTTGAACAACGCCTTCCACCATGAAACCGCCATCAGAATTCTGATCGGTTCCTGCCTGAGGCTGGCCGGAGCGCTGGACATAGGCGTCTCGCCGGTGGCCGCCCACTCCACGAAGCACTACGTCAGGGTCTTCCTCAGGGTGGAGATGGGGGCGACGAAGGTGGACGCGGCGATGAGCTCGGAGGGCTACGTGATGGAGTGCCCGCACTGCAGGCACCTGTTCTCCGACAATGTCCCGGTCCAAACCTGCGAGAAGTGCGGCAAGCGCGCGAGGCGGGCAGGGCCATTATGGGTCGGGAAGCTGGTAGACGAAGCCTTGGTAAGGAAGGCACATGAGGTCTGTGATAAGCGAGGCTTCGCCGAAGCTGCCGAGACGCTCGCCTCGTTGCAAGGCGTGGACGCCTTTCCTCCGTACGGCTACAGCCTGGCACGGGTCTGCTCCTCGCTGAAGGTCGCCAGCGTCCCTCCGTCGAAGGTGGTGCAGGCACTGGCATCCAAGGGGTTCTGTTCCGCGTCGCAGCCTTTTGAGAAGTCGGGGCTGAAGACGGACGCCGACTACGAGGACGTCGCTGCAGCTGTGAAGGAAGCAGCAGCCAAACCCTCGCAGTAGTAGTAGAGTTCTGAGCTCGCGCTTCTGCTCGCCTTCGGTTTGAGCGGCCTCACGACCGTGAATCGACGCCTGAACTCGGTCCTCACCTCGCCGGACCTCTCGCCCTCAAAGAGTTTGAGGAAACACTTGCCATTCCGCTTCAGAACCGACCCGCAGAGGTCGAGGACCCTCAGCGTCAGGTCGACCTGTCTTATCTGGTCCAGCTCCCAGACACCGGAGACGGTCGGTGAGAGGTCTGACAGGACGACGTCGGCCTTTCCTTTGAGCATCGTCTCGATTCTTTCTGCGACTCTCGGGTCGTTCACGTCCATGACTACCGTCTTCACGTTCTTCTCCTTCAAATGAATCTCGTGGAGGTCGAGGCCGACCACTAGGCCTCTCGGCCCGACGAGCTGGGAGCAGACCTGCAGCCAACCTCCGGGCGCCGCGCCGAAGTCCACAACGCGATCCCCCTCCTGGATGAAGTCGTACTTTTCGTTGGCCTCTATGAGCTTGAATGCCGCCCTGCTCTTGTACCCCTGCTCCTTTGCGAGCCTCCTGTAGAGGTCTCGCCTCGCCTCCTGAAGTTTCATCTCCGGGATAGCTCTGATGGACTGAAGGCGGCGGGGAGGAGCGCGTCCGCGGTGGTGTCGGCGGTGAAACCGTCCAGACTCCTCTGGAGGACCTTCATCCTGGGGTTGTACTCGACCATCACCTGCCTGCACGCCCCGCAGGGCTTCGTGAACTCGACTGACTTGCCGACGATGGCAATGGCCACGAGGTCGAGGTGCCCCTCGGAGACCGCCTTGAAGATGGCCGTCCTTTCAGCGCAGCAGGAGATGCCGTATGACGCGTTCTCGATGTTGCAGCCTGTGAAGACCCTCCCCTTCGAGGTGAGCACTGCTGCGCCTATCTTTACGTGGGAGTACGGCGAATATGCCTTCTCGCGGGCTCTCCGAGCCTCCATAACGAGTTCACTCAGCCGCTGCCTGCTTGGCATGGAGTCGACCTACGGGACTTCGACGGCCCTCGGCTCGGCTTCAGGGTTCTGCGCCCGCTTCGTCTCTTCTATCGCCCACGGACCGATCCAGGGGCAGTTGTAGGGACTGATCTCGCCGTCCACTGAGCACTTCGGCTCGTACTGGCATGTGATGCATGGCGCCTTCTCGATCGAGGTCATGTCGGTCGGGAATCGCAGGGGCGTGAGTTTGTAGGTCCAGCGGCCCTCCTCCAGCACCTTGACCCTTCCAATGAGCCCTCTCCTCTCGAGCCGGATCGCAAGCCGGGAGCCGTCGCGGCTGGTCAGGCCGAGCTCCTTCCAGATCTCGCTCTGGAGAACGCCGTCCTTGCCTCTCTCCACAACGAGCTTGTAGACTCGCGAGGTCAGGTCGACGAGCTCCTCCTCGGTCCTCTCCACCGGCTGCGGTGGCGCCCTCTGTTTCGGCTTTTCCTTCTTCGCTGGTTTTGCCTTGACCTTCGGCTTCGGTTGTTTCTTGGAAGCTGGCGGCCTGGACTTCGCCCTGCCCTTTTTCTTGGGCGTCACGAACCGAACTCCTGACGAATGACGAAGTTGTCGAGCAGCTCTCTGCACCTGTTTCGGACGGTGACCTCTGTGACTTCGGCGAATTCGGCGACCTCTCTCTGAGGGAGGTGCTCGCCGACCATCACTGACGAGAGGTAGACGTAGGCGGCGGCCAGCCCCGCCGGGGCCTTCCCGCTCGAGATCCTGGAGTCGTTCGTCTTCCTGGACAGCGCTAACGCGAGATGCTCCACCCTCGGGTCGATCTTCGCCATGTTCACAAGCTTGGAGATGTACTTCTCCACCGACGGCGGGGGAACGTAGTCCTTCTCCACTTCCTTGAGCACCAGCCTGAAGTAGCGAGCGACGGTGCCCTTTTCCATGTTCGCGGCCCGGGCAACCTCCTTCAGAGTCCTGGAGACTCCGCACTTCCTGCACGCGAGATAGACCGTCGCGGCGGTCATGCCGAGTATGGACTTGCTCTTCGCCACCTTCATCCGTGCCGAGGTCCTGTAGATCTGGGCGGCGGTCTCCGCGACGTTGTCCGGGAGGTTGAGCGCCTCGGAGAGCTCGCTTATCTTCGAGAGCACGTTGGAGAGGCCCCTCTCCTCGCTGTTGACCGTGCGCGTGCGGCTCTGCCACTTCCGCATCTTCTCGACCGTGGCGCGCATGGCCGGGTCGAGGTACTTCCCGTGCGAGTCGCGCATGGTACGCGGTATCTCGGTGGAGAGCCCGAGGTCGTGAAGCGCGAGCGTGGTGGGCGACCCCACCCTGACCCTCTTGTTCTTCTCCTCCAGGTCCATCGCCTTCCATTCAGGGCCTTCGTCCGCAGGGGCGTACGTCACGTACCCGCAGGTCGGGCAGACCTGCTCGCCCTTCTCGGTGTCACAGATGAGCCTGTTCCCGCAGACGGGGCAGGAGGTTCTGAAGCTGTCGTCTCGCTTGCCGCTCCAAAGACTCATCCGATTCACCCTTGAGTGTAGGCAGGGTCTCCGTCCTTCCCCAGCCTGCTTGTTGAGAGAACCACGGAAGCGTAGGGCGCACGCACCGGCCCGATCAGTTCCAGAACCTTTCCGAGCCTCTTCCCTTTGTCGTCTAGAATGAAGGCGCCGGGCTTCACTTCTCTGGAGAGACGAACGATGAGCCGTCCGCTCTTTGCTTGATGAAGAATGATGCCTACCTGCAGCAAGAAAATGCCAAGTCGAACTTCTATCCTTTAAAGGTTGCCGAGTTTTCTATTTTTTCTGAGGAGCCGTCGGGTGCGCCGCTTTCTTCGCGGACTGGCCCCTGACAAACGAGAGTTCGCTCGCTATCCTTGACAAGAGAGCGCGCTTTGGTTTCATCTTCCTGACGGACACGTAGCCCGAGTCACCCCTTCCGGCCCTGGGGAAGGCCGCCCTCTGCGAGGTTGGCTGCAGGTTCAGCCGCCTGCACGCCTCTTCCAGCTCATCTAACCTGGGAGCCTTGGTCGCGGCGCTGAGCGGGACCCGCCGACCCGCCTTCCTCTTGAGCTCGGAGTTGAAGTAGTCGAGCCAGAATACGTAGCGTTCGTAGTCCTTCATTTCTGCTTGGTCAGCACTGCGTTCACAACGCCGTCGTCGGTGGGTCTGGAGGTGACCTTTGCCTCTCCGGCCTCGGTCTCAAGCACGGCCCCCTTCGTGATGACCCCCCTCCGCTCGTAGTCCCTGTTGGCAGGGCTCTGCTTCACCCTCAGGATCTTTGACTTCGTGGCCTTTCCGGAGGCGTCGGAGACGTTGGCCGTGTCAGCCGTGACGATCCCTGCCGACAGCCTGCCTCCTCTTTTCCTGGTGAACCTCATCGCTGTGGCTCCCACTACTGGCTCGAGCGCGTACCCGTCCTTCTCGAACGCCCTCCTTCCTCTGGAGGGGTGGGCCTTCCCTCCCGTGGACTTGCTCTTCTTCAGGTTCTCGATAGACCGGGTCAAAGCGATAGCGCCCTCGGAACGAGCGCCGCTCCTACCCGGATGTTAAGGGTTTTGATGGACGGTTCTGTCAAGTCTTAGGGACATCCTCCGCAAAGTTCTCTCTGTCAAGCGTCGGGACATTTTCGGTTGACGGGTTCGCTCGTCCTCAGAAGGGGAGAGCATAGACCCAGCAAGATGGAGCGCATGAATGGCGAAGTCAGGGACAGGGAGAAGGTCATGCGAGGATTGAAGCGGACGGACAGCCCGATTCTCAAGGGATATCAGATTTACCACAGCTTCATCAGACCGCATGAAGGTCTGAACGGCGATACGCCAGCCGAGAGGTGCGGAATCAAGGTAGAAGGGAAGAACAAGTGGCTGACGATAATCCAGAACGCGAGCAAGGAGAAAAGAGAGTGACAGACCGAGAATTTCGGGTGTTCTTCTTTGGAATGCTGGTCGGCTCCTCTGTAACAATGATTGGGGTCGCGTTGGGTTTACTCTTAGTAGGGGTTTTCTGATGAACCCCTATTTGCGAGAGACGCAATTAGAACCGCAAGCACAAGCGAAGACGCGCCAATCACATAGTCGATATTGTAACCCTTGGTTAGCGGGTTGTCACTGGGCAAGCTGGGAAGGTAGCGTAAGATGAAGCTGGACACTGACGAAGCAACGAAGGTTAGTCCGAGCACAAGGAGTCCGAAGATGCCTAAGATGAGTGCAACCCAATTCGCTACTTTCATGTGAGACTCATCGCCACTGACTTCACTATTTAGACTTCTTCGTGTCCCGCGACTTGACAGTGAGAGGAAATCGGAGCGTGTCCCTAAGACTTGACAGAACCTGATGGACATTACTGGAGGTTGAGGTTCCTCGCCTCAAGCTGCTTCTTCATGGCTGGAACGTCGACGCTCATCCCGAAGTAGTCGGCGAACCGGCTGGTCGTGCGGAAGGCCCTGCCCCTCCCCTGCCTCTCCCACGCAACGAAGCCCACATCCTGCAACTCGCGTAGGTGCTCGTAGACCGAGGAAGACCTCTTCTGCACCAGCTCGCTTGAAGTTATGGGCTGGAAGTATGCGATGAACGACAGGGTCCTGACGGCCGCCTTCGAGAGCAGAGGCCTGGTCGCGAATTTCCGGGCGACTTGCGTGTAGTCCGCCCGAAGCTGCATGGCAAAGCGGGGGCCCGGGTACTCGACCACCTCGAGCGCGCGCATCGATGCGTTTACGGCCTTCGCGATCTCCCTCGCCATCATCACCGCCTTCCTCTCGGATACTGTGCCCGCGGCCCTAGCAAGCTGCTCCGCGTCGAGCGGCCTCCCCGCGGAATAGAGGGCGGCCTCGACCTTCGCCACCATGTCCTTCTGCTGCTTCTCTTCCTGAACTTCTTGCCCTTCCTGGACCTCCTGCCTTTCCTGAGTTTCACTCAAGCTGCCCCACCGACACCACGAGCATGTCGACATCCTCCTCCCCCTGGTTGATTATCACCTCGCCGCTGTTGGCCGCGAAGAGGAGCAGGATGAAGACTCGGGCGGCGTCGATAGGCTTCAGCCCCCTGATCAGATCTGTCAGCATGGTCCGGCCAGTGGCCCCCAATCGCTCGATGAGTATCTTCCGGAACTCCGCCTGCATGGCCTGAAGCGATATCACGTAGCTGTCGAGGTCCGGCGGGCGCAGGTCCTCGACGGGGAGGAGGCCCTGGGCCGTGCCGCTCTCTTCATCGAGGACAATCTGCTGGAGTATGTGGGTGAGCTCCTCGAACAGCTCGTCGATGTTGGTGGAGTAGACTTCGTACCTGAAAGGCATCACTATCATGGCCGGAGGCTCCGTAGCGTCGACCAGCGTCCTCTGCGCTCTCAGCTTCTCGAACAGGAAGAGCGTCTCCACCTTTAGCCGGTAGATCGTTGCTGACGATAGGGCTGCGGTCCCCGCGGCCCTCATGTCTATCAGGTCGGACTTCGTTATCGCCTGGAGGAACATGTCGAGCAGCTCGGTCAGGTTGATAGTCCAGGGACTCTTCCTGCTGACCAGGGAGGGGTCGACCAGTACGTTGAGGGGCGGCCTCGAGAAGAGAGACCTGTCAACCACGGTTCATTGGCACCTCCGCGGGCTTGTAGTGGACCACACGCGATATCCCTCCAGCCGAGTAGACACCGTAGGTCATGCTACTGTGAGAGACGAACACGTCCCTCAGGGACATTGCGACTATCTGGGCGGTCATTGACCTCTCCTTCAGAAACTCTGCCAGGTTGCCCGAGTTGATCGCGTCTAGGGCTGCGTCGATTTCGTCGAAGAGGTAGAACGGCTGCGGCTGGACCCCCTGCATGGCCAGGATCAGCGAGACTCCAGAGACCGCCTTCTCGCCTCCGCTGAGCGACAGGGACTCCCAAGGAGGCTTGGTGCCGAAGCGGGCCATGAGCCTGACCCCGCCCGTAAAGATCTCGTCGGGCTTCTCCAGCTCGAGCCAGGCCTCCCCTCCAGTCAGCCTGTTGAAGATTGTCCTGAACTCACCGCTGATCTTCTCGAAGGCGGTCATGAACACCTTCCTCTTCTCCCCTTCGACGCTCTCGATGAAATGGATGATCGAGAGACGCTCTTTCTCCAGTTCGTTGTGCCTGGTCGAGAGGTTCTTGTAGCCGACGTACATGTCCGTGTACTGCCTGTCCGCGCCCTTGTTGACCGAAGAGGAAACCTGGCGGTACTCGTCCTGCAGCTGGCTGAGGAGCTGGTCGCTTTCGTCAAAGACTTCGGGCTCGGAAGAGTAGCCGAGAATCCTGAGGCTTCCCAGGGCTTCCTCGACCTTCTCCTGAGTCGAGTTGACCTGACTCGCAACGACGAAGAGCTCCTTCTGTTTCTCGGCCGCGGACCTGGAGATGGAATCTCTCTCCTCTTTCAGACGCCTGACCTTTGCGTCGAACTCATCCAGGACAGGCTGACTGTTCTTCGAAGAATCCACCAGCTTCTGAATCTGTGCCTCGAGGCTGTTCTTCTGTTCCATGAGCTCCCTGATCTTCTTGGGCGCCTCCTTTGTGAAGGGCTTGATGTTCTGCAGGTCCTCGAGCGCGTTGTTGAGGTCGAGCTCGTTGTCCGCGAGGGTGCGCATCACCACGCTCTCGAAGTCTGACTTTGCTACCGAGTGCTTCATGCTCGCCTCCGAGATTCTGTCCCGCAGCGTGTCAATCTCTGCAGATAGAGACTGTTTTTCCGACTCCAATTCCGCGAGCATCGCCTCCAAGCCGAGCGCCTGCGTCGCCTCGATCATCGCGCGAAGTGCGTTGGCTCCTCTGTCCAGAGATTCCTTCTTGTCCGTGTACAGCTTCAACCGCGCCTCCTCCCTCTCGACCTTCCTCGCCCTCTCTTGGTACTGCGCGTTCATGGTCCTGTAGATGCCGCGGTACCTACCGGCCATCGTAGCGTACGACGAAGACTCCACCTTCAGAGAGGTCACGTCGACTATCCTTCTGAGCCTCTCCTTCATGAGCGACCTGGAGTCCGTCACGATGCTCTGGAGCTCCGACCGCCTGCGGGAGATTGCGCTCTTCAGCGCCCCGACAGCGTCCTCTATCTCGCTGACTCCCTCAATGTTCTCCAGACCCTCCATGAGGTTCATGAGCACCTCCTGGTAGCCGAATGTGAACGCCTTGCCTCCGGGCTCGAACAGGTCGCCCTGCAGGGTGACAGCCTTGACGCCCTCGGAAGCTATGAGGTAGCCCACAGCCTCGTTCTCGACCAGGACAGCGTCCCCCGCCAGGAAGTTGGCAAGTTCGATGTATTCGCTGTCGCATTTCATCGCGCTCGAGAGCGGACCGATCACGCCGGGGGAACCGTTCACCGCGACGGACACGCTGTCCCGGACCTCGCTGAGCGGAATCACCGAGTAGGCCCTCGCCTTCAGCGACTTCGCCGCCTTGATCAGGTGCGTCATCGAGCGAAGGTCCTCGACCACGAAGGCGCCCAGCCACCTGCCCATCACGGCGCTCACCGCTCGGGAGTGGGATTGCGGGTACTTGATGAGCTGACTCAGCCTGCCCACGTACCCGGGAACGGCCCCGCTCTCGCATGCTTCCTGTAGCTTGAGCTGCCCTACCCTCTCGCCCGCGAGGCTCTCGGACATCTGTCTGAACGCCTCCTCCCTGGACACCTCTGCGGTTGCCTTCTCGAGAATCCTCGACGCCGCCTCGATTGAATCGATGAGTTGCTCCTGCTTTTCCTCCCTCCTCGAGAGGTCCTGGTCGATCGTGGACAGCTCCTTGGTGGAGCCCTCGTGAAGTTCCATCAGCTCCTTTGTCTTGGCTTCGAATCGGTTGAGCATCTCGGTGTACTGGTCAAGCCCGTTCTTCCTATCGTCGCGCCCTTTCCTGTTCTCTTCCAAGGTGTAGTTGGTCGAGCTTATCTTGAGCTCGACCTCTTTCTGCTCCTCCGCGATGTTCGCCAGTCTGACCTGCGCCTTCGCTACGCGCCTTCCATTCCTGTCGATCGTACTTCGGAACTCCTCGCCCGCTTTGAAGAACTCCTTGAGCCTCAGCGTGAGCTCCAGGTGCTTCGCCTCCAACTTCGCGACGTCGTTGGCCAGCTGCCTGAGCGTCGACTCGCTCGCGTTCGCCTCCCTGCGTTTCGCTGCCACGACCTCCTTCATTTGCGGGACGAGCCCCTCTAGATCGCGCACATCCTTCTCTGCTTTCCGCAGGTCGGCGTTGAAGCCGTCCAGCTCTGCGTTGACCGACTGCAGCTGGACGTTGAGTTCCATATGGCCGGAACCACCGCCCTGTATGACGTCGACGATGAACCTGTTCTTCTCCTTCTCCAGGTCAGAGACACGGGCCTCGTAGTCTGCGTGACGCTGGTTGAGCTCAGCAAGCCTGGAGTTGGACTCCTGCTCCTGAGCCTTTAGCGACGAAAGCCGGCCTCTCAGGTCCCCTATCTTCCGTGCCGTCTCGACCGCGTTCAGCCAGTTGATTTGGCTCTCTAGCAGGTTGAATCTGATCATGTCGTTCCTCTGAGTGTCCAGAGACTCTAGAACGGCCCTCTGTTCGCCAATGCGGGCCATGGCGACCTCTATTTTTTGGTCTGCGGCGTTTAATGTCCTCAATGCCTCTGCTTTCCTCTCATCGAACTTTGCTATGCCGACTACGCCCTCTATCATCTTTCTTTTCTCATCGGAACTCATTTCAGCAACCCCGGATGAGGCGCCCTGCGTGACCACGTTCAGACCGCCGGGCGAAAGACCGGCGAGGTCCAGGATCTCTGTGAGGTTCCCCCTAGTGGTCTTCTTTCCGTTGAGGTAGTACAGGTTCTCCCCGTCTTCCCTTAGCTCTCTCGTGACTGTGACCAAGTCCGAGTCCACAGGGATACCGTGGTCGCTGTTCTCGAACTGGATCGTCACCCTGCACTCCTTCGGCTTCTCGGCCCCCGGAGATTCGTCCTTGTGAGGGTCGTATATCAGACCGCTCAGCTTTCCATTGGCTGCCCTCAGCGCCTTGGGGGAGTTCTCGCCGATCGCGAATAGGATCGCGTCTCCGATGTTCGACTTGCCGCTGCCGTTGGGACCAGTGATTATTGTGAATCCCTTCTCGAAGTTTACCACGGTGGCACGGGGGCCGGAAGACTTGAACCCTCTCATCTCTAACTTACGTATGTACGTCACTGCGCGAACTTCCTATGCAAGAGGACGGCGCCGCTAAGCAATATAAGCACTTGGTTCAGACAAATGAAAGTTGGGCGTCTACGCAAAGAGACGGAAGAGGCTGCTGTCGGAGGCAGAGGGGAAGATGGTTGTTGCCGCGAAACCGGGCAACGTCTTCTACCTCACCGATTTCTGGGGCGGCGGGACGGCTGTCGTGCATCCTGACAGAACGGTGATAGTCACGAGCCCGCTCGAGGTCGAGAGGGCCGAGAAGCTCGGCAACGAAGTCGAGGTCGTGGAGGCGAAGAGCTGGGCTGAGATGCCCGCAACCGTGCTCAAGCAGCTGGGGAGAGGAAAGACCTTGATTGACGACGACGTATCGTTGAGGGGCGCGAAGCGGCTGGAGTGCAGGCCCGCGGCATACCTCGAAGCGAGGAGCGTAAAGGACGAGGTCGAGATATCTCGTATCATGAAGGCCTCGGCGGGGCAGGACAGGATCTTCAGAGCCCTTGAAAGCGAGATCAGACCCGGGAGAACCGAGTGGGAGGTGGCCGCGGATGTGATGAAGATGGCCACGGCAGAAGGGCGCACCCCATCGGGCTCCGATTCTGCTCTGAGCCCCATCATCATGGCTTCAGGGCCGCACGGGGCCCTCCCCCACAGCGAGCTCAGCGGCAGGAGGATAAAGCGTGGGGAGTTCGTGGTGGCGGACATCTTCTTCAGGTACAAAGGGTACAATTCGGATGAAACAAGGACCTTCCTCGTGGGAGCGGGCACCGCTCAGATGAAGCAGCGCTATCAGGCAGTCCTTGAAGCCCAGGAGAACGCCCTCGAAAGGATCACCGAGGGGACGAGGTGCTGCGACGTCAATGAGGCAGCCGCGAGCACCCTCCGGAAGCATGGCGTGGAAAGGTACCTCAATCACAGCATCGGGCATGGGGTCGGCATCGACATCCACGAGCTGCCGAGCATAAACAGGGTCAACAAGGGCGCTCTAAAGGCCAACCAGGTCGTCACGGACGAACCGGGCGTCTACTTCCGCGGCAAGTACGGCATCAGGATAGAGGACACCGTGCTCGTCGGTACGAAGCCCCGGCCTCTGACACGTTATGCCAAGGAACTCGTCACGGTGGGGTAGCGCAGCTCGGCAACAGACGTAACCCCTGCTCGTTGCGTCCCGATTTCGAACACGTCCACCCTGGGGCCCAGGGCCGAGGCATTGAGCGCCTTGACCACTGCAGCCACCCTGCGGATTGGCACCAGTGCGTGCATCGCCTGCCCGAGCATGTTCTGACTCGCGTGGATCGCACCGGCCGAGATCGCTGACCTGACAAGAGAGCGAACTTCCGGCGTCATCATCCCGAGCCTTCTTGTGAACCACTCCCCTTCCTTCGCCATCCGTTCGATTGTGGGTTCCCGAACGACGCGACCCAGAGCTTCGGAGCCGAGCCTGCTGACCAGCGCCACCTTTCTCCGCGAAGAGAGCAGACCGCTCAATCGCCACGGAGCGAGTGCCGCTGTCACGATTCGGAGGCCTCGGGGGACATCGACGTTCATGAACTTCGCCACGCCAGGGGCGCCGGGTTCATACACGACTCCCGCTCCAACGCCGTCATAGGCAGCCGAAACGGTCCCCAGCCCAGTCTGCTGGATGATCTCCGCCTCGTGCGCGTACAAAGCGGCATGTTCCTTCTGGATCCGCAAGCCAAGCGCGGCCGAAGTTGCAAAGACCGCGGAGAGCGCGGAGGCAGCGCTCGCGCCGAAACCGAAGCCGATGGGGACGTCCACCTGCTGTTCCACCACGAGCTTGGAAGGCGGCATGGGAACATTTTCTAGCATAAGCTTGAGCGCTGCGCGCGTGGTCCTTGCTTCGTACTTCGTGTCCCCGTTGACAGCAATCTCAAGAGAAGTTGGTCCTGCCTCGCCGAGGGCAATGACCTTTGTCACAACGCCTCGGGACAGGATGTAGCCACCGCCCGTCGCCCCAGCACGGGATAGGTCCTTGTCGGTCACCCTGTCGTAGTGGATTGCGAAGAAGTTCGTGATCGTGGCCGGGGCAAACGCCCCGGCTGTCCTGGCCGTCACGATGAATCACCTAGACATTCTGGCCTTCGCAATCAAGCTCACTGGTGGGCCCACTATGATTAGTGCTATCGCTAGGAGAGCGGCGTCGGTTGCATTGACGGGAAAAGAGGCGAGGCCGAAGGCACCCGGCAGGTACAAGATCGCAAGCGATACGAGAACGAGGGACAGGAGGGCGGAGACAATCAATGCGGTTCGGCGCCCCGATTCCCCCCAGCTGGGTATGTTGCTTACCACCGGAGAACGAGAGGCGAGTGGTTTCACCGCCTGAACGAGAATTGGTACCACGACGATGATAATCGGGACCATCGTAACGCTCCAAAATAAGGTAAGCCCGAATATTACTCCCGCGAAGTAGAATTGCGGAAGGAGGGTGACAAGTGGGGTGAACACAATCGCGCCGAACAAGACAACCGCGGTAGCGGCGATTAGGTTCCCCAAAGTGACAAACGAGACTGTGGCAGTCACGAATCCTCTCCACGTGGGGTACTTCTTCACGAACCAGCCGAAGAGCAGAAATCCAAAGAAGTTGGCGGGTACGCCTGCGATAAGGCTCAGAGCAGGATTCGTGGCGCCTGAAGGTGCCAAGAAGAATACGTCGCCCATGAATGTGCCAATCCCCGCCCCTACAGCCACAGATATTGTGTCAGAGACGACTGCAAGGAATGCGGGGACGAAGATTCCAACCAGCAGCTGCCCGACTCCCCAAGGGGTTGGTATGAACCCAGTAAGTCCCTTGGCGAGGGCGTATGACACAGCCGTGACCGCCATGATACTTGCGCGAGTCGCGAGACTGAGATGGACAGAGGGCTGGCCACCCATTGTCCTTTCGGAGCGGTCTTCGATATATCAATATATCCTCTAATATCTCTAGAGATATCTAGATTTCGCGCGCGAACCGGCTGGGGTTCTCTGGGACGCATGAACCTTCTGGCGCTCTCCTAGGTTGCGAGCTTCTTCAATGACTTTGCGTCCAGCCGGAAGACGACCCATTGGTCCAGCCTTCTCGCTCCCAGCTTACCATAGAAGCGAATCGCATTCGTGTTCCATGTCAAGACCGACCACTCCATCCTGCCGCAGCCGCGCCTCCCGGCCTCTCTAGCGCACTTCAAGAAAAGGGCACGACCGATTCCGCTGCGGCGCTCCTCCTCAGCGACGAAGAGGTCCTCGATGTAAAGCGTGGGCAGCGCGAGGAATGAGGAGTACGTGTAGAAGTAGAGCGCGTATCCGACGATGCGCTTCCGCGACTCGGCCACGAAAAGGTTCAGTCTCTTCCTGTCGAAGATGTCGGCCACGATTCTCCGCTTCGCCGAGGGACTGGGTGGCCCGAGATGTTCAAATTCTGCCAGCCCCGAGACGAGGTTGAGGAAACGAGAGGAATCGGACCTCTTACCCCTCCGTATCCTCCAGCGGCCAGCCAATGCGAGGACTCGGTCCTGCTGGCTAAATAAGAATGGATTCGAGACCGCGAGGGCACGAGATCACAAGAGAACTCCGCCCGGTTCCCGCGGCTGTACGCGGCCCCCTGTCTTGGCCGTCCCCGGGACCTGCTTGCGCCTCTAAAGCCACCGGCTGACGGTTCGTCACAGATCAGCGCTCTTCGTGCAGCCGGTACCACTCTTGCATTATCTCGGCGCCGGAACTCGTACCTATTCTGTTGGCGCCAGCTCGAACCATTGCCAAAGCATCGGCGAGGGTGACGATTGCTCCTGCTGCCTTGATCCCCGTTGAAGGTTTCAGGACCTTTCTGAGCAGCGACGTCCTCGACCTTTGCACCGGAAGTACCGAACCCCGTGGAGGTCTTGACGAAGTTCGCCCCAGCGTTCTCCGCGGTGATGGCTGCTTCCGCCTTCTCCGAGTTCGAAAGGTAGCAGCATTCGATTATTACCTTCAACAGCTTGTTCTCCTGCCTGCAGTAGTTGGCCAGAGCATTCGTTTCA
>JAJTZD010000003.1:0-85361 GCA_032906685.1 Nitrososphaerales archaeon
CTCTCGAGCGACTACTGCTTCGTC
Organism: Nitrososphaerales archaeon; assembly: GCA_032906685.1. GTDB lineage: Archaea > Thermoproteota > Nitrososphaeria > Nitrososphaerales > Gagatemarchaeaceae > DASPPF01. The sequence goes on from JAJTZD010000003.1 coordinate 25, forward strand.
CTGACGGAGGGGAACCCGGCGGGAAGCCGCGTGCCTATCCGGTTCAAGGGCGGGTGGAAATACGGGTGGTGCGACGCGTCGCAGGCCTACTTCGACAGCAGCGATGTCGTGGTCGCCAGGGCGGGGCATGGAACCATCGCGAGGGCCGTCACTTCCTCCAAACCATCTCTGCTGGTCCCCATCTCGAACCAGACAGAGCAGGCAGGCAACGCGGCGAAAGCCGCCAAGCTGGGCGTGTCCATCTCGATTAGGCAGGAGGGGCTGAACGTCGAGTCGTTCCGGAAGGCGGTCGAGGCCCTGAGGAGGGAGCCGTATGTATCAAGAGCGATTCGACTCGGCAAGATCGCACGGTCCTACGACGCGAGGAAGACGATAGTTGGCCTAGTGGAAGGTGCTTCGATGGGAAAGAGCCCGGGGCAAGGCTGATTACAGCTCCGGTGCCCTCCGTGCACCCGCTCACTTGACTGTCGGCGCGCGGAAAGCGCATCATGCTTTTAGCCCGACGGGGCGCAGGCCGACCCCGTGAAAGACGATACTTTCGTCCCCAGCACTGCCTCCCAGGTGATAGGCGGCCGATCTGGCCCAGCTGTCGAGCTCCGCGGCTGGGTCGCCAGAAAGCACACGGTGGGAGGCCTTGTGTTCGTCGTCCTGCGGGATGGAACTGGATACATCCAAATCTCAGCGAAGAGGGGCGTCGCGTCTGACCAGGCCTTTCAGGCCGCCAAATCCGCCACCAAGGAGTCGGCGGTGATCGTCAAGGGCCAGGTGACTGACGACGTACGCGCACCCGGCGGGAAGGAGATAGCTGCCAAGGGATTCGAGGTCGTGTCGCTCGCGGAGAGCTGGCCTATCACCAAGACCGCTGTCCGGTCGGCCTCCTTCCTCTTCGACAAGCGCCACCTGAGCATCAGGGGGCCGAAGGCGATAGCAGCGATGAAATTGAGGGCCGAGGTCATCGGCGCTGCCTTCGACTACTTCCGGGATAACGGCTTCTCCCTCATCAGCGCGCCGACCTTCGTCGGTGCTGCAGTGGAGGGCGGCTCCACCCTCTTCCAGGTCGACTACTTTGGAAAGAAGGCCTACATGAGCCAGAGCGCCCAGTTCTACGAAGAGGCTTCGCTCGCCGCGCTCCAGAAGGTATGGATCTTCCAGCCGGCCTTCAGGGCCGAGAAGTCCAAGACAGCGAAGCACCTTACCGAGTTCTGGATGATCGAGGCCGAGCAGGCCTTCGTAGACCAGACCGGGAACATGAAGGTCCAGGAGGGGCTGCTCGCGGCCATGGTGTCGAGGGTCGTAGAAAGGCGGCAGGCCGAGCTGAAGACGCTGGGGAGGACAATCAGGGAGCTCACTCTCCCGCTTCCCAGAATCACCTACGACGAGGCCCGCTCCGTCGCAGCGAAGGGTGGTTTCCCGTTCGAATGGGGGGAGGACATCACGACCGAGGCGGAGAGGGCAGTCAGCAAGAGCCAGGACTCGCCCTTCTTCGTCACCGACTATCCGCTCTCGGCGCGAAGCTTCTACCACATGACGTATGCCGACAGGCCGAAGGTGACGAAGTCGGCTGATCTTATCGCTCCGGAAGGCTACGGGGAACTCGCGACCGGAGGGCAGAGGATACACGACCACAAGGAGCTGATGGCCAGGATCGCAAGCCAGGACCTCCCCACCGAATCGTTCTCGTGGTACCTGGAGCTCAGAAGGTATGGGATGCCACCGCATTCTGGCTTCGGCATCGGAGTCGAGAGGACCACGCGGTGGATCGCTGGGCTGAAGCACATCAGGTCGGCCAGCCTCTTCCCGAGAACAGTTTCAAGGATCTCCCCTTAGCTCACGCTTAATTAGTGGAGAGCGGTCCGGTGAACTGTTGACTGAAACTGAGGTCGCGGAGGAGCTTCGGCTCACCAACCTCCCAGGCGTCGGCCCGGCCACGAAGCAGAAATTGAACGACGCGGGGATCTACAGCGTCCTCGACCTGGCGACAGCCGGTCCGATGGACATAGCCGACGCGGTAGACATCGACGTCTCAAAGGCCGTGGAGCTGAACAACAAGGCGAGGAAGAAGCTGGTCGAGCTGCACAGGCTTGAGCCTGACTTCATATCCGCGGCCGACCTGCTGAAGAAGAGACAGGCCATCGACAGGATCTCGACAGGGTCCAAGAACCTCGACGACCTTCTGGGGGGAGGGATAGAGACCTGGGCCATGACCGAGTTTTTCGGTGAATTCGGCTCGGGCAAAACGCAGATCTGCTTCACCCTTTGCGTCACGGTCCAGCAGCCTCACGGCCAGGGCGGCCTTGACGGTGCCGCGATCTACATTGACACCGAGGGGACCTTCAGGCCGGAGAGAATAGCGGAGATCGCGGAGGCGAGGGGCTTCAAGTCCGACGAAGTCTTGGGCAGGATCACGGTGGCCAGGGCCTACAACAGCGCTCACCAGGAGCTTATCGTCAGGGACCTCGGAAAGGTCATAGAGGGTAACAAGGTGAAACTCCTCGTCCTGGACAGCGCCGTAGCACACTACAGGGCAGAGTTCGTGGGCAGGGCGACGCTTGCCGAGAGGCAGCAGAGGCTGAACAGGTTCATGCACCTACTTCTGAGGACGGCAGAGGTGTACAACGTCGCCGTGGTCTTCACGAACCAGGTCCAGGCAGCGCCGGACTCGTTCTTCGGCGACCCCACGAGGCCTACTGGGGGTCACGTCGTGGCGCACACCAGCACCTACAGGATCTACCTGAGGAAGGCCGCCAAGAACAGGATTGCGCGCATGGTCGACAGCCCGTATCATCCCGAGCGGGACGCGGTCTTCATGCTTGACGAGAAGGGGGTCGACGACCCGCCAGAAGAGTCTTCCAGAAAGCGCTGAACGAACCAACGGTTTTATAGGGAATTCTGGCCGGCCTTCGGAGTCTTACTTGAAGCGGAGTCAACTCCTGGCCGTGTTCATAATCACTTCGATCATCCTTCTCCCGCTGGTCCCGCCGCAGACGCATGCCCAGGCCGGATACACCGAGAAGGTCAAAGTGTACGTTGCCGGGACGGACGCCGCCTGGTTCATCGAGCTGGGGGGAGTCAACGTCTCGAACTCTCACATCCTCTCTGTCGAATCGATCGCCGGGGTGAGCTCTTACAACGTCACGGCGATAAAGTCGACCTCGTGGATATCTGATTACCAATCCTTTGGCCCTCAGGGATACCGCGTCCTTCCGGTTCCGTTCGTGCCGCCGCAGGGAGTGTTCCTGACCGTGGGCGCCTCATCGTTCACCGACGCCAACGGTGCCGCCACCCAGTTCGCAGCGTACCTCCTGACTACGTTCGAGTCGACCTCCAACTCGAGCGGGAGCTACTCCTTCTTCGCACCCATCTCATTCGCTTCCGTCATGCCCTCCACCCTTCTCGGACTGGTCCCTCTGAGCAACGCCGGCTTCTTGGCGCCGATAACCCTGAGCAAGTTCGTGACTCTGGATTCTCCAATGGTGACACTGGCTGGGAAACGGGCGCAGACCGGCTTCTCTCACCAGATATCCATCGGTTCCATCACATCCAGTGGGCTCGACTCCACGTCGAGGCCGAACATCCTCAACTACTTCGGGCCGGCCGTGGCATCTCTCCAGGCCTCCAACAAGAGCTCGTCCTCGACCATCGAGTTTCATTTCCTCGACGGACTGGTCGTCTCTCCCGACAACGCGACGGTGACAAGCAACCGAGCGTCCTTCAGTTCCACGTACACGCTGACCCTGAAGCATGGCACCAAGCTGCAGAGGCTGAATGCGACGGTTGTACAGCAGCCGGCGCAGCTCCTCGCGACCAGGCAGGTGGACGTAGGCGTGCTCAAGACAGGTTCCAACATGTCGGTCACTGTATCTCTGTCCAACCTTTCGAACGCCACGGCTCTCTCGAACATCGCGCTCTCCGACAACTGGTGGAGTGGAACCGGCCTCTTCAAGCTCGTAAGGGGCTCCTCCAACGTCTCGGTCGCAAGCCTGCCGGTCGGGCAGTCCACGTCGCCGACTTACGTGCTGCGGTATATTGGGAATGCAACCGAGCAACTGACGATACCATCGACGACGGTCTCCTACTCATTCGTGGTCGGCTCCTCCACATTCAACGAATACACGAAGCTGAACTCCCTCTCCGTCTCTCTCGGGGCTGACGAGCCTGTGGTCTACGCTTACCTGACGTCGTCGGGCACCTTGGGGGGCCCCGTCGGCTCGAACCAGTCGCTCAAGGTCGTGCTGAAGAACGTGGGCACTCGGGCGGCCAATTCGGTGAACGTCGGGGGCCACGCAGTCGGGGGCCTCTCCGCCGATGGCGGCTCTGCCAGCGTGTCGCTGTTTGCCACCGCGCCCAGCCTTTCGAACGTGAACGTGACCAAGAGCTACCAGGTATCGTACGCCACCCCCGAGGGGCAGTCGCGGAGCCTGAATACCAACTCCCTGCCGGTTGTGTTCTCCCACTCTAGAATGAAGATCGGATTCGGGACCCTCACGCTCAACGCGTCGCTCTCCCAGCTCACGGGCAGCACCGGCTTCCACCTCGCGCTCACCACGGCGTTCGCAAACAAGGGGTCTGCCAACGTCACCGCATTCGTGGCTAGGGTCCTCCTGCCTCGGAACCTTCCATGCGGGCAGCTCAGCTCCAACCTGACTTGCAGCGGTCGGCTCCTGACCCTCTCATACCCTGCAGTGAAACCGAGCGGAAAACAGACTGCAACCGCTGGCTTCAACGTAACACAGCCCGCCAGCTTCATCTTCTGGCCCGCTTCATTCAGCATGCTGGCTGCGGGCTACAACTTCACTGGCTACTCGAACGCCCAGCCGGCTCCCACCGGCCTTGCCATGACCAAGCAATTCAGCCAATCCGAACTCTTTCAGGGGATGACCTCCAGCGTCGCCGTGGTCGCGCAGAACGATGGGCCGTACCCGCTCTACAACGCGACGGTCAGCACCACTGCCGACAGCTTCGACAGCCTTTCAGGAAGCCAATCAACCTCGGGGGCCAGCAAGAGCCTCGCGCCGGGTGCCAACATCACCTTCTCGTACACTGTGAACATGAGCTCAGCCTCAGGCAGTGCTGTGCCCGCTCCGGTGGCCGCGAGCTTCTTCATGGGAGGCACACACTTCGGCATCGCCGGCCAGAGCTCAAACGTTCACATCAGCAAACCTCTGGTCGCCAGCATAACCGCCTCGCCTGCCAACCCGATAGAGGGCAGGCAGTTCACGATCAGCGTCACGATAACCAACCCTGCGACTGTAGGCGTGACTGGCGTGCAGTTCCTGTTGCCGATACCTTCGGGCGTAACCGTGTCGAACCCCGCCAACCTCACCAGCCAGAAAGGGAGTCTGAGCATTTCACTGGCCCAGCTGGCTGCGGGCGCCTCGTACAGCGGCCAGGCGACCGCTACCGCAGGCTCAGGCCAGACGATTCCCTTCAGCGCGGGCAAGCTGACATTCGGCTACTCCGGCCAGACTCTCAAGGGCAAGCTTCCCCCCGCTGGGATAGCCATCGGTGAGGACGTTCCGTCGAGGTACGTGGTTCCGATCGCGATAGCGATGCTCGCCCTGCTCGCGACCGCCTACGAAGTCAGGAGGATGGCGCGCACTACCGCTCCCTCTTCCCAGAAGTGAATTCCTCGAACGCGACCTTCGCGTCGGAGTAAGGCATCTGGACAGGAGGGTGCTTGAAGCAGAAAGCGGAGAGGCTCGTCAGCTGGCCCCCCACGCCCCTGTCGAGCGCGATCTTGGCCCCCCTGATTGCGTCCACCATCACCCCGCCGCTGTCGTAAGCGTCGACGACGTGCAGCTTGACGTCGACCTTAACTGTCGTCCCGCCGAAGTACCTCCCCTTCAGCCAGATGTAACACACCTTGTCGTTCTTCAGGAAGGGCACGTAGTCGCTCGGGCCTATCCTCGTCGGCACCTCATACGGCGACATGGCCCTGACGGCACTCGTCTTGCTCTCCCTCTTGTCCTTCAGCCTGCTCTCCTCGAGCATGTTCAGGAAGTCTGTGTCGCCGCCTATGTTCAGCTGGTAAGTCTCGTCGACCTTGACGCCCCTGTCGACCGCCAGCTTGACCATCGTCTTGTGAAGGACGGTAGCGCCCAGCTGGCTCATGACGTCGTCGCCAGCAACCGGAAGCCCGGCTTCCGCGAACCTCGCTGCCCATGCCGGGTCCGAAGCTATGAAGACGGGGATAGCGTTGATGAAGGCGAGCCCTGCCTTGAGCGCAGCCTCCGCATAGAAATGCGAGGCCCTCGTGCTGCCCACTGGCAGGTAGTTGACTAGGATCTCGGCCCCGGACCTGTCCAGCTCCTCCGCCACGTCCTCCTCCTTTCCGGGCGAGACGGGCACCACGTCCTTGAGGTACCTGCCGAGGCCATCGAGGAGGGGCCCTTTCTTCACCTCAACTCCGAGCCTGGGAACCTCCGCAATCTTCAGAGTGTTGTTGGGCGCCTGGAAGATCGCTTGCGAGAGGTCTCTTCCGACCTTCCTCGAGGAGACGTCGAAGGCCGCGACGAACTCGATGTCTTCAAGGGTGTAACCGCCGACCTTCCAGTAGGTCAGTCCCTCGTGCCCGCTGTGCTCAGAGTGGTATTGAACCCCCTGGACGATCGCGGAGGCACAATTCCCAACCCCGGCGACGGCCACCTTGATCTTGGCCAAATTCGATTTATGCAGCCGTGAGAATTCCGTTTCTTAAGTCTTAGTTGAAATCTTGTCAGGTTCGTTGCTCGCCAGGACTGTCTTTCTACTCCGCCCGCTCACGGCGATTAGGTGACTCGCCCGCTCACGAGGACAGTGATCGGCGCGTCCCCGAAACATCAGAGACCTCGTCTGTTTGCCCGACGTTAGTGGTTTCATTCCCCTTGCACTGGAGACTTCGGAATCCCTGGGCTGCCACCCCCCCGACAGGAGCGCAGGGACAGAGCCGTCAGTGCGAGGATGCGGAAAACTAATAATTCCTCGGTTGTACATCCTGTCACGTGGATGAGCGCTCCGCCGGGGCAGTCGTCTTCAACGAGAGGAAAGGAAGGCACTACATCCTTCTACTGAACGCCAGCAGGTGGGACTTCCCGAAGGGGAACATGGAGAAGGGAGAGAGCGAGCTTCAAACGGTCCTGAGGGAGGTTGCGGAGGAGACGGGCCTGAAGGGAATCGACGTGGTGTCCGGGTTCAGGCGGGTGATCGAGTACTTCTACAGGAGGGAGGGGAAGAACGTCCACAAGCGGGTGGTCTTCTTGCTCGCGAGCACCCCGGATGACACTGTCACGATCTCCACAGAGCACCAGGGTTTCGGTTGGTTCACTTATGAGGACGCCATGAAGAAAGCGACCTACGACAATTCGAGGGCCACCCTCAAGGAGGCAGAGAGGTTCCTGCAGAAGAAAGCGAAGGCTGGGGGGTTCTTAGCAGCTACGTGAATACGTGTAGAAATGTGTTCTACCTGGAAAGCATTGGTGGTTAAAAGCCTCCCTGAACAGAAATGATGGAGAAGGATTCTGGGCCATCCCTGGAGGTCGAAGGGAGAGAAGAGGACGGTGGTGTGGTGCCACGAGCCGTCAGGCGAGATAACCAGGTACCTGCATGACATGCAGGTCGCGACTAGGTACGCGCTCCAGGTGGCCTACAGGGACGCCGTCAGAGACCGCGCGATTCCGTCGCCCATCGAGCTGAGGAGGGAGGTGAGGGATTGGTTCTACTCCAGATACGAATACGCAAGGCACCACGTCAACCCTGTGTGCAGGACTGCCGTGGCGATGCTGAGGTCATACAGGAGAAACCATCACGGGGAGCTGAGGATACCGGAGGTGAAGAAGCTGGCGATGAGGATAGACGGAGAGCTGTTCAAGCTGGTCGACGGGAGGGTCAGGGTCACGCTCCAGCCGAACAGGTACGCGTGGATTCCTGTCAGCGACAAGAACAAGCACTACGGAGAGTACTCGAAGGGGAGGCCGTCGGAGCTGCTCATTACGGACAGGAAGGTGTGCCTGACGTTCGTTGTAGGGACTGATGAGAAGCCGTTGGGAAGCAGGTTCATAGCTTCGGACCTCAACTTCGACACGATAGATTCGACGAAGGCTTCCCTGGGCAGCGTCCCAAGGCTCGACGCAGTAGAGACAGAATCGATCAGGAGGATAGCACAGGTGCAGAACGACTTCTCCAGGAGGAGGAGGGCGATACAGCTCCACGTGAAGAATACCCAGAAAAGAGTCAAGAAGCTTGGAGAGACCAGGGGAAGGCAGAGGAACCGGATCAGGGACGTCCTCCACAAGCTGTCAGCAGAGCAGGTGAGGAAGAACCCGGACACGTCGTTTGTCTTCGAGAATCTGAAAGGAATCAGGAGGACAAGCGAGAGCGCGAAGACGAGCAAGAAGCTCAGGACGTACCTCAACAGGTGGCCCTACCGCCTCTACCAGTCAATGGTTGAGTACAAGTCGAAGAATGAGACCCTCTACGTCAGCCCGAGGGGGACCTCTTCGGAGTGTCCCGTCTGCGGTGGCAAGCTAGAGCACCCGGCCTGGGCTGTGAGCAGGTGTGTGAAATGCGGCGTGGACTACGACAGAAACAGGCTCGCTTCTCTGGCGATTCTCTGTCGCGGACTTCGCCTGTGCGGCCAACCGTTTGCCGTGAGTGCGGATGCCTCCTGGCAGCAAGTGAGGGATGAATACTCGTACACTCCCGTCAAGCCTGACGGTGGAAGAGCGGGTTGGACCGATGCTGCCAGCGCTCCGAATGGGAGTGTATACGAAAGTATACGTTTCTAGAAACGGCAGTCGGCCTAGAGCGCTACCAGCGGGTGCTTCTCTGCCAGCTTCACGACCTTTACGTACGAATATCCGGGTTCGTCGGTCTTGGTGACGAAGGCTGTATCTGCGATCTTATCCGGGGCGTAGCGGATGAAGCCCGAAGAGGGCTGCTCCTTGCCCTTCCAGTAGAAGAAGATCGACGCTTCCTCGTAGTCATCGATTCGTGCAAACGTCCCTATAATCCAGTCCTGCCCGTTCTTGAAGGCGAAGAGAGGCAAGGCGGACTCCTCGAAGTACATCTTGTAGGTCGCCACCTTCGCCAGGCTCTGGAGGTCGCGCACCTCCATCGCCATGAACTTGTCCGGGAACTCCTTCTTTGGCTCCAGTCGGCTGGGGAGTCTGGCCGTCTTGATTATCGGGGCATAGCGGAAGGACGCGTTGTTCGCCGCCTCGACGAGCTGAACCTCCTCGCCTTCGGGCCCCTTCCTGTAGGCCAGGAACTCGCCGTTGCTTGCAGTCTCTGCGAAGTAGAACACCGGGACTCCCATGAAGAGGTCTGCCTGCGCGGCAATCCAGGTGTTTCCGTTATGGCTTATCGCGAAGAGTGGAAAAGGCGCCCTCTCCTGGAAACACGAAAGCCTTCCGAGCTCGGCCAACGAAGTGAGCTTGACGAAGCACGCCCCGCTGAGGCTGTATTCATCTTTCTTGGGCAACGCAACCCCGTCCGATTCGTGCCCGTTATAAATCTGGTTGCTCCCGATGCTGGTTCAGGCATCATGTCGAGAAACGCGAAAGAAGATTCTGAATGGCGAAGCGAAACGAAGGGCGACTTGAAGAGAGCTCAGAAGACTCTCACTGCGCTTTCTTCGGTAATCTCCGGGGGGCCCACGGAGGAGCAACTCCGCTCTATCTGGCTAGCATACCTTCTGGTGGAGAAGAGCGTGGTATTCATCAAGGTCGAGCTGGACGAAGAGAATCCTGGACGATTCATCTCTCAGAAGGCGTACACGGTCCCTGATGAGCGGCAGGCGGTCGGGTTCGCGCTTCGTCATCTCGAGGAGGCAATCCTGCGCTTCGAAGCAGGCGAGCTCCCTGCTGCCCTGAAGGCGCTTCGGGAGTCGCGCAACTACCTCAGAGTGCTCGTGAAACGGACGCGACGTGAGAGGCTGAAAAGGAAGAAGAGCGCCTAATCCTTGGAACCTGCCTTGCCCTTGGCCTTGGTCTTCTTGGCCTGGGGCTTGGCCTTCTTCTCTGTCTGCTCTTTCCCCTCCTTCTTCGCCTTCTTGGGCTCCTCCTTCTCCGGCTCCTCTGGCTTCTCTTCCTTACGCTTCGGCTCCTCACCTTCCCTTGCTTTTTCTTCTTCTTTCTCGGCCTTCTCGAGCTTCTCCTTCACCTTCTCCCTCTCTTCTTCCTCCTCCTTGCCGAGCTCCAGCTCCTGGACGGTCAGCTCACGTCCAGCCACGAAGACCCTGTAGTTCTTCCTCAGCTTGTTCATGTACAGGAACCTCTTGATGTACGTCTTCACGTGTCTGGGCTTGACGCCTTTCCTGAGGCCGTCATCGTCTATCTCTACCGTTCCGCCGTCCAGCGTGGGTTTTGTGCCCACCCTGGGTTCCAAGAATTCGACCAGCTCGTTTCCCTTGCTCTTCAGCGTGCCGAGGTTGACCTTCAAGTTGAGAAACCCCCAGCCCCACGCGATATAACGGTTGTTCCTATCGGCCGTGCCTCCTGTGCCTTCGCTGGTACGTTCTTATCGCCCTCATCAGGTCTATGAAACGGAAGTCCGGCCAGAAGACGTCCATGAAGACCAGCTCGGAGTACGCCCCCTGCCAGAGCATGAACCCGCTCATCCGCTCCTCGCCCGAAGTCCTGATGATGAGGTCGGGCTCCTGCTTTGGAAGGTATGAGGTGTAGAGCTTCCTCTCGATCGTATCCTCAGTTATCTGGTCGGGAGAAAGGATCCCGCTTCTGACATCCTGCGCCACCGATTTCACCATGTCCTTGATCTCTGTCCTGCCGCCGTACGCGACTGCGATATTCAGATAGTGGTCGCCGAACTCAGCGGTCTTGCTCTCGATTTCTTCGAGAAGGCTCCTTATCGACTCGGGTAGCAGGTCGAGCTGCCCGATGGCCTTCACCTTGACCCTGTATCGGTAGATCCGCTCGTCATGCAGCAGCTTGTCGAGCCTCGCCTCTATCAGGGAGAGGAGGTCCCTCAGCTCTTCGGGCGACCTGTCCAGATTCTCCGTGGAGAGCACGTAGAGCGTGACGGTCCGGATCTTCAGCTCTTGGCACCAGTCGAGCAGCTGCTCTGCCCTCTCCGCGCCCCTCTCATGCCCCAGGCCGAGCGACATCCCCTGACTCGCCGCCCACCGCCTGTTGCCGTCCAGTATTATCCCGATGTGGCTCGGCACCTCTTCGCTCATTATCTGAGACTTCAGCCTGCTCTCGTAAAGCTTGTAGGCGCCGAAGAGGCGAAGCACAGACTCCATCATTGGTCTACTCACTTTCTGCGACTGGTCTTATCCTCACGCGCGGGTAGACCGCCACCGTGAGCCCGAATATCAATGCGAGCCCCAACAGCACGTAGGAGATCAGGAGTATCGTTGATTGGCTCTGCCCTCCGATCAGGAAGGCGGAGAACGTGGCAACTGGGAAGTAGAGCAGGCCAAGCATCACCATCACGAAGGCGTCCCTCCGCCAGCGAGGACTGTCCCTGGCCACGTGTGAGAGAAGCGAGCCCACGGCTCCTATGGCGATGCCAGCCCAGACGAGCAGCAGAGAACCGCTGATGAAGTAGCCAGTCAACTCTGCCCCGTAGGTGAAGAAGAGCGACGGCTGGGCAGAGACCTGCGCGACCAGGGTGCTCCCCTGCACATCCATGTAGGCGTAGCCAGTCTCGAGGCCCACCAGGATGACGAGAAGGCTGGTGAACGACGAGAAGAGCCTGATGTACGCATAGGGACTTCGGCTGAGCAGCCCAGCCACGGTCCTGTCTACGTTGAACCCTCTCACGAAGGCGGCCCCTCCGATTATCAGAAGGCTGGCCAGCTGGGCTGCAACCACGTTGTTGGAGATTACGAGTATCCCAGCCAGCAGCAGGACTATGCCGGGGACTCCGAGCGCCCACCGGGAGTACCTCGGGTCGAAGACAAGCATCCTCAGGTACCTGCCGAGAACCAGGTACGTCTCCTCCACCGTCTGACTGTACTTGACCGCCACCCTCTCCACCGAGACGATTGGCTTGATGTTCTGGAGAATGGGTATCACCTGCTCATCGTCGCCCCCGTCCGACACGAAGACTATGCCCACGAAGCTCAGCTCCTTGACGAGGCTCTCGACCTCTCTCCTCACCTTCCGGTCAGCGGCGAACCCCCTTCCCTCATCTCCGCAGACAACGGCGACCTCGCACTCCGTGCCCTCGTTCCTCAACTCGTCGCACTTCTTCACGGCCGCGAAGATCGCGTTCGAGTCGGCCTCTTCGGGGTCAGCGAGCGCCAGCTTGGTGGCCGCGGCTATCACGGCGTCCCTTCCGGTGACAGGGCTGCTCACCTTGGCCTTTGTGCCCAGGTCGTTGTCCCTGTCTACGCACAGAACAAGGTATCGTTCGGCTTGAGCCGCCAAGTCCCTCGAGTCTGAACCTCTGCCGACCTTACTTAAGGGTAGACCCGAAATCCGGCGCATCGAGGTCCAGATAGCCTTAAGGGACAAACGAGTTGAGGGAGGCTCGTCGGGACTTGCAACTGGAACGCCCCTGGGTCAAATCATGGCCCCCGCTTTTCAAGACTGGCATGATCGCTGAGAAGAAGCCACTGTACGCCCTCCTCTCGGAGTCCGCCGCCAAGCACGGTGGCGCTATCTGCGTTCACTACCAGGGAAGGGACTTGAGCTACTCCCAGGTCGACGAGCTCTCTTCAAGATTTGCATCCGCGCTCATTTCTCTGGGTGTTAAGCGAGGCGACCGTGTCGCCGTCTTCCTTCCGAATATCCCCCAGTTCGTAATAGCCTATTTCGGGATTCTGAAGGCGGGCGCGATTGTAGTGACATGCAGCCCTCTCTACAAGGAGAGGGAGCTCGAGTTCCAACTTCGGGATTCTGGTAGCTCAGTCATAGTCCTGGCGAGGGATGTCGTCCGGGGAAACGACCTGTACAAGAGCTTGGAAGGATGCAGGGGAAGGCTCGACCTTCGGCACGTCATATCGACGAGCGTGACCGACTACCTGCCCGCCATCAAGAAGAGGCTCGCTCGACTGGCCGGTGTCAGAAACGTCAAGCGCGCAAGCACGATTGACTTCACGGAGTTGCTGAAAATGAACAGCCCGATTGAGAAACCCGCAGAAGTAGACCCCATGAACGATGTGGCGTTGTTGCAGTACACGGGGGGGACGACCGGGACGTCGAAGGGGGCTATGCTCACACACTACAATCTGTACTCGAACGCGGTGTACACCGCGACGGCCCTGCCGATGACAAAGACTGATGTCTCTCTTTCTGTGTTACCACTCTACCATATCTACGGCATGACGGCCACTATGAATGCCGCGCTCATCGCCGGTGCGGAAATCGTACTTCTGCCCCAGTTCCACGTGAAGGAGGTGATGAAGACCATAGAGAAGAGGCGGGTCACAGTGTTCTGCGGGATTCCGACGATGTACATAGCAATAATCAACAACCCGGATGTCAGAAAGTTCAACCTCAGGTCTGTCAAAGCTTGCATTTCGGGCGGTGCTCCGCTTCCGGGTGCTGTGCGGGTGAAGTTCATTGAGCTGACTGGTGGGAACCTTGTTGAGGGGTACGGTTTGACCGAGGCTAGCCCAGATACTCACGTCAACCCCGTCCTCGGTGGGGTCGTCAAGGAGGGATCTGTAGGACTACCCTTCCCGGAGACCGACGCCGCAATAGTCGACCTGGAAAACCCGTCCAAGTTCCTGAAGGTCGGGGAGATTGGAGAGATTGCTATCAGGGGTCCCCAGGTGATGAAAGGCTACTGGAAAAAACCCGAGGAGACGGCCGAAGTCCTGCGCGACGGCTGGCTACTCACCGGGGACATCGGAAGGATGGACGAGGATGGCTACTTCTACATCGTCGACAGGAAAAAGGACATGGTCATCGTTGGGGGCCTGAAGGTCTACCCACGCGAAGTCGAAGAGGTGCTGTTCGAGCATCCGGCAGTCAAAGAGGCGGGAGTCATCGGGATGCCCGATTCCTTCAGAGGCGAGGTGGTGCGGGCCTACATCGTGCTGAAGGACTCTGCTTCGAAAGTTACCGAGAAGGAGATCGTAGACTTCTGCGTGCCCAGGATGGCCAAGTACAAAGTGCCGAAGAAGGTGGAGTTCGTCTCAGAGCTGCCAAAGACTCTTGTAGGCAAGGTCCTCCGACGCAAGCTCAAGGAGTCTAGCGTTCCACAATCATAGAGACTGCGTTGCCCCCGCCGAGGCAGAGCGTGGCGAGTCCCGTCTTCCTCCCGCTCCTCTTCATCTCGTGAACCAGGGTCGTCAATACCCTGGCTCCGCTGCAACCGATCGGATGGCCGAGGGCTACCGCACCGCCGTTCACGTTGAACCTCTCCTCCTCCACGCCCAGCGCCCTGCGGACCGCTATCGAGGCCGTGGAGTACGCTTCATTGTGTTCGAAGAGCCCGATATCGTCCACGGCCATCCCCGCTCTCTTCAGGAGAGCCCTGGTGGTGGGAATCGGGGCCTCCATCACCCTTGCGGGTTCAAGCCCCCCCGTCCCGTAGGCCACTATCCTTGCGAGCGGCTTCACTCTGAGCCTGGCCGCCGCCTCTTCTGATGCCACGGCCAGTGCGGAGGCTCCGTCGCTCAGTTGAGAGGAGTTGCCCGCCGTCAGCACGCCTCCCTCCCTGAAGACGGGCTTGAGCCTTGAGAGCTTCTCGATGGTCGTGTCAGCGCGTATGCATTCGTCCCTCTCGAAGTTGTCCACCACGCCGCCCTCGCGTTCTATCTCGACCTTCACTATCTCGTCGTCAAACTTGCCGCTCCTCGCTGCCCTCGCCGCACGCATGTGGCTCTCGTACGCGAACTCGTCGGCTTCCCTCCTGGTGATCTTGTACTTCTTCGCTATCAGTTCGCCCGTGACCCCCATGTGGTAGTCGTTGTAGGCGTCCCAGAGGCCGTCCATGATCATCGAATCGAGGAGCTTCGCGTGTCCATACTTCAGTCCCCATCTGAGGTTCCTCACAAGGTACGGCGCGCCGCTCATGTTCTCCATTCCGCCAGCGACGACGACCTCGTTGTCGCCTGCCTTCACTGACTGGGCTGCCAGCATGACAGCCTTGAGCCCCGACCCGCACACCTTGTTGACCGTGAGCGAGCCCACCGAGGCGGGCACACCGGCGAGCATGGCTGCCTGCCTGGCAGGATTCTGTCCTAGTCCCGCGGACACTACGTTGCCCATGATCACCTCTCCCAAGTCGGAAGGCTTGACCCTCGCCCGCTTCAGCGCTTCCTTGATTGTCACGGCACCCAATCTCGGTGCGGAGACCCCGACGAGGCTCCGCCCGAACTTGCCGATGGCCGTTCTGCATGCGGATAGGATTACTGGCTGGGCCATCGACGTGGAGCCAGGCATCTGTCCATAATAAGATACTCGCCGCATCGCAAACCCTACACCTAAATACGATGAAACTTGGCCCCGAAACGGCTGGCATGAAGGCGCTCAGCAAGATCTGGATGGACGGAAAGTTCGTCGACTGGGACGACGCCAAGATCCACGTCCTGACCCACGGCCTCCATTACGGGATGGCAGTCTTCGAGGGGATACGTTACTTCTCGACCGAGAAGGGGCCAGCGATATTCAGGCTCGACGCTCACCTTGAGCGATTCATGAACAGCACCAAGATCTACCGAATGAATCCCGGCTATTCCGAGAAGGAGCTCACGGAGGCATGCGTGGAGCTCGTCCGCAGGAACGGGGTTCCCGAGGCGTACATTCGACCGTTGGCCTACACCTCCTACGGAGCGATGGGATTGAACCCACTGAAGAACAAGGTCTCGGTGGCGATAGCCCTCTGGGAGTGGGGAGCCTACCTCGGGGAGGACGCGTCGGTGAGGGGTGTCAGGGCAGCGGTGTCCAGTTGGGCGAGGATCGACTCTCGCTCGCTTCCCCCACAGGCGAAGTGCTCGGCCAACTACGCCAACTCGGCCCTCGCGAAGATGGAGGCCATCGCGGGCGGATACGACGAGGCGATCATCCTGAACACCGCCGGGATGGTGGCCGAAGGACCAGGGGAGAACATATTCCGCGTCAAGGATGAGATACTGAGCACCCCGCCGGCCAGCTCGGGCATCCTCCGGGGGATTACGCGCGACACGATAATCCAGTTTGCCAGGGACATGGGCATCAAGTTCTACAGGAACGACTCGACGAGGGAGGAGCTGTACACCTCGGACGAGCTGTTCTTCAGCGGGACAGCTGCAGGAATAGCAAAGATAGCCGAGGTCGATGGGCGAAAGATAGGAAACGGAAGCTATCCGGTCGCGGACAAGATGCAGAACCTCTACACCGAAGTGGTCCACGGAAGGAACGAACGCTACCAGAAGTGGCTAACGTACGTGAAGCCCTAGGCCGTAACGAATTTTTCGATGTCCAGCAGAGACCCCTTCCGACTCGACTGGGTAACGAACCTGGCCTCCACCTTGGACCCGACCTTCAGTCCCTTTCCCTCGACCCTGTGGATGATCCCACCGGTGACGCCGCCAAATGTGACGAATGCCATCAGGAACGGGCTGCCCAACCTCTTTCCCTGAAAGTCCAGATGGCTCTCAGTCAGAGCGGTCACCGTTCCCACCGGCCCGACCTCGGCGTACATGGTGATGGGCAGAAAGCAGTCCACGCAGTACATCTTTGGCGGGAGGTATCTCTTGCCGCACTTTTCGCACGTCCCAGCCAAAATCTTACCCTCTTGGAGGCCCCGCAGGAACCTCTCCCCTGCCACGCCCGCGGTGTACTCGTAGCGGAACGGGATCTTGTCCGTCCAGGACCGCAATTCGTCCACGCTGGTTATCCTTTCGTTCAGGGGCATAGCATCACCTCGGCCTAAAGTAACGGATGTCGGTTATCGCTCCCGCACGCTCGGCCTCCGGCTTCCAGACCGCCTCGACCTTCATCCCCACGCGGATGTCCGCAGGCGCTACCTCGCCGAGCACGTGGAGGATTCCCATGTTCGGCGAAGCCCCGTCCATCTCGATGACCGAGACCAGGATGGGCTCGGTCCTCCTGCTCGCGTCCGCGTTCACGTAGCTGACGGAATAGGTCGCCACGGTGCCAGTGTTCATGACCTTCACCCACTCATCCGTCGGCCTGAAGCACTCTTCGCAGTACATCCGCGGCGGAATCATCGTCCTGCCGCAGCGGTTGCACTTCCTCGCCCAAAGCTCGCCCTCCTTCAGCCCTCTCAGGAACCTGCTGATGGCTACACCCGAGGTCCAGGAATATCGCAGGACGGTCTCGTACTCCGTGAAGAGATACTTGTGGGCCGCCAGCTCGGACGGTCCGATCTCCGTGCCTGGATAGTGGCGGATCTTGGAGCTCAATCCCGCCTCACCGTCGGGCCGCATGCGCATTTCAAAGTTTCCCGTCCCTTCTGAAGCGTTCCGCAAGCTCGACGTATTCGCGGATGGACTCGGGGTCGGCCAGGGAGTCCCTGTTCAGCGTCCCTTCCCTCCCACCCGCGAATATCCTCCTCACCGGGACCTCGAGTTTCTTCCCGTTCAGGGTCCGCGGCACGCTTCGGACTTGGACCACCATGTCTGGGACGTGCCTGGGCGAGAGGTCCCGCATCACCTTCTCCCTGATTCGCGCCGAGAGCTCCTCGTCCAATCTCCGTCCGCGCGCTGGCACGACGAACAGCAGCATCACCGGCTTGCCCCCCAACCCTTCCAGGTCGACGGCAAGGCTCTCGGCCACCTCGGGCATGGCCTCGACCGACCTGTAGATCTCCGAGGTCCCTATCCTGACTCCCATCCTCTTGATGGTCGCGTCGGAACGGCCGAAGATCACCACTGAGCCCCGGTCCTTGATCTCTATCCAGTCCCCATGCCTCCAAATCCCGGGGAACATGCCGAAGTAGCTCTCTCTGTACCTGCTGCCGTCCTTGTCGCCCCAGAGGTAGAGAGGCATGCTGGGCATCGGTTCTGTCACGACCAGCTCTCCGACCTTCTCCACGACGCTCCTCCGTTCCTCGTCGAAGGACTCGACCTTCGCACCGAGGCATCTGCATTGAATCTCTCCGGAGTAGACGGGCAACGTCGGGCAGCCACCGACGAAGGCAGTGCAGACGTCCGTTCCCCCACTGATCGATGCGAGCCAGATGTCTTCCTTGACCTTGGCGTAGACCCACTCAAACCCCTCCGCTGGAAGGGGGGAGCCGGTCGACCCCAAGCCCCTCAATTTCGTCAGGTCATGGCTCTGGCCCGGGGCAATCCCTTCCTTCATGCAGGAAGCGACGTAGGCTGCGCTGACTCCCATGAAGGAGACTCCCGTGTCCTCCACGAGGTCCCACAGCGCATGAATGTCTGGGTATGATGGGCTCCCGTCGTAGAGCACGGCGGTCGCGCCGTGAAGGAGGCCCCCTAGGAGGTAGTTCCACATCATCCAGCCGGTGGTCGTGAACCAGAAGAATCGGTCGCCGGCCTTCAGGTCGTTGTGCAGCGAGAGCTCCTTCAGGTGCTCGAGCAGGATACCGGCGTGGCCATGCACAATCGGCTTCGGCAATCCTGTGGTCCCTGAAGAGTACAGCACCCAGAGGGGTTGGGAGGAAGGCACGCGTTCGAACCTGAGCCTAGCCCTTCCGGAAGCAACATCGGCCCACTCCGCCTCGCCCCTGCGATTGGTTTGGGACTTCTTCCTTACCACAATCACGTTCTTCACGCTCGGCAACGCCGAGAGCATCGAGTCCAGGGCCTCGTTCCTGTCGTGCCACCTCCCAGCGTAGCTGTATCCCTCGACCCCGACGAGGACCTTGGGCCTGATCTGGCTGAACCTGTCCACCACGCTCGGCGCCCCAAAGTCGGGAGAGCAGCTGGACCACACTGCGCCGATGCTGGCGCAGGCAAGGAAGGTGACTACGGCTTCCGCCGAGTTCGGGAGATAAGCGGCAACCCTGTCCCCTTTCTTCACTCCCATTCCCATGAGGTTCGTAGATAATGCGCCCGTCATCTTCTCGAGTTCGCTCCAGCTGAGAGTCCTGAGCTCGCCGTCCTCGGACCTTGCGATCAGCGCGGGGCCAGCTCGCTTCTCCCTGAAAACGTGCTCCGCCAGGTTGAGCCGGGCCCCCGCAAACCACTTCGCCCCGGGCATCTTCCTCGAGGATAGCACCTTGTACTCTCCATCGTGCCTGACGCGGAAGTAGTCCCAGATAGACTGCCAGAAATCCTCGATGTTGTCGACCGACCACCTCCAGAGGTCAGCGTAGCTCTCGAGTTCCATCCCCCTCTTCCCCAGCCAGTTCGCGTACGCAGTGATATTCGCCCTGCTGACCCTTTCGTGGTCGGGCGTCCAGAGCAGCTTGCCTGAAGGCAAATCCTCTAACCCACTGGTCGCCCTACCTCTTCATCGTGATTACCGTCCCACATTGAAGTAAATCCCCCCAAGCCTGTGCCAGCCCTCTGCTGACCTCCTTCTTGACCTGCCTCTTCCCCGCCTCCCCCCTCAACTGCCAGAAGAGCTCGCAGACCTTCATCGTACCCGCTGCCGCGATCGGATTGCCAACTCCCAGGAGCCCTCCGGAAGGGTTGACAGGAAGGTCGCCGTCCCTCTGAGTGACGCCCTCCCGGGTCAGCTTTGGTGCCTGCCCTTTGTCTGCGAGCAGGACTCCCTCGAGGTGGTGCAGCTCCTTGTAGTCGAAGGGGTCGTAGACCTCCGCGAAGTCTATCTGCCTCTTGGGGTCGTCAATCTTGGCCATCCTGTAGGCCATCCTCGCCGCCTGCTCGACGTACCTGGGGTAGTAGAGGTCCCTGTTGGTCCAGTACTGAGTGTCGACGTTCCAGCCCACGCCGTCAATCCAGATGGGGTCGTCAGTGTACTTCCTGGCGACGTCCTCCGAGGCGAGTAGCAGCGCCGCGGCGCCGTCGGAGCTGGGTGATACGTCCAGCCTCTTCACAGGCAGGCAGATTGGTTCGCTCTTCATCACGTCGTCGACCGTGATCCTTGCGGGCAGCTGGGCGCACGGGTGGTCCATCGCGTTCCCCTTGTTCTTCACCGATACGAGCGCGATGTCCTCTTCCTTCACGTTGTGGACTGTCATGTAGCGCCTCATCTCGAGCGAGAAGACCCAGAGCAGATTTACACCAAGAGGCCGCTCGAGCGTGTGGTCGAAGATGCTCCAGAAGGCGTACTGTGGGTGCGGCTGTAGTGGCGACATTTTCTCCTCACCGACGACGAGACAGGTATCGAAGAGCCCTGATGCGACGTGCCACCAGCCAGCGATTGGGACGAACACGCCAGTGCCGCCCCCGACGTATACCCTGCTGTACGGCTTGTTGGTCCCTCCAGCGCCGTCCATCAGATACTCCCCCTTCATGTGGACACCATCGAAGGCGTCCGGCGCGGTGCCCAGCACCACCGACTCAACGTCCTTGATCTCCATGCCCGCCGAGTCGAGTGCCATCCTGCTCGCCTCGAAGGAGAGCTCCCTCCCTGTCTCGAGCATCCTCCTCCTGAACTTCGTCATCCCGGCTCCGATGACCGCCACTTTCTTCATATCGAAAGCACCACCGCTGCGCCGCTGGCCGTGGGGTTGCCTCGCCATGACAGCGCCACCGCCCTCCCCGCTCTCTTCACCTGATTCCTGCCCGCCTCCCCCCGTAGCTGGAGGATGCACTCGAGCACCCTGTGAGAACCTGTCGCCTCGATGAAGTGCCCCACACCGATGGAGCCTCCGCTCGGGTTGAGCGCCCCCCGTTTTGCAATGGCTTGGACACCCGCCCGGCTCACGCCCATGGCGAGGAGATGCTGCATCAGCTTGTAGGAGTATGTATCATCGACCTCGAGCACGTCGACGGAAGAGAGGCCCCGCAGCTTGGCCTGTTTCATCGCGCTCCTGAAGGCGTCTCCAGCGTACCTTGCCGAACCGACATCGCCCCCCTCGTACCAGGGCGTCGACGACCTCCAAGCAAGCCCGTCGACGTAGACCGCCTCCTTCCTCTTCCTCCGTATCCACCGCTCCGATGCGAGCACGAGCACGATCCCAGCCTCCGCGTACTCGGCCTTGTCGTACCTTCTGAGTGGAACGGAAATGGGCTCGGCCTCGCTTATCTCGGACCTTGAGAGGTTGCCCGCGTAGCTTGCCCTCGGGTTCGCCATCGCCGCGGCCTTCTCCGCGGCCACCAGCCAGCTGAGTTCTTCCCTTTCTGTCCCGCTCCTCTTCATGAAGGCGCTCATCTCGAGCCCTGCGAGCACGTCGTTGGTGGCGCCCGGAACCCTCAGGTAGGCCGGGTCGAGCGCCATGTTCTCCACCGCTCGCTTGTCGAGTACGTCCGCGACCTTGCTGTGAGCCTCCACCGAGACCACTTCGGCCACCCCGGCCCTGATGTGCATCATCGCCTGGCCCATCCCGGTTATGCCGTCCGCGGGCACCGTACATAGAGGCCTCCTTGCCCCTCCGACCTGGTCCGGGACCATCTCGTCGGCGATGCTCCACCCTTCCCACAGGTCCTCCGTGCAGCATATGAACGAACCAACATCTCTTCGAGGATCCACGCCTGCGTCCGTGTAGGCCTTCGAGGCCGCCTGGTACATCAGCTCCCTCGCGGAGAGGTCTGTCACTGACGGCCTGAAACCCTCGTACCCGACCCCGATAATGCCGACCCTGTCTGTCACGGCAGCCCTTCCCACCCTATGCACCGTAATTATCGGTTGCTCTGTGCGGCCGTGGCGAGGGCCACGCGCTCATCTTATCGGCCAAATGACGAAGATCAGGACGACCCAGCAAAGATGGCTGCTGATACTCGCGGAGAGGTCCTTGGTGTAATAGTAGGTGATTCCCCAGACCGAGTCCACTATGAAGGTCGTCACCACCCAAAGAGGATTGAAGGTCAGCACATGGATGACCGAGTCCGCCGCCGCAACCAGGAAAGGGGCTGCGGGCCCAACCCTGGATTGTACACGTTTCTGAAGGACTCCTCTGAAGAAAGACTCGTAACCCACAGCGTCAAAAAGCAGCACGCCTCCCTGAATGTACAACGGATTTGTCGGCGAGGAGATGAGAGAGTAGATCGAGTTCTCGGCAGCGGGATTGACGCCGAATGGGTGAATCTCATTTATGACGATGCTGCCGCCGTAGAATACGAGATAGAGAAGCAAGGCAGAACCAAGTCCTGCAAGGAGCGTCTTGGCGTTGGGCGCGAAGAGCCTGCGATACCCCCCGACAGAGAGGCTCGCCCCAATCATGCACGCCGTGGACGCGAACGTCGCTGCGACGAAGTAACCGGAGGGCACTGTGAACAGCACGACCATCGAAAGGACGACGACGGCTGCTCCGACTGCGAACCTAGGGAAGCGCTCCATCCGATTCCAGGTTCCGGAGCTCATGATAAAGGCGCCTTGCAGACTCGGAGCCCAGTGTACCTGAAGAGGGCGGTGGCTCTTGAAGGACGAAGGTTAGCAGCCCCCCCACGCTGGAGCTCGTCGGGGTGATGAGCACTCCGGTGGGTTTGCCCTCGCAACAAAGGACATATGGCCGCGCAGTCCTTAAATTCGTCGTGTGGAACCATCGTTTCGATGGACGCCAAGACCGCCTTCATCTCGACGCGGCCGTGGTCGTTCACGATGACCTTCTCCTCTGTGACTCTGGGAACGCTCTTGGCGGCTTTGAAGGGAAGCTTCGACCCCTTGCTCTACGCAATCGTTCTGGCTGGCATGTTGGCATTCCACGCCGCCACCAACGTGCTGAACGACTTCTTTGACGTAAGACACGGCGTGGACAAAGAGGGAGCCCCGACGACAAAATACAGGCTTCATCCCGCCGCAATCGGACAGACGCCCCTGTCGTCGATTCTCCAGATTTCAATAGCTCTCTACGGCTTCACCATATTGGCCGGGTCTTACTTGGCGTATCTCAAAGGACCGTCCATCCTCATACTCCTGGGCCTCGGCATCGTCGGTAGCGTGCTGTACACCGCCGACCCGGTGGTCCTGAAGGCGAGGGCGCTGGGCGAGGTGACCGTGTTTGTCATGTGGGGTCTTCTCATCCCGCTCGGTGCATACGCGGTCCAAACGGGTGCCCTCGCGTTGTCACCGGCGATAACTGCCATACCCTTGGGGGCACTCGTGGCCCTCGTCCTGCTCGCAAACAACATACGCGACATCGAGTACGATGGGTCAGTGCAAAACAGGACCATCGCCGTCCGGCTGGGGGAAAGGAATGCGGCCAAGGTCTACGGAGGCCTGCTGGCGGCGGCCTATCTGTTCGTCCCCGTGGGAATACTTGCGGGACTCCTGCCAATCTGGTCCCTTCTCGTCTTCCTCACGACACCGGATGCTTGGCGTCTGTGGAAGATGCTCCAAGGCCCTGTGCCAGACAACGCCGACCCCAGAACAGCAGGCTTGACACTCCGCTTCGCCCTCCTGTACATGCTCTCGTTCGTGCTGCTGATGCTTGTGCCGATTCACCTGCCATTCTGACTTCACTCTCCCAATTGCCGATGTGATGGCACCACAAGGGGTCAGGCGCCGCGCCTGCCCGTGCGAGGCAGAGGGCCGCCCCGTTCCGGCACGAACGACTGTTGCAGATTCCGGAGAGGGTTTCGCTGCGCTCAGTTTGCAGTCGGGGCCAGCTCTTTCATCGCATATTCCACGTTGCCTATCGGCATAATTATCGGCAACGTCACTCCCGCTTTCGAGTACTCGTTCACCCGCTCCATGGCATGGTCACCTCTCCCGGATATGGTGAGCGCCTCTACCGCTTCCTCCGGAATCAGCTTCTTCGCCCCCGCCACGTCGCCCTTCTTCCACGCCTCCTTCATCGGCCGAAGGCTCTCCTCTGTGATTCCGTATGGTGCGAGCACCTCCTGCCTAACCACTTCAGAGAGCTGGTAGACGAAGAAGTAGTAGTCGCGCATGACCTGCCTCGCCTTCGCGGGGTCCGGGTCGAGCGACGCCATCATGTAGGAGGCGCGCTCCACCACGCCCCCCTTCTCGGCCTCGCCCTTCTTCACGTGCTCTATCATCTTGCCGGTCCCCCATGCGGTGTTGAATGCGGGCGAGAGAATCACGCCGTCCGCCACCGTCGCAGCGTAGGCCAGGGTCTTGGGCGAGAGCGACGCGATGAAGAGTGGGATTCGGGTCTTCAACTGGAAGCCCAACGTAAGGTTGTGGACCTTGAAGAACTCCCCATCGAACTCCACCTTCTCGCCGCTCCAGACCTTCTTGACCACCTGGATGTACTCCTTGACTCTCCTGAGCGGCCTGGTCTTCTCGACCGGGAAGATCTGGTGGCCTATCAAGGGTATTGTTGGGAAGCTGCCCAACCCGAGCCCGAGGACCACCCGACCGCCGGAGAGCTCGGACAGGGTGGCGAAGGTTGCTGCTGCGGTTACCGGATGTCTGGTGAAGGTGTTCATGGCGCCCGAGCCAACCTTGAGGACCTTGGTCGCCGCGGCCATCGACGAAAGGTAAGTGACTATGTCCCTCTGGAAGAGGCTTTCATGCATCCACATCGAGTCGTAACCGAGCGCCTCGGCGTTGGCTGCCGTCCTGCTTGCTTCGATAGCCGTGAGGATGGGGTTGAAGCCGAGTGCTAGCCTCATCAGTTCTTACCACCGGGGAGTGGTAATTAACCATTCTTTTGTTAGGTTCTGTCAAGTTGACGGGGGATAAATAGGGGCGTCAAGCATCGGGTGATGAAGTGAAGTCTCTACTCGTTCTTGGAACGGTGATTCTCTTGGTAGGGGGCATTATGGCTCTCTTTGGGGCGGTTTACTTCATGAGGTTAGACGCCCAAGTTTCAACGACTTACTATTTGTGTCCGATATGGCTTAACTTCATAACTATTTTAAATGTAGACAGTTGCATACACTTGACTGGCCATCTCTCTCTTTTCCGTCTGTCTTTCTCCCCACGCCTATAACCTACTTACCTAACTTCATAGGCATCGTCTTGGTATTGCTTGGTGTTGTGGTAGTGGTAAGGGGATATGGCCAGCACCCGACAGTTAACACCTCAACCGAGCACCCGAAGGTTGACAGCCCATGACTACCCCCGCAGACTTGACAGAGCCTTTTGTTATGGCTCTTCCCCGCGACGCCAGGTCTCCTCCAGGGAAGACCTTGCTGACCTTGCGAAGTCCCTGTTTCTGATCCACACTGCCATCGCGGCGAACGGCTCGTCGGCTGCGCCCGTCGGGACCCCGACGATCACGTCTCTGTCGCCCGCTACCATCATGTCCAGAATCGGCGGCTCGACGTACCTGATTCTTATGGAGCGACCCCTTGTGAACTTCCTGTCCTCCTCGCTCAACCGAGTCCCTGACGGCAGCATCACCCTGATCTTGCCGCGATCGGTTGCGAGACTCTCGAGGAGGCCGATGAAGGCACCCTTCACCTTCATGGCCTTTCTGACCAGTATGATTGCGTCGCCGCCGCCGTGAAGGGCTTCGACGAAGGCGCCCCCGATGCTGTCGAGCCCGCTCAGGAGGACAGGTTCCTCAGACTCACCGGACTTGCGATCGTAGAGCGGCATCAGCTTCCTCACGATCTTCCTGCCGGCCCCAGTGCGGGCGCTCTGCTCTTCCTCGAAGGTGGACTTGAACCTCCTCGCCCTGGTTTCCAGAGCCACCGAGGGCTCAACGGCAGCGTATCCTCGCGCAGACTGCTTCACGAAACCCTTCGACGCCAGCCGCTGCATGGTGTCGTAGATGCGAGGCAGAGGGACGTTGGCGGCCTTCGCTGCGTCCTTGGCGACCATGCTTCGCCCCAGCAGCGCTATGTAGGCGCGTGCCTCGTAGGCCGTAAGACCGAAGGCCTCCTTGAGGAGCGACTCCGCTTCTTTCATCAAAAGCCCTCCGAGCGGAAACCCACGCCGTTCACGGGTGGGAGGAGCGAGGTCGTGGCGCTTAAGTAATTCTTTGTGCTGTTCTTTTGTCGGTTGGGAGAATGCAACGTGCTATCCTTCTTCAGACTGAAGCTACCTCCGCTAAGCAGAAAATTCTTTCCACGTTTGAACAGGCTGCCACTGCCGAAGCCAATCGCCTTCTTTCCGAGCGGGTGAAGTATCGGAGATTCAACGACTTCTGGCATGGTATCGGTTCCGAATCTAAGAGGCTCACTGGGTTCAACAGTCAAGTCGTCTGCGACCTTGCCAGAGGCACTTGGAGGAAGCAAAAAGGATGCGAAAGCATGGATGGCGTGACCGTGAAGTTCAACGTCCCTCGCAACTGTAAGACGTTCAAGACCAGAGGATTCACTTTCGTCGAATTCGGTCTCTACCCTAAGAAGAGAATCGCCGTCCCAATCAGGAAGAACCGCAATTGGCAACGGTTCTCTGGATTGGTTGGTTCTGGCTGGGCGTGCAAGACCTTCGGGCTGACTCCTGACTTGCAGATTGCCACGTATCTCTCCAAGGCCGATGTCGTCGTGCCCAGAAGGAATAACGTCCTCGGAGTCGACGTCAACAGCAAATGCTTCGCCGCGACAATTCTCTCTCCTGAAGGCAAGGTCTTGAAGCAGCTGTATCTCGGGAAGGACATCTGGGAGAGGCGCAAGAAAATGTTCGAGCGCAAGAGCATGCTCCAATCTTACGCCGACCTTGGCAGCCATTCTGCTGAGAAGAAACTCGAAGCGACAAAGACCAAGGAACACAACTTCGTCAAGAACAGAATCGGGGAGGTCGTCAGGGACATCACCAATCTCGCTCTCAAGTACGACGCCGACATCGCCATTGAGAACCTCAAACGGTTCAGCCCGAAGGGGAAGCGCTTCAACGGGCAGGTGATGCGGATTCCGTTCTCTGCATTCAGACGGATTCTTGAGCAGAGATGCTTCGACAAAGGTATCACGCTGAACATCGTGGATTGCTGGCACACGAGCAAGTGGTGTCCCCGCTGCGGTGCTGTCGGGAGGGGCCACGACGCCGCCAACTATTCGTTGTTCAGATGCAAATGCGGTCTCGTCGTCAACAGCGACAGGAAGGCAAGCCTTGCCATAGCCGCGAAATCCCTGCTGGAGCGAGGGAGTTCTCCCAACCAGATGACAACCCTCAGTCTTTCCAGCAGGAGAGTGCCCGTAAACGCGCTCCTCCGCCGTCCAGATGCGATTGGGAATCGTGTTGCTGTGCAATTGGTGTCTCAACTCAATGGAAAGCCCACGAGCTTCAGCCGTGGGTAGTTTACCTGTGCCTTCCCGGCTCCAACCCTAGAATAACCTTCCGAGACGAGGCGCACCTATTTGCGGACGACCAGCGCGGAGATCAGGCGCCCGAGGTCCGCGGACTCGTCCAAGGCCCAGATCAGATCGATCGCCCTCCTCGCCCTCTCATTGCCCAGCGATTTCCTAGTCAGGGACATGAACTTCGACTCGACCTCTTCGTCGCTCATCGGGTTTCCCGGATGCCCGCGGGGCACGACCGATTCGGCGGTCAGAGTGCCGCCTCCCTTCATTCTCACCGTAATCCTGTTCCCCATGCCCCTGTCCAGATAGAGCTCCGTGAGCCTGGTGTCTTCTGTCACCGCGACCCTTCGGGCCAGCCCGAGCGTCCGCTCGTCGGTAAGCTTCCGCGTCGAGTAACTCGAGTTCTCAACCTTGCCGTCAAGGAGTGCGGTCGCGACGATGTACGGAAGGCTGTGATCCGCAGTCTCCTTGGTCTTCGGATTCCATTTCTCGGGGTCCTTTCCCAAGATGGTGTAGCCGGCCTCGTGAGTTTCAACGCGGACCGACTCGATCTGGGTGGGGTCCGCGATTCTCTTGCGCAGCTCGAGCGCAGCCCAGATCGCTGTCTGTGCATGGTACTCGGCTGGCCAATACTTGATGTAAGTCCCTCCGATCCTGAAGGGCGCGTTTCTGTCTCCGAAGGAAGAAGTATCGAGTACGAACTCTCCCGAAACCTGCTTGAAGAAACCCATCTCGCCCTCGAAGACAGGCGACGGGCCCGTTATCCCCTCCCTCGCCAGGGTAGCGGCGAAGACTCCGTTTCGGGCCACATTCGCAAAGGAAGCGCCCTTCCACATCGACAGCTCCCCGGCTCGGACCTGCCGCATCGCGATGTGAGAGTTGAGCGCTATGTTGACGGCCTGCGTCGCCTTCGCCGCGGAGACGCCCATCAGCCTGCTCGCAGCGAGAGCGGTGGAGACAAGGCCGTAGTTGACGTGGTCCCAGCCCCGGTGCCTGATATCGGCTGCGTCTGCGAGCCTGCACTGGATCTCGTAGGCGAGTACGGTCGAGAGTATGAGGTCCCTCCCAGACTTGCCCTCCGATTCTGCGACCGCGAGAGTCGCTCCAAGATTGTCGCTCGGATGGGCAGGCTCCTTCGAGAGGTAGGTGTCGTTGAAGTCGAAGTAGCGGATCATGAATCCGTTGACGAATGCGGCGAGGTCGGGACTCGTCCTGCTTCTTGTCCCCAGCATGGTCGCATGCCGGGCCGAGCTGACGCCCGAGGCCGCCCGTCTCGCCATGGAGATGGGCTTCTCCCGGTAGGCGCCCAAGGCGCAGCCTAGCGCATCCATGATTCTCCTTTTCGCCTCCCGGACGGTCCTCGCGTCAAGGTCGGTGTACTTCACGGAGTAGAAGTAACTCGCCAGCTGGTCGGCCAGGGCCACGGCGCGCGGAGGAGCTTGGCGGCCTTTTGAACTTGAATCGCATCGGCCAAGAGAATCATTAAATTCCTCTGAAAGGCAGCGCCCCTGAAGGTTCGTGGCCCTTTTCAGGACAGAGCACAGGCAGATTCTGAAGCTCAATTACGCGCAACACGAAGAGTACGAGGAGCTTCTATCCTCTCTCGCAAGATTCCTTGAAAAGCATGTCGAGCCCAATTCGCTGAAGTTCGACTCCCAGGCCGAGAGGATTCAGCCAGCGCGGAAGGCTCTACTCGACCACGGGGTCGTCCAGATTGCCTATCCGAAGCAGTTCGGAGGCTTGGGCCTTCCCTTCGGCGTATACGGGCTGGCCATGGAGCTGGTTGGTGCCTCTGACGCGAGCATAGCGCTCAGCGTGGGGATTCACAACACCGCTGCAGACGGGCTTTACCAGTTTGGCTCGGAGGCGCTCAAGAAGAAATTCCTGGGGGACATCATCTCCGGTAGGAAGCTGGCGTCCTTCAGCCTCACGGAGCCGACATCCGGTTCAGACGCGAAGGCGATGAGCACCCGAGCGAAGAAGAGCGGAGGCGAGTACATCCTGAACGGTTCCAAGATGTTCATCACGAATGCGGGAGAGGCCGACATCTACTTCGTCTTCACCTCCACTGAAAAGGGGCCGTCAGGATTCTTGGTGGAGAAGTCTTCTCCGGGAATCAGGGTCGGGGAGGACATTCCGAAGCTGGGGATGCGGGGGTCCAGGACAGCTGAGGTCAGGTTTGTCGATTGCAGAGTGCCTCAAGAGATGCTGGTTGGCGAGGAGGGGAAGGGATTCGAATACGCGAAGGTCATGCTGAACGGGAGCAGGGTGGTCATGGGCTCGATCTGCGTGGGGATAGCTCAGGCCGCGTTCGCCAAGGCTGTCGCGTACAGCAGGCAGCGGAGGGCCTTCGGGACCGTCATCTCGGAGTTCCAGCTCACGAGGGAGAAGATCGCCGACATGAAGACGGGCATCACCGCTGGGCGGCTCCTCTGCATGCACTCAGCGCGGCTCCGCGAGTCCGGGGCCGACTTCTCTTCCGAGGCATCACAGGCCAAGGTCTTCTCGACCGAGATGTCACTCCGCGTCTGCGACGCTGCAATTCAGATATTCGGGGGCTACGGATACACGACCGAGGACGTCCACAGACATTGGCGGGACGCCAGGTTGCTCACAATCGGCGAGGGAACGTCCGAGGTCCTCCGGCTGCTGATCGCAAGCAGGGAGCTGGCACGGGCCGGTTGAGGGTCGCCGTCTGCGTAAAGCACGCCATCGATGAGACCGAACTGAGGACCGACCCGTCGGGGAAGCCACTGCTGGAGGGGGCGGCCACGAAGATGAGCACGTTCGACAAGAACGCAGTAGAGGAGGCGGTGAGGATAAAGTCGGCGCACGGTGGTGAAGTGGTCGTATTCACCGTAGGAGCCGCGGATGCCAGGAAGACGATCAAGGAAGCGCTCGCAATGGGAGCGGACAAGGCTTTCCACGTGATTGCTGAACTGGGCACGATGGACTCTTTGGGGACGGCGCGCACGCTCGCGGCCGTCATCGGGCGCGCGGGGAGCTTCGACGTGGTCATATGCGCGGAGGGGTCGTCGGACAGCTACACGGGGCAGGTGCCCCCCATGCTGGGGGAGCTGCTCTCGCTCCCGTATGTCGGCTACGCGAGGAAGATAGAGATTGCAGGCGGAGCCGCCAAGGTAGAGCAGTCCCTAGAGGAGAGCCTCAGATGGGTTGAGTGCTCTGTCCCCTTCGTCGTCTCGGTGGTGAGTGAGATCAACGAGCCCAGGTACCCTACGTTGATTCAGATCATGCAGGCCGCCAAGAAGCCCGTGGAGGAGGTGTCTCTGCAGACTCTCGGGCCCGTCGGGCTCTCGGGTGGGAACGTTGGGATCGTTTCGATGAGCGCCCAGGCTATGAACAGGAAGCATGTGGTCTTCGAGGGAGCACCAGAGGAGGCTGCCAAGAAGCTGATCGATGCCCTCGCCTCTGAAGGCGTGGTTCCAAAGTGAGCTCGCTGGTCTGGGCCTATTCAGAGGCGGAAGAGACCGCAAACGAGGTCTCCGGTGCTGCAACCAGCATTGCAAACTCTAACGGGGGCAGGGCGGTCGTCGTCGAACTCGGTCAGGCCCGAGCTGGCGTGAAGGCTGAAAGGAAGCTGGTCCTCAAGAGCGGATCGAACACCCTCTTCCTCCCAGAGTCCGCGGCCGAAGCCATCTTCAGAGCGGCGAGGAAGGCGAGCCCCTCGGCCGTCCTGGTTGGCGGGACAAAGCAGGGCAGAGAGGTGGCTTCGAGGCTGGCGGCGAAGCTCGGGACCGGCTGCATGAGCGAGGCGTTCCGTTTGGGCATCGCCGGCCAGATGCTGATGGGCGAGAGAAACGTGTTCGCGGGAAAGGTGCTCGCCCGCATGTGCACGCCAATGCCCTGCGTCGCCACGATCATGGCTGGGGCGTACCCGCCCGCGAAGGGTGAGACCGGGGCTGTCGAGGAGCTGGACGTCGGGGAGATCAACTCGAGGGTCAAGCTTCTCCAGACGACCAAGAAGCAGACCGGGGCGGTCGACCTGAAGAGCGCCAAAGTGATAGTCGCTGTGGGGCGGGGCGTGAAGAAAAAGGAGGACCTGCGCATCATAGAAGGCCTGGCCCAGAAGCTCGGGGGTGCCCTGGGCTGCTCCAGGCCGCTGTCATCAGACCTAGGATGGCTGCCAGAAGAGTGCCACATCGGCCTTTCGGGAGTGACTGTCCGTCCTGACCTGTACCTCGCGATAGGGATTTCAGGCCAGCTCCAGCACGTCGCAGGAATCAAGGACTCTCGAATCATCGTGGCCATCAACTCGGACAGGGACGCACCGATCTTCCAGGCCGCCGACTACGGTGTGGTGGGAGACCTCTACCAGGTGGTTCCCGCCCTTCAGAAGGTCCTCGCGTCGAGGAGACCGTAGTCTTCGCGAAGACCCTGAACAACGACCTCAACTTTGCGTTTATGCTTATCTAACACGCCAAGATGTTCGTGAGTATTGCGAGGGAGGGCGGGGCTTCGCAGCAACAGGAACTTCCTGTATCTATTGGGTGGCCGCGCATTTTCGGAGTTCGGCGATTACTTCGGCGAGTTCGCCATCTCCTGGCTTGTCTACACAGCCACCGGCTCGGTCTTCAGCCTGGGAGTGACCTGGCTCTTCTTTCTGATCCCCAGGTCTGCGGTCCGCCTCTGGGGCGGGGTCTACGTGGACAGGTACGACAAGAGGAGACTGATGATCTTCACCGAGACTACGCGCGGGATCCTGTTTGGACTGCTCGCGGTCGCCGTGGTCTACGGGCTTGCGTCAGCACCCCTCGTCTACGTCGTCTCCTTTGCAGTAGGGCTCATCGGCGCAGTCTTCGACATAGCCTCTCAGGCGGTCCTGCCCCTTCTGGTGGAGCCGGCCTCACTATTTGCGGCCAACTCCTACTTCACCGGGACCTTCCAACTCGACAGCGTGGCAGGCCCAGCAGCGGCAGGCGTGGCAATCTACACGCTCGGGGTCGCGGCATCGCTCTCCATCGACGGCGCCAGCTTCTTCTTCCTAGTTGTTGCGCTGTTGCTGATCCGCATTCCGGGTGTGGCCAGGCCGCTCGAGCGTGCGGGGAGTTGGACTCGCGAGTTCCGCCAAGGGTGGGCCTACTTCAAGTCAAGGACTGAGCTGGTCTGGCTCGGCCTCCTTGTCGGAGGCGTCAACTTTGGGCTGGGAGGCTTCTGGTACGTCTACTCCCTTATCTTCGCTCGAGATGTGCTCAACTCCGGGAGCGCCGGCTACGGAGCGCTGAACGCGTTCAGCGCCGCGGGCATCTTCGCTGTCTCCGCGTATCTGGGACGCAAGGGTCTGGCCAAGCGCAGACGCTCGGTGGTATTTTCAATGTTCGCCATGGGTACACTGATTTCGTTGACCTCCTTCACGAGGACGCTACCCGAGGCTTTGCTGGCGATTATTGCCTTCGGGGCATCAATCCCGCTGATAAGCATAGTTCAGAATACGTACTACCAACGGACGGTCCCCCAAGCTCTGACGGGCCGCATATTCGGGCTCCAGCAGTTCTTTGACTACGTCACTGTGCCGGCGGGCATAGTCTTCGCGATCTACGCGGCCGAATCATTCGGCGTGACCACAGGGATCCTTATCTCGGGGCTCGTGATCATAGCTTTCGGACTCGCCAGCTTGATGGCTAGGTCCCTCGCACGGCTCGACGCCGAGCCTTCCGGGACTACCTCGCCGAGTCAATGAATGACCTCGCGCCGGCTATCATGAAGCGGGTGTCGGAACCGAGGCCGATGAAACGGAACCCGAGGGAGACCGCCAGTTTCGCCTCCTCAGGGGTGGCCGCGAGGACCCCCGGGACCTTCCTGTGAGATTCGCAGCTTCTGACCACCTTCTTCATCGCGTCCATGACCCTCGGATTGGACCGGTCGTCGAGCAGGCCGAGAGACATTGTGAGGTCCGACGGGCCGACGAAGGCGACGTCTACCTCGGGCACGCTGAGGATCCCTTCCACGTTGTCGACTGCCTCCTGGGTCTCTATCTGCGCGACAAGCAGGGTCGCCTCGTTGGCCGTCCTGATGTACTCGGCGAAGGAGAGCCCGTAGTCGGCCGCCTTCCTCGGTCCCACTCCTCTCACTCCTGCAGGGGGGTACTTCACGAACCTCGCGGCCTCCTTCGCCTCCTTCTGCGAACTGACGAGGGGGCAGACGACGCCGTGGGCGCCCATGTCCAACGCCGACTTGATCAGGAACTGGTCCGTCGCTCCCACACGCACTATGGGACAGACCTTCTCGCCGTCGACCGCCTGTATCATCTTTGCAAGACTCTCGGAGCCGATGGGCCCGTGCTCCGTGTCGAAGACCAGCCAATCGAAGCCAAGCGCCTCGAGCAAGTCAGGCACGTCGGGATGCGCAATCGTCACCCAGGTCCCGAGGGTCACTCTTCCTGAGCGAAGCTCCTTCTTCAGGTTGCACTTCACGCCGGCTCTCCGAGCGATTCCGCTACCAACTCAGCGATGTCCTTGACCTGGAGCGGCCGGTCGCCGATCGTCTTGAACGCGTCTTCGAACATCGTTATGCAGAAGGGACAGCCCACAGCCAGCGTCCCGGCCCCGGTCGAGGCGGCCTCCTCCGCCCTGATGACCCCGATCTTCTTCTTCTCTTCAACCTGGTACCAGATGTTCGCCCCGCCGCCTCCACAGCAGAAGCTCGTCTCCCTCGACCGTTTCATCTCTTCCAACCGCACCCCGCCCATTGATTTCAGCACCTCCCTGGGCTCCTCGTACACCCCGTTAGTCCTTCCCAGGTTGCAGGGGTCGTGGAAGGTGACCTTTTCATCGAGGCGGCCCGGCTTCAACCTCCCTTCTTCGATCAGACGGGCGATCAGCTGCGAGTGGTGGATGACCTCGAAGTTAGCGCCGAACTCTGGGTATTCGTTCTGGAATGTGTTGAAGCAGTGGGCGCAGTGCACGATCACCTTCTTGATGCCATACTTCCGGAAGGTCTCAAGGTTCTTCATCACCAGCTCCTGGAACCTGCCCTCCTCGCCCATCCTCCTCACGGGCTCGCCCGTACAGGTCTCCTCGCTTCCCAGCGTGGCGAAGCTGACCCCCGCCGCCTTCAAAATCTTGACCACAGACTTCGCGACGTTCCTGCCCCGGGGGTCGTAACTCGACTGGCAGCCCACCCAGTAGATGTACTCCGCTTCCGGGTTCTCCTTGATGGTCCGGACGCCCAGCTCTGCAAGCCACGCCTGCCTGTCAGAGGGTGGGAGCCCGAATGGGTTTCCGTACCTTCCGACGCTCTCCAGGAAGATCTTCTTCCTACCGTCAAGCCTGTTCTCGCTGACCAAGGTCCTCCTGAACTCCTCAATGTAGTCCACCTGGTCGATGAAGACCGGGCACACAGAGACGCAGGCGTTGCACATCGTGCACGCCCAGAGCTCGGCCTCACGGATTACGCCCTTCGTGAAGACGTCGCCAGCGCCGTGCCCCTTCATGTCTCGACCAAGGTCTTGGACGACGACTCTTGGTGACAGGTCCCTTCCGCTCGCGTACGCGGGGCACACCTCCTCGCACCTGCCGCAGTTGGTGCAGGCGTCCAGCGCAAGAAGCTGGAGAGGCGAGAGCTCCTTTGTGCTGCCGACGCTCTTCGGCACGTCGACCTGTCCGCTGGCGAGCATCTGCTGAAGGTTGAAGGGCGTGTTCAGCTTCCCCATCGGCTTGACAGGCGCGAGCGCGACGTTGCTCCCCGCCGTGAATACGTGGACCAGCTTGGTGTAGGGGGTGATGGCGATGAGGACCATTACGGAGAACATGTGGCCCCACCAGAACGCCTGGTACAGCATCGGCGCGTCCATCCCCGCAGGCGACTGGGAGAGGAGAACCGACAGCGCATCCCCAACGGGGGAGAAGGAGGCCCAGGCAGCTGGGGCCAAGATGAACCTGAACGCCTCGACCACGAACCCAGAGACACCGATCCAGACCAGCATCCCGATGATGATGTAGTCGTCCCTCTTCGTCTCGAGCTTCTCGAGCCTCTCGACGAACCGCCTGTAGATTGCGATTGTGAGGCCGACTATGAAGGCGATGCCGAGCGTGTCGCCGAGGAATTCAAGGGCCAGGTACGCCGAACCCTGCATGAACGTGTACGGTGTGAAGAGCGGCAGCAGGTCGGTCTGCACGAAGATGAGCGTCGTGTAAGCCAGGAGCATCAGGAACCCGAAGAATAGGGCGCCGTGCATGGCGCCTCCGCCCCTGTCGCGAACGACCTTCCTCTGTCCCACCCCGAACTCGAGGAAGCGACCGACCTTCGTCCTGAAGTCTTGGGTGGACAGGGAGAGGAACTGCCGCAGTCCGATTCCGTAGCTCCCGAGGTGTCTGTAGAGCCCGTAGAGCATTATGCATCCACAGACAATGAAGGCTGCGTACATGACGGAGAAAGCGTAAGGAAAGTAGCTCTGGATGAGGACCTCTCTTACGGGCAGAGCCAAGACCTTCCTCCTCGTCCGAGCGGGCTATTTCGGCTTATCACCCTGGCGCCCTGCCTTCCTTCTCACCACCTTGCCACCGCCGGAGGGCAGAGCCCTGAGCACATCGTCCAGGGAACCGTCCAACCTCACCCCTTCCATTCGCTCCAGCTCCTTTGCAACCTTCTTTGCAGTCTCCGAGGCCTTCTCCCTGTGCGGCACTAGGACGACGTATGAATTCGCCGAAGCGGCGACTGCAGCCTCCGGTCCCGAGACGATCCGCCCCTCCTTGTCGATGCCCACGGCCAACTCTACGAGGTTGTGCGCGACCGAGTTCTTCTTGCCCTTTATCATGAAGCTACCCTTGGCCATGAACTCTCCGCTCGGGGCAGCTGTGCCGATCTGGTCTTTGACGACCCAGTAGGCATCAGCGGACCCTAGCCCAGTCTTCCAGGCGCTGCTGAACGCCACCGTGGCCTGGGCCAGTTCGAGAATCTCGTCGGGGGTCTGCTCCGCTCCCCCTTTCAGCACGAAGAAAGGAGAGCCGAACAGGTCGGCGTGGTACACTGTATCGCCCTCCTCCAGGTGTCGCTTGATCAGCAAGGCGTTTGACTGCGCATCACGTCCGCCGATGGCCAGTTTCCCCCCGGTGGAAAAGAACCATCTGAACTTCTCATACCACTCTCCTCCCCTCCTCTTGAGCTCCTTGGTCTGCTTCTTCCGGGAGGTCGCCTTCGGGATCGTCTTCCGGGAGAGCGCGTCAGCGGCGGCCCGTGCTTCGCCCGCTTTCTTCTCCGCTTCCTTGGCCCATCCAAAGAGCGTCGATGCGACTGCCTCCTTTGAGGCTGGGGCGCGTGCGGCGCGGCGGCCGCCTTCACGTGCATCGCCGAGTAGAACCAGCGCCTCCGAGAGGGTCGGCGATGACCCTGCCTTCTCAGCCAGCTGCCTGAACCTGTCCGCTCTCTCCATCAAGCCCCGCTCCTGTTCACCGAGACGACGGATTGTGACCTCCATCTCTTTCCGCTTCGCCTCCTCGGGGGTCGGCTGAGCGCTTGCCTCGCCCACAACCGCGGGAAGGAGCAGATCGTCGCAGAGCTCGCTGATCGACCCGGCCTGCCTCTTCACGACAGACCCTTTGGGCGTCACCACGAACAGCTCCTCCCCTTCGTCCGTTTCAGCGACGCAAGGCCAGGGCGCCTCCTTCGCCGTCATCACGATCTCTCCGATCGTGTCAGCGATGTCGGCTGCTCTCTCCAGAATGTCTGCAGTAGCCGTCGACTCTGGCAGGCCGAGCCTTCCGAGAACCTCCTTCACATACTTCTTCGGAAGGGCGAAGTGCCTTCCTATCGCAGCCCCGAGCGTCTTCTCGCGCTCCAGAGCCTCCCGCACCGCCTCCGGCGTGGCTGAGGCCGGGCTGGCCCGCCCCTGTGGTGGGGGCTGGTAGATCCCGCCCTTGAGAAGTCGCCTCTTTGCGGACTTCACCTCCCTGAGAATCAGACGAATCTTTCCTTCAACGCCGGTTACCACGATGTTGCCCGGCGGCATCAATTCGACGATTAGGTGCCTGAGGTATTCGCCCTCCCCAAGGGTAATGTCAAAGATTCTGTCAAGGTCCATCTGAATGGCGGCAACGAACCTCGACCTCTCGACCTCCGCCCGGAGCTTGGACGTGAACTCGGTGGTGTCGCTCCGCTCCGCGACCTTCGCCGACACCCATACACCGAGCCGGGGGGACACGACGAGCCAGGAGTCGCCGCCCCCTGGGTGTCTGAATCGGACTATCTGATTGCTCCCAATCGAAAAAACATTATTAACGTACGTCCCTCTCAGCCTCTCGTCAATCTCCCTCACAAGGGGCAACACGTCTATGCCTGATAGCTCTCCCACCAAGAATCACCGCGTCGAGATTCGAGCCATGGCTAGCCCATTTGATAAGCTCTATTGGCTCCGCATTGGATGCGGAGTCCTCGCCGGCGTCGTTGCCTATTACGTCTTCCAGCTCCCTGGGCTGGACTACAGGGACGGGATCCTGGTCGGTCTCTTCGTCTACCTCCTGACGTACTACGTGGCGAGGTACGGCTGGTACCGGAAGATAGAAGCGGACAAGCTGACCCAGCTCTACAGCACCGGCATCGGGGGCTACGTGATGCTCTTCCTATTCACGTGGATGCTACTTCTAACCCTTCTTTAGGAGCTTGACGTATCCCAACAGAGTGTCGGCGTAGCCGAGGTCCCAGTCGTCAGACATCTGGCTCTTTTTTATCGATTGGGCCGCCCTCGTCATCTTTTCCTGGTCCCAGGTCTGCATCCCCCCTTCCCTGCCCTTCGACAGACTCGAAAGGATGCCTGCAGCTGCCATCACGCTGCCCTTCTCCCTCTCGGTCTTGGCCTGGGCAAGGAGTACGTCCAGCTTCTGCCTGGCGCCTTCGAGGTCGGGCTTCCTGAGCGATTCAAGCACGGAGGCTACGGCTTCGTTCACAGTTCTTCTTGTCGCCGCGGCGCCTTCAAGATATTTAAGCCTCGTTGAGTCTCGAACGAAATCAGTCGAAACCTCTGTCGCCAATCGTTCCGAGGTCGACGGCTTCGCCTCCCGTCATGTTGGTCACCCTGACATCACCAGCGATACGTTCAAGGTGGAGCGACGCGTGGACCAGCTGCTCCATTGTCCTCCCTCCGATCCTCGTCTCTCCCCCGGTCTGGGAGAAGGTGACTCGGTTGGTCAGCACGTACGCCCTCCCGTGCAGGAACGCGTCCCTCGCAATCTCGCTCAGGTGAACGTCCAGCGCGCCCTGCCTCCTCGGCAGATTGGACCTTCCCGGAAAGTCGAGTGAGAAGTTCCGGGTGAACGTGTCGATGGCCACCAACTTGGCCTGAGATGTCTCACGCTTCTTGCGGAGGGCTCGGACGGCGTCGACCTGTCCCGCCACAGTGCTCACTCTCAGGTACTCGATCCTATCCAATAATCCAGGCTTGTCCTGCCCCCTGGCTCGGGCCATCCTTTGGACCCTCTCTGGCCTGAATGTCCCCTCAGTGTCGATAAAGACGGCCGTCGACCCCTCACTGGCAACCACGAGAGAAGCCTGCATTGCCAGTTGAGTCTTTCCCGTGTTGCTGGCGCCGAATATCTCAACCGCCCTTCCGGCCTTGAACCCGCCTCCCAGAATCTTGTCGATCCCCATCGAACCAGAGCTGTACGTCGGGAGGGAGGCGAGCCTCTCCGCTGCCTCGCGACCGGTCATCTTCTCGCCCACGTCGCCAGGTATTCCTTTGCTCTTCTTTTATGATTGAGACCCATAGGCTTTTAACTGCGAAACGGGGCCAGCTCGAAAGTCCGAAGTGAATACCCCCCAGCCGCAGATGAAGCGGCCCCTCAACGTTCTCCAGAAGGCGACCAACAAGCAGGTCTCCGTCCGGCTCAAGAGCGAACTCGAGTACAGGGGCAAGATGTCCAACGTGGACCCCTACATGAACGTCATCTTGGTCGACGCCGAAGAGTCGGAGGGTGGCTCGAAGAGGGCCAACTACGGTAAGGTCGTCATCAGGGGGAACAACGTCCTCTACATCAGGATAGAGGACAGACTCTAGGAGGACCACCCGCCGTTGGCCAGGTCGCTTCACGTGGAGCAGATCAAAGGCTATGGGGTTCAGGACTTCGAAGTTGAAATAGTAGAGAGGAAGGGTGAAGGGCACCCCGACAGCCTGATTGACGGCGCGTCCGAGGCAGTTTCGCAGGGTCTCAGCAGGTATTACATCGACAACTTCGGCGTGATCCTCCATCACAATGTCGACAAGGGAATCCTCGTCGGCGGAAAAGCGGAGGCGACCTTCGGAGGAGGACGGGTGGTCCAGCCCATCTATCTTATGGTCGCAGGCAGGGCCACAGAGCTGGTGCCCCGCAGAGGCAAGACCGAAGAGGTTCCAGTGGAGGAGATCGCGGTTCAGTCGATCAGGAAGTTCATCAAGCGCAAGATGAGGTTTCTCGACCCCGACAAGCACGTCCGGATCGCGACGATGATCAAGCAGGGCTCCCCTGACCTCGTCGCCGTTTTCATGAGAAAAGACGTGATACCGATTTCCAACGACACCTCTGTCGGCGTCGGCTACGCGCCTCTCTCCCCGACGGAGAAGGAAGTCCTCGGGATTGAGAGACTCCTCAACTCTCATTCGTTCAAGAAGAAGTACCCGGAGGTCGGAGAGGACATCAAGGTTATGGGACTGAGGCGAGGCAAGAGGCTCACCATCACGGTTGCCGCCGCGATGGTCAGCGGCAAGGTACCTGACGCAAGCCACTACGCGAGCGTCCTGAAGGACGTGGCGGAGGAGGTGGAGAGGAGGACATCAAAGTCTCCGCTGGAGGTGAGCACGAAGATCAACGCCGCAGACGACCTCAAGCACGGGAGCTACTACCTCACAGTCACGGGGACGTCTGCCGAACAGGGCGACGACGGAAACACAGGTAGGGGCAACAGGGTGAACGGGCTCATCTCTCCGATGAGACAATACTCTATGGAAGCCACCGCCGGGAAGAACCCGGTGAACCACACGGGTAAGCTGTTCAACGCGCTGGCTCTCCTCGCTGCCGAGCAGATAGTCGACGAGGTCCACGCGGTCAAGGAGTGCTACGTTAGGGTCCTCAGCAGGATAGGAAGCCCGATAGACCAGCCCCTGATAGCCAGCGCTGCCTTGGTGCTGGAGAAAGGCGTGCCTCTCTCCGCTGTGACGGGAGACGTGAAATCCATCCTCGACGACTCCTTCACAAACATAAGGCGGATCACCAAGCTTATCCTGGACGAGAAGGTCACACTATTCTAGCGGAGCCGAACTGCCGCGCACGTATGCAAGGGCCTTGTCCTCATCGACGTCGACCCGGTATGCCCTCCGGAAGAACCTGACGACGGCGGAGACGTCGTGCCGCATCAGCTCGGCCGAGTTCGGGTGCGAGGCCGTGACCGCTTGGGGCCAGTCTATCAGCCAGACCTCGGAGCCGTCGGTCAGAATGTTGTATTCGCTCATGTCGCCGTTCACGAGGCCGCCCGTAACGAAAGCTTTCCTCATGGCGTTGAGGATCAAGATGAGGAGCGCCCTCGGGTCCTCCAGCTCGGGCCGCTGCGAGAGCCTGACCCCAGAGAGCTCCTCCAGAAGAACCGTGCTCCTGTTGTAGGCAACGACGTGCGGGAAAGACCTCCCTAGCCCTTGGAGCCTCCTTAGCGCTCCGTACTCTCTCTTGGCCGCTTCGTAGTTCATCGAGATCCAGCTCTTCAGCTCGGCCCTCTCCAAGAACCTCTTCTTCCTCACGCGGGTGAAACTTGTCCTGCCAAGCTTGAAGAATTTGAGGGCGTAGAGCATGCCCTCGTCGTCGAAGGTCTCGTAGACGTCCGATTCCTTTCCCTTGGCAATGATTGCGCCGAGAGCCGCAATCAGGTCTCGCTTGACGTAGTCGCGAAGCGCCAAGGTCTCTATCGCCTCCTTGGTGAGCGCGTAGTTCATCCCCCTGCCCACTACCAAGCCCTTCTTGTTCAGCTGGTCGAGAGCGAATCTGACCCTCTCATGCGGCTGCTTGCTGAGCCGCGAGACCATCCCGCTGTCCGCCGATCCGTAGAGCATGGCAGCCCTCTCGAGTCCGCCCAGGGTACTCCACTCCTCATCCTTGAGAGACTTCAGTATCCTTGCCGCGCGCTCCGACGATGACGTACTCCAGACCTCTGGGATGTGGCCCGGCCTTCGTCTATTTGAGATGACCGAACGGCATCTGCTGGCCTTATTACGCTCAGGCCGCGAACGATTGCCATGCTGAAGATACTGCTCGACACCGATACGGCCGGTGACGACACCATCGCGATTCTGATGGCAGTTCGGGCTGCGAACGCAAGACTGGAGGGCATCACGATCAACTGCGGCAACGTCAGGTTCGACCAGGAGGTGGAGAACGCGCTTTACACCTTGGAGGTCGCCGGCGTGTCCCGGAAGGTCCCAGTCTACCCGGGTGCGAGGCATCCCCTGCTGAAGGAGTGGGCCACCGTCGAGCGAATCCACGGGAGGGACGGGATGGGCAACTCGCACTTCCCAAAGGCGAAGCAGCGTCCAGAGAGGCAGCACGCCGTCGACGCGATCGTCGACACGATCAACTCGAACCCCGGCGAGATCACGCTCGTCGAGATCGCACCGATGACCAACCTTGCGCTGGCAATCCGGAAGGACCCTTCGATAGTCAAGAAGGTGAAGCGCTTCTATTTCATGGGCGGAACAAACCAGTACCTAGGCAATGCGACGCCGGCCGCGGAGTTCAACATCTGGGTAGACCCGGAGGCTGCCAAGATAGTGCTCCATTCGGGAATGCCAACAGTGATGGTCGGGTGGGAGATATGCATGAAGTACGGCCTGATCGGTCCCAACGAGTATTCAGATATCGAGAGGCTGAACACGAAGGAGTCTAGGTTCTTCATTGCCGTGAACAGGCAGGTGAGGAGGTTCACGCGAGAGACCAGGGGAATCGACGCGACCAGCTGCCCTGACAGCATCACCATGGCAATCGTTCTGAACCAGCTGGTCGCCACAGACGTGAGACGAAGGTTTGTAGACATCGACATCTCTGATGGGCTCTCAAGAGGAGCGTCCGTAGTCGACGACCTGAGAGTCCTGGGTAAGCGGGCGAACGCGTCCATAGTCTACGCGGCTTCCCAGGAGCTCTTCCGCAAGATGCTATACAGAATGCTCAGTGGCAAGCGGGTCTAGCCGACCGCGGACCGCCCGAGTATGTCCCAGTAGACCTAGGTCGCCTTCAATTGTACTGAATCGATGATGCGCCTGAACTTTCGTGCAGTCTCCTCGGGTTCCTTCGCGCGCTGTATTGCCGAAATCACCGCGATTCCGCTGACGCCGGCTTCGAGAACCATCTTCGCGTTGCTCAGGTTTATCCCACCGGAAGCGAAGATGGGCAGCTTGACGAGCTCTCTAGCCCTCTGCACAGTTTCGAGAGGCACAATCTCGCAATCGGCAACACTAATCGACGGAAAGATCGAGCAAAACGAGATGTAGTCCGCGCCTCGCTGCTCCGCCCAGCGTACCCTGTCCAGGTCGTTCCCAGTCGTGTAGCCCACGATGGAGTCTCGCCCCACCAGCTCGCGCAGCGACGCGGGTGTCCTGTCGAAGTTGTCCATGTGAACGCCGTCCGCGCCTACCGCTGCTGCGAGTGCGAAGTCGTTGCTGATTATCAGCGGGACGTCATAGCGTGTGGTTTTCTCCTTTACAGCTGCGGTGAGCGTCAGAGATTCCCGCCCGTCTTTCTCAGGATACCACACCTGAAGTAGGTTCACCCCCCCTCTCAAGGCGCTCTCAGCAATCCTGAGTACTTTTTCGCGGGGTCCGCTCGCGTCGAGCACGAAGTAAAGCCCGGAAAGCCTCCAGTTCAAGCCCATCCCCTCTTCGTCGCTTCCGCGAAAGCCGCCCAGTAGGGGTCGACAGCGGCCGGGACGTACCGTCTAAAAGCACTGCCTCCTTCAGATACCCAAACGCCATTTCTGTGTCGACCGTCTATCTCGCCGACGACAAAGTTAGGTATCCCGCTCCTCCGGAGCTTCCTCTGGACTTCGACTGCTCTATCTGGACGAGAGGTTATCAATAGAGTCCCTTCGCTCAGCGTTATTAGCGGGTCTAGTCCAAATAGCGAGCAGACCGCTCGAGTCTCCCGCGAGACGTAGACCTTATCCTTGTTGACAATCACCGCCTTTCCGCAAGCCGACGAGAGTTCGTGGAGCCCCCCAAGCACCCCACCCTCGGTAGCATCATGCATCCCCGTGATGGCCCCCTTCCCGAGAGCGGAGGCCGTGAGGGCGTCCTTCACAGTCGTGCAGCTTCGGACGAAAGTGCCCGCCTTCCTCATCGCTTTGCGACCGAGTTCGTCGCCCACTTTCTGGGGAAAGGCGCGCGCGAGGACCCCGGTCGCAGCAATCGCCGCGCCCTTCGTCATAATCACCTTGTCGCCTACCCGCGCCATCGCCGGCGTTAGGTATTCGTCGCTGCCAGCGGTTCCAAGGAGGACTCCTCCTCCTATGATGGTGAAGTCGCAGCCCTCGTATTTTCCAGTGTGTCCCCCAACTATGGCCACGCCCAGCTTCTTGCATTCGGCTCCTATCGCTTTGATGTAAGAAGCGAAGACGCTCAGGTCGAGCTCTGGAGGGAGGTTAAAATCGAACATCGCGAACTGC
Organism: Nitrososphaerales archaeon; assembly: GCA_032906685.1. Taxonomy (GTDB): domain Archaea; phylum Thermoproteota; class Nitrososphaeria; order Nitrososphaerales; family Gagatemarchaeaceae; genus DASPPF01. The sequence continues at coordinate 43,736 of JAJTZD010000003.1, forward strand.
GGACCAACTCCGCTCGTCGTAAAGTCGGAGGCGAGCAGCTGCACCGTGAGCCAAGCAGAGTCCTTAGCTCCCAGCGCCGGAATCAAGGACAGGGGGTCGGCCGTCAGAATCAGCACGCGATCGTTGCTGAGAGACAAAACAGAATTGTCGAGCCCGTGTCCCGGTCCGACGAGTACAGATTGATCGCGCGCCCCGAGATTCCGGAAGATCACGGTCTCAAGGAACTCTCTGCTTACCTTTCCAAGCTGATTCGACGCGTACGCCAAGCTCTGTCCACCTAGTTCCGAAGTCTCAGAGCGACGCAAAGGAACGCTCCTAGTGGAATCCTGCTTTGCTCCAAAGGTACGATTTTCGGGAAAACGCCACTTCTCTGAAAGATGGCGCAATTCCCCTGTCCGACAGCTTCTGCTATGACCTGCTTAATTTCTCTCAGCGAATAGAAGTGCGCCGTCTTGTAGAAGGGGTTCTTTCCGAATAGAATCTGGACCTTCCTTCTTGCGGTGGGTACGCTCCAAGCGTTCATCAGTCCGAACACAACTCCGGCGCGCGCTACCCTGCGGGCTTCCCTGACCACGTCAACCGGTCTCTTCATGTATTCAAAGCAAGTTATGAAAGCCACCACGTCGACCGATTGGTCTCTGAGCGGGATGAGCGGGGCGGCTGCCCTCACCAACCTATCCGCCCGCCACAATCGCCTCGCCTCGTTGAGCATCAAGGGGGATATGTCCGCCCCACAGCATTCGAGTCCGGTCGCCGCGAACCAGCGCGTGAAGTGCGCCGTACCACAGCCGACTTCGAGCAAACTTCGGACGCCTCCAATCCATTGAACGGCCCTATTCAGAAGGGTCTTCTCTTCCAGGTCCGCCTCCTTGTACTTGCCATCGTACCAAGATTCGTATGTTCTTGTTATCTGTTCATCGAAATACCAGGGAACTTCTTTCTGCGGCTCTGGCGTCAAGATTCATCGACCAAGCCCGCGTCGTTAGACTGAGAAGCCAAGTCGTCTGAAGGCTGGTCGGGCACCTCTTAGTATCGCGAATGCTACTGGTATGTACAGCAAGTCTAGGAAAGTCGCGAAGTCGAATGAAGCTGCGTAAAAGCCGCTCGTGATTCCGACGTTGTCGTTTCCATACCCGAAAATGCCGTATGCGTAGAAGAGCCAGTCGGGAAAGAAGAATGCGAGCGCCTCGTAAATCGTCCCGAGAACCATGGCCAACGCGATTGTCCTCGGGCGCCTGTTTCTCGCCCAGGATATTATCAACGCCTCGGGGGCCCTGGCCCAGACTATCCCTGCAATGAATATTGGGGGGCCTCCTCTCGTGGCGATGTTGTATGATTCTCCGATGAATGAGCCGAGGGCCGTCGCCGCGAGCGACGGCAAGGGACCCGCGAGGACACTCAGCGCCATGTAGATCGCCGGGGCCCAGGTAATCTCGTAAAGCGGGAACGGAAGCGGTATCGAGAGTATGGTGCCCACTGCGATCAGGGCAGAGAATATCACCACGACGCCGAGAACGATTGACCGCGCCGGCTTCGACACTAGACCCTTTTCGACTGGCCCGTCCACTTTCCTTGCGGTCATCTTCGGAGCTTATAAGTCAGTAAATAAGTGGCTTATAACATGCAACCTCCCGACGAGCTGATGGTCGGGGTCTTCCTTCCGTCGATGAGGCAGCTGGTTGCGAGAGCGCTGAGGTCCCAAGGCCTCTCTCAGAACAGAATCTCGGGCCTGCTGGGAATAACACAGGCGTCGGTCAGCCTCTACCTGTCCTCGGGCACCCAGAAGGCCTATTCTTCACTGGCAACGCTCTCCCTCGGAAGGGAGGACGCCGACAGGTACGCCGCGCTTCTGGCGGAGGATGTCAAGCGGAGCGCCGTCTACGGGGTGGAGACGCTCGGTTCAGTGTGGCGAAACATGCTTGGAAGCGGCATGGTCTGCGAAGCGCACAGGAAGCTGTACCCGTCGCTTGCGCAGTGCGACGTCTGCGTCAAGGAGTACGGGAGCAAGCGCGCCGGCAGGTCGGATGCGATTTCGCAGGTGAGAGAGGCCGTGAAGATCCTCGAGGGTTCACGCGCCCTTGTCTCGGTGATGCCAGAGGTCTCAGTCAACCTGGCTCTCGCGGAAGACGATTCCAGCTCACCCGCCGATGTCGTCGCCGTACCCGGAAGAATCGTGAGGGTGAAGGGCGCGGCCAAGGCCATGTTGCCCCCCGAGTACGGAGCGTCGAGGCACATGGCCAGGGTGCTCCTCCTGGTCAGGAGACGCAGGGGGGAGGTCCGCGCGGCTGTCAACCTCAGGTACGACAAGAGGATGAATGCCGTCCTCAGGAAGCTTCGTCTGACCCGACTAGAGATTGGTGGCTACGTGCCTTCTGGCCTTGAGGACCCGACCGTGGAGGCACTCGCTGCGAAGCTTGCGGGAACCAAGGCAGAGTTCGACGTGGTGGTCGACCATGGCGGGGAGGGCGTTGAGCCCAACCTGTACCTCTTCGGAAAGAGCGCGATCGAGGTTGCGAGGCTCGCGGTGAAGGTAGCGGGGCTCTACTCAGCGGACTAGGCCCTTCGCTACTTCCTCTTTCCGACCTCCCAGGACCGCCCTGTTGACGCATGCAGCTAGGAATGCTGAGTAGATCGGCTCTGGCTTCTCGGGCCTGCTCACGTATTCCGGGTGGAACTGTGTGCCCATGTAGAACGGGTGCCCCTCGAGTTCGAGAATCTCTGCCCTTTTGCCTTCATCGCTGAACGCGGAGTAGTGGAGACCCTTCTCCTCGAACCGCTTCAGGTACTTCTGGTTCAGCTCGAACCTGTGCCTGTGCCTCTCCCGGATTCTCGCCTTTCCGTAGATGTCGAAGGCCCTGCTTGGCCGCCTGATCAGAATGTCGTGGCCCCCCAGCCTCATCGTGCCCCCAAGATCCGAGACTGTTCGCTGCTCAGGGAGGAGGTGGATTACAGGAGAAGGCGTATCTGGGTCGATCTCAGTGCTGTTCGCATCCTTCAGGCCCAGCACGTGCCGCGCAAACGACACGCTCGCGAGCTGGAAGCCGAAGCAGAGCCCCAAGAATGGGATCCCGGCCATCCTGGCGTGATTGGCGGCCGCGATCTTGCCCTCGGTCCCCCTGCTGCCGTACCCCTGGGGGAGAACCACGCCGTCGAAGGAATCCAGCAGTTGGAGCTTGCTTTCGTCATGCTCCAACTCCTCCGACTCGATCCACGAGATCTTTGTCCTCGCTTTGTTAGCCGCGGCCGCGCCCATCAGTGCCTGGTTCACGCTGACATAACTGTCGGCCAGCGATGCGTACTTCCCCACCAGGGCGATGCGGACAGTGTTGGGCGCGTCGGTGAAAGCGTCAGCCACCTTGTTCCAGGTTGCGATGCTCAGCTTCCCCTTCAGCCCAAGTTGCCGCTGTATGGGTTTGAGGACCCCTTCCCGCTGGAGCAGCCTCGGCACCTGGTAGATGGAGTCTACGTCGGGGTTCGAGACCACGTTCTGAACCGGTACGCTCGTGAAGAGGGAGATCTTCTCCTTCGCGCTCTCGGGGAGAGGCCGCGCGCCTCGCACGACTATTATGTCGGGCTGAATTCCTATCCTCCTCATCTCCTGCACGCTGTGCTGGGTCGGCTTTGTCTTCATCTCGCCCACCACAGAAAGCTCGGGGGCCAGGCTTACGTGCAGAAAGAGTGTCCTCGCTGGACCCTCCTCCATCCTCATCTGTCTCAGCGCCTCCAGGAACGGGAGGCTCTCGATGTCGCCTACGGTACCACCGCACTCCACCACGAGAACCTCGACCTTCGATTCTTTCCCGAGCTGCCTAATCCGGCGCTTTATCTCGTCGGTCACGTGCGGGATTATCTGGACTGACTTCCCCAGGAACCTGCCCTTTCTCTCGTCCTCGATTACCTTCTTGTAGACCTGCCCAGTTGTAATGTTGTTCTCCCTGGAGAGGTCGCGGTTGAGGAAACGTTCGTAGGTGCCAATGTCCATGTCGGTCTCTCCCCCGTCGTCGGTGACGAAGACCTCCCCGTGAATGACCGGGTTCATCGTCCCCGCGTCAAAATTAAGGTAAGGATCAATCTTGAGGCATGTCACGCTGACGCCGGAGAGCTGAAGAAGCTTGGCGACAGAAGCTGTGGTGATGCCCTTGCCGAGGCCCGACATCACTCCTCCGGTCACAAAAAGATACTTCGGCATATCTGCACGACGAGCGTTCTGTAAATAAGCGTTTGGGGGTCCGATTCCCAGCTCTGAAATTCGGCGATTCGCTTAAGTGTCGCTCGTGGTACCCGAACCCCATGGGCGGCGGCGAACAGGAAATCAAGATTAACGACAAGGCGTTCAATAGGCTCTCGCGGGCCAGGCGCGAAGGCGAGACCCTCTCCGACGTGATAATCCGGCTCTCGGCTGCCACGCTCGAAGGGCTCCAGCGGAGGGGTGAACAGGAGATTGTCACCTCCGACGGCCGTAAACTGACCGTCTCCATCGCCCAAGACAAGTGCCTCGGCGCGATGAGCTGCGTCACCCTCGCCCCTGCGGTATTCGCCTATGACACGACCGAGAAGGGGCTCTGGCGAAGGCACGATGAACCGCTCGGTATGAAGGAGGTGGAGGAGGGAGAGGTCGGCAGCGAGGCTATCTCGCTCGCGGCGGAATCCTGCCCGTACCAAGCAATCAAGGTCAGGGACGCGGAGACAGGCGAGGTCCTGTTTCCCTAGGCAATGAATCGGGCAGCACTCCGGCCCGACTCAGAGTGAACCGGGAACCTTCGACGGGGACTGCAGGGCTCCCATCGGGACCGCCAGGTCTGATATGTCAACCAGCAGCTTGCTGACCCCCTCGACCGCACCCAACGTCTCCACGGCAAGGGAGCTGCTTGAGCCCACGGCCTGCGCAATCTTGAGCAGCATGGAGCTCACCTCTCTCGAAAGCTCTCCAACCCGGGTGTAAGCGCTCCTCGAACGGCCAGCCCCTCGCCCGAGGAACGATTGTATCGCTAGTTCCTCCATCTCATTGAGCTTCAGCACGCACGCGGAGTATTCGCGCGCGGCCTGTCTCTGCAGCCTGATCGAGTGGAGCCTCTTCGAGAGCTCCGCCATCGCGTCCCCCGTGCTCTCAAGGAAGCTAGCCAGCACCCTGTAGTCGAGAATGTCCACGGGGGCAAGCCCGTAGCGCTCTGCGACCTCCTGGTGCATTATGGCCGTCCTTATTGTCCTCACAAGCAGGAAGTAGAGCCTGTCGACCTCGTCGTCTCTTTCGCCGACAAGCGAGAGCAGTTTTCCATCACCTCGAGCGACCCCTTCGGCCGTGTCCTTGATCATGCCCTCGATGATGCCGGACATCCTCCTGACGATCTTCTCGGGGTCTATGGCGGAGGGCTCCAGAAGGAACTGGACCGTAATCTGTTTCGAGTCCTCGTCCATTATCTCCAGTCCAATCAGCCTGCCGATCGCCGTCTTGAGCGCGACCCGGTCTTCCCGCGAGATGACCTTCTTCCCCAGTATCCTAATGACGTCGTATCCGAGCAGGTACGCGCCTGTGACATCGTTTACCGTTAGCCTCAATCCTTCCTTCGGGTACTCCACTTCCGCTTCCCTAGGTTTCTCAGCGGCCTCTTCGATCGGCCTGACCAACAGCTTCCTCCCTGACAGCTCGTCCACAGCGACCGTGGACCCCTTCGTTATTCCGTTCTTCCTGGCCCACGCCTTCGGGAGGGACACGAGCAAGGTGCCTCCCCCCATCTCCAGCACCTTCCTGGCGTTCATGTCTCTACAGAGCGTTCCTCCGCTCTATATCACTTTCACGCCCGCGCCGCGACGTCGACGGGGGCACCCCCGAGCGCGCGCAGGAGGTCTTCGGTCCTCACCCTGAACACCACGTTGGGAGCACCGCCTGCCGCCCAAACCCAATCGAACCTTTGGAGCGACTGGTCGAAGAGCACCCTTACTGACTGCACGTGCGGGAAGGGCGGGACTCCCCCGATAGGGTAGCCAGTGAGGGACCGCACCTCCTCCGGAGTCGCCACACTGATCCTTTGCCCGGCTGGCTCTGCGAGCTTGCTAAGGTCGACCCTCCGGTCCCCCGAAATCACGACTACAATCGCACCCTCGGCTCTGAAGACCACGCTCTTCGCAATCTCTGCGACCGTGCAGCCGAGCGCACGCGCAGCAAGCGCTGAGTTCTTTGTACTTACATCGAATTCACGGAAGTCGACCTCGGCCTTCAGCGCCTCAAGGTGCTGCCTGACCCTCTCAACGCTGCCGGCCGCGTCGCCTCACCTCAGGTGGCGACTTGTGGGGGCCTGTTGACCTGCTTGTTGACTGCCTCGGCCAGATAGTGACCTCGCAGTGTCACCTTGGCTTCTTTCACGCCCTTGGCCGCGAGCACGCTCGATTTTATGTCGCTGGCGATCTTGAGCGCAAACACAGGCGGGCAGAACGGGGCTGTGAGGTGGAACTCAAGGTCAACAGACGCTCCGGTGATATCCAGTTTGTCTATGAGTTTCATCTCTGTTATCGGGCGACCCAGCTCCGGGTCGATGATCTTGGAGAGCTTCTCCTCGATCTCCGCACGGTCCACCGGGTCCTCTGACACGGTGAAGTTTCTCCCTCACAGCGTATTTATCCCTTTGGCGCGGAATACCATGCGGGAGACTTGTCGCTCATTTCGTCCTTCTTTGCGTTCGACGTTGTGCTCTTTCTCGAGTCGTTCGTCCTGCTCTTTTCGATCCTCGACCCAATCGGGACCGTTCCGATATTCATGGCCCTAACCAACGACTATCCGAGCCAGCGAAGGAAGATCGTCAGACAGTCGATTCTCGTGGCCACGATAATCCTGTTCGTGTTCGCGTACTTGGGATGGATCATCTTCCAGGCTCTCGGAATCACGCTGAACGACTTCAGAATAGCCGGCGGAATAATCCTGTTCACCGTCGCCTTCGACCACCTCAGCGGGCGGGAGGGAAAGCCCAGGAGAGAGGCAGAGGATGTCGCGGTCTTCCCGCTCGCGATTCCGCTGCTGGCTGGACCGGGCGCCATCTCCACGGTCATCATCCTGGCCAACCCTCCATACGGGCCATTCCTGACCTTCGCAGTCATCACGCTGAACTCGGTGCTTGCTTACGGCATCCTCTCCAGAAGCGATTGGGTCCAGAGGATACTCGGCGTGAGCGGGACGCGGGCTTTGACAAGGATCACCGCGCTGCTCATCGCGGCGCTCGCCGTCTCCTTCGTTCGGGAAGGGATACTCAACATCCTGCTCCCCGGCGGTGGGTAGGCGAACTGATTACAGCCGTCAAGATTCGAGTCCGGGGGATCGTACACGGCGTCTTCTTCAGGGCGACAATGGCCGAGCTGGCAAAGGAGGCGAAGGTCAGCGGATGGGTCAGGAACATCGGGGACGGGTCGGTGGAAGCTCTTCTGGAGGGAGAGCAGGATTCCGTTGAACGGGTGGTGGAATGGTCAAAGCGCGGCCCGCCAGGGGCGCGCGTCGACTCCGTCCAAGTCGAACGGGCCGAGGTGAGGAACCTGAAGGGGTTCAAGATTTCAGGTTGAAAGGAGTGCAACCGTTTTAAGCGGAGGAATTCGGGCGCGAATCGTTGGCATCGCCAAAGAAAGTCGCACTGATCAGAGGCGACGGCACGGGTCCGGAACTCATCGAAGCGGCTCTGGAGGTGATCAAGGCCAGCGGAGTCCGCGTGGATCTTGTATCCTGTGACGCCGGAGCCGAATGGTGGGAGAAAGCGAAGGGACCAACCTTCGTTCCCGAGGAGACGTGGAAGATCCTGGAGAGCTCTGACTGTTGCCTGAAGGGTCCGACGACCACCTACCCCATCCCGGGCACTCCCCGCAGCGTCGCAGTGAGCATTCGGCAGAAGTTCAACCTCTACGCCAATGTGAGGCCAGTCAAGACGTTCCCGAACCAGGTCGGTCCCCTCGGTGAGGTGGATTTCGTGATGGTCAGGGAGGCCACGGAAGGGCTGTACGCGGGGATTGAGCACCGGCTCTCCGACGACGTCTCAATTGCGATCAGGCTGGTCACGAAGCAAAAGTCGACCTCGGTCACTCGCTTTGCGTTCGAGGAGGCGAAGAGGCGGGGGTGGAAGAGGGTGGTCGCCCTCTCGAAGGCCAACATACTCAAGGTGACCGACGGCCTCTTCCTCGATTGCGCTAGGGAAGTGGCGAAGGGTTACCCCAGCATCGAGCTCGAGGACCTCTTCCTCGACAACTTCGCCCAGCAGCTCGTCAAGAACCCGCAGAGGTTCAACCAGAATGTCATAGTCGGGACCAACCTCTTCATGGACGTGATGTCTGAGGAAGCGTCAGGCCTGATTGGGAGCATAGGCATGGTCTACTCCGGGAACTTCGGCGACGATTACGCGATGTTCGAGCCCGCGCACGGCAGCACGCCCAAGTACAAGGGTTTGGACAAGGTCAACCCGACCGCGACGATACTTTCAGCAGCCTGGATGCTCGACTACCTGGGCGAGAAGAAGGCGTCAAAGGCTATCTTCGCCGCAACGCTCAAGGAATTGAAGGAGGGCGAGTACGTCACGTACGACCTCGGCGGAAAGTCGGGTACGCGCGAAATGGCGCGGGCCATTGCACGCGGGGTTTCGGGGTCATAGTTTCACCGACGCCTCCCCACCCTGCTTTTGGCGCGCTGAAAGTTTTTAGCGAGTCCGATAGAACGTGGGTTGATGGCCACCTCCGAGGATCAGGTCAAGAAGGCCGCGGAGCTCAAGCTCTGGCTCGAGAACAGGATTGCGGAGCTCCAGGAGGAGATCGAGAGGCTCAAGGAGACCCTCGTCCTGGTGGACGCTTCTCTTAGGGCGTCTGCGTTCAGGCCGGCCATCGAGATGCTGGATGAGGCCAAGGAGATTGCAGAGATGCGGGAGCTAAAGCGGGACAAGGGCGGCGACGTCATAGCCACAGCCTCCGTCACATCCGAGAGTGTGACCATCGAGCCCAGGGCTGGAGTGAAACTTCTCCAGAGTACGGCGCCGTTCAAGTCCTTTCTCGTCGCGAAGATTCTGCAGGGCATGCGTAGCAAGGACCAGGAGCTCGTCTCCTCCGGCAAGCTTGGGAAGGGGCGAGAACTGAAGTTCGACGTCGAGGAGACCGGCGGGGCGATCAAGAGGCTGATGATCGAGAACTACAGGGAGAAGACCCGGCTCAACGAGATCCTCAGCACCGTGGCCTGGACCTTCTCGCGGATGCTGGAAAAGTAATCAGCTCAGCGCCGCGTTGATCTCCCCCAGGGTCGGCGGTTCCGCGTTGCCTCCCGCCACGTACAACCTCCCGGCAGCGTTCGCAAAGTCGAGCCTCTCCAAGTCCTCCATTCCCCTGAGACGCCCGAATATCGAAGCCGCGTCCCACACGTCTCCCGCTCCCGTCAATCTCTTGGGTATCACACGCCTGTTCCTCCTTCCGACGACGAGAGCGCCCGAGCTCGTGTAGGATGCGGTCTCTGTGTGCACATCCACCTTGATGTGGAGTTGCCTTGCGATTCCTGCGCAGAGGCGTTCAGAGATCCTTCCGCGTAGCCCGAGTGCAGACGCAGTAGAACACGCCTCGTACTCATTTACGCTCAGCCAGTCTACCAGTCTGTTCTTCTTCATCCGCGTTATCAACGCCCGGTACCCTCCGGCCCTATCTCTTACGTCGGCTGGGTTGAAGTGAAGCATCGCGGAGTCGCCGAGGTTCTTCCGCAGAGCGACAAGAAGCTGTGTCCCGTACTCGTTCGCCGCCCAGTTCGTAGAGCAGACCACCGCGGCTCTCCGGAGCGCCTCCCAGTCCTCTTCGGTCAGCAGTGATGGGGGAAACTTCGCCGCACCTCGCGAGTCGCTCATCATCACGTTGACCCGCTCTTCGAGGGCGACCGTCAGCCCCGCCGGCAGCTCCTTGACTCTGACCTCGGCGTTCAGATTCTTAAAGGTATGCCGAAGTAGCCCCACATGCCCCACGTCGCTGTGAGTGATCAGCAGCACGCGCGCTCCAAGCACCGTTAGGGCGTGGGCCAGGTTTACAGCGTTCCCCCCACTGACGTCCGCCTGCCCAATGCCGTGGATGCTCCCCCCGCCTTGGCGCGCCTTCGACCGTGCTAGCGCAAACAATCCGGCAACGTCATCGGTGTGCACCAGCCTGTCCACGAAGAAGTCGTGCATCACTGCAACGTCGTACCTTCGCCGCGCCAACTCACTTCAGTATCTTTATGCTCTTCACGTTCTTCAGGCGGTTGAGCTCTTCCATCGCCTGCCCGGTCAGCTGTCCCTCGAGTACGAGCGTCATTTTTGCGTCCGGGACCATGTCGGGGTCGTCAGCCAGCGCCTGCCTTATCACCATGCCGTGCCTGGAGAGGATTGCTGCGACCGCTGACATTATCCCCGGCGATTTCGGGTCAGCCTCTACCACTACCGCTGTGTAGCCGAGGTGGGCGACAACGTTGACCAGGCTTGCCCCCAACGGCAGGGTCTGGGAGAATATCGAGTAGAGGAACCTGTTCGAACGTATCTGCTCGGCTGTCTGCTTGACAACCCTTCTGTCTACCCCCACAGCCCTCGCAAGGGCCGAGTAATCGACCTCCACGTCGTCAACGTAGATCTTCGAGTCATGAGAGACCCTCATCCCGCATTCTATCATTTTTCTGACGATTTCTGTCCTCACGATTTGCCTGGAGAACTGCTTCTTGACGCTCGGCCACATGTTCGCGTGAGCAAATCTGTGCATTAATGAGCCTTCTGCGTCACATGCGAAGAGAGGCGTGGGGACGCTCCTGAAGATTGAGCAGACCCCGTTTTGGACACCCGATTTCGGTTGCCCAACCACCGGACAATGTCCGTATCTGTTCATGAATCATTATAAGTGTGCATTCGGCATCTTATTTGGCGAAAGCTATGGGTGACCATATTTGGCTACACGCTCGCACTCCCGCACTTGGAGCTGAAGACTGAGAGACTGAGGCTCCGCAACACCCCTCAGGAGCTCTTCGCCAAACTTCAGGATACGCACGAGAACTCGTTCCTGCTGGAATCGGCCAAGGGGACCAGCAGGCTCGCCGAATATTCGTTCATAGGGTTCGAGCCGTCCAAGATGGTGAGCGCGAAGGACGGGAAGCTGGAGATCGCCGACGAGGACTCCGGGAGTGTTGACAGGATCGCGACCCAAGACCCGCTCGAAGAGATCAGGAGGATGGTGCCACAGAACTCGGTCAGCGGTCTCTTCAGATTCGTCGGCGGGGCTGTAGGCTACATCTCTTACGACTCGATACGCTACTGGGAGAGGCTCCCGAAACTCTCACGCGACAAGCAACGCCTCCCCGACATGGAGTTCGGGTTGTTCACGGACGGGGTAGTCTTCGACCATACAAGGGGGGAGGCATACTACTATTGTCTTGGCAAGAGCAGGGCAGAGGAGGTGCGGAGGGCTTCGAGAAGCGAATCCCCATCGGGGGAGCTGTGCGCCGGAAGGACCAGGTCATCCCTCTCCAGAGACAGGTTCGAAGAGATGATCCTGAAGGCGAAAGACTACATCACGTCGGGGGACATCTTCCAGGTGGTGCTGTCCAGGAGATTCGAGTTCGAGGTCGAGGGCGACCTCACGCTCTTCTATTCGACCCTCAGCAAGATCAACCCTTCTCCGTACATGTACTTCCTCAAGTTCGGGAAGAGACAGATAATCGGGTCCAGCCCTGAGATGCTGGCGAGGGTCGAGGACGGACGGCTGGAGACGTTCCCGATCGCGGGGACGAGGCCACGGGTGAAGGACAGAAAGATGAACGAGAAGCTGACGGAGGACCTGCTGGCCGACCCCAAGGAGAGCGCCGAGCACGTCATGCTCGTCGACCTGGCCAGAAACGACGTGGGGCGAGTCTCGAAGTACGGGTCCGTCAAGGCGCCCGAGTTCCTCACAGTGCAGCAGTTCAGCCACGTGCAGCACATAGTCTCCCACGTGGTAGGCGAGCTCCAGGACGGACAAGACTCGTACGATGCGCTCAGGGCGCTCTTCCCGGCCGGGACGGTGTCGGGGGCCCCAAAGGTGAGGGCGATGGAGATAATCGAAGAACTCGAGCCGGTGAGGAGGGGCCCGTACGCCGGAGCGGTCGGCTACTTCTCGTTGAACGGCAACGCGGACTTTGCGATAACGATACGGACGCTCGTCGCGGACGGGCGTGACTGCTCGGTCCAGGCTGGCGCGGGCATAGTGGCCGATTCTGTGCCGGAGAGCGAGTGGGAGGAGACGGAGGCAAAGGCCGCTGCGCTCCTGAAAGCGGTGGAGACGGCGTCTGGTGAGAAGAGATGAAGGTGCTCATCATCGACAACTACGACTCGTTCGTTTACAATCTTGCGCAGTACGTGGGTGCACTCGGCGCGACTCCAATCGTGCGCAGGAACGACGCCGTGAGCCTCGATCAAGTGGAAGGGCTCTCGCCCGACAAGATAGTCATCTCGCCCGGGCCCGGCAATCCTGCAAACGGGAAGTACTTCGGAGTCTGCTCGGAGTTGCTGAGGAAGGTGAGCCCCGATGTGCCGACGCTTGGAGTCTGCCTCGGGCACCAAGGGATTGGCTCCACCTTCGGCGCGAAGATAGTCAAGGCATCGAAGGTGATGCACGGCAAGACGAGCAGGATTGTCCACGACGGGAAAGGCGTTCTGAAGGGTGTTGAGAACCCACTCGAGGCAACCCGGTACCATTCGCTCGTAATTGACAGGGACAGCATCCCTACCTGTCTCAAGATAACCGCTGTATCGCTGGACGACGCGGAGGTCATGGGCGTCCGGCACAGAGAGTATCCCATAGAGGGAGTGCAGTTCCATCCGGAATCGATACTGACGCAGCAGGGCATGAAGATCATCGCCAACTTCGTCAGGAACGGTGTTCCCGACTGATTCAGCAGGCGATCCTGCATTTGATGGAAGGAGCTGACCTCCAGGGCGAGGAGATATCAGAGTGCGCGGCCGAAATTGTTGAAGGCAAGGCGACCCCCGCCCAGGTCGGGGCCTTCCTGGTGGCGCTCAGGCAGAAGGGGGAGACGGTGCAGGAAATCGCTTCCCTCGCCGCGACGCTCAGGAAGTACAGCCTACGCATCACACCGTCCGTGAACGGAAGGCTCGTCGACACGTGCGGGACCGGCGGAGACAAAGTGAAGACGTTCAACGTCAGCACTGTCAGCGCGTTCGTAGCCGCGGGAGCTGGCGCGTGCGTTGCAAAGCATGGCAACCGGTCTGTCACCAGCCGCTGCGGGAGCGCGGACCTCCTTGAGAGGCTCGGGTTCAACATCGGGGTCGAGCCGACCAGGGTGAAGGAGTCCATCGAGCAGATAGGAATCGGATTCATGTTCGCACCCGTCTTCCATCCCGCCATGAAACGGGTGGGGCCTGTGCGGAGGGAGCTGGGGGTGAGGACGGTCTTCAACCTGATGGGCCCCCTCATCAATCCCGCTGGAGCCGACTCGCAGGTGGTCGGCGTCTACTCCCCAGAACTGGTCGAGAAGGTGGCCCTTTCGCTCCGGATGCTGGGGAGCAGGGAAGCGATGGTGGTTCATGCCGTCGAAGGCATGGACGAGATCTCGGTGAGCGGGAGCACTCTCATCGCGAGGCTGAAGGACGGAATCGTCGAGATGAGGGAGTACGCACCCGCCGACTTTGGGGTGAGCGCGAAGGTGCGGCCCAACGCCGTAGTTTCAGGCGTGGAGGAGAGCGCGAGCATAGCGCTGGAAGTGCTTCAAGGACGGCCCAAGCGCGATGGAGTTGTCCAGATGGTCATCGCCAACTCCGCCGCGGCGCTGGTGGTTGCCGGGAAGGCAGAGCGACTAGATGAGGGGGTCGAGCTGGCAAAGGAATCCGTGGACAGCGGCGCCGCGTACGACAAGCTCGAGCAGCTGGTAAGGTTCAGCGGGGGAGACACGTCTAGGATTGAGGTCTTTGCAAAGAACCAATGAGGATTTCATCGTGGAGCTGGCCAGGAGCGCGAAGTTTTCTGTTGCGGAAGGCTACTACTCGCTGAGAAACAGAGCCAGAGTGGAACGCAGGAGCCTCGTAGGTTCGATTGCGGAGTGCAAGGTACTGCCGGTGATAGCGGAGGTGAAATTCAGGTCGCCCGCCGAAGGGGTCCTCCGCGAAGGGGGGGACGCGGCCGACATAGCGAGGAGATACCAGGCGGGCGGGGCAGCAGCGATCTCCGTCCTTACGGAACCTATTCATTTCATGGGTAAGATCTCAGACCTCACTAGGGTGAAGAAAAAAGTCTCTGTCCCTGTCTTGATGAAGGATGTCGTCGTCGACCCTGTCCAGGTCCGGGCGGCCGACCTGGCCGGCGCGGACGCGATCCTTCTCATCATGAGCGCCTTCGACCGAGGCCTCGCAGAAGTGGAACTTGGAGAGATGATTTCTCTCGCGCACTCCCTCGGGCTCGAAGTCTTGTTGGAGACTCACACGGAGGCTGAGTATGATGCCGCGGCGACGAGCGAGACAGACATCATCGGAATCAACAACAGGGATATGAAGAGCCTCGGGGTCTCCCTCGACACGTCGAGAAGAATACTATCCAACCACCGTCATACAAAGCCCGTGGTCTGCGAGAGCGGGATAAGGACCAAGGGCCAGGCCGTCGCCCTCCGAAAGCTGGGCGCGGACGCGCTACTCATCGGCTCTGCGCTCATGCGGTCAACCGAGCCCGAGGCCTTTCTCAGGGAGCTTGTCGGGTGAACAGCCCATGGTGAGGGTGAAGATATGCGGGATAACGCGGACCGAGGACCTCGACGCAGCCGTCGAGGCGGGAGCTGACGCGGTCGGGTTCATCGTCGGGTTTCCCGGGTCGAAGAGGAACCTCTCGCTTGAAGTGGCCGGTGAAATGATCAGGCGGGTTCCTCCTTTCGTCGACTCTGTCCTAGTGACGACCTCGGATATCGTAGAGGACAGAACGGACAAGATAGTTTCCATTGGCCCTAACGCTATTCAGCTGCATGGCCAAGGCGACCCGCGGGTCCTGAGACGAGCCCTTGGCCTCAGACTCATCCGAGCGTATCTGGTTTCCGATGGTGGTGAAGATGCGAGAGAGGCAGCCAGGGGGTTCGACGCGCTGCTCACCGACACGTACGTGAAGGGACAGTCCGGCGGCACAGGGAAGACGTCCGACTGGGCAGTCTGCAGGGCCGTAAGGGAAGGGATAGCTCCGGTGCCGCTAATCCTTTCAGGCGGTCTCCGGCCCGAGAACGTCCTCGATGCCATAGAAGTGGTCCGTCCGTACGCCGTGGATGTCTCCTCCGGCGTCGAATCTACGCCAGGGGTCAAGGATCGTGCGAAGGTCTTCGAGTTCGTAAGAAGAGCGAAGGAGCGGACCAAGGAGTGACGAGGAGCTCTGCAAAGGGCAGGTTCGGCAGGTTCGGGGGCCAGTTCGTACCGGAGACCCTGATTCCCGCCCTGCAGCAGTTGGAGGCGGAATATGTCAAGCAGAAAAGGAGCGCGTCGTTCAAGGGCGAGCTGGCCCGCTTCCTGAAGAGCTATGCCGGCAGGCCCACGCCCCTATACCTGGCCCAGAACCTGACCAGGCGCGCGGGTGGCGCCAGGGTCTACCTGAAACGAGAAGACCTGCTTCACGGCGGGGCGCACAAGATCAACAACACGCTGGGCCAGGCCCTGCTCGCCAAGAAGATGGGGAAGCCAAGAGTGATCGCGGAGACGGGCGCAGGGCAGCACGGAGTGGCTTCGGCCATGGCCTGCGCCGTTCTGGGACTGCGGTGCGAGGTCTACATGGGGTCCGACGACATCGAGCGACAGAAGCTGAATGTCTTCAGGATGAAGCTGCTTGGAGCCGAGGTGCACCCGGTCAAGAGCGGCTCGAGGACCCTGAAAGACGCGATCAACGAAGCTCTGAGAGACTGGATCACGAACTTGGAGAGCACTTACTACCTGATTGGGTCCGTGGTCGGCCCGCACCCCTATCCTCTGATGGTCAGGGATTTCCAGAGCGTAATCGGGAGGGAGATAAAGTCCCAGATGAGAAGGGCCGAGGGCGGGCTGCCTGATGCCGTTGTCGCGTGCGTCGGCGGAGGGAGCAACTCGATGGGGAGCTTCCATCCCTTCGTCGGTGACGAAGGGGTGAGACTCTACGGGGTGGAGGCGGGCGGGACGGGCAAGGAGAAGAACGCGGCTTCCCTGGTGATGGGGAGGGAGGGAGTCCTCCACGGGATGCTCACCTATGTCCTCCAGGACAGAGACGGTCAGGTAAGAAGCACTCACAGCATCTCGGCCGGGCTCGACTACCCAGGAGTCGGCCCCGAGCACGCGTACCTGAAGGAGAGCGGGAGGGCAGATTATGTGACGGTATCGGACGAAGAAGCTTTGCGAGCCTTCTACCTACTGGCGCAGACCGAAGGGATCTTGCCTGCCCTCGAGTCCGCCCACGCGGTCGCCCACGCGGTCAACCTTGCCAAGGAAATGAAGAGGCAAGAATCGGTCGTGGTCACGCTCTCCGGGAGGGGGGACAAGGACGTGCAGATCGTTGCGTCCAGGTCGGGGTTGGTACTCTGAGCGAGATCGCGAGGACATTCAGGAAGCTGGGAGATGAGGGCGCCCTCGTGGCCTACGTAATGGGAGGCGACCCCGACCTGAGAGTGTCCAGGAGGGTGATTGACGCAGTCGTCGACGGCGGGGCGGACATCTTGGAGATCGGCATACCCTTCTCCGATCCCATCGCCGACGGGAAATCGATTCAAGCCGCGGGGACCAGGGCTCTGTCCTCTGGGACCAGGCCCCGGGACGTGCTCGACCTGGCAGGAGACGTGAAGAGCAGGAGGGGGATCCCTGTCGCGCTGATGACGTACTACAACATCGTCCATTCAGTCGGCGTGGAAAAGTTTCTCGACCAAGCCAGGAAGCGCCGCGTCGACGCGGTGATCGTACCGGACCTGCCTCTTGACGAAGCGGGCACGCTGTCCTCCCGAGCCAGGAAGAGAGGCATCGACACGATTCTCATGGCTGCGCCCACCACTTCGTCCCAGCGGATGCGTGACGTCGTGAAGAACACGTCGGGCTTCCTTTACCTCGTCTCCCTGCTCGGGGTGACAGGCGCGAGGAGCGAGCTGAAATCCGACACCGTCCGGCTGGTCAAGTTTGCCGAGAAGTTTACGCATGGTAGAGTCCCCCTGGCCGTCGGATTCGGCCTGTCGAAGCCGGAGCACGTCGCGGGCGTGCTGGAATGCGGCGCGGATGCAGCGATAGTCGGAAGCGGGATCGTGGACAGGGTCTCTCGACACGGCCGCGGAACAGAAGCCATGGCGCGTGACGTCGAGCGCTACGTTCGTTCTCTCAAGGACGCGACTAGGGCGAGCCGAGGCTCCTGAAGGCCCTGTAGACCTCTTCGGTCGCTTTCGGGCCTGCTGCAGAAAACCTTTCAGCCAAGACAGTCATGAGCCGCTCCAAACTCTTCCTGTCTCCACCCTTTAGCGCAGTTTGCAGGGAGACAAGCTCCTCGACCAGCGCATCGACGGCTCTGACGGTGAATCTGTTCTCGAACTGTATGTATGAATAGAGCTTTGGGTCCTGCGATAGGACGCTCTTTGCGATCGATAGTTGGAGGGTCGAAGTCGGAGTCGCTGCTCTCTGGAAATCGCCCCGCTCGACGAGCGAGTCCAACGCCTTGGCGTACGCTATGTTCACCAAGTGCGTCAGAGAAAGAACGGAGGCCATCAGCCTGTCGTGCTCTTCTGCCGTCATCCGGGCGAGCTTGGCATCGGGGAAGATGGTCTTGGCCTCGCTTGGGCTCAATCCCTTGCCTGTCATCACTGCAACCCTCATCCTGTCCGACTTGGACAAACCAGGGCCGAACAGCGGATGGACAGAGAGGAGCCTCAGATCTCTCCGTTCAGCAACCCTTCTCAGCGCGCGGAGGGTCTTGCCCTTGACCGAGGAGATCTCGATGAGCAGAGAACCGCGTCTCATGCTGTGGCTGACGAGTTCCGCGACCTCCAACGTCCTGTCGATCGGGACTGCGAGCAAGACCGCGTCCGCGTCTTTGGCGGCCTGGGCGTTAGTCTTGACGAACGTGAATCCAACGCCCTTCTTCCTCGCCTCGTCCGAGCCGACGACGGCATGACCGCGTGAGGAGAAGTAGTGCGTGAAGAACGAGCCCATCGCGCCCGAGGAGCCTATCACCGCTATCTTCATTCGAGCAGCTCGCCCATCCTCCTTATGCCATCGACGAGCAGCTCCTTCGGCTGGCCGAGTGAGATCCTGAAATGGCGAGGATAGTCCCCGAAAGCGGTCCCTGGCGTCACGCTCACCCCCTTCTCGTTGAGGAGCCTGGTACCGAACTCGGCCGCGTTCATGCCTGCTTTGGCCAGCATCGGGAAATAGTACATCCCTCCGTCGGGCTCGGAGTACCTGAGCGAATCTATTCGGGCCAGCTCCTTCCCGGCCACGTCTATTCTCTCCTTCATGAGGGTCCTGTTTTCCTGGCTCTCCCGCTCGCTGCTCAGGGCCTCTATAGCACCATACTGAATGAACTCGGGCACGGACGTCACCATCAGGGATACGACGTTAGCCATCCTAGAAACCACATCTTCCGAGGAGACGGCGTACCCTATCCTGAAGCCTGTCATGGCCCAAGTCTTTGAAAAAGAGGCGGTCAGGACGAACCTCTCCGCCCCGCCTGCGAGGACGGTGGGGCATGCCTTGTAGGAGTACTCGTTGTAGATCTCGTCGCTCACGACAGTCAGCCCGTTGTCGTTCGCCACGCCTAGCAACTCTCTGAAGAACGCGGGGTCGACGACCTTGCCACTGGGATTGCAGGGGTAGCTGACAACCATCGCCTTGGTGTCGGGCCTGACCGCCTTCTTCACGTCCTCTATACTCAGGTCCCAGTCGTCTTCCAGCTCCGTGCTGATAACTATCGGCCGCGCGCCGATGAAGAGGAGCGCCTGCCTGAACGCAGGCCAGTTCGGGTCGATCACGATCGCGCTTTCTCCCTCGCGCAGCACGCTCGCCAGGGCGGAGAAGACCGCGAACCTACCGCCCGGGGTGACCAGGAGTTCGCCGTCCTTGGCGTCGAAGGAGTTCTTCCTCTTCAGGTAGCTTCGAAGCGCAGAACGGAGCTCGGGGATGCCCCGCGGCAGCGTGTAGTGGGTCTTGAAGGAGAAGAGGGCCTCGCTGCACGCCTGAAGCACGGCTTTCGGCGGCCTGAAGTCGGGCTCCCCGACGTCCAGCCTGATCAGCTTCTTTCCCTGCCTCTCAAGGCCCACCGCCTTCTCGAGCGCCAGCATCGGGGAGTCGGCGACCTGCTCTCCAGTGACCCCTTGGACGCGCTTCCCCTCTGCTATGAGCGTGTGCAGGACCTTGAGCCCCACGCTCCTTTCGAGGCCGACCGTGTCGCACTCCCTGATCACTCGGCCCACGAGCCCGGCCTCGACGCTTTCGTCTTCGACGGGTAAAGAGACGTTCTTCTTCACGGCCCCGACCCTCCTGGCGAGCCCGTTCCTCTTCGCGATGAGCCTGACTATCTCGATGGTCGTCTGGGCAATCTCGTCTCTCATATTGTCGAGTTCCGGCTCGCCCTCCACTCTCTCAAGCTCCCCGCTTCAGGACCGGCGGAATGAGACCCGCCCTGATCGCATGGTCTGCGAGGACCAGCGCTGTCGAACTCTCGACCACAGGCACCGCCCTCGGCACTACGGTCGGGTCGTGTCTGCCTGGCACCACCAGTTCCGCCTCCTTGCCTTCGCGGAGGTCGACCGTCGTCTGCTTCGAGGCTATGGACGAGGCCGGTTTGAAGGCAATCCTGTAAACGATCGGCATGCCGTTGGAGAGGCCGCCGAGTATCCCACCAGAGTTGTTGGTCTTGGTGGTTATCCTGCCGTCCTTCACAAGATACTCGTCGTTGTTCTTGGTGCCGGTCAGTTTCGTGGAGCCGAAGCCGGAGCCGAACTCCACGCCCTTCACCGCAGGGATGGAGAGGGCCATCCTCGCCAGGTCGGAGTCGAGAGAGCCGAAGACGGGCTCGCCCAGCCCGACCGGGACGTTGAGGGCGACGCATTCCACTACCCCGCCCAGGCTGTCGCCCTTGCCCCGGACCTCTATGACCTTCCTCTTGATCTCCTCCGCGACCTTGGGGTCGGGGGACCTCACCTCATTAGCGTACCTGTACTTTCTCGCGTCGTCGATCGTAAAGTTCTCCGCCCTGATCCCACCTATCTCGAGGGAGTAGGCTATGATTTCGATGCCGAGGACTTCCTTCAGGAGCTTCTTCGCGATGGACCCGCCCATCACGAAAGACGCGGTGATCCTCCCCGAGAACCGCCCCCCTCCCCGATAGTCGTTGAATCCGCCGTACTTCGTCTTGGCGACGAGGTCCGCGTGCCCCGGCCTCGGGGTGTTGACTATGGCGTCGTAAGACGTCGAGTCCTTGTCAGAGTTGCGAATCAGCATCATTATGGGTGCGCCTGTCGTGAAGCCATTGAAGACCCCGGACATGATCTCGACCTTGTCCTCCTCCTTCCTGAGGGTCGTGACTATGGACTGACCAGGCTTCCTCAGTTCGAGGTCGACCTGTATGTCCTCCTCGGAGAGCGCGAGGCCCGCAGGGCAGCCGTCGACGACCGCGCCCACGCACTTCCCGTGGCTCTCCCCGAAGGTCACGAGCAGGAACCTTTCGCCCAGGACGTTGCCGCTCATCCGCTACCGCTCCTCACGCTTGCGCCCAGCCTGGTGATATCCTGGAGGAATGAGGGATAAGACACGTCCAGGCTCTCCACACCCGTGACCGTGATCCCCGACGGCCGGAGCATGGAGACGAGCGCGAAGGCCATGAACATCCTGTGGTCGTCGTGTGCGTCCAAGGCCGCGGGCCTCAGCTCTTGGACGGGTTGTATCTTCAGTCCGTCCTCCCTCTCCTCCACCTTCGCTCCGACCTTTGCGAGTTCCTCGGCTAGTACAGCGATCCTGTCTGTCTCCTTGTAGCGCGCGTGAGGGACGCCCGTGAGTTCTACCTCCTCGCCGCACTTCAGCGCGAGGACCGAGAGGACCGGAAGAAGGTCGGGAAAGTCGCTGAGGCTGAATGAGCCGCCCGTCAACGGTTTCCCGTCAGACTCGACGATTACGCCGCCACCCTGCACGATGACTTTCACGCCCATCTTCCGGGCTACCTCCAGTATGAAAGAGTCGCCTTGGGGGACTGACGCGTCCAATCCCTTCAACTCTACGCGCCCCCCTGCGAGGGCCGCGGCTGCCACAATGAACGAGGCGGAGCTGAAGTCCCCGGGGACTTCGAACTCGCAGGGCGAATACTCCTGTCCCGAGGGGACTGCAAAACTGGAATAGCCTTCTCTCCCCACTTCGATTCCGAACTTTTCGGCGGTGTACAGAGTCGCGTCGATGTAGGGCTTCGAGACTGCCCGGTCGACCTTGACGACGGTGTCGCTGTCTGCCAGCGGCGAAGAAATCAAAAGCGACGAGACGAACTGGGACGACACATCCCCCCTTATCGCGCACTCTCCGCCTTTCATCCCGCCCCCCCTGACTATCACGGGCGCGCAGCCGTTCGGGCGGGCGGACCAGGCTTCGACGCCCAGCTGTCCGAGGGCGTCTAGGAGCGGCTGCATCGGCCTCTTTCTTACGCTTCGGTCGCCCGTGATTATGGAGTACCCTTCCGGCGCGAGCGAGAGGACCGAGGTCATCAGCCTGAGCGTGGTTCCCGAGTTCTCGGCGTCAATCACGTCGTCGGGTGTCGAGGGGCGACCTCCTCTTACTTCAATGGCCGAATCCGTCTCGGCCACCACGGCGCCCATGGCACTACACGCCTGGATCGTGGCCCGCGTGTCTCTTGAGATGAGTGGTTTCAGAATCCGGGAAGAACCTTCGGCCAGGCTTGCAAGGAGAACCCCCCTGTGGGTGTAGCTCTTGCTCGGCGGGACCTTCACCGACCCGTGCAGACCGTCCCTGGCGACGACCCGCAGAGCCCTGCTATTCGATTACGCCACCCCCCTCGTCGTTAACTGTCGTGGCCAGCACGGCGCTGCCATCAGATTTCCACTCGCCCGCCAGCCTGCGGGCGCCTGCTCTGTCGCTCCTCTCGAATACAGCGGCGAGAGCAGGGCCGGTCCCGGAAAGGCCCGCCCCGAGGGCCCCAAGCTCGACCGCCCTCACAGAAGCGGCCGGCTCATAGCCGAGCAGTTGAGAATAAAGCAGGCCGTTCAAGGTCATGGCTCTCCAGTAGTTGCCGTTGCAGGCCATCTCGAATACGGCTTCGACGACATTGCGGAAAGCCCTGACGCGTTCGAGGTCCATCGCTGGCCTTCTGCTCCGGGACCGGGGGATTCTGATCAGCACGGGGAGCTTCTCCTCCAGTCTCCTTGACGATAACACCTTCCCCTGGAAGTTGTCTGTCAAGTTTAGACCGCCGAAAAGGCACGATGCGGCGTCGTCCAAGGCGCCGGTTATGCTGGCCCCGGTCTTCATGGACGCTCTGACAGAGCAGTCGAGGACATCAGACGGCTCAAAGTCCTTCATCCCGAAGGCCGCGTAGGCCGCCATTGCGATAGCCACCGAGGACGAGGAGGAACTCTTCAGACCCACTCCGACGGGAATCTCGGAGCGAGTCTGGATCAGGCCCCCGAACTTCTCCGGCCTCTTTCCTAACGAGGCAATGACCGTCCTCACGGTCTCCCTCGCCAAGGGCGAGGCTGCATGCCTCCCTTCCATCTCCACGTCCCAGCTTTTCTGACCCTCCTTCGCGTCCACGGTCGCCTCTGTCTTGAGCCTGACACCGACGGTGGCGCCTTTTCCTGCGGCTATCGCGTTGACCACGCTGACAGCGCCAAATGAGACTGCGCTTCCCCTCAACCTGCATCCCCCGACAGTGTTCGAAGAAGGGTTCGTTCCATCACCCTGACAGGCGCACGGCTCCCCGTCAGAATCTCGAAGGCTGCAGCGTCCCCGTGGAGGAGCATCTCGTATCCGTGAATCACCTTAGCTCCCCTGGTCTTCGCAAGTCGGACGAGTTCAGTCTCCACGGGTCTGTACACGGCGTCGAAGATGATCGCGCACTTCCCGACAACGCGCCCCAGAGACTCGGGCAACCTTCGTCCCCCCGAACCGATAGGAGACGCGTTGAAGAGCAGGTCGAAGCCTCTGTCACCTATCCGACCGAATGCCGCGGCCTCGAACTCCATCGAGGGTAGACCAACCCGCATGTCGTTCACGAACTGCAGTGCCCTGCTCGGGTCCCTTGCGACGACCTTGATCTTCCTGCAGGAGAACCGGGCCATTGCTTCACAGAAGGCCCTCGCCGCCCCGCCGGCTCCGATCAGGAGGGCGTCCCGGGGTGGCGGCGACCCTCGAGCTGTGAGTGGAGCGAGTATGCCTTCGACATCTGTATTGAACCCGACGTAGCGCTCCCCCTCCCTCCTGACGGTATTCACAGCCCCGATCCTGGAAGGGACCTCGCCGATATGGTCGAGTAGAGCGATTATCTCCGACTTGAAGGGCATGGCGACGTTGAGTCCGCTGGCTCGCCTCTCCCTAAGCTTCGCGAATTCTTCTTTGAAGCGCTCTTTCGAAACGCTGAGGGGGGCGTAGCTTGCGTCGATACCCAATTCGCCAAAGGCGGAGTTCATCATCGGAGGCGTCGGAGAGGAGCCCACGTCTTCACCCATCAGGAAGTATTCCCTACGCACCCGCGATGAGACCTCTAAGTTCTACCATCGTCGGCAGCTCAAGCTGGCCGGGGGCGGTCGGCTCTCCGGGGAGGGAAGCGTAGGCCAGGGGGCTGAGGCGCAGCGTCAGGACCCGCGAAACGATCCCCCGCTCGCCCATGCAGAACGCGACTAGACCCTTCGGGTCTCCGTCGTAGAGCGAAAGGACACGCAGGTTATCGGCGAACTCCTTCGCCAGGGTCACTATCTTCGTTACTCGGCCGAGCAGGCTCGCCTGGGATAACACCTCCTTGAGCGTTCGGGTCGGCGGGGTGCCTCGCAGGCTGTGCCATGAAACGATCGTCCTCTCCCGGCTCATGGACTCGCGCAGCCTCTCGCTCGCCCTTAGCGTGTTCAGCTCCACGTCAACGTACGCCGGGCCCATTCTCGCCAGCTGGAGGAGTAGTTCAATGCGTTCGTCCTCGCTACCGGGGAAAGCGCCGCCCTCGGCCGTGGGGCGGACCGTCACGATGGACTTCGGTAGGAATCGCGAGAGCATCTTGCGAATCTGTCCGAGCGAGGGGTCGGATAGGTGGTCCATCCTCAGCTCGACGAGGTCGGTCTTCAGGTCGAAGGCTGTGGCCGCCTTCCTCGCCATCGACTTGCAGCTGGTGGCAGAGACAGACGTGCAGATCGCGCTTGAGCCCTTCGGTCTGGGGGAGTTCCCGCGGGGGCGCCCGGACTTGGATTCATTTTTCGATGATGAATTCGTCAACCTCGCCCCCGAAGTGCCTGCCCTTCGTCTCGCTGACGTGAACGAGGACCTCGTCGCCCTGCTTCAATTCCGTCACCGAAACCGGTCTGCCGTCGGCGCGGACGAGGCGTATGGTCTCTGCGTTCTGAAGGACTGCGGCTCCTCTTTCTTCACCCGCGACCGCCTCTATCATGAGCAGAGGTCTGCGCTCGATCTTTACCCTCCCGACAGCGACTTCGCGCGACGCTCCATGCCTGTCGACGACGAGCACCCGCTGACCGCTCTCAATCTCGGATAGGTAATTTGTCTTGCCTCCCCCGCCGAGCGCATAGCTGTGTAGCGCGCCTGCGTTGACCCTGAAGGGCCTCGTGGGGATGTACTGAGACGGTATCGTCTCGCCATGCACCAAGAAGAAGAAGCTTGCCTTGTTCCCTATCAGCATACCCTCGCCGACGGATAGTTGAGAGACGGTGTCGACGCAGGCCCTATCCCCCAGGCCGACGTCCACGATCCTGATTATCTTCGCCGGAGAGAGGGAGGCTCTGCCCGCCGGTTGGGCGGAGAGGATGGACTCCGCCTCCGCGAGCGAACGGGCTGGCAGGACGACGCCATCGACCCCCCTTTCCAATATCGAGAAGAAGAGGCCAAGCTCGCTCGCCTTTTCGACGAAGGCGTAGAGTTTCCTTCCCCTCCTCCTGAATTCTGCTATCATGTTCTCGAGCGGGATGACCTTCCAATCTGAGCACTCGACCACCACGAATGCATGGTCTTGGGACGAGGCGCGCACGGCATTTTCGATGTCGCTCCCGCCAGCCACTTTCACCCACGCCACGGTGTCTTCCCGACCTGAATCATCCGAAACCCGGACCAAGGAGAAACCTTTCAGTGCTGATGAGTCGGGCGCGGGACCGCGCACAAGGACCCGCCTGATCCCGGCCTTCCTGGCCCTTTCAGCGACGAGCTCCAAGTCATCTTCTCCTCCGACTAGTAGAACTATCTCCTTTCCGTTAGTGGACATCGCGCAGCGCTCCCATCGCTTCCTCGACCCTCTCTCCCTGTACGACCACCCTTCGAAGTGCGGTGACGATGGCCTGTGGGTCGCTGTGCTGGAAGACGTTTCTTCCGAAGGTGACGCCCATCGCCCCAGCCTCGATCACGGAGGACGCTATCCTGAGAAGTTCCGCGTCTGAACCCACTTTCGGGCCTCCCGCCAGCACGACCGGGACAGGGCACTTTGCGACCACCTCCCTGAACGTCTCCGTGCTCCCCGTATACACCGTCTTCACGATGTCGGCCCCCCCTTCGGCCCCAATCCTCGCCACGTGTGCGACCACGTCCGGTTCCGGGGGGTCCTTGATGCCTTCGCCCCTTGGATACATCATGGCAATGAAGGGCATCTGCAGGTTGTCGCACTCGTCCGCGACGCTCCCCAGCTGCTGCAGCATCTCGGGCTCCTCCTTGCATCCGATGTTGACATGGATGGAGATGGCGTCGGCGCCCAGCCTTACCCCCTCTTCCACCGACGCTATCAGGACCTTCCTGTTGGGGGCGGGCCCGATGCTGGTGCTCGCGGACAGATGGAGTATCATTCCGATCTTCGCAGGCTTCCGTAGGGACTTGATCACGCCCTTGTGCGCGAGAAAGGCGGTCGCGCCCCCTCTGGCCACCTGTGAAATTGTGAACTCGGGCCGCTCGAGACCCTTGACTGGGCCCATCGTTAGGGAGTGGTCCATCGGGATGCAGAGCATCTTACCCCTGCTGGTTATCCTAGTGAGCCTCACCTGCTTGCCAGAGACCATCACGTGGTCACCCCGGGAGCCCTCGGCTCATTGTCAATCAAACTAGGGTTGCTGCCCCGCTCCGGTCCCCTGCCCACAGCCGAACTCGGAGCCAGTGCCACGGTTCCTCTCATGCTCCACTCATCGCCAGTGCCTCTTTGATTAGGCAAATCGCCCTTTCAGAATGCTCCAGCGAAACGAATACCCGGACGGAGGACAGGATGGTCACAACCCCGAAGAGATTGATACCCGACCTGGCCAGGGGCTGCGTTACCCTCTGCACAATGCCTGGCTGAATCTCGAGCGCCCTCCCCTTGACTGTTATCATCGCCAGGTCCTCGAATGAGGAGACAGCCTTACCGACCTTCTCCTCGACCAGGACGCGGTGGACTCCGTCCAGGACCTTGGTTCCGCCTGCAACGTAGAGTATGGCCGACCTCGACTCGAGGGAGATCACGGGGATCGACGCACCGGACTCCTTCACGGCGCTGACAAGGCGGGCGAAAGACTCCATCCTGTTCAAATCTACGCCGACCACGGTTATCATGGAGACGTCGGTGCTGGATACGTCGACTTCGGCCTCCGGCAGGTCGCCCTCGATGATAGTGCCCAAATCCGACCTTCCAAGACTGGTAAGCCTCACCCTCAGACCGTTCTTCTGGTACCGGAGTGCCTTCTGGTGCAGGAACTTCGCTCCCCCCGCCGCCAGCATCCCAGCCTCCTCCCCGTTCAGAGCCTCCACGAAGTGGGCGTTACCCACGCGGTCAGGGTCGCTCGTGTAGACTCCCTCGACGTCCTTGATCAGCACAACCTCCCTGGCGCCAAGGCAGCTACCAAGGAGCACAGCCGTCGTGTCGCTGCCGCCCCTGCCGAGGGTCGTTGTCTTCCCGCCCCTAGTCTTCCCGAGGAATCCACAGACGACCGGGACCTTGCCGTCCCTGAGAAGCGGGACGATATACTTCTCGACCCTCTCCTTCGTGGCGTCAAAGATCGGGTTCGCGTCGAGGTGCCTGTCGTCGGTGATCACCGGCCAAGACGGAGAGTCTGGTTCAACGACGACCGATGACACCGAGTGCTTCGCGAGCGACGCAGCCACGAGCCTAGCGCTGGTCTTCTCACCTGAGGAGAGTAGCTCGTCGAGGACGGATGGGTCCATGTCAGGGTTCACCTCCTTCGAGAGCTCCATCAGGCCGTCGGTCACGCCCTTCATCGCAGATACCACCACGACGACGGAAAGACCGCTTCGGGTGGTCCCCTGTATCAGTTCTGCAGCCTTTCGGATTGCTCTTTCGTCTTGCAGGACGGAGCCTCCGAATTTGACAACTACAATCTCGTGCATGATGTTCTTACTCACGGAACAAGCCTCAGGAGGTGCGAGAAGGTGCTGAGGCTACCAGCTATAGCCGTAAAGAGGCTGACGATAAACTGAACCGCCTCTTATCTCCAGCAACTCCAACTTAGCTCGCTCGCCTCTAAACGGTTCGAGGATATTTATGTATTCATGCACACAAATGTACAATGTCTCATTGGTTGTCTCATTTGGTTGTCTCTCAATGGTTGGTAAGCCGAGACTCGTGTCTATCTCGTCTGTGAGGTCAAGCAACTACTGAACCCGATAACTCAAGTCATCATCTAGGACAGGAGAAGGCAGACCATTCCTTTTGCAGTACTCCTTGATGTCTCTCAGCATTTCGAGATTCGCATGAAGTAGTTCCATGTTCAAATCACGTAATCCTTGCAACTGTTTCGTGTTCATCAGACATACTGCCTCTGAGCCTTTTTCCCCCGTTCTCTTTCGCCAGTCCATGCCTTCGATTCCTTCTGAATTGACCCAGCAACCTTCAATTCGACTTTGTCCATATCTGTTCACTAATGTATATAATAGTCCGACGCCGGGGAGAGGCCACGACCCCCCAGAGAATCAAGTCGGTCCTGCACCCTGACAAGCTGCCGAAACAATACTACAACATACTCCACGATCTCCCCGAGCCTCTCGCACCGCCTCTGGACCCAAAGACGATGAAGCCTGTCGCCCCCGAAGCGCTCCTCCGCCTCCTCGCCAAGGAGTGTGTCATGCAGGAAGTCTCGACCCAGGAGTTCATCCCCATACCTGAAGAGGTCAGAGAAATGTACCTGAGGCTCGGAAGGCCGACCCCTCTCTACCGGGCCACCCGGCTCGAACAGAAGCTGAAGACTCCCGCGAAGATCTTCTTCAAGCGGGAAGACCTGAATCCGGCGGGGAGCCACAAGCCGAACACGGCGATAGCTCAGGCGTACTATCACAAGAAAGAGGGCACCCAGAGGCTGACCACGGAGACCGGGGCCGGACAGTGGGGCAGCGCTCTCGCCTTGGCCACCGCTCTCTTCGACATCGACCTCACCGTCTACATGACGCGAAGCAGCTTCAAGCAAAAGCCGTACAGGAAGATTCTCATGGAAATCTATGGCGCGAAGGTTCACGCGTCCCCGAGCGACAACACGAACGTCGGCCGGAGCTTTCTGTCGAAGGACAAGGAGCATCCGGGGAGTCTAGGGCTTGCCATAAGCGAAGCGGTTGAAGACTGCGTGACACACGACGACACGAAGTACTCCCTCGGAAGCGTCCTCAACCACGTACTCACCCACCAGTCTGTGGTCGGCCAGGAGGCAAAGGCGCAACTTGATGAATTCGACGTCGAGCCAGACTACATCGTTGGCTGCATCGGGGGAGGGAGCAATTACGCGGGTCTCTCATACCCGTTCATGCGCGACAAGCTGAGAGGGAAGAGCGGCGCCGAGTTCATAGCGGCGGAACCGAAGGCCGTGCCCTCGACCACTAAGGGCGAGTACAGGTACGACTACGCCGACACCGGCGAGATGACTCCCCTTGTCAAGATGTACACCGTGGGGCACACCTACCAATGCCCGCCCATCCACGCGGGTGGGCTCAGATACCACGGCAAGGCTCCGTCCATGTGCCAGCTCATAAACAAGGGTTACATGAGAAGCGTTGCGTACTCCCAGAACGAGATAATGGAGGCTGGACTCCTCTTCGCCCAGACCGAGGGGATAGTCCCTGCCCCAGAGACCAACCACGCAGTGAAGGCAGCCGTCGATTTGGCGGTCCAGTGCAGGGAGAGGAACGAGCCCAAAGTCATCCTATTCAACTTCAGCGGCCATGGCCTGCTGGACCTGAAGGCCTACGATGACAAGCTGAACAACACCCTGACCGACTACGAGCCCACACCAGAGTCGATCAGGTCTGCCCTGCAGGCAATTCCGATAGTGCACTAGCCCCAGGATCCTCGAGCGCGGGCCTACTCGTATGCTCTCGTTATTCTAGCGCCATCTACCAGCACCCACGGACAGAGTGTTGGCGTGTCCACCTCCCACCACTCGACCCATTCCCTATCGCGGGAGAGGAGGCGCACGGACGAGAACATTCGCAGGAGGTCGTCGCTCAGCCTCATTCCCTTCAGCGCTCCCACAACTGCACCGTTTTCCACAAGGTACGCACCGTCCCGGGGCACGGTCGAGAACTCGCCCGTCCTGTAGTTCTTGAAGCGCGTGTACCAGTTGCTCGTAAGGATGACCCCGCGCTTCATCTCCCTGACCATCTCGTCGTAGGAGGAGTTTCCTGGTGAGACCTCGAGGTTCCAAGGATGAGGCGAGACCAGCCCCGCGTTGCCAGTCGTCTGTGTCTTCCACTTCTTGGCCGTGGTGAGATTGTGAAGGTATCCCTTCAGGGTCCCCCCCTCTATTATCCTGGTCGAGCCGGTGGGCATGCCCTCGTCATCGAAGCTCCTTCCGCCTAGCGCCCCTTCGAGGGAGCCATGGTCAGTCAGGCCGAACGACTCCGCTGCGACCCGCTTGTCCAGCTTCTCGGCGAGGTAGGAGATGCCCGCGTCCACAGAGAACGCTGACGCCGCTGACGCCACCGTTTCAATCAGGTTGGACGCTACGACCGGGCTCAATAGCACCTGGTAATCCCCCGGCTCGGGCGCAGACGCCTTGACCGTCTTCTTTGCCGCGTCGCCCGCCCTCCGGCCCGCTTCTCCGGGGTTGAAGCCGGAAAGGGTTGACGAGCAGGAGAGGCCGTGTCCGCTCGCGTCGTTGTCCGCAAACGACCTGATGTTGAGCGTAATCGAGGTCCGCGCGTCCGCACCCCTGGTGCCGGTCGAAGTGAGTATCGAAAACGAGACGGCCGAGGCCTCTATCACACCTGCGGAGCGCTGCGCACCCGCATCCAGCGAGGCCGCAATGGCTGCCCCCGCGAGTTCCGGCAGCCTGCTCCCGACGTTCGCGATTCTCCTGTCGAATCTCTGCTTCGAGGGTCTGTACCTC
This sequence comes from Nitrososphaerales archaeon, assembly GCA_032906685.1. GTDB lineage: Archaea > Thermoproteota > Nitrososphaeria > Nitrososphaerales > Gagatemarchaeaceae > DASPPF01. Next base: position 74,205 of record JAJTZD010000003.1, read on the forward strand.
ATCGCCCTGTCGGGGAGGGGAACGTAGTCTGACTTTGGAAGGCCCTTCAGAGAGGCGAAGAGGTCGGCGACGAAGCGCTTGACGTTCGCCTCGTCCGGGTTCGACGTGGACGCGATCGCCCTCCGACTGTCCTTGGCAAGGTAGACCGTCAGCTCCGTCTCTTTCACGTGCTTGATGACCGTCGCGGAGTTGTTCGCGAACCTTACCATCCTTTCGCTGTTGTCCACAGAAAGCGCGACCGCGTCGTCAACATTCAGCTTCTTCGCCGCCGCGACTGCAATCTCGTTGAGTCGGTCAGGATCCAACCAATCACCTCGAACCCAACTTGATCCCGCTCAGAAGGGTGTCCGGCCCGCCCGTCCACACGGGCGCCCCCTGCTGCGGGTCACCCTTGCCGCAGGTGGCTGCCTCAAACTCCATCCGCTTGCCCCTAGCCTTGACGCTGCCCCATAGCTTGGGCGTCGTGATCTCGAGGACGGGCGCCTTCACGAGTCCCTTCATCTCGCCATGCTCTATCAGGTAAGCCTCCAGAGCGACGTACCTCTGGTTCAACCTCTTGTCGTCGATGTTCCACTCCGTGAACGTCTTGAAGTAGATTCCGAGGTTCACTTCCGTCAGGAGCTCTTCTAGCGTATAGTCTCCGGGCTCCACGAACGTGTTTGACATCCTGATTATCGGCTCTCTGTCGAACCCGGAACTCCTCGAAGCTCCGTTGCTCGCGATTCCGAACTCGGCGGCCGTGTACCTGTTGTGCAGGAATTCGTTGATGATCCCATCTTTGATCAGCCGTCTCTTCTTTCCCTCGACCCCTTCGTCGTCCACCGGGGTGTAACCGTTCGAATGCAGCAGCGTGGGGTCGTCGCTCACGTTGGCCTGGTCGCTCCCAATCTTCCTTCCGAGGCCGTCGGCCTTCAGGTATGATTCGCCGGCCTGGGCGCCCTCCCTGCCGAGAATCCTGTCCGCTTCCTGCGGGTGCCCGACGGATTCGTGGGCCGCTATCCCGGACAGCTCGGGACTCAAGATGACGTCAATGGTCTCCGCGGGGGGCTTGGCAGTGTTCCGGAGTACCTTGCCGATAGCCTTCGCCTCCTCCTCGACTCTCTCGACCAACTTGATTCTCTTGACCACCTCCAGCCCGCCGCTCTCACCTGCCTGGATGAACCTCTGGGCCGTCTCCCCACCCTCTGCCGCTGTGATGGAACCGAAGAATCCTATGCGCGGGAGCCGGCTCTGGACCCGAGCGCCCTCGCTGTTGACGAAGAACTTCTCCTCCACCTCGGCGCCCAGTCCCAGGATTCTTCCCGGGATCGCGACTCCTGCCCTTCCCTCTGCGATTCTGGATTCCATGTCCTGGAGAACCCTCCTCAGCCATTGGGGGTCCGCGTTCTCGACCTTCACCTTTTCAGGGGCCGCCCACCTCCTCTTCGAGGGCTTCGAGTGGTCGAAGACGATCGGCTTCTTCAGAATCGATGCGGAAGCGCGCGTCATCCTGACCGCTTTGGTGGTCAACTCCTTCACCGACCCTCTGTCGAGGGCGTTCGTGGCAGCGAAGCCGAGGGCTCCCTTGCTCAGAACACGAAGGCCAATCCCGAACCCTTCTGAGAAGAACGAGGGCTGGGGCTCCCCGTTCTTCAGCACGAACTCCCTCCCCCGGGTTCCCTGGACCCTGGCCTCGGCGTAGCTGGCGCCCGCGGAGGTGGCCTGCCTGACCGCGTACTCGGCCAGCCCCTTCGCTTCTTCTAGCTTCAAGCACCCTCGCGTCTGTCTATGCGTATTTCTGCCTTTGGTCGCTCAAAGCGGCTCTGGTAACTTAGCAGGTTCTGTTAACTTCTCGGTTGGTCTGTTCGTGGGTTCGAATCCCACCCCCCGCACCATACGCCATGAGTGCAATTCTACGTCCGTTAAAAGCGGCTGTCACCCATTACAGCATGAACGATGTAGTCAAGGAGGTCTATAATTACGAATACAGTCTCGCCAATGCTGAGAAGCGCCTAAATGAGTCCGAGCTAATCTCGAATGAAGACAAGGAAATCATACGGAAGTTCGTTCAGCATCTCAAGGCTCAGGGAGTATCAACTGGCAGACTTGCCAAGTATTCCTATCACCTGAAGACCTCGATGGAACGTCTTGGAACGAAAGCGCGCGACGCAAAAAGAGCAGATATTGAACGACTAGTCGCATGGTTGCAGCGCGACTCCCCACCGGGCCCGCCCACGCTTGTATCCGAATCCATCCGTCTTAAAAGTGAAGAACAAGCCCTCATTCAAGATACGCCGCAACGACGGATTACGTGACAATGAGAGCATGCCAAATGCCGCGGAACCCAGCATGATATCCGAGCATGCAAACCTACGGAAGAAAGTCTGCTGAGGGTTGTCGCATTCTCAGACCCAGGTCGCAAGTCACATTCGACAGAGCCTCGGAGGGAGGCCCGAAAGTCTCTGACTCTCTCGAGATGGTAAACAGGCAGAATGGTCAGGCGGGATTTGTCAAAGACATGCCACTAGTACATTTCGTTCCTCCCCGAGGAGGGCTACACCTACCTCAAAGAGTATCTGAATTGGAGCATAAGGAGACTGCGTAGGAGCGGGGGGGACTCACCAATCGCAAGTCCGAACCTGACGATCCCTCACTTAAGCGACTCGATTCCACCACTGGCTGCCCGAGGTTGATACCGTTATCTACTATCCGTATATTGTGATTGGAACTGCACCTAATTGAGTCTGGATTCCCGAAACGGGTGAGAAGCGCTCTAGCCCTGCTTGAGTAATACTGGCTCCAGATTCTGTTCCCACCGGCCCTCTTCCATAGCCACTAACTTCGATGTACACCGGTGCCCCACTGTCTCCATTTTGCGCGTGATAATTCGCAAGAGCTTGTTTGTGAAGGGTGGTGTAAATTCCAGGAACCCACTCGTCAACGTTTACGAATTGAACCGTGCCACTCTGCAGGTCCGATATCCATCCAGACATGTATACCGTGTTCCCTAATGCTGGATCTTGGTAGAAATTGTAGCTCATTCCGATTCCGCCGGCGTATACTTGCGGCGCTACGTTGCTGAAGGTAACGAATGCTGCGTCGGCATAAGAGTCCTGTCCAGGAGCAACCGACACGGTACCTGCGCTGTTCGGATCGTCAGGTTGGTAGAATTGAGCGTTAACTGGTACGATCTGTCGATTGCCGCTACAATCGGCTCCGACATGTCCAGCAACCACATACCCTTGGGTTCCACCAATCTTGGCGGAGAAGCCCAGCGTTGACGGAACGGTGACCAAGGCGTAACCGCCGCAGAAGATATAGTATTTGTCTGTAACTTTTATGCCTCCGATGACAGGTCGCCATTGATCAGAACGGCCTGCCTTAAAATCACTTTGGCCCGTAGCCTGGGCGAACTTTACGGGAACGTCCTGCAGCCAACCAATTAGTATCGATGCATCATCAATCTTAGAGATTATCAGAGAGACCACGGTTGCGTTGATGTTGGCAACTTTGTCTGCCTTGACAAAAATCCAATAGTATCCGTCGGCCCCAGCACCCTCAGCCACGACGAGCGTCCCCCAGAAAGGAAGTGATGGGCCATTAACCCGACCCGCAAGGCTTGTTAGCATAATGAGAAAATGCGAGGATTCCGCGTCGTCGTGAAAAACTGGGACGACCGAGTGCTTGAGAAAATAGTTTGGCATTTGATTCTCCGAGATTTGCCTGGGTTGGACGGGTGGGGGAGTTGGGTTGTTGTTCGGGCTACTGGAAGCGGGAAGCGACGGTAGGAGAAGAACTACAGTTATTGTTAAAACGGTCAGAAAGTTCAGGCGTTTCGCTTTGAGCATTAGTAATTACATGGAAAAAAACCTATCTATTTAAGGATTGACTAGGTTCCGAGGCTGTCCTCGTTGAACGCAGTGTTTACCATATCGCGCAGCTTGACATCTAGGGACACTCTCCTACTCGGAACGAGTAGTTCTGTACCCATATTCCTCCAAATAGAAAGAAATGATAGGTCAGAGAAACGTACCCCGTTCGACCCAACAACACATCAGGACAGTTCACAGTATTCACCGTTACATATGCCGGGATTAGGGGGACGAGGACCAGAAACAAGATGAATATGGTGATCGATAGAATAGCAATACGCCTTCTATCCATGAGCACCCCGATGCACTTGCCTAATTTATTCTTTCGGCCAAGAAATTGGGTATTGTTTCATCTTTGGGTCCTGCACGCTCATCCGCCCGCCGTCGTCACCCGGTAATGGAAGTGAGCCCGTTTTTGAAGTCAGAAAATGTCTGGGAAAATGACCAGTCCAAAAAAAGTGGGCCCCACCGGACCCAAACCCTCGGTACACTGTCACAGATTCGAACCCAAAGGGATAAGTTCTCACCCCCAGCACCAACCCAACTGAGCAAGAGTCTCCGTTTTCGGCTTCTCGGGGTCCGGCCTTTGGCCCGCTCAGAAACCCCGATAGAAATCAGGTTTTTCGCGACTAGGAGTCCCAGATTCCTTACACGTGGAGGAAGATCCGTCTCTTCGAGAGGTCATCTTACTTACCTGCTCTTCTCCTTCAATTGAAATTCACAGTATGCGTCACCTCTTGAAATGCACATCGTCTCCTTGCAATCCAGTTCCTTGCTGAGAATTACACTCGCTGATCCGGCTATCGTGCCTGCCATAATGAAGCATTCTTCCTGGCCGGTCCTCCCTACCGATGCTGCGTAGAAACTGTTCTTCAGCCTGACGACCGGTTCACCCTTGAGACCGGAAATGATCGTTTTGAGAAGAGGAGTGTCGAATTCCCCGAGCCCCGTGTACTTGCCACGATTCATGAATCTTCGGTAGATGCGAAGTTTTGATTGCCCCATCTGCAAGATGCGCTTTCCCATTAACCTGCCATACCCCAGACCCATCTCGTAGAGTATCACCGTCGCCCCGCTCTGGAAGGATTCGAATAGTCTGTCTCTCAGACCCTTATAGAAGTCTTGGTCGATCGCCATGACGCGAAGATTCGTAAGTGGGTCTTCGAGTCGACGTTTCTCGGGATTATACCGAACCACTTCACCACTCTTCGGCCTGGATTCTTGTTGCTTAGGATTTGGTGCCATCACCGTCGACTCTCGTTGTAAGTTGCAGTATCAGGATAAGTCTCGGGGGATCCTCCCGCTATGCTTAACAATGGAGAATCTTACATCTGTCTAGAAAGTCTTCTGGCTTTCAAGTCTGCTGAGACGCTGCTCTGTTAACTTGTCGGGGGATAAATAGGGCTGTTAAGCATCGGGTGATGAAATGAAGGTCTTGCTTGTCATGGGAATAGTGATTGCTTTGATTCTGCTTCCGTCCGTCCTTTATCGCCTTGCACAAGCAAGTGTTCTAAGGTATAGAACTATACGTCCAGCAATGATAAGGTGATAACATGTCATCGCAGCACAATCGCGATAAGAGCATCCCCATCGCCATTCTTGTTATCGCCGTTCTCATAGTTGGAGCAGTAAGCCTTGTCTTGCTTGCCCCACAGTCAAACAGGTCCGTGTCATCCAGCTCGTCAACTACGGGCACAAGCTATACGACATGCGCCGTAAACTTCATGGGCAATGGCACCTTCCTGCAAAATCATCTCAGAATCGACCCAACAACCGTTGTCGGGCGTCTCGCTTCATGTGTCGCCGGTGGCTAATGGTGATTGCTACGTTGCAGAGAATCCCGCCGTCTACAACACGAACTCGTCTGGATGGGTCTCCGTGGGAGCCCTACCAGGCGGCGCCTACTTCTTGGTGTCGTTGGAATACACAGGCAGAAGCTACAACTTCTCGATACCGCAACAATCCTTCGATGTATCTTATGCTACGCTCAGATTGCCTTCAGGGAACCTCAGTGTAACATTGTGCCTAACACTCGATACACCCCCCAGTTGTGCAGCTTACAATCAGACGGGAATCGCTTCGACAACCACTGGGGTGAAGAGGTCGGGGTAGCTGGCGTGAAGTCTCTACTCGTTGTGGGAATGGTGATTGCTTTGATGATTCTCCTTCCGTCCGTCACTTTACCGCCTTCCATCCACGCCGCGACAATCCAGAGTCGCTGTCTCAGGATAGCAGGAAGCCCAACGGTATCCGTTGCCGAAGGACAGTCGCCGGTCGGCGGGCGGATAGTCGTCTCCGAGAGTTACGCTAGTGACCTGCATGCTTGCCCACCTTCGTTCAACGTCTACATGTGGGTAAAAGTGATGAATAGTGAAGGCCAGACAGCCGGCGTCTTCTTGGGTTCCGCATCGATGGGGCCGGGGCAGAACGCGACAATCAACGTCCCACTGCTCAATCTACCAGGCGGATACGACTCCTACGCTGCCCAAGTCTTCGCGACCACGGCGTCGGGCATCGTCCTATCAGATACCGCAACTAGTGCTCCTTTCGTGTCTCCTTTTCTCATCTACCTCTCCGCATCGGGCTACTGCTCAGTAATCCCGGGAGGTTCTGTGCCGTGCTGGGGCGGTGACGCATACGTCTTCAACTGCGTGAGCGAAGCTGCAAGCCCGCAGGGATGCACACATCAAGTAACGAGCACGCTGGCGCCGTACCCAAGTTACGTGATTAACATCAGGTATCCTTTCGCCAATCAAACAGGACCGTCATGGGCTAACTGCCTGTGGACTGTACAGGGAATAGAACAGGGCTATGCGGCTTGTGTCACCATCAACTCGACTTCGTTCGCCGTGGGGATACAGGCCCCTCCGCATCTATAGGCTATCGGGTGATAGAATGAAGTCTCTGCTCGTTATTGGAACGGTGATTCTCTTGGTTGGGGTCTTCATGGCCCTCTTTGGAGGAGTCATCGTCGTATCATACAGTGGTTGGACAGGCTCCCCACCGATTGCTTGGACAGCCACTACGACTTGCTACTTGTATCCGATGATGAGTCTATTACCAGAATCACCACCATCCCTGCCACCGCAAATATGGAACCCCAACCCACTTGGCTGCGTTAGTTACGTGTCACCGTCAGCCCCTTCTTCATCAACTGGCCTCAGCTTAAGCGTTTCAAGTTCAACGAACTACACACTCAACTTCATAGGCATCCTCTTGATACTGCTAGGCGTCGTGGCAGTAGTGAGGAGTCATAGGCGAAACTAATTGAAGACTCGCTGGCTTGCAATCCCTGTAAGTCTCACCCTTCTTCTCGTGTTCATTATCTTCATGCCTGTCGTGCAGACCCAAGGAGGAACCTACACTGAGTGTGGTTCCGCTGGTTGTGTGGTAGTCGTTCAATACGAATCGCCTTCGTATGCGTATGGCGGTTGGGGTGCGGTCTTTCAAACAGGGGTGAACACGTATCGTGTGGATGCCTGGGTGTGCAGTTGTCCAGCGGAAGTGACAGGCCAACCTGTCATACCATGCTGCGTTCCTCCATTCGCAGGAACGGTCTGGCCCGTCGTGGGATTGTTATTTTCAACGGACTTGCTCAGTATAGCTATCCTCACCGCATCTACTCTGCATCACCCGACAGTTAGCAGGGAGAACGACCACCCGCAGACTTAACAGAGCCTCTAGAGCATATGATTTTAAGACCACGAACCCAAGTATCTCTGATAGAAATGGTGCCGGACGAAAGAGCGCGAAGCATCACATCTTATTCTTTGGTCATTATTGGCCTGGTTTGGGCGTTGTTCGGAACCTCGGCGCTTATTTCCTACGGGTCGGCCACGACACCCAGGATTATCCCGGGGTCTTACAGCAGCGACACCGCACGACGACTCATTTTCGAAGTATTGAATCCTCCTCCAGGAGCCGTAGTAATGCGGGCGGACTTTACATGGAACTTGGTCGGTGTATTTCTCATACTGTTAGGACTCCTTTCATACAGATACACGAGAGAGAAGGTTGCGCCATACTTGACCGTTAGAAGGGTAACCGTTGTTGGGATCTCAATCCTGCTTTTCTTCGGATTGTTTATGTTGAATGCTGGTCTCTTCGACCACTACACATATTGCTACACCCAATCCCCCGCCATTCTAGGGCGGGATTGCGGTAATATCTTCACCTTCCCCTTCACCTTGTTTGGGATTGTCAGTGCGCTAATAGGCTCCATCAGCTTCGCCACTGTAACGCTCTCAACTATCACGGTCGTCCGCTCGCGACGATGACGCACCTCTTCGGAATTTGAACTGGCACCATATGTGACGTGACCATTCGAAGATTCAGAACGCCAGTCAGCGCCCGACAGTTAACACCTTAACTGACCACCCGAAGAGAGTCCATTACTTGCGACCAATCTATTGGGGCATGGTCTCGTTCTTCGTCGGCTTGGTGGGCTGGCTAGAGTCCGATAATCTCTACGGGGCAACTGTCCATTCCATCCCCTTCGGGTCAACCCCGCCTTTTGAGTGGCAACTTATTGGGTTGCTCATAGTCGTCCTCGGTCTAGTCTGGCTTTTCAGCCTTCCCGTCGCCGCGATTGCAGAAGTTGTCAGATGGCGAAGAAGGAGAGTGAGCGCACAGAAATGAAGAGACTTGTGCTTGTCGCTGGAATCCTATTAGGGGCGGGAGTTATCGTGTTCCTTTTTGCTCCCATACTGCCTTGGACCTCACCTGTAGCCAATGTCTACTATCGAGCGCAAGTCTCGCCATCGTTTTACTTCTTCAGGTGCGGAGTTGCCTACAATATTGCAACAGTCTGGGTGCATCCGATTTATACCGAGAATAATCAGACTTACGGAGGAGCCTTCTCAGTGAGAGGTGAAGGCTTTGCTGGAATGCGTTGGTTCTGTCCCGCAGGTTAACAGGGAGACGAACCCCCCGTCAAGTTAACAGAACCTGAGACGCGACTTGGACTTTCACGCCGGATTGGTTCTCCTGTCCAAATTCGTCGGGCGCCCAGTAGATGAACTTCACGATTTCCACCGCTCTCTGAGGAATCGTAACTCTACAATACGTCCATTATCTTTCTTGGAGTATTCGGAAGAAGTTCACTCCTCGCGGGGTAATCCTTTACTCTTGACTTCTTCGAATAGAAGCAGATGTCATGTGGCACGCTGTTTTGTCGTCTTCGGCAAGGGTCAGGATTTGCCAGTAAATTTGTGCTAACTCACACCTCCGCACCTAGCCAGAGAACACGCTTGGGGGTCTGGAGGGGTGTGGCATATATTCGATTACCTGCGCAATAGAGCTAGAGAGCGCGGATACTCTATAGGAATGCTCAACCTTGTGTCCCGCTCTACTGCCTAACGCAGTAACGCCCGCTAGCTTTCTCCCATAGCTTACTAGTTAACAGGCAGATCATCCCTCAGTAAGTTACCAGAGCCCCTAAAGCCTCCGGAGCTCGGAGACCATCCTCTGAATCCCGTCGAACCCGCTCTGCCAGAACTCCTTCGACTCCATGTCGACCCCCACCTCCGAAAGCATCTGCTTCGGGCTTGACGAACCTCCGTGCGACAGGAGCCCCAGGTACTTCGGAACAAAGTCCGACCCTTCCATCCTGTACCGCTCGTACAGGGCAAGGCTGAGCAGATTCCCGAGCGCGACCCGGCGCCTTAAGCTGTCAGCCCTCGACCTTGATGGGTTGCGCCTTCTTCGGCAGGAGCACCTTTCCACGCGCAAACCGGCTGAAGAGGGCGGGGTTCTCGGTGTGCACAGGCACGACGGTCCTCGCGTCGACGCCGGAGACCATCCTGGCGACGCCGTCCATGGGCGCATGGCCGGACGCGTGTATCTGATGGTAGCTGAAGCCCAGATGGTCTATCCAATTCCTGACTACGTCCTCCTCCGTCTCCCCCTCCTCGTTGAACGCCTCGGTCGAGGAGTGGACGTAGACGCCTCCCTTCTCGGGTTTGATGTCTATCATCTCAGGAAGGTTCCAGGTTTCCAGGTGGAGGAAGACAGACCTCTGGTTTTCGCGCACCTGGGCCGCTGTCAGCCCGCTCGCTAGGAAGTGCCTCTCCCATGTGCGGTAGTCTTTGTCGTCCATCCTGCCGCTCCGTTTTCTCCTGACGTACACGAGGACGTCGCGGCCCACCTTCGGGACCCTGATCCCCCTGTCCTTCTCCAGCTTCTCGAGCAGGAGCCCGGTCTTCATCGAGACCACCAGTTGTCTCCCGGTGGCCTCGGCGGCCTTTGCGAATGTCTTGATCCTGTCAACGTCGTTCCCTTTGAACGAGGAGAAGACCAGCTTCTTGCACGGGCCCATCACGCCAAGAGTCTCCCTGAGCACCGCCTTTTCACTCATTTCTCTCTTGGTGTCGCCCAGGCTGACTCTGGTCCCTTCCGTGAGTAGGAGCAGCGGCTTCTCTGAGCTCGCAGCCTGCACGAAGTCGGAGGTCATCGAGCCGGCTGGACCGTGAAACCGGAAGTCTCCTGTGTATGCGAGCGCGCCTTCAGTGGTGTGGATCACGAAGCCGTAGGCCCCAGGTATCGAGTGGTCGACGTGGACTGGGACGAACTCCATCGAGCCGATCCGGAACCTGTCGCCTGTCCTGAAAGTCTTCAGTTCGTGGTCATCGAGTGGGGAGTTCCCAGCCTCGCTGTACGCTTCGTGTATCGTTGCCGTGGTCTCCCCGCAGTAGACGGGTATCTCCGGGTCGACGTACGCGATGCGGCCCATGTGGTCGAAGTGGTAATGGCTCAGCACCACGGCATCGACGTCCGGGCTGCTGTGCTTCATGCTGGTGTTCTGCAGGGCTTCCTCGGAGTAGAGGCCGGGGATCTCCGGGAGGAGGCCGAACTCGAAGAGGTCGCCTGCACCGTTCACCCCCCTCGGAGCGATTCCCGCCTCGAAGTACTGCGCTCCGTCGGTGAAGCCTGTGCCGAAGTCAAGCAGGACTTTCGTGTCCTTGTCTTGGAGGAGGAACTTGTTGCCCCCGATCTCACCGACCCCGCCGTAGCAGGTTAGCCGAACGGCCATTGTCCCAGAATCTGCTCCAACTTACTTAACGGTTTCACGACAGCGGGTCGCGGCATTTCAAGTCGGCAATGGATATATACGAAAGGCTGCACGAAATCGAAAGGCATGTCGATTCTTCCACCTGCCCTCTTGACCGCAGCCGACCTTACCGACCCGATCGCGATTTTCGTCATCGCAGTGGGACTAGCAGGGACTGCGATTCTGATTCTCTTCGCAAAGCGAAAGATTTAGACAGAGATGGCACTAGGCGTCCTTTTCGACATCGACGGCACACTG
>JAJTZD010000003.1:85461-123014 GCA_032906685.1 Nitrososphaerales archaeon
AAAGATTTAGACAGAGATGGCACTAGGCGTCCTTTTCGACATCGACGGCACACTGATTTCGTTCAATTTCGACGTGCAAGGGTCACGGAAAGCGTTGCTCGCAGAACTCACGCGAGAAGGCTTCGACACCGGGGGGCTGAGCCTCACCTCGCCGACCCAGTACCTGATCGACTCGGTCAGGGATCAGGTCACGGCGGGCAAGGTCTCGGCCGACTTCCAGGCGGTCAGGAAGAAACTCTACTCTATCCTGGATGAATTCGAATTGGAGAGCTCCGGACTCGTCAGGGTCTTCCCGGGGACCGCGGAGACGCTCGCCTCCCTGCTAGCCAAGTCGGTCAGGCTCGCGGTGCTCACCAACAGCGGGAGGCGCGCTGCCACGGAAGTGCTGAGCCGCGGATCTCTCCTGGGGTTCTTCGATTTCGTCCTCACGAGGGATGACGTCGACGCAATGAAGCCGGACCCGGGAGGCGTGAACCAGGCGGTCTCGATGCTTTCAATGCCGAAGGACCATGTCTTCTACGTCGGCGACAGCCTGTATGATATCATGGCAGCGAAGACCGCAGGTCTGAAGGTCATCTCCGTGGCGACCGGAAACTACACGGCTGAGAGGCTGAAGGCCGAGGGTGCTGAGATTGTACTAAAGTCCCTCTCGGAGCTTCCCAGCGTCTTGCCCTTGTAGTGCTTAATTATGCGTAGCCGACCCGACGAACTGTTGAAGCTCACGGACGGCGAACGGTCCACGCTCCGAGCGGTCTGCGACGCAATCTTCCCCGACGCCGGGGGCGAATCTGCATTCTACCGGAGGAAGGCCTCCGACCTGTCAGTCGACGTCGTCCTAGCAGAGACCGTCGAGTCTGCCCTGCAGCCCAGCGGCGCGGAAGAATTCCGCAGGGTCCTGAGGGTGCTTGACAGCCGGCTCTACGACTTGCTTCTGTCTCAGAGGCCTTCCAGGTTTTCGAGCATGAGCGTTCCCGACCGGCAGCGCTACCTCGCAAGATGGCGTGACAGCGCAATTCCTCTGAAGCGGACGGCCTTTCAGGCATTGAAGAGGCTCGCATGCTTCCTCTCCTACACCGTGACGGACCAGCGCGGCTCGAACCCGAACTGGAGCGACATCGGCTACCCCGGTCCCGAGGGCACGCCGCCTGTGGCGATGCCCGAGCAGCTCAGGATATCACCAATCATTCTCGATGGAGATTCAAAGCTCGATTGCGACGTCTGCATCGTTGGCTCGGGTGCCGGGGGGAGCGTGATCGCGGACAGGCTCAGCGAAGCGGGCCTCAGGGTAGTGGTCGTCGAGCAGGGGTCATACGACACCTCAGAGACATTCAAGAGAAGCGAACTGCCGATGATGCAGAAGCTCTTCCAGCAGAGCGGTACCGCGGCCACCAAGGACCTCTCCTTCGTCCTCCTCGCCGGCCGAGGTGTGGGCGGCGGTACCACGGTCAACTGGAACACCTGCCTCAGGCCGCCGAGCAGGGTGCTCAGGGAGTGGGAGACTGACTTTGGAATCGACGGCGTGGCCCAAAGGGGATTCGAATCGTACTTGGACGCGGTGTGGGCGGCGCTCAGGGTCAACATTGACGAGAGCCAGCGCAACGGGAACAACCAAGCGCTGTGGGACGGCTGCGTGGCGCTGGGATACAAGGAGGGCGTGGACTTCGAAGTCATACAACGGAACGCGGTGGGCTGCCAGGAGAGGTGCGACTACTGCACCTACGGCTGCACGTACGCCTGCAAGCAGTCGACTCCGATGAACTACCTCCCCGCGGCGTACAGGAGGGGCGCCAAGTTCCTCTTCGATACGCGGGTCGAGCGCGTCGTCATTGAGGCTGGGGTCGCCAGGGGGGTGGTTGGGACAGCCAAAATCGGTGATAGAACCGTCGAGGTCGAGGTGAAGGCCAGGGCCGTGGTCGTTGCCTGCGGCGGTGTCGAGACGCCCGCGCTACTTCTCAGGTCAGGAGTGAAGGACAGCAACATCGGGAGGTACCTCAGGCTGGATCCGACGGTCGCCGTCGGCGGTGTCTTCCCGAAGACGATCGCACCCTGGGCAGGACCGCCGCAAACTGTCGCGGTCTGGAAGTTCATAGACATCGACGGAAGCTACCACGGCTTCTGGGTCGAGGCCGCGCCGGTTCATCCGGGTCTCTTCGCCCTCTCGATACCTTGGGTCGACGGTAGGCAGCACAAGGAGTTCATGCAGCGATACTACTCCCGCTCGACGGCCTCGATAGTGCTCTTAAGAGAGCGGTCCTCAGGAGTGGTTTCTATCGACAGGTATGGCTTCCCTGTCGTGTCCTACAAGCTTGAGGCACGAGACAGGTCAATGCTGGTCCGGGGAATGGAGGAGACTGCGAGAATACTGGCGGCCGCTGGAGCGGTCCGCTTATGGACCACGCATAACAGACCGATCTTCGTTGGCGACGGCATGAAGCCGCTGGGCCAACCTGACCTTGACAGATTCGCCGAGACGGTCAGGTCGGAGGGTATAGAATACAACAGGATGATGCTGTTCAGCGCTCATCTCATGGGGTCGTGCAGGATGAGTGCAGACCCTTCGAAGGGCCCCACTGCGCCCAGCGGTGAGCTCCACCAGGTGAGGAACCTCTTTGTCGGCGACGCCTGCGCCTTCCCGACCTCTCCGGCGGTGAATCCCATGATCACGATAATGGCGATGGCATCGAGGACGGCAGAATCCATCATATCAGCTCATTTGAAGGGGTTATAATCAGACGCTAGACCAGAACCCTTCACGGAAAGAGGAACGGCCGAGGACACCTCTAGTTTCTCGGTTAGCCGGTTTGCCTCGCTCCTACGTTTTGACATAGGATTCGGTTCTCCCGTACTCCCAGATCCTCAAAATCGGTGTTCAGAACATCTGCTCCGGTGGAGCATATAATGGTGCGCCCCCACTGCCTCTACAGGCGGGGCTATCCTTGCTCGCCCTGTTTCGAATGGTCTATTCATTGATGAGGTTTATCCCGCACTAGCATGGATATTGGATAACCGAAATAGTTCTTTTAAGCAACGACATGGCTATGTCTCTTATGTCAGACCGCTCGCGGGAAAGTAGACTGATCCGGAGAGAGGTGGCAAGCGAGGCCATCGCCACATACATTGGAAGGGAAAGGACAAAGGAAGATGTCAAGAGGTTCAGGGCGCTCATGAAAGATCTATTCGATAAGGGAATGACGAATCACGACTTGGATGTTGTGACTCAGATGCTCGCCAAAGGCAAGGACGCGGACTACCAAGGAAAGGTGCAAGCAGTTCGCAGAATGTTCGACGTTTAATCAAGAGCTTCTTTGGATTCGACTGGTCAATTATCGCGAGCGTATTTCGAGGCTTCATAGAAGGCTCCGACAACAGCCGCAAAGAGACCGATCAGTGCAAGCACATACAAACCAAAAGTAAGCCGGAGAGTCTCGTCAGCGACCTTCTCATTCCGAATTGTGTCTGGGTGTTGAACTTGCACAGTGACCTCTGGGATTGGCCGAGGGCCAATGATGGTAGTCGCTCCGCTGGTTGCGTTGTATAGATTCACTTGATAGGTCGCAGAGAAGCTCCCTTCAAGTGGGAAGTATATCGTATTGGTTCCAGTCATCAACTTGTCGCCAGTGAGCTTGAGTTGTATGCCTGCTTGGGTCGGGATTCCTTGGTTATCGACCACGTATGAAGGATAAGACAATGAATCTTGGAATCTAATGACGATTAGATTTATCATGTATGAGGTGGCGGTATGCTCTCCCGCTCTGGCAATGACCGTGACGGGGGTCTTTGGCACAAGAGTTCCGTTGTATTTCAGAGTCAGACCTACGTTGAAATCATATTGACCAAAGGATTGATTGTTCAAGTAAATCGGGAACGAGACCGTGAAGTTGTAAGGCTGAGGTGCGTATGTTTCAAGTGGGTTAGCGTCTTTGAACAAGGTGTAGGTAGGATACGAGAGCCAAGCGAGCATGAAGAACCCGACACCTCCAAGAACCATCAGGGCAACGGCGAGCCACGGCCTTCTAGCCAACCTTGTCTCGTGAAGATATCTACGATATAATCATGTCACCAACCGTTCTGGGAAAACTCTTGGAACAACCCATGACGGAACAGAACCGAATCAACATGTCAATATCTATTATGAGAGCCCTAACAAGAAGGTTCTTACCCAGGGGATTTGTAACTCGAAAAAAGCGATACCTACGTTTGGGAAGAGGTCCGGGCCGTGTCAGGCGTCAACACCAACCTACTTTCTGGGATATATATCGCCGCTCGGAACCATGATGGCCGAAATGGAAGTCGAACTTGAGGCATTCGACGAGGCAGTCGACGATCTAGTTACCGCATACAATCTCATGCTGGTGGGAACTAGGCCCTGGGCAACTGGGATTATGACTGACAGGGCCTTCTCGAGGTTAATGCGAAGGCTATGGAAAGGTTTCGACAGAGAATACTCAATCGACTACGGAGCGTGGCTGTTCATAAGGCGCTTCGCCATTGGGCGCGTCAGGGATGGAGTAATGCACACCCTCTCCTTGGCTAGCGACTTCGGTCGAACAGATGATGATGAAATCAGGGCTTTTGGAGCTAGAATCACCGCTCGGTTGCGTCCGTATTACGAATCTCTCCCAAGTAGGGTGACCTGGAATGTTAGGGGCTTCCTGAGCGCCATCTTTACGGTTGGTTCGTTCACTGCCTTGGTCTTGAACTTCACCGCCGCAATCAAGATTCCTCCAGTAGTGGTGTTTGCCCTCTTCGCATTGTTCATCATTTCGGCTGTTCCTGCGTATCTCGCGGTCTACTCAACCGTCGTCCTCGACTACTGGTGGTATCGGAAGCTGGTGAAGAAGTACCATTTACGAGACAAGGAGGCCAAAGTGGACACATTGCTCGAGCCTATGCTCAGAAGAATTGCCACTGAGCTCGAGAAGGAACGCTAGTGGGCGCGCAGTTGCCCAAACCCCGACCCACCAAGAGTGCCATGCTAGTAGGGGGCTTCTTTCGGGTTTGGGCGCGGTTCCCCTGACCGTGGGGATATGGGCTCCGAGCGTGGGCCTACCTCCGCGATTGCCCAAACTCGATTTTAGTGAGCGTGGAACGCTTGGCTGCCACGGTCTGCCCTGGTGCGGAGGCGGAACCCGCTGCGCCGATCATGGCTGGTGCGAAGAGGGATACGAGTATCAGGACAAGAGCCAGAGTTCTGGCTGCCCGCCTGTAAGAAACAGCCAGCGGCCTGACCGCTCGCTGGAGGTTCATCTATAGTGTAAAAGCAGCTGCTCCTTTACCCCGTGGTGAATACTGTTGCCAAATCAAGTCCAGTACGCAGCGCTGGGTTCTGGTAACCTAGCGTCATGAGTCTAACTGATTACCGCTCGGGTATGCTCATCGGTTCGGCAAGTCGGTCGGCGCTCTCTTTGTGCCTCAACACGAACTCGCACCGCTGATCTCCCATCGCTATGCATTTCACCTCTTCGCACTCCATCTCCTCGCCGAGGATAGCGGTCAGAGCTCCGCATAGTTGCCCCCTGACGAAGTGGCTGTACGGCTTCGTCGATTTCCGGCCCTCGCACTCGAAGCTCCCGCTTGTTCGCATCGTGACCGTCCGGTCACGTTCGCTCTGGTCTACACCCTCAAGCTTGAACCATCCTAGGGCCTGGTACATCTTCAAGACATCCCGGAGGTTTGAACGCATGAACCCCGCCCCGACCCTGGCCGCAAAGTCGGCCAAGCTCTCCTTTCCGTTGACAAAACCCTCCTCGTAGATTATCACCTCCCCGCCTGTCCCGAACTTCTCCCTCATCTTGTCGAGCATCCTCCCGAGGTACTTGGCCCTCATCATCACCGCTCTGTCACCTGTGTTCCAGGAAAGAGGGAAGTGGACCGAGTCGACCAGGAATCCCTCTTTGCTTTCAACAACAATCGAATCGAGCACGTATCGGGAGGACGAGACCTTCTCCTTCAGCTCAGATGCTGTGTGGCGCGAGTCTTCCACGAAGGCACTCCATACGCCCGTCCCAGCGTAGGGGGTGACCGAAGAGAAGCTCCCAAGAACGTTGAGGTTCAGGTTCTGAAGGACACCGAGGACGCTGCTGAGGGCGCCTGGCACGTTCTTCAGCTCCACTACCATCTGGAAAAACTTCTTCCAGGGGTCGTAGACATACACGTTCACGTCTTTTCGAAGAAGCATCGAAAAGGAGGCCATCTTTCCTGCATTTAAGCAGCCTGAACAAGTTATACAGTGGGCAGCCACAGGAGAGCCTGATGAGCTCTGAAGCGGTATCGCCTCGTATCACTGACCGACGTTGAAGTTGGCCGTCAGCGTTCCATAGGTGCTCGAGGTGACCGTGGTTGACGCGAAGCTCAGCGTATGGTAAGTGCTAAAGGTGATTGACCGACCGGCTGCTGTTCCCCGCACCAGACGAGAAGGACAGGACGTGAAGTCGAAGAGCCTCACTGCTATTGGCTCGCTCCCAAGGCGTTAGCTACAATCGTAAGATCTTGTTGAGCTGTTGAAAGAGCACACTCCAGACCGTCCAGAAGATTGAGTGTCGGTCGTTTGATTGAAGACCAGTACACCGTTCTCCATAACTTCGAGACTTTGCGTCCCATTCCCTGTCAGAGTGCCGCCCCATGAAACCAGTGTCGGGGCTGATGCCGACCAGCCGGCTGACCCATTGCCGAAGAAGAGCTTATCCTAAGTCTGTCCCTGCGACGACGCCGTAGGTCACTAGCCAATCGGCGGTCACGTTGTTCGGTCTGCTGTAGGCTGGTGCGCAGTTTGTGCAATCAACATGCATGGAGAATCCTACCCCCCTTTCACCTAGCTGCTTCAGCCGGTGACTAGAAACGCGATTGTAATCCTTCATTCCTCTCACCCCAATCCATAATAACGGCTCTCAGGGAGCGGGCTTGAGGTTTCTAAGGGGTTGGACGACAGCAAGACGCCTCCCTTCTATATCGTCGGGCTTCCGGACGAGCCCTTGGAAGCTGCGCAGGCGAAGATGAAGTTCGAGAGGCTGTCCAACGAACTCTCGAGGGCGTTCCCGTTCATCGAGGAGCTCAGGGCCGTCGTGAAATCCAAGAAAGCCTTCAGGGACGCACGCGCGTTACGAAGTCACGGTGGAGGTGTACACTCCGCGAGACAGGCATGCTTTCTCTGAGACTGGATACAATCTGGCCGCGGTCTTCGACGCCATGGGCCCGAAGATGAAGAGGATGTTATCTTCGAAGCAGTCGCGGGTCACGGGAGCGCATGGCGAGTCAAGGCGAAAGCAGAGCGAATGAGCCGGGGAATCGGGTCACGGACTTGAGGCAGTCCTTTGTGGCAAAGGCATCGCCCACAGGAAGGGCGATTCAGGCGTTGGTCATCTTTTCGACCCTTCTCGGGGTCCTATTCTTGGCCCAAGCGTACGTTCAGGTTCCTTCGACTGTCTTCGATTTCGTGGCCGTGGGCTGGGTGCTCTTTGTAGCGGACTGTCTCCTCACCTTCCTCAGGCCGACCGTCTCCTACTACCTGGCCTTCGTCCTAGCGATTCTCGCGCTCGGGTCTTCCCTGCCCCAGTCAGCCCACTACGCATTCATAGCCAACCGGGAACTGCTCCCATCCGCTACCTTCATTGTGGGTTCGCTCGCCCAAGTTCTGCTAGTCGTCCTCGTGCCGTATCACTTCATTAAGGCCAGGCGGAGGTCGGCCTAGCAATGGCCTGGTGTAAGGTCAGCAGTCTCAGCGCGGCGGTCGCCCTGACCCTTCGCGGAATGCGCTACCCGACCGAGAGGTCGAGGATAATTGCGGCGACGAGAGGAAAGACTGTGGAGGGTTGGGAGGTCTCGTTCTTCCTCCGGCAGGCCCTGGTCCACAGGCGCTACGACGGTCTGAGGGCTGTAATGGCCGACCTAGAGGACTGGCTGGACAAGCAGGGCTAAAGGTAGCCCCAGCTCAGAAGCATGTCGCTGTCGTGTGTCCAACGCTGCCCGATGTCGTTTCTGTAGAACATGTTCGGTATCATCACGTTCCTAACGCATTGATACGCAGCGCGGATGGCGTCCGACATGGTCGCGCCGGACCCGGTGACGACCAGGGCATACCCTGACCTTCCAGCGATGTGCCAGTCGCCCTCCTCGAGCTTGACCTCACCGATGTGAACTCCGTCGAGGTTCTGCCTGCGAAAGAGAATTGTGGCCCCTTCGGAGTATTTCCTGAAAGCCTTCTCGTCCTCGAAGGGCCAAGGAGGTATGGTAACAACGACCCCGACTTGGTAGCCCTTCTTGGTCCTCAACTGAGCGTCTTTGCCTTGGGCTAGGTCTAACAGAAATGTGCCCCACTCGCTCGTGATTCCCTCCATCTGGATGCTTATCGTTGGATAGCCGAACCTCGATGTCCATTCGAGGGGCCAAATCCCCCTGCCGTTGGCGATACAGTTGATGTCTATGTATCCCACGTAGCCACTGGCTGCGAGCTTCTCCTTCGTCTTCAGGAGTGTGTTCTCGAAGACCGGATTGGTCTTGGTCCAGTAAATCGCCGTTCCCATCTCGCCAGTGCTCGGTCCGAGTTCTTGAGGAAAGAGCCTCTTGTGCTCGAAATTGACGTTGATCGGACGGACGAAGTCTTTGCCATTGAAGAACGCTCCGACAGCAACTTCGACGCCTTCTGCGTACTTCTGTATCAGGAACTCCTTGATCTTCTTCGACCAGTTCTCCTTGTAGTGTTCCAGTACCTGGATGACGTCCTTTCCGTCGTCGTCTTGCCCTATGAAGAGCAGCTCTTTCTCGTTCTGCGCCTTCCCGCTCGGCTTGATCACGTACCTGTCGGGATTGGCCTTCACGAAGGCAACTGCCTTGTCGAATGAATCAAAGTTCCAGCTTGGAAGGATGCTGACACCCGCTGTCTTCAGTTCCGCCTGCCCGAACTCTCTGTCGAGCTCCAATCTGTCGGTGTAGACAGAGCCACCCACAACGTGCTTGCCCTCAGCCCGAAGCTGTTCCGCTTTCGTCCCGAAGTCGATGTCATCCATGATAATCACGTCAGCCCAATCCTTGAATGGCTCCCACTCATCGACCTTTTCGAAGAATCCGTTCCCAACGTCCTTCTCCGCTTGGTCGTGGCAGTAGAATTTGACCTCGTGTCCTTCCTTCTTCAGTTGCCACGCAAGGTCCGCAGACAATCCTTCGAATGTGACGAAGAGGAACTTCATCCGGGAACTTCTGCGTTGGCACTCGTTAAAAATCATTCGCAATCAGGGATTTCATTCAGGAAACGCGAATCCCTGACGATTGATGACGACTTGCTCGTGTACTTGCTTGATCTTAATCTCCGAATTCTGAATGATGAGCGAATCAGTTTGTATGTTTACGCATTCCGGAAATCTGGCCTAGTTGACCGTGTCATCAGAGACGAAGATATTATTGCTCTGAATCACTACGGCGAATTCGTAAAGTGCTCTCGGCAGCGGTCTCAGCAGAACTTGACCGTCTTCAGGGTTGAATAGCGCGTCATGGCAACGGCAGAGTATCTGCAGCCCATCGAAGGAGACGGCAGAGGGTGCATGAGCGCACGGAGAATAGTACGCTCTCCAGTCCCCTCTCAGGTTGAGAAGAATCGATTTACCGTGCCGTGGATGCGCGCGACACCTCTGAACTTAGTTTAGGCGAAAACTTGTACTGGCTTCGCCCTTGAGCGCAGATTCTACTCTTTCCAGCGCGCTTATCACGGCTCGCTTTCCGCCTGACTCTATGAATCTCAACGCGGCCTCCACCTTGGGTCCCATGCTTCCGCTAGGAAACTGGCCCTCGCCGAGATGCCTCCTCGCTTCTCCAGCGCTCATCTCGTGCACGAGCGTCTGCCCTGGTCTGCCATAATTCAAGAAGACCCCCTCCACATCCGTGAGAAGCATCAGCAGGTCCACCCCGAGCAACTTCGCGAGCAGGGCAGCGCCGAGGTCTTTGTCTATCACTGCTTCGACACCAACGTATCCTCCAGACGTGGCGTCGTGGATGACGGGCACACCTCCACCCCCAGCGGCTATCACTATCGTCCCTGCCTCGAACAGGCTTTTGATTGTCGCGCCCTCCAAGAAGGAGACCGGGTCAGGAGAGGGTACGACGCGCCTGAACCCCTTGCCTCTCTCGTCGACCATTGTCCAACCATTCCTGCTCTCGAGTTCCTTCGCCTCGGTTCTGCCGTAGAACTGACCAATAGGCTTCGTTGGCTTTGCAAACGCCTTGTCTGTGGCGCTGACGACAGTCTGGGTCAACACGGTCGCCACGCGCTTTCCGAGTCCGGAGAGTCTGAGTTCATTCTCGAGAGACTGCTGCAACATGTACCCAATCATCCCCTGGCTCTGAGCTCCGCACACGTCCAAAGGCATCGGAGGGGGGACCCGCTTCGCCGAATCATACGCCAGGAGGATGTCCCCCACCTGAGGGCCGTTGCCGTGCGTGATCGCGACGTCGTGACCCGCCTTGATGATCTTAACAAGCTGCCTGCACGTCTGGTCTATTGTAGTAAGCTGCTCGCCTGCGGTTCCAGTCTGACCCCTCCTCAGGATTGCGTTTCCTCCTACCGCAACCAGAATCTTCAAGCTCCGCCCACTTAGGAACCCAACTTTTCTAGGAGCTTCAACATTTCTTCATCTCCCCGGCAGGCGGCTTCCAGTTGACATGCACCACGTTCACGCCCAAACCTTGGTCATTCCTCTTGGCCGTTCTGGAGTAGGCTATAATTACCGTTAGGTGGTTAGAGACAAGACGAATAATGTCCCAAAAACCCGTTAATCCAAAGAAAGATCGAAAGGACTTGACACCTGTTGGTAGCGGGCCCGGAGGGACACGCCCGTCTTTCCGTACGAGTCCTGTTCTTCCCGTTTAAACTCTGTTTCTAGCATCTTCTCTACCTCGCTTCAAGTACTTAACCTCCACGGTTTGCCGCGAGCTACGAGTCCGGAGGAGGATGTGGGCCGTAAGGGATCTAACCTCGCGAGGGGGTTGGGTCCAGCTCCTAAAACCTTGTAGCGTTAGGAATGGGCATGTTCGAGCGTCCATCGTACCATCTCCTTTGCTTCCTGCTCACAACCTTTATCTCTGGATAAGGCGATAATTCCCTTGTGGTCGATAAGGAAGCAATACTGTGGGAACAAAAGGAGAACGGCAGAATAGTCTGTAACGCTTGCTACAGAAGGTGCCAGATCCCAGCCGGGTCCCATGGCTTCTGCTATGTGAGGAAGAACATTGGAGGTCGGCTATACCTCTCATCGTACGGAAAGCTCGCCGCGATGCAGATCGACCCCATCGAGAAGAAGCCATTCAACCACTTCTACCCGGGCACCTACGTCTTCACTGTAGGAACTGTATCGTGCAACTGGCACTGCCTCTTCTGCCAGAATCATTCCATAAGCAAGGAGACGGAGGTCTACGGGGAGGACGTGATGCCCGAGGAGCTTCCCGGCTTGGCCGAGGCACAGGACTGCCAGGGAGTGGGCTTCAGCTACAACGAGCCGACCATCTTCATAGAGTACGTGATTGACGCCGCAAGGGAGGCGCACAGGGCGGGCAAGTATACGGTCTTTGTGACCAACGGGTATGCAACCGAAGAGGCAGTTAGAGCCATAAGGGGGTTCGTCGACGCTGTCGTGGTAGACTACAAGGGAAGCGGGGAGCAGATATTCCAGAGGCGGCAGACGATGACCGTCAGCGCCGAGCCTGTGAAGCAGACCCTTCTCGAGCTGAAGAGGCAGGGCATCCACACGGAGCTTACCGACCTCATAATCCCTCAAGTTGGGGAGGACGTGAACGAAGCCAGGAAGCTTTGCACCTGGTTATATGACAACCTGGGACCAGATGTTCCCATCCAGTTCACAAGGTTCCATCCCGACTACAAGCTGCTCGACCTGCCTGTGACGCCTTACGAGACGCTTCTAGAACACTACAATGCTGCAAAAGTAGTGGGCCTGAATTACGCCTACATTGGGAACGTTCCAGGCAATCCCTACGAACACACTTACTGCCCCGGGTGCAAAAAGAGCGTAATACAGAGGTACGGTTTCATGATCACCCACTGGAACCTCGATGAGAGGTACAGGTGCAAGTTCTGCGGCTGCCGGATTCCCATAGATGGAAAGAGAGCAAAAGAATTTCGCTACAGGGAGATCCAGCCTTTCTACATTCCCAAAATATCCGGTTCATGATGTTGGGGTGATCATGTTTTACTGCAATGATGAGTGAGTAGAGCTTGCTGCAAGAAAGAACTCCTTTCACCTTTGCCTTTGCAGGGTTGCAGTATGAGTCGGTATTTCAGATTACAGTTTCATCAGCGCGCCACATGATGGAACCCTCCAGGCATTTCTCCCCGTAACTTGGAACTTCAGCCATGAATATGCCCGCTAAGACCAAGAATTCCAGACTGAACGTGAGGCCTGTGTGAGCGAATCAACTACCGTTTCGAACAGCTAAATATCTCCTGAAGCGGTCACGCTTTAGTGACATGGAACTCGGACAAATGAAGTGCACCGCATGTCGAGGAGGGGAGCCCACGCTCACTGACTCTGAAATAGCTGAACTTCATCCTCAGACGCCCCTGTGGTCGGTCGCGGATAGAGACGGAATCAAACGTCTTGAGAGAACCTTCAGTTTCAATAATTTCGCGGAAGCTCTTGAGTTCACAAACAAGGTGGGAGAGGTCGCGGAGGCCGAAGGACATCACCCAGCCATACTGACGGAATGGGGCAGTGTTACAGTTTCGTGGTGGACGCACAAGATCAGGGGTCTGCATCGGAATGATTTCATCATGGCGGCCAAGACAGACCGCGCGTACTAGGAGTGTGTCACTTCAATCTTCGGATTCTGTCTCTCCTTCGACTCGTTTGCGTATCCACTCCTCGTAAGAATCCGGGGCACCTTTACCACAGGCTTTGTTGCACCAGGTTTAACGGGCTGTAATCTAAGCCATTCCTCGGAAGTGCTTAGCGGTATTTTTGCCCCTGTAGTCTTTGGGGTTGCTATTCTCCTGATCTTGGGTCTTCCCTTCTTGGGCTGACCCTTTCCCATCACTCGATTCCAACCTGGGATTGAACCCTCATCTCCCATCTAGCCTTTCCACAACCGATGCAGACGAACTTGCTGTTTGAATAGACTGGCTTTGTCCTTCCTTCTACTGACAGGAGCACGTACATATCTTCTTTCCTTGTTCGTGTCTCACCGCAACTGCATTCGTTTGGTGGAGAAAGTTCACTCATAGAGTTGACTGAACAACGCTTGGTAATAAATGGCCATACGGGGTTCGCGGGACTGTTATCTTGTCGTCTGACTTCGAATGCCAATAATGGTTGCATCCAATGAAGAGGTAACATTGCTCCCCTCGCCCCAAGCCTCAAGATAGTTGGCTCAGTTTGGTTTGCAGTTACCTACGACAGCCTTCATCACTCAGGTCTTCAATGCCGCCCGCTCGCATGATGGGAGAAGAAAGAGAACTATCTCACGCTGCGGCTCCCCACACGTGGGTGGATAACCTATCTCTCAACCAGACTTTTCGGACACGCCCTAAAGCGAAGGATGGACGAGCTTCCTTCTCACAGCGCGAGTGGTTTCGGCTTGTGGTAGGGGAATGCCGATAGTGGAAAGGAACCTCCTCCCCGCGACGGGCAGGTCGTGCCATTCTTTCACGTACCTGTACCCCTTGATACCGACCTTCTTCCCCCATCTTCTTTCGTGCGGAGTTTCCTCTTCAATTTCAGATTCCATTTGATGCAAACCCTTAGTACAATCGGTCCGTTTTTGCCGCCATGATGAAATCGTTGCGGTGCAACCCTTTGATCTTGTGGGCCCACCATGTTACGGTAACGTTGCCCCATTCGGTAAGTATCGCTGGATGGTGTCCCTCCACCTCTGCAATTTCGCCTACTTTATTAGTCCAGCCATTCCACTATTGGATTCTTTGAGAGCGCTTTCGATCGCCTTTAAGAGAGCCTTCTAATCCAGCGACCGTTTTCCTTTATTTAGTTAGCCTTGCGCCAAGCTCTGCTATCGCGGTAGGCGCATTTGAATTCGCCGCATAATCGAGAGGAGCCTTTCCTTGCCGGTCGGCTTCTTCGACCCTTTCATCGTAAGGAATTGCAGCTAAAAGCTCAAGGCGGCTTTTAGTGCAGAAGTCTTCGACGCGCTTCTTGTCCAGCGGGTTACGAATTTTATTGGCGACTACATATCTGTCTTTAATCCCTAGTTCAGTAGCCAGAGAATCTACACGGGCGGCTGTTTCAAGCGCCTTTACATATGGCTCGGCGACTATGAGCATCGCATCCATGAACCGAGCGGTGCCTCGAGAAAGGTGCTCAATCCCTGCCTCCATATCCATGACGACCAATTCGTCTCGTTCGACCATTAGATGTTCAGTAAGTTCTCTCGTAACGCGATGAGGCCCGCACATACAGCCTTCCCCTGCATGCTCTACCTGACCCATAACCAAAAGGGAGACACCATCTGGCGCCTTGACGGCAAATCTGTCAACAATGTCATCTACCGTGAATGAAACCCTCGCATATGCTTCAGGGTGGACTCCGTGTGCGGCTTGCGGAATCATGGTCTTCTCCTCGATTAGTTCCTCGTTTTCTGCTATCGGAATAACCCTAGACGCCTCATCTTGAGTTACGCCAAGAGTCCTGGCCAGATTTGGACTGGGATCGGCGTCGATGGCGAGAACCTTGTAGCCTTTACGAGCTAAAGTCCTTGCCATGGTGCCAGCTACGGTGGTTTTACCAACGCCACCCTTTCCCGATACTGCGATCTTCAAACGCCCAGCACTTGCGTATAACACCCATCATGTCCCACTTATCCTTATCGGCTGTCTCGAAAACTAACCTATTAGATGCGGCATTAAAAGGGTCAGCAAATCCAGAATTGCATCGCTCGGAGTGGCTTGGTCCCCTTGATGCCCACATAGTTATACGAAACATCCATAAATCTATGACTCAAAATCACTTCAGAGGTTGTTACCCACTCTTGGCTGAAGAAATAGAAAGGTGCGATTTCTGCGGGGTAGAGTTGGCCGAAGAACATGAGCACATGCTCCATTTGCCCGATCGTAGCGTTTCATGTGCTTGCAATACATGCATACTTACCATGGCGAAGGAGGGCGTACTGAAGCCTATAACGCCTAAGCGTTACGTGCGCCTTGAGCAGTTTGTAATGTCGGATGAGATATGGGAAGCATTTCAGATCCCTGTTGGTCTTGCTTTCTTCTTCTGGAGCTCCGTGGAAAATAGGATAATGGGCTTCTATCCGAGCCCCATGGCAGCGGTGGAGGTCTTACTGCCCATTCAAAACACTTGGTTTGAACTAGAGAGGGTGAACCCAATTCTTAAGGAGCTGCGAAGCGATATAGATGCTCTTTTAGTGAACAGGATGAGGGGAACCACTCACGCCTACTACGTATCGCCCATAGATGAATGCTACAAGCTCGTAGGAATCATGAGGACTACTTGGAAGGGAATCACGGGAGGCAGAGAAGCTGAAGCAGCTATCATACGCTTCTTCGAGGAATTAAGAAAGAAGTCGTCGCCAGCGATTACGGCGGCAGCTGAAGGCGTGATCGAAGTAGCTGACGAGTTTGTTAAGGTTGCGGAAGGCTCTGAGGTTCCTGAAGGATGTATGAAGATAGTGAAAGTTGCCGACATACAGGTTTTGCTTGCAAACGTCCATGGCAAATATTACGCCGTAGGCAATATCTGCACACATAGAGGGGCTCCACTATCTGATGGCGTATTGCAGGGCAATATCGTAACATGTCCTTGGCATTTCTCGCAATTCGACTTAACTACTGGAGAAGTCGCGGCGGGACCTGCGTCTAGACCGGAGCCACGGTACGAAGTGAAAATCGATGGTTCAAGTGTATTGGTTAGGAAGATGACTGACCCAAAGACCTGAGGGGAAAAATGAATTAACCTGTTTCGCTAGCTATTTACTGAGCGCCCTCTCTGGGGTTACGGTCTTCAAGATAACTTTCTCGCGACTTCGATTATCTTCCTTCTTCTCTTTCGCTGGATTTCGTCGACCAAGGCTATGAAAGCTTCATCTGTCATCTGATCGATTTTATCATCCATCTCGCTGTCTGACTGAGAGCTCGTACCCTGCATGAGATCTTCAAAGAATGGGCTTTCCTCAGGTAGGTTCCACATCCATTGGAATATCCCTAGCTTGATAGCCCTTCGCTTGGCGCTATGGCACATTTCTAGAGGCTCCTGGCCTTTTCCGCTCTAAGGTTGGGATGAAAGCTCCTTAAAAGTTGTAGTTCAAGCGAACCTGTCTGACAACGGTTTTAGGTCCAGGCGCCAACTGGCTGTTTCGCACTTGCAGCTATTTTGCTGGCCTTACCGATTGTTAGGTGATGCTCCTTCAAAAGATGCTGAATGATCTCCGTAGTTTCTTCTCCGCATGAGCACTTGTAGGTTCTCCTCTCTATGAACGCTCCGGTAGCTTTCTCAATTTTCACCAGTTTGATGCTTATGGACTCTTCGACCATGTGAGATTCACTTCTATCTCTTAACATAAAGCCATCGGAATATCAATCTTAATGAGTCTACTCTGGGAAAAACTAGTCGTCTCGAGCTATGTCGTACTTGAGCTTGATTGCCTCGAACTTTCTTTCGATCTCATCCACGAGCTTGGAGAATTCCCTATGCTCGCTGAAGTCGTCCAGCAGAGGGGATCCGCACATGCCGATCATCTTCCACACGGTGTGCCCAGACGTCATTTTATCAACGTTCACTGCGTAGAGAGGCTTGCCTGTCCTCTCGCAAACCCTCATCGCCGAGTAAGTCCATTCACGCCTTGAACCGTTCCGCACCACTAGGACCGCATCGGCGTAGTACACAGGCCACTTGGAATAGTCGTTGCGTGGGAACTCTTTAAGACGCAAATGTATTTCCTCGCAAAGATACCTAACCCAAGAAGCGGCAAGTTGAACGGCTCCAGAATAGTTACCTATTGAATACCTCTAAGCACAACTTTATCGTTTTCCTTAGTGAGTCGCGGGGCAATGTGGCTTGTCAGTCAATGAAGATGACAGAACCAACTATAATGCAAGAGCAATTAGCCTTATTCTGACTAATTCTCGCCTAGGTTGATACCCATATTGAAGTTCAATGAACTTGTCGACGGCTTCTGATACTGACTTCCCTGTAAGTAGGTCTATGTCCATATGTGCTTCGTCATCGCCAGCGCTCTTGCTCTCGAATACGAACAGATACGTCCTCCAAAATTTTGACTTGGGATACTTGGACTCCCACACTACTGTATCATACAGCTTCCTTTCGTTTTTCTCTGTTTCTTCGATGACCACTTTATGTTCCTCTTTGACTTTATTGACAAAACTCTCGAGCCTTCTTGCCTCGTTCACAGCCTACTGCACTCTTGAATTAGAGAGGTTACCATTAAATAAGCGAGATGCTCTCAATCAAGACTAGCGGGAGCGTGAGTAAGATCCTAGTCGCGGGCATGGGCAATGTGCTCAGAGGTGACGATGGTTTCGGTGTAGAAGTTGCTAAGAAACTAGCAGAGGAGAAGCTCCCAGAGGGTGTGGATGTGATGGAGGCGGGAATCGCAGGGATAAGTTTGGTTCAGAAACTTTTTGACGTTTACGATGTCCTCGTGATCCTTGACACTATGAAGCGGGGGGGGAGTCCAGGCAGCATATACGTGGTCGAGCCGGAGATTCCTAAAGTAGGTCTAGATACGCTGGACATGAAGCTTGTCAACTACTTGGCTGACGCGCATTATGTGGAGCCATCAAAAGTGCTGACGTTGGCTAAGGGCCTAGGAGTGCTGCCAAAGAAAGTCCTTATCGTCGGCTGCGAACCCTCCATGCAGGAGAAGCTAAACATAGGTTTGACCGCGCCAGTGAAGGAGGCTGCGGATAAGGCGGTCGGCATTGTGCTAGATTTACTTCGCCAGGAATTGGGTTACCGAGCCGCTATTGCTTAAGATAGTCTTTAAGGAGTCAACGCTAGTCGGCCTTATCTTTAACATTCCGGAAAAGAAGGCGAGAGTAATTCGAGGAAATCTAACCAATTGGATCGCTCGTGGGAATTTTCAAATCTTTAATAGCGGCTTAGCCACACTATGAGATGCAGCGTTCCATGCCTATTGACCAAGTCAACGTGTTTTGGCTAAGTACTGGACTAGGATGCGACGGCTGCTCGATAGCAGTTTTGGGAGCGATGAGTCCTAGTTTAGAGGAAACTTTGCTCGGAACATTGCCCTTGGTGCCCAAGATCAATCTCTATCATCCTGCTGTAGCACCAGAGACGGGAGAGGATTTCGTTAAGTATTTCAGGATGGCAGCCGAGGGTAAGATGGACCCCTATGTCGTCGTTCTGGAGGGCTCCGTGGCAGACGAGAGGATTGCAGATCGGACCGGTGGATGGTTCTCCGCCCTCGGTGCAGATCGTGTAGGTGATAAAGTAAAGCCGATCACCACCTCCGACTGGCTGAGGAGGCTCGCCCCGAACGCTGTGGCTGTGCTCGCCATAGGCACGTGTGCAACCTACGGAGGGATACCTGCGGCAGCTGGTAATGCAACGGGGGCGATGGGTATACTGGACTTCCTAGGGAAGGACTTCAAGAGCAAGGCTGGTCTCCCTATAGTGTGTGTACCTGGATGCGCGCCGATCGGGGATAATTTCCTTGAAACAGTTGCTTATCTCCTACTGCAGCTTCAAGGGCTCGCACCTCCGATTGAACTTGACGAAGCTAACAGACCCACATGGCTCTTCGGAAGAACAGTTCATGAGAACTGCAACAGGGCTGGATTCTACGAGGAGGGCGACTTCGGGACAGAATATGGCACCCATAAATGCTTGGTGAAGCTCGGTTGCTGGGGTCCCGTCGTCAAGTGCAACGTTCCACAAAGGGGTTACATCAACCACATAGGCGGCTGCCCCAACGTTGGTGGCATATGCATAGGCTGTACGATGCCTGGCTTCCCAGACAAGTTCGCTCCGTTCTTGACAGAGCCGGCTGGAGCCACAGTATCCATTGCAGTCTCAGAACGCTCTGGGGGTCTGATAAGAGAGATGAGGCAGCTAACGATGGCGGATAAGGATAAGGAAATGAGGTGGCGCTGATTGTGTGAAGATAAAATCTCTAAGGAGGCTGTTGCCCTAGCGGCTTCAGATCCGGCAGCAGACCCTGTGGTAAAGGAGATGGCTTGGGACCCAATAACCAGAGTAGCGGGTGGCTTGGCATTTGAGTGTAAAGCTGACTTAACCAACAAGAGGTTCATAGATCCTCATGCGACGGCAACATTGTTCAGGGGATATGAGGTCATCCTGAAGGGAAGGGATCCGAGGGACGCGGTCTTCATTAGCAGCAGGGCATGCGGTGTATGTGGTGGAGTACACTCGACATGCTCAGCCATGGCGCAGGAAATGGCATACAAGTGTCCGCCGCCGCCTTTGGGCATAGTCACCAGGAACTTGGGCGAGGCAGCCGAAATGATGTATGACCATCCATTGATTAATTTCAACCTGATAGGACCTGACTATTCTGAAGTATTAGTGAAGGGGACGAATCCCAAGCTCTTGGAGCAGGCCAATAAGACTCCTGCCGAACACAAGGACATCCATGGGTACGCAACCATAGGAGACATTATGAGGAGTTTGAACCCGCTCACCGGCAAAGCGTATGTGGAGGGTTTGCAGATAAGCAGGGTTGCTAGAGAGATGGCTTCACTAATGCTTGGAAAGTATCCCCATCCTTCTACAATACTGCCGGGAGGCGTTAGCACAACCCTATCAGTAACGACTTTCAACGAATACTATGTGAGGCTTATCAAGTTCATCGACTATGCTAAGAAGATGGTTACCTTCTGGGACGATTTGGTAAACTTCTTTTACGCAAGTGATCCAGATTACGAAAAGGTTGGTTCTAGACCCCATAATCTCAACTGCCTAGGCATTTATGACGACCCGGAAGTGTGCGACTACACATATGAACATGCAGACGAGTGGGGTGAGAAACGTATGGTTACACCAGGCGTGATTATAAACGGCGAGCTCAAGACTACTAAGCTGATAGAGATACACCTGGGGGCAGAGGAGTACGTTGAACACTCTTACTATGAGAAGTGGGACGGAGGAAAACCGTATGTGGAAAAGGATCCATTAGGGAATCCAGTCGGAAGATTCCACGGTTGGAACAAGGTCACAATACCTAAGCCGGGGCCAATTAATTATGCTGAGAAGTACAGTTGGGCCTGTACTCCGAGATGGGGACCTGATCACCTAACGATGGAGAGTGGCCCAATAGCTAGACATTGGGTTACCGCGCTAGCTGGCAAAGTGAATACTCAGTTCATAAAAGCCACAGGGAGCAGCATAAAGATGACTTTACCCAAAGCAACAATGCCGGAGATGGAGTTCACCTGGAAGATACCCCGAACTCTTAATGCCTTAGAGAGGGGGCCCAAGGCAAGAGCGTACCACACGGCTTACGCGGTTCTGGTGGGCCTTATGTTCCTCCTGAAAGCGTTCGAGCTACTAAGAGCAGGGAAGACTAAGACATGGACTGAGTTCAAGATTCCTGATAGGTGTATTGGTGTGGGATTCCATGAAGCTGGTAGAGGATGGTTGAGCCATCACTTGGTAGTCGAAGGAGGTAAGATAGCCAACTATCAGATCTTAACACCTTCAACGTGGATGGCTAGTCCTCGCGACCCATGGGGTAAGCCCGGTCCTTATGAGGAGTCGGTAATGAATACTCCGATCTTGGAAGAAATAACTACGCCGGAAGCATTCAAGGGCATCGATGTCTTGAGGACCATTCGGAGCTTCGATCCATGCATGCCTTGCACCGTCCACATGTACACTGGCAACGGTGTAGTTAAGAGCGAGGTAAGCAGCTGCTGCTCCTGAGCGAAAAGTTGCGGAACGTCCGGTAACTGCTCCAGTAGTGGTGATAGCGAAGCCGAGCTAACGAAACATATCACTTTCCATGAATTCCGTGACGTTTTGAGTAACGTCGGGAAACGCTATGTTTACATGTTTCTAGATCGCCAGTCGGTATTGGGACGTTTCGTATGATGGCTACTGAAGATGACCTTAGAGAAATACTTGTAGCCAATCTGAAGGAAGCGCAGATCGAGATAGATCAGGGACGAAACCCTATGAGGACTATTGAAGAGCTAAAGCACAACATCATCGCCATGGCTACAGAAAACGGTATGGAGCTCTCCCAAATCGAGGAGATATTCAAAGAGTTTGAAGATTGGAGGTCCAAACCTGTTCGTAAGTGGAGAGTAGTTGTGAAAGACATTGGCCACACAGAGGTAGGCATCGTGAAATCCCGTTCTAAGGAAGAGGTTTTAACTGGAATTGAATGTGTTGGGATGAAATGCGCGCCAATCGAGAACGTTGAGGTAACGGAGATCCTGGAGACTGAAGAAGATAATTGATGCCAAGTTAAAGGATTAAGTGCCTAGGTAACTTTAACAATAATTGAACCTGATAGACAGTTGTTGAGGATCCTAATCGCAAGTATCGGACATGACACGTTGACGGACCTTGGTTTCGGTCCGCAAATTATTAGGAGACTTCAGACTCTGGGCCTCCCTGAGAATGTGGAAACTGAGGATTTCAGTACCAGTGCAGTAGTCGCGCTGCATAAGCTTACTGAGAAAAAGTATGACAAATTGATATTCGTTTCAGCATTGCAAAGAGGAGGTAAGCCCGGCACGATATACAAGGAGGAACCCGATGTTAAACTTCCTGAAGAAAGCGAGATCCAAGAGAGAATGGCCGAAAGCATTTCCGGGGCTATAAGCCTGGACAATACCTTGATCATATGTGGGTACTATAAGGCGCTTCCCAAGGATGTGATCCTAATAGGTGTGGAACCGGAGTTGACCTCCCCCGGACTGAGTCTAACCAAAACCCTCCAAGAAGTTGCCCAGAAGGTGATCGAGCTCGTGCTCGAGGAGATCGAAGTGAAGGA
Source organism: Nitrososphaerales archaeon (assembly GCA_032906685.1). Classification (GTDB taxonomy): domain Archaea; phylum Thermoproteota; class Nitrososphaeria; order Nitrososphaerales; family Gagatemarchaeaceae; genus DASPPF01. Next base: position 107,425 of record JAJTZD010000003.1, read on the forward strand.
GGGACGACGGGTTTAAACCTGGCGCAAATTTAGCGCTTGACCTACCATTACTTCCAGAAGTTGAACCTAAAAAACTTATTACGGAGTAAGTCGACAAAAGTTACGGGGAACATGACATTAAAGAAACAAGGTACAATGACAATACGTGAGCTCAAGAAGCATTGGCGGCATATTTTCAGGATACTCTATAATCTAGTCAAGTTAAAGTATAATTCATGGAATACCGAAAGGGAGCTAAGGAGGCAACTCGAGAGGATCAAAGCAGGCACCGCAAAGGGTCACTAGCTGGATATTTATGCGCACTTTCATGGAGACCGGGAATGGTAGAAGAGTGGTCGGACAGCTGTCCGTTTTGTAACATTAAGCTATCAGCTGGGAGTGAGTCTGAGTTACGGGCACTGAAGGAGAATCATGCCTACATTTGTGCTATGTTCAAAGAAGGTGCTCGTGAGTAGTAGGGGAGGTCAAGGTCATAACTACCAACCGAAAATTTGAGGCGGTTTAAAGGGTTATCCAGCCGTCACCATTTTCACGCCTTAAGTTAAACATACTGACTGCTGCTTTTCGAAGCCTCATCCAGCAAATTGCTCAGCGCTTCATCGAAATTGGCCAATCGGTTTGTCTCCATGTATTTGTTCAGCTTCTCAAAGGTTCCTTGTTTAACGCTTACCCATCTAGCCTCGCCATAATTGTTCTGCATCAAACTCTTCCATAAGGTAGCGGGTACTTTGAATTCTGCTTCCTTGGGAGGTAACTGCGGAAACGGAAAGAAGTAGATGGTGCTGCTATCAGGGGCTTGATAGATGACGCTGCCGTAAAAAACGAGTTTAAAGGGGATTTCAGGCTCTTTTGTTCTTTCTGAATGCGCCTCGCCTAATTCCATCTCGGCGACTTCATACTCAGCACTTCCGCAGACCTCACAACGTTCCTCCATTAGTCGGTGTCTCTCCGCCATCTGCTTATCTTTTGGCACCCTGCTCTCCTTTTCACTCCTGCACTTCTTACAGATCACATGAATATGCACCGTGCTTCCTTCAATCACCTTGTGTCGGAGCGTACCGAGATATTTGGCGACTTGAAGGTCAGCATCTTGGCCGCATGGCAGACGTACGGTGGTCTTAGTGCCCTCCGTAAATCGAGGAACTACGCTCGAGACCGATGTCCAATAGAGACTTTTTGTAGGTGTGTTAAAGTGGAACTCACTAAGTAAGTTGATTGATAGGATTGCCTCGTCCCGAATTCTGTTTGTTATGCTCAGTTGGACGAGGAGCGTGGGCGAGACAGCATACGTCTCGGGCTCCACTGATAGAACCTCGAAATCGAACTCTGGCATCTATACCTTACAGGTTCTCTCCGTATCTAAATCTTTTAACGAAGCAATGGGAAAACCTGTTATAGATTTACACCTGATTACTTAGATGCTAACCTTACTTCCAGCGGAAATTAAGAAGCTTGTTCAGCTCTCTTGGGCCGGTCTTACGCTGATTTGAGTGGGCTCGGCTGGATTAATGACTAACTTCTGATCTAGCATATCAGTAATCATCTCCATCGCCTGGTTCTTAATGACCGTGCTTCCGACATTCAGTTGCAAGGCCAGGGCCTCTACGACCTGGTCCACTGTTTTAGTACCATCACACAGGAGCCAGAGGCTGTATTCGTGCTGCGAGACCTTAAAGGCCTCCTCTCTCCCGTTTATCAGAATTATAGACCCCTCCGGCTTCTTGACAACCCTGCCAGTCTTGACAGGCTTAAGCCCGTCAGGTAACTTGGGCGGCGGCCGACTGATGAAGCCTGCCTTAATCTTTGCTTCTTCAGACATTCTGTCGGGATTCCAAGGAGGATCCCAGACTACTTCGACCGTAGCATCCTTAACGCCAGGAACCTTAAGCAGTTCGCGCTTAACATTCTCTCTGAGAAAGCTGTGGGCTGGACAGCCCCTAGCTGTAAGAGTCATCTTGACGTAGACGCTGTCCCTGTCGACCCTCGAGTCATATATTAGACCTAGATCCACTATGTTGATGGGTATCTCGGGATCATAGCAATTCCTTAACGCTTTCTTAACGTCCTCAGGATTCACTGCCTCGGTACTCATCTGTTGGCGTTATCGACTCGCTCCGTTATATGCGTATCTTTGAACGCAGCAGTTCTCCCAAGATAATGGGAAGAGCTAGCTGAGAGAGCGTGATAGAGCTTCTATCCTTTTGGTTGATAAGCTCATTAAATTCTTGTAGATCCTCTCGAGAATCTCAATGGTCTGCGGGGAAACTTCACGTCTCCTCAACTCGGATTTGGCTTCCAGCATACGCTCGAGCAGCCTTCCATAGGTGAGGTTTGAGTCACGTCTAATTTCAGTTATCAGCCTCAGAATGAAAGGGTCGGATTCCGTGTAACGCTTAGCCCTGCTTTCCAGCGCTAGAATCACCTTCTCAAGTAACTTTATACCCCTTTGGATTTTCTTCCTGATTTCTGCCTCCGATAATATCCTGCCCTTATCCGCCTTGCTTGATTGCTCTAGGGCAAGAAGAACGTCAGCGCAGGCCTTCAGTAGATCAAACACGTTCATAGCTTCCTTAGAAACAAGCCAGGGCTTAATCAATGATGAACACTCAGATCTCTTACGGAAATTTATTCATTATATGAAACAACGCCGCGAGAGGGCAGTGTGCAACAGCCAATTCTCTTATAGACCCCGATTAGCGATCTTACCGGAAGATACGAAACTTATTAAGCTGCAGTTACAGAGCGTAGCTGAAGCAATTTGTGCCTGAGCATGCCAGCCAAAATCTTAGAGATCGTGGACCGTGAGATTCCACTGGTGAAAGTCGATGTCGGGCGTGGCTTAGTAAAGATCCTTCCGTCACTTATGCAAGACCCGCGCGTGGGCGACTATGTAATGGTTTACGGTGGAGCCGTAATAGAGCGAATGGATGTTGAAACTTACAATGATACAATCAAATTATGGCAGCAGGCCACGGGTGAACGCCTCCAAGTAATCGAACAACAAACCACCTAGCCCGTCGAGAGGTACTGGGTATGCCTTGCTTCTTGGCGGCATATAAGAAGCTCTGTAATAGCATTAAACCGCAGTTACGGCAAAAGCGCTTCAAGGCCCTCTCTGCTAGAAATAGAACCGGAAAAGATCCTCAGGGCGAAAGCGTTCCCATAAGCTATACTCTGATTTCTTTAGGCTTTGCGAGATGACTGACACTAGTCGGGTGAGCAGGGAAAGGGCTCTTCAGACCCTTTCAAGAGTCTTTGAACCTGAGACCCAGGTTTCGATCACACGGCTAGGCCAGCTGGACTCCTTGGAGGTAAGCGAGGATGGATCGGTGGAAGTAATCTTTCACCCGATGTCGCCTTATACCCCTCTTGTTCTGGTAGCTAAGTTGGCTCTTGATATAGCGAGTGCTTTACGCTCCCTAGAAGGTGTTACAGCGTTTAAAGTAAACGTCAGTGGACACCCACTTAGCGATTACCTAAACAGATCATTGGATAAAGTCTTAAGGGCTCACGAGACGAAGTAGCGTGGATTCTTTAATCTTGCGATGAAGTTTTTGCTTATCCCTTGATCCGTTACACGAATTGAAGAGGACACGCGTCGGACTGGGTCTGGATTCAACATTACCACATGACGAGCCTTGTGGGCTTTAAACTCCCTCGACCTTTGATCTTTATCAAGCTCTCATCTCAGTAAGTGGATAGATCTCGTACGTGGCATAGTTGTAGACGGGCATCTTGGCTACCAGAGCCTCTAACTCATTGTTGGATTCTACATCAAAGATCCATACGCCACCATGTTTCCCAATGACATGATAATACCGTTCGAGTTTGCCTAACTCCCTTAGCTCCTTTGCGTAATCCTGTAAGTCGAAGATGATCTTCGCCAACTCTGGACCGAGTTTCAGGCCAGACTGAAGGCTCCAGAACACCAGGAACTTCACGGGAACTTCACTGGGTTAACAAGCATTTATTCCTTTAACCTTAGACTTAAAGGTAACCGCGTGCCTGGTAGGTTGAATGTGCCTAGCATTTCCTAGTCTAGTTGTAAAGGTGGAGGGCGATTTCGGTAAAGTAGATTTCGGCGGTGGAACGATGCGGGATGGGATCAATCTTTCCCAAGTTCGCCCTCGCGTAGGTGACCTAGTTCTTGTGCACGCCGGCTATGCGATTCAGATTCTAGACGAACTAGAGGCTGCTAGGACCATAGAATATTGGGAGGCTAATATCAACTGGAAGTGTGACCGTTGCTCCCTTCTTCATGAATGTCCGCAGGGATCAATTTACCTCGAGAAGAAGGAGAGGGGCAATCTTCTCACAACTCTGCCGACCATCCGCCGCGACGGGGGGCGTTAAACGTATTTGGTCCTAGAAGGGTTTCGAGACCCTGAACTAGCCAAAGAGATCAAGGTGAAGATCGACCAGCTGGCAAAGGATATCGAAGAGAACCTTCTCTTCATGCATGTTTGTGGTGCTCATGAGTGGACGATCACCCACTTCGGTGTGAGGGCACTCTTACCGGAGAACGTGGAGGTTAGGGCTGGACCTGGCTGCCCTGTATGTATTACGCCCTCTGCCGACATCGACGCGGCGGTTCAACTGGCTCTAGAAGGCAAGACGATTCTGAGCTATGGTGACATGTCGAGATCGAAGGGATCTAAAGGGCTCAGCGTCATGGACACGCGACCTATGGGAGGTGATGTCAGGCTCGTATACAGCATTCAAGATGCCATGGCGATTGCTAAGAAACAACCTGACAAGGAATTTGTCTTCTTGGCTGCCGGCTTTGATACTACGGCGCCACCCACAGCCTATGAAATTTACAAAGGTGCTCCTAGGAATATGAGTTTCATCATCTCATACAGATACATACCATCACTTGTGGGTGCCGTCCTGCGCTCTTCGGTCCTAGGGGTAGACGGCCTAATCAATGCTGGTCACTCGGCCACCATTACGGGCATGAAGCCCTACTATCCGTATTTTCTCGAAACTAGAAAACCCCAGGTCTTCTGTGGCTTCGAGCCGATTGATGTCCTTCTAGGGGTTCTCATGCTCCTGAGGCAGATCAAGGAGAAGAGGCCACGTTTGGAAAACGAATACATTCGCTCCGTGACATGGGAGGGAAACGTTGAGGGGCAACGAACCATGGAGAAGGTCTTCGACCTGAAAGAAGGCTACGTAAGAGGCGTTGCTACGATACCGGAGTGCGGGTTTAAGCTGAAAGACAAGTACTCGGACTACGACGCCTACATGAAATATGGACTGAGGGAGAAGTCAGCTAATGAGCAGTTCGTTCATGGGGCAAGGTGTGGCGAAGTCATTCTAGGCCTAGTCGATCCTCCCGAATGTCCACTCTACATGAAGGAGTGTACATCTCAAACACCAAAGGGACCCCCTATGGTCTCAGGGGAAGGTACGTGTAGAATCTGGTCGGAGCACCGAGTTTTAGAGTCAGCTAAGTGCAGGATTCGATAAGCAGATATGGCCTACTTCATTGGCAATACCTTCTGCCGCATCTGCCAATCCGACGAGGAGAATTTGAAGAATGAACTTGCGGCGTGTGTAAGGGGCCTTTTCGCCAAGGGACTTGTACCCTCTGGCGGTGGAAACCACAGCGCGAGGATGCCCGGCTCCAACGAAATTTGGATAACGCCTTCAGGCTATCCTAGGTCTCACACCATGCCAGAGGAGCTAGTTAAGATCGACTTAGAGGGCAACGTACTCGAAGGAAGCCTGAGGCCGAGCATCGAAGTCCCTTTCCACACAGAGATCTATAAGAAGAGGCCTGATGTAAATGCTGTTGTCCATACGCACAGCCCTTACACTCAAGGCATCACTCTTGCCGGAATTCTCGAGCAAAAGCAAAGTAAGGAAGCCAGCAATTTAGCCATACACGTATTTGACCGAGACCCCAAGATTCCACTTGTCCACGGTGAAGGAGCTCTCGTTCTGGGAGACATACCTATTCTTAAACTCCCGGAAGAAGTGGGCGAAGTGGCTCTTGTCCCGTACCTAAACCCTGGGGCCAGGGAGCTGGCCAAACTTGTCGGCGAGGCTTCCATAGGGAAACCCCTTAGGCCCATTCGCATTATGGTCCTCATCAACCACGGCGTAATCAGTATGGGAGCGTGCATACATGAAGCCAGAGCCTTCGTGGAGATCATGGAAGAGTGGGCCCGCTTTCTCACTGTCTCCAAAATCTTCGGTGGCCCCAAACATCTCATAGAACCTTCAGACCTGCAGGCATTAGGTGCCCGCTATGCCCGCGCCATAAAGTTCGGCGGTCGGCAGGTGCCTCCAGAGACCAAGACCTCCTAGATCAGCGTAACTCGGCAATTGGAATAAGCTATTCCAATTATGACTCTAGTCTACCTGACCAGATAGGTCTGCCACGAAGCCTTCCAGTTCCCTTAAGCGCTCTTCGGTTGATTGAAAGTCTCTTCCCGCACAGGCGAGCACTAGCGCTTCGACAAAGCGCTGCAAGGCATCTTCGAAGATTGGAGCCCTCTTCCTGAGCCATTTGATGCGCTTAGTCCAGCCTTCATAGGGGTAATCATCATGAAAGTGGAAGCCTTCATCAGCTGCGTGAGCATCAATCGCCTCTTGGAGCCCTCGTAGGGCAGCCTCGGCCGCTGTGGGATAGTCTTCAGCCTTGAGGTAATCCTGGGCTAGAACGAGGAGCCACTGGGAAAACCTTGCGTGCCATTTCGCGGGTGCCAAACTATTCCTCTGTCGCTGCCTCCTTCATGCTCTCGTAGTCAAGGGGAGTTGGAGAGGGGAGGTCGTGGTATTCGGCGCTCGAGTACCACATGCGCACGCCACAGTGCATGGGCACGTCAATCCTGATCCCGCAGACGCGACATTCCAGTTTCTCCTTTTTGCGAAAAGTGCCCTCCAAAACCCAATACATCGGAGCCTCACAATGAGAAGGAACAAGCCTCTCCTCATAACCGCAAACTGGGCAAATGAGGCGTGGTAGAGACACCTTAAAGGTCAAGCTTCCCTCCTCCTAGCAGATCCGGGGAATAGGGTCTCCCGCAGGGGGCGAGATGATTCTGTTACCGCCTACAACCGTCTGTAGCACAACAATATCATGCTCGCCAGTGGCCTCCCCCATGATAACCGCCTGCTGACCTTCCGGAGTCCGATGCATGGTTTCAAGAACGGCTTCTGCCATCTCCGGGACCACAGCCATGACCACTTTACCCTCGTTACCCACAATTAATGGATCAATACCGAGGAATTCAAGGGCACCTCTCACGCCAGGCCTGATCGGTATCTTGCTCTCCCAGATGTTAATACCGACCTTGGATTTGTCGCTCCATTCATTAAGGAGGTTTGCTATCCCTCCTCTAGTCGGGTCCTTAATGGCCACGACTCCCCCAACGTCGAGTGCGCTCCTGATCATCTTATTCAGCGGTGTAGCGTCAGAGACAATCTGAGTCTCGAATCCGTAGCCTTCTCGAGCCGACATAATGGCTACCCCATGATCACCGATAGGTCCTGAGAGTATGATCTGGTCTCCTGGTCTGACATTGGAGTCTAGGAGCCAATTCTTGTCCACAGATGGGCGATATCGTTTCGCAATCTGGAGGTTATGATCAAGAGCTGACGACCTGAAACCAATACCTGAAGTGTTAACGACCAACTTGTCGATAGCCCCACGCTCCACCACCTTCGTATCACCCGTAGCGATCTGCACCCCAGCCTCGTCAGCCGTGGTCTTGACACTCCATAGAATCTTCTCTAAATCTGATAGAGGAAAACCTTCTTCGATGACGAAGGCTAGGGATATTGCAGCAGGCTCACCACCCAATACTGCTATGTCGTTAACCGTTCCGGCGACGGCCAGTCTACCAATGTCGCCGCCTGGGAAGAAGAGGGGCTTTACGGTATATGTGTCAGTAGTAAATACAACCCCATTCACGACTGCCGCATCGTCGAGAGCTTCTAGTGGAACCTCAAATGTCGTTGGTGCTAGAATCTTTAACAGGTTTTCCTTGATGAACCCTTGCATGATGGTACCGCCAGCACCATGAGCCAGCGTGATCAAAGCTGTCGAATCGGTCATACTAGGTCATCTAATTGCGGCATTAGTTATAGATAAGGTTCTTCGACATGGGCTTAATGTAAGCCTTTGCGTCACATGTAGGATGGGCGAAAGGCTAAAGCGTTCTACATCCTGTTACATCTCGTGCCCGACAGGCAGGACGCTATAGAGTACTTCCTTAACGAGCACGAGATGATGAACTCGAAGCTCGCTGAATTAGAGGCTTCAATGCGGCTCTCCCGCGAGAGGAGAGATAAGGATGACCTGCTAAAGGCGTTGCGAGGCTTGCTTGAGATGAAGCAGGAGTTCAAGAGGCATTTCAAGGAGGAGGAGAAGGCCCTTTTCCCTCCTTTCGAGTCTTACATAACTAACGAGGGAGGAGCCTTCATGATAATGGAGCATCCGAGCCTGATATCAGCGTTCAACGAACTTTCTAACATGGCGGCAGAAGGCATCTCGCCCGAAGATCTCTACAACGGTGGCTTGACGCTCATATCCATTCTGAAGGATCACGCTGGGAGGGAGAACACGATTCTGAGCAAACTCGATTCGTTGTCAGCTAAACCGCTTGAGGAGAAGGTATTGAAGGAGTTGGAAGCGCTAAGAGCTCGTGGATGAGATAGAGAGCGATTAGCCACCACTAAGCGAAAGCGGACGCAAACCTGCCTGAGATATTCGGAAGAACTTCTAGTGCTTAAACTAGCGGTATATTATCCGCATCCGCAAGAAGACAAATTGTTCGGATTGTTTATTTTGAAACCCGATCTCTGAAGCCCTTCAATGTAATCGATTTGCGATCCCTTCAAGTATTTTGTGTCTTTCTTGCTCAGGATGATCTTCACACCTTTTTCTTCCACTACTACATCGCTCTCGGACAAAGAATTTCCCAATGCCAAATCGTAGCTGGTACAACAACTACAGGAAGACGACTCAACCGAGAGCCTGAGCCCTAGGTACTGTTCATTTTCCATGGCCGTGTACTCCTTTATCTTGTTCGCCGCCGTCTCTGTTATCGTAACTAGCTTCGGAACAGTTCTTTGCATCAGCTCGCCCCTGGTTTCCGATAGATATATGCTAATCGGATTGTTTGACCCCGCCATAACTGGCTGACTAGATTACGCGTGGTTCGCAGAACGAAGCTTCTAGTAGCTAGTCTTTACCGCTTTCTTAGCCTTCTTCCTGGGTTCTGCAGGGCCGCAACATGTGCAGCCACAGTTACAAGTGCTCATCATGCCTTTCATCTTGATCGCTGGTAATTCTACTAAAAAGAAAGTATTTAAACTATCTAGTACGTAGCATAGTAACGACTATGCCGAAGGAAAGCCAACTCATATGCATGTGCCCTCTTGAGGGTGTGATAGATGTCATCAGTAAAAAGTGGGCACTCCTGATTCTAAACTCCTTAGGCAACTATGGAAAGCTGCGCTACAAGCAGATAATGGAGCACCTTAAGATAAGTCCAAAAATTTTGGCAGATACCTTAAAGGAACTTCAGGGGTTAGGGCTAATCAGGAGGCAGGCATTCGCCGAAATACCGCCAAGAGTGGAGTATTCTCTGACGGAGGACGGGTATACTCTAAGGAGGGCTGTGTTGCCGATTCTACAATGGGCAGCGGCTAGAACGGAGTATGAATCGTGCTGCGGTGGTTCACAGGGTTTGGTGCAGATCAGAAAGAGAGCATAACAGCCTTATCTGCGTGCGACTCCACGCCGGTTTCGTTTGGTTTGCTTTTGTAGCTTAGCTTTGATTTCTTCGACGGTAGGCCTTCTTCCTAACTTCTGACTCGAAAGCACCAGCTTCCTCCCAACGTAAACGTTGTAGCGGCAAGGTGGGTGATCGGCCGGTTCTAGCCTCACTGTGAAGCCCTGCTTTGCTCTTTCATCGACGGGCTGAAGCAGCTCACCAGAGGCCTTCAGGACTTCGCCGGTTCGGACGCATCCGCAAAACTCTAGTCTAACTTCGACCATAGCTCCACCCGGCATCCTTCGCCCTGATAATACTTTCGCCCCGTGTAGCTACGTGAGAGCTACCATAGAGGCGTCAATATCGCACGCACTCACCTAACCGCCTTGTAATAGATGATTTGAGTGTCGACAGCGAAGCCTTCGCCTGTTACGTAGCCTTTTAGCGCATCTAACGCCTCTTCGCGAAAAGCAAGTTTAGACTCAGGGGAGATTGCGTCAAATTCGGCTTGATTGTAGCACCATCCGATGAGGAATGTGTCAAGGTAATTTTGGACGCTTGGGAAAAGAAGTTTACGGCTCTTAACCGCCGCCTCAATAAAGCGGAACCCGGTCACCCGAAGTTCGTTTTCCATTCTCGAAGGTTGTCGATATTGCTCGCTCTCTTTACGTGCAATTCCTTGGGCCTCTCTGTATGCAGCGAGTTCTGGAGGAGGGAGAGTGCGCTGATACTTTGCTAGCAGTTGCTCAAACACTTTCACAGGTTCCGGCGGCTTGGGCCCGCCCGAGCTGAAAGAAAGGACGCGACCAGGCTTGAGAACCTTATGCGTCTCTTTCAGTATGAGTCCGCACTTGAGATATATTCCGAGATTTGAAATAACCGCATCAAAGTTTTCATCTAGATACTGAAGCGAGGATGCGTCCATACGCTCAAAAACTACGTGCCCTAAACCGAGCTTGTCTGCGTTAGCCCGGGCAAGTTGTAAGAAGGCTTCCGCTATGTCAACACCTATTACCAGACCTTCTTGTCCCACAATACTGGCGGCGAGCAAAGCAGCGAGGCCAGTCCCAGTTCCAATATCCAAAACTTTGTAACCACGCTTTATGTCCGCTCTCTTAACAACCTCTTCCTCATAGGATCTGAATATAGGAACCATGATTTTGTCATAGGATGCTGAGTGCCTGTTCCACTTCTCGGTTAGAAATCTGATGACTTCGTCAAGTTGCATACGGCGAACCCTTTACTAATGGAAAGTAGCTTTCCTTTCTAAAAGCTTTTAAGGTAGAATCAAATTTCGACCTCGGTAAATTTGGGAAAATATTACTTTACCACCCTTGAGATCGTCCTCATTGCGGTTTTAGGGGCTTTGCTGGCTCTGTTCGACAATTTCGGCATTGCCCCTGTGGTAGGCCTCGCTAGACCTCTGATGGGGCCGTTTGCAGGAATAATCTTCGGAATAGATAGCGGAATAGCGGCAACGCTAGGCTTATACATCATAAGAAAACCTGGTGTTGGAATACTTACGACGACGATTCTGGGTGTTGTTGACCTGCTGATTGGGCATTCCCCCGTAGTGCTATTCTTCGGTTCGGCTGGATTGGGAGCGGAGCTGGGGTTTGCAATATTCAAGTATCGAAGGTGGAATCTGTTATCCATATCTATCGCCGCCTTCCTGTCTACATGGCCCTGGGCATTCGTGGTCAACGCTTTCTTCGGGCTAACCACCATTCTCGGAGTGAACACTTTCTTGGAGGTATGGTTCGTAAGATCGATCATAACGGCTGTGTTCGGCGGTCTGGTCACAAAAGCCCTAGCAGATGGGCTAAGTCACACAGGCGTATTGTCAAGTTTCAGGATAGCCATAAAACGTAGTGCCCCGTGAGCAGAGAGAACCGCATAGATTGAGGAATCCAGTCATAGACGTTAGGGGACTTACCTACTGGTATCCCTACTCAGTCGTGCCGGTTCTGAAGGATGTTAATCTAACGGTGAATGAAGGAGAGTTTGTCTTACTGCTCGGACCGAGCGCCTGCGGAAAGACAACTCTATGCTTGACCTTCAATGGGATTATACCCCATGCCCTTGGCGGACAGATTGAAGGCGAGATCGTAGTAAGGGGTAGGAGAGTCATAGATTCAACTGTCAGCGAAATGGCCACGCAGATAGGGCTCGTACTGCAGGATTATGAAAACCAGCTTATCCACATCTACGTTGAGGATGAAGTTGCTTTCGCCCCCGAAAATCTTAATGTTCCCGAGCCTGTGATTCGAAGAAGGATTCGAGATTCTCTTGACATAGTGGGGCTGTCAGGCTCCGAAGAAAGATACGTTCACCATCTTTCAGGCGGCGAGAAGCAGAGGCTGGCTCTGGCTTCGGTACTTGCGATGGAGCCGAAGATACTTGTTCTAGACGAACCTACGTCCAACCTGGACCCCAGCGGGACTGCAGAATTCTTCAAAGCTATCCATACGCTACGCAGAGAGAGAGACGTTACCCTTGTAGTCGTTGAGCATAAAGTCGATGAGATAATACAAAACGTGGATCGAGTGATAGTGATGGACGAAGGCCGCATTATGGCGGAGGGTGATCCAAGGAAGCTCTTTAATGAAACAGGAGAGTTTTTGTCACAGGAATTGGGGGTTTGGATCCCTCAGCCCTCCGAGCTAGCTCTAGGGGCTAGGAAGCGCAATTTTGCGGTTGATCCTTTCCCGCTAACTGTTGAAGAGGCTTGCCAAGTATTTAGAACCATTCCACTTAGAGACTATGTAGCTGAAACGCAGGTGTTCTCTGCTGCCAACGAGCGTCCGACGATTGAGGTCAAGAACCTTTCATATGCCTATCCAACGGGTCCATTCGCAATTAAACAAGTCAGCGTAGTGGTTCAAAGAGGTGAATTCGTTGCGCTTGTGGGCGCGAATGGCTCTGGGAAGACGACGTTAGCTAAGCTACTGGTCGGTCTTATCAAACCTCCACCCGCAAGGGTCTTTATTGGTGGCCTCGACGCAAGCTATATGACGGTCGGTAAGCTAGCTGAGAAAGTAGGCTATGTGTTTCAGAATCCCGACCACCAATTTCTAGCAGATAGTGTCTTCGATGAAGTTGTCTGGAGTTTGCGCTTTAGGGAACGAGGTTCCGACGCTCGTCAGAAGTCGATTAAAGATAAGGTCGCGGAGGTACTTGAGCTATGTCAGTTGAAGGGATTGGAAGAACGGAACCCATTTTCTTTAAGCGTTGGACAGAGGAGACGGCTGAGTATCGCATCAATGTTAGCCTTGGACCAGGATGTAATGATCCTTGACGAACCTACGATAGGTCAAGACAAGGCCAACGTTGACACAATCGGGCGCATTCTTTCAGAGCTGAATAGAAACGCAAAGACAGTTGTAGTTATCACACACGATATGCGCTTTGTAGCAGAATATGCTCGGTCGGTTACCGTACTGCATGAAGGCGGAATTATCTATCATGGTTCGGTCACTGAGCTGTTTCAAAATGCTGAATTACTGACTCAAGCTTCGCTGCGTCAGCCTACCATATGCACCCTAATTCATAAACTGAGAGGTGTGGGTCTGAAAGTTCCGCCAACCTTACTCACATTGAATGGGCTGCTTCAGGTAATAGGTGAGAAGCCTTGAGTTTGATGAGCGCTACGGCCCTGCAATATTCCCGTGGAACTTCCTTAATGCATTCGCTTGATCCAGCCTCGAAGTTGTTATGGTTGTTGAGTGTGGCCCTGATATCATTATCTTCGTCAAGATCCGTTTCCCAGGCCTTTCTACTTTTCTCGACGCTCGCAATTGGAGTTTTTGCAGCCAAGGTATCTTTGAATCAAATTGTTAAGGCCACATGGTTCCTCATTGTGCTATTTGTCTCGCTGTTTGCGTGGACAGCCCTTTTGGCTCCTGGTGTAACTGTCTTGGCTCGGCTTGGCTCTCTTAGCATATATCTCGAGGCTGTCGATTTTGGAGGAGCTCTAGCACTACGTTTCCTCACAACCTTTATCGCTTCAATCATCTTCATCAGGACCACCAATCCGAGGGACTTTGCGCTTTCTCTCTCACAAATCTTTCGCGTCCCTTACAGAATATCTTACGCCTTCTTTGTTGCGCTCAGATTCATCCCAATCCTTGAAGAGGAAGCTGCAAGCATAAGGGCAGCCCATATGCTGCGTAGCCCCTATAAGAGAACAACAATAAAACAAAGGGTTGAAACTGCTAAAAGGTTCATCATCACACTTTTCGTAGCCACCATGAGAAGGGCCATGACTATGGCGATAGCCATGGATAGCAAAGCATTCGGTGCGTCTTCAAATAGAACATATCTTTACAAAGTAAGAATGGATGTCAGGGGAAAACTTTTCGGTATTTTCTGGGTTGCGACAGCGATCTCAATCACAATAATGACCTCGGCGTTCGGAGTTCGACTGTAAAGGCATCGGCTAACGAGGATTATGATTGCCAACGTTTGGCTTGAGTAAGGAGACATAAACGTCCTTGTCTAATTAGCCTGTCTTACAGAAACGCCCCATCTCTCGGCTATGATGCTCTGGTCAAGCGTCTACTGATTCTTCGTTCTCACTGCTAGACCAGTCGGCACCGGTCTCATCGGCTTAATTACAGTGCCGTGAACTCTCTAGTAATATCTCTATAGAATAATCGCTCGGACCGGTTTAGGATTAATCCTCATCCTGCTCAGCGCTAAACCCAAGCTTCTCAGTGCTTTGATTTACGGAGGAAGGCCCATTGGCCGACCGTAAGAGCAGCTTTAGTGGCGATCGGCCTAACTGAGCTTAACCCGGCTGTGTTTATTTTTCCTGGGCGCTTTATATCAGGTAGCCTTTCTCCATTGAACCCAGCAGGGAGCTCAGGTCTACTATTCCCTGCCGGCATTTTCTTTCACTTCTTATTGGAACACCTGTTCGGGGGAGCTGTGGCAACTGGGAGGGGGCTTTACCCCAAAGTTCTGAAGCCTGTTGTGCCTCCTCCCGTTATACCCGTCGAAGTGCCTATCCCTATTGCAGTCCCAGCTGAAAGGAAGAAGACCCAGCAGTAAGACACGTTCGCGAGCGTCAGAAGAGTCCTGGCTACCTAGCCATGATCAGGTTCGTGGCATAAACCTGTCCTAAGGAGATGCCTCCGTCTCCTGCAGGCACCTTGTCATTCGTAACAAACTTTAGCCCTCTTTCTTCAACGATTTTTGTTATCAACAGAGTAATGTGTTCGTTGTAGGCTACTCCGCCGGAGAAACCTGTGGTCTTTATCCCTGTCTGAGTAGCGGCATTAACGGCTAGCTCTGCGAGCCCCTTTGCGAGATAGGACTGTGCAGAACAGGCTAAGTCAGCGGCGTTGCACTTAGCCCTATTTTCAAATATCTCTTGAAGTAAGTGAGTAGTGTCAAGAAAGTCGCTCTTTATCCTCGGCTCAAGCTTAAGGACGTCTTGCCCTGTAATTGCTAAGGCCTCAAGTTTCATTGCTGGCTCACCTTCGTAGGTTCTCTCGAAGCATATGCCAAGTATGGCGGCCACCGAGTCCAGTATCCTACCAGTACTTGTAGTCTTCAGCGTTTTGCCTTTCTCCAGCTGGGAAAGGACCAATTCGACCTCTTTCTTCCCACCTGGGAACTTTTCAGCCTGCGAGTACAGGTAGGGTTCGACATCGCACACATCATGCAGGATACCTGCCACCATCCTCAGAGGGTAGTATGTTGCAAGGTCCCCTCCTACCATAGGTTGTTCCTTCAGATGGGCGAGGCGTTTGTACCCTTCAGGGAAACAGTATAGGACCTCTCCCCCCCATATGTTACCATCAGCACCATAGCCTATGCCATCACATGCTATCCCGATGATCTTATCAATCCCGT
>JAJTZD010000004.1:0-46034 GCA_032906685.1 Nitrososphaerales archaeon
GTCACGTAGCAGTCGTTGTAGGCCAGACCATCGTCGCGCGACTCGGACACGGGCTTGTTCGCGAAGCCAGCTTTGTGGAGCGCGCGCGCCAAGAATCTGCCCGACTCGTCACCTGTGAAGACTCTCCCAGTCCTGTTGCCGCCGTGCGCGGCCGGCGCAATCCCAAGCACGAGGAGTCGGGCCTGCAGGTCGCCGAAGCCGGTGACCGGCCTGCGCCAGTAGTCCTGGCCCGCGTAAGAAGCCCTCACCTTCACACCTTCCCTGTAGTCCACGAGCCGCCTGCATCTTCTGCACCCGGTCACCTCCCTGTTCAGGGCAGCAATTTGCGAGGATTTGCCCTTCTCATCCTTCTTCAACAGTGCAGAGCACCCAGGAGCGCCTTGCTCACCTCGTTCGTGCCAGCGTCCATGACGTATGGACCGACTCTAGGGCCCCTGTCCGACCCGAGGAGTACAGAGTATACCACGGGGAAGAAGTCTGCTGGCTTGAGCCCGTTCGCCCTCACCGCTTCGAAAGCCGCTGTCTGGACGTCGTCGGCGCTCTTGCATGAAATGATCTTCCTGGCAAACTGTTCGAGCGCCTTGGCGACTGGCCCTGAAACATCCACGCGCTCGACCGGCTTAAGCCCCGCACGCCTCCCCCACGCGGACGCCCAGCCGATCCTTCTGGAGAGCTCCTTAGAGCGTTCCTTCGCCAATCCGTAGGCCACGAGCCTCTTGAACACGAACTCCTCGGCTGCTCCCGGCGGAGCGACCGAGGCCAGTTGTGCGATCAGACGGTAGGGGACGTGGACCGGTTTGGAGTGGGGCGGCGCCAGGAGCGTGGTGTATTCGTAGACCCCCCTGAGCCTTGCGTCTTTCAGCTTGTTCTTGTCCCTCTCCTTCGCGAAGTAGTACTCCTCGAGGTCGTCGAACTCTTCCATGTAGACGGGGATGTCTTCGAGTGACACGCTCCTCGCGCCGACGATTCTCTTGTACATCAGCAGCCTCAGGCTCTCCGCGGACGCATACTCCAACCAGTCCTGCGGCGTAATCAGGTTCCCGACAGACTTCGACATTTTCTTCCCGCTCTTGTCCTGGAAGAGCTCGTACCGGGCGTGGAACGGCGGCGGGAAGGACAGGACGTGCTCCGAGACCCAGTCGTTGATCTTGACAGAATCGCCGATCTCCTTTCCGTAGGCCTCGAACCTGATGTCGAGCGCAGCCCATCTGGCTGCGAACTCGACCTTCCACATCAGCTTCCCGTTCCCATCGATCACGGATGCCTCTCCGTCGTACCCGCATCCCTTCAAGAAGGCGGACCCGAGCTTGGTCCCTTCACATCGGTAGTGCACCATTGCCCGTTTGGCGTCGAACGAGTGGGCCTGCGTTGTGTAGATCCTGTCGCATTGCTTGCAGACGGGCGTGTAAGGCAGGCTCCCCTCGTACTTCGACTGGCCCACCATCTCCTTGATCTTCTTCCCTATCAGGTCGGCTCTCGACAGGATGACCTTGATCTGCTCGTTGAGGAGCCCCTTCCTGTAGGCCTCAGCGCCGCTCTGGAAGGTGTACTCGATTCCTAGCCTGTCCAGAGACTCCCGAAGCAACGAACCCACGTGCTCGGCGTACGAGCCATGGCAGCCGAAGGGGTCCGGGACCCTGGCCACGGGGTGCGAGATGTAGTCCTTGAGCCATGGGGGAAAGCCCGCGGGGACCTTCCTGAGCCCGTCGAAGTCGTCTGAGTACGCGACAAGCTCAGATTCGTACCCCGCCGACTGCAGGGCCAGCTTCACTCCGTAGCTTCGGATGGCGTCACCGACGCTGCCTATGTGGGGGAGCCCTGATGCCCCCAGGCCGCTCTCCACCCTCAGCAGCTTGAGGCTCCGGCCCAGCCTCTTCTCCCTAGCGACGACCTCGGCGGCGACCTTGTCCAGCCAGGTCCCTCGCCCTATGACCCTGACTTCCTGCAATCCAGTGTGAAACTCCAGGGCCAGCCGCTAAATAGCTTGTTGCATCCGCACGCTGTCTTTCTAAGCCCTTATCGCTGCGTTGAAGTCAGCCATGTTGTTCGGCCTATGGTACTTCCCACCGGTCAGGACCGCGATGTCCCTTAGCTCGCCCGACGCAGAGTTCGAAAGCTCAATCGCGTCGAACGGGACCCCAACCCGCTTCAGGTCCTCCGCGAAGGTCTTGACCCGAGGCCCGTCGTTCCCTCCGTCGCTGATGACCTTGACCTTCCGTTCTCTCCTCATCGATTCCGAGATTGAATCGACTGCGAACCTGAGCGCATCGACGAGCGGGCTTCCTCCCTTGCATGGCATGTTGTTCAACCTGTAGAGTTCGAGGTTGGCCGGCGGAGGGTCGAGAGAGACAACGACGTCGATCTCGGCGCTCCCGGGCGTTCCGAGCAGTCTGTAGAACGCGATCCCAATTCTGAGAGGCCATGGGAAGTAGGAGACCGGCCACCTCTCCGCGACGAACCCGTTCAATCCCAGCCTGACGATGTCGATCTTCGACCTTCCTGCGCCCTTGAGCCTCTCACCCATACTCCGCGAGCCGTCGATTAGGAAGAGCAGGTCCTTTGCCTTGGATTCGTCGTAAACGGTCGCCATGATGTATCATTTCGCCCTGCCTCAGACAAACGTATAAAAACGCTCGGCCTTTAGACCTGACGATGGCCTACCGGGTCGCAAAACAGGCGCCGCTTGCTCCCAACCCAGTCATAGTCGCGGCAATGGGGCACGCGGGAGTGGGAATCGGCGCGGAGGCGTACAGGTGGGTTTTGATCGACGTGGGCGCGGACCCGAAATCGCCGACCCTAAAGGGCGAGAAGCAGACGCTCGAGGTGCTCCGGCGGTACGGAAGTACAATCCTGCGTTTTGGTGCGTCGATGAGGAAGGGGGAGACGCCGCTCATCCCGAGGGCCCTGCTCGTCGACTTGGACCCGCGGTCCGCGAACCTGATCCTCCAGTCATATCCGGAACTCTTCGCATTGAAGGACAAGCACGCCGTGTACGGTCTCGGGGGAGCCGCGAGGAATTGGGCCGAAGGCAGGATGAGGTTCAGGAACGAGATTGTCGGGAAGCAGGACATGAAGTCAAGGATCCAGGCGATTTCGCCGGAGCCTGTCAGGGGTTTCATACTTCCGTTCAGCATGGGCGGGGGCACGGGCGGCTCGTTCTCGTCCGAGTTCATGTCATACGTGAAGGGCGGGTCAGGCTTGGGCACCGCGACGGTGGCCTCGTTCGGCATCCTCCCAGAGTTCGGATGGGACCCGGTGATTTACGGGCCCGCGCAGATCAGCATAACTATGAACCTGGCGTACCAGATACGCTTCTCAGATGCGCCCATTCTCATGGACAACAAGGAGCTAAGGTTCCACGCGGACAGGCTGAAGGACCTTCTATCCTCCAGAAGCTCGATCGTGGATGAGCTCCCGAAGCAGATCCGGGTAGGGTGGCACGACTATCGGGACAAGAACCTGCTCGCCGCGCACGTAATCGCTTCATTCATGGACTCTTTCATCCGGGAGACCGAGTGGGACATGTCCAACTACAGGACCTGGCTTGCTGCGAGCAAGCCGAAGTTTGTGGTACCTTGGATGATACCCCTGGTGCCGAAGGGAGGCTCGGACCTGAGGGCAATAGAGCAGGCGCTATCGGACGGGAACGAGGGTGTCCTGTTCGGCCTGGAGCAGGATGGCGGAGAGATGGAGAAGGGCAAGACAGACTCTGCGGCCGTGCTGGTGAAGACGAGCGGGAGCCTGACGGCTGAAGAGAGGGAGTTCTTCAAGAGGATGCTCTCCGAGAAGTACGGGATTCAGGAGAAGCGCATCGTCTTCATCAAGGTTCCGACGATGCCCGGCGAGCCGGCGTCGGCCTGCATCCTGCTGAACATCAGGGCGGTGGGCAAGAAACTGTTGCCAATCGTCGCTGAAGCCGAGGACGCGTGGGACTCCTACAAGGACGAGTACCAGATGAGGGAGCTCCCCCACGAGGAGTTCAAGAAGGCCGTCATCGAAGTGATCGGCCACATGGGTTAGCCCGAAATGGATCTTACGGAATTAGAGGTGACGGCCGGCAGACTACTCGAGGAGGAGAAGAGGCTCAGAGCAATGGACGCGGAGCTCGCTGTGCTGAAGCAGGAGCTCAAGGAACTTCCCAGAAGAGCGGAGAAGGACAAGGGGTTCTTCGCGCTGATCGGGCTCAACTACGAAGACCCGGGCCACTCGAACAGGGAGGCGGAACTGAAGAAGGAGCGCGAGGCGGTCCGGAAGAACATAGCAGAGGCAGAGAGCAAGGTTCTGAAGGGTCTCGCGTCGGAAGGTTTGGTGGTGCCGCTGGACCCGAACCCCATCATCGACGGAACGACCTTCACCTTCAAATTCAGATCCCTCGCAACATTCCCGAAGACGATCGAGGAGTTGTCGGAGCTGCTCGGGATCCCCTCGCCCCTCAGGCTCGGCCCGGTAGCGATATCGGCCGACAGGATAACCGTCACCGAGGCTGACCAGTATTTCGCCAAGGAGAAGATCGTCCAGGCTTTCGAGAACATCAGGAAGACGATAAACCTGAAGTTGACCTCGCGGCAAGCGAGTCAAGCGTTCTAAGACAATGGGGAGGACAGAAGCTCGGATGGCATCAGAGGCGTCAAAGCGGGTCAACGAACTCTTCGGTAAGTTCCGCGCGCGTTTCGAGAAATTCTCCGAGTCTGTGACCGCACCCAAGGACGACGAAGACCTCATCCACGCGGTCATCCAGAGGATTGACGTCGACGGGGAGGCTGCGATGGCGTCGCCGCCAGGGATGCCCCCTGCTACTGAGGACAAGGAGCAGACGTACAAGAAGCTCCTGAGGCGACTGGACTGGCAGCTTGGCAAGTCGGGCATCGGCGTTGAGGAAGTGGTCAGAACGTTCCCGGGAGAGGTCCAGGCTGTCCTCCTCTACAAGTCATACGAGAAGTTCAAGGGTGGCGAGTCCAACCTGCTGCGCGAGAAGTTCATCCAGATGGGATGGAAGAACATACAGCCCAACGTATGGATACTTCCGCCGAACAAGACTCCGGTGGGCCCGATAACCCAGGAGGACCTGAAGGTCTGGGTGAGACGGAAACTGACGAAACCCTTCGGGAAGGAGTTCGACTACGTCTTCCCATTCGTAGCAGTGATCGACATGAAGAAGGTGACGGCCGACAAGAAGGGCACCAGGAAGATGCCCGTGGCCAGGACGATCTACAACGTGCTCGAGCCGAGCGAGGTGGTCCCGGCGAGCCACCTCTACGCCGTCATGAAGTCGAGGGGTTTCAGCGTGAGAGAAATCATTCTGTCGGGCGACATTCCATTCTTGGCGAGCGCCTTCGCGACGACCGACGACCTCCTTGCGATCCAAGAGAACGAGGAAGCGATCGGGATGAAGCTGAGGAGGCTTACGGGTTCCCAGTCGATGGCCCTTCAGGACCTGGCCAATCTGGGCCCAGACCTGATTGCGGACGCGTTCGGGAGCGCTGTCGCGCACCCCAAGGACCTAGCGCAGAGGCTGATAGTCGAGGCTCAGTTCTGGATGAGACATCTTGGTGGAACCGTGCCCAGCCCAGGTCCGACCGAGAGCGCGGGCGCCAGCTTCACGCCTGGTCCCGGCCCCAGCCCTGAGACCGCCGAGTCTAGTCCCGAGCCAGAGCCACAGCCGGGGCCAGCCCCAGAGATGGGGCCGGGGGCGCAATCGGAGATGCAGCCGGAGGCGGAACCCGAGGCAGAGCAGGAGTCGGAGTCATGGTCCGACTCGGCACCTGTCCCAAGCTGAAGATTCTATCTGTAGTAGGGGACGGCGACCTTCTCCATCGGCTTGCCCTCCCTTGAGGAGCGGACCTTCTTTATGGCGTCGGTGAACTGATCCATCTCGACAATGGCCTCGTCGACGTGCTTCTTCGCGTCCTCCGGCTTTGGATACTTCGAGATGAACTTCTGAAGCACGATCGAGACGGCGGTGTTGGTCAGCGACGACATGTCCGCACCGCTGAATCCCTCCGTCATGTCAACGAGCCTCTCAACGTCCACGTCCTTGGCGGCCGGCACGCCTTTCATGTGGATCTTCAGTATCTCCCTCCTGGCATCCTTGTCGGGCAGCGGTATCTGAATCAGCTTGTCGAACCTCCCCGCTCGCAGAAGTGCCGTGTCGACGATGTCAATCCTGTTTGTGGCTGCCAGTACGACGACTCCCTGAAGGCTCTGAATGCCGTCCAGCTCCGTCAGCAGCTGGCTGACGACCCTCTCGGTCACCATGCTGTCCCCGCCCATCCCCCTGGTCGGGGCTACGGCATCGAGTTCATCGAAGAAGATTACGCAGGGCGATGCCTGTCGGGCCCTCCTGAAAACTTCCCTTATTCCTCTCTCCGACTCGCCGACCCACTTGCTGAGCAGCTCAGGACCCCTGACGCTGATGAAGTTGGCCTCGCTCTCTGTCGCCACAGCTTTGGCGAGCAGCGTCTTGCCAGTGCCCGACGGCCCGTAGAGGAGTATCCCCTTCGGCATGGTGTAACCAATCTTATCGTACAGGTCCGGATACTTCAGGGGCCATTCCACTGCCTCCTGCAGCTCCTTCTTGACAGTCTCCAGCCCGCCGATGTCCGACCACTGGATGTCCGGGGTCTCTAGGTAGACCTCCCTCATGGCCGAGGGCATCACGTCCTTTAGCGCGTCCTCAAAATCCTGCATCGTGACCACGAGCTTGTCCAGGGTCTCCGGGCTTAGCCTGTCCTCCTCGAGCTTGATGTCCGGGAGGTTCCTTCGCAACGTCTTCATCGCTGCTTCTTTGCAAAGGTACTCTAGGTCAGCACCAACAAAGCCATGGGTGACCGCTGCTAGCTTCTCGAGGTCGACTACCTTGTCGGTGCCAACGTGCTTCTCGGTGTCTAAGTTCTGGACTCCAGGCATGTGCCTGGTGTGTATCTGGAGTATCTGGAGCCTTCCTTTCTTGTCCGGGACCTTGATCTCGATCTCCCTGTCGAACCTTCCCGGCCTCCTGAGGGCAGGGTCGAGGGCGTTCGGCCTGTTGGTGGCGGCGATGACTATCACCTTGCCCCTGGCCTCGAGTCCGTCCATCAGAGAGAGAAGCTGGCTCACGACCCTCCGTTCCACCTCGCCCGTGACCTCCTCCCTCTTCGGCGCTATGGAGTCGATCTCGTCGATGAAGACTATCGTGGGAGCCTTCTCCTTCGCCTCCTTGAATATCTCCCTCAGCCTCGCTTCAGACTCGCCGTAGAACTTGCTCATTATCTCAGGTCCGCTTATCGGTATGAAGTGCGCATTGCTCTCAGTCGCAACGGCCTTCGCCAGCAGAGTCTTTCCTGTCCCTGGCGGTCCGTAAAGAAGGATTCCCTTCGGAGCCTCGACTCCCAGCTTCTCAAATATCTCCGGATGACGGAGCGGGAGCTCGATCATCTCCCTCACCTTCTGGATTTCGTCCTTGAGCCCGCCGATGTCCTCGTAGGTGACCTGGGGGACGCCCCTCAGCGCCTCTCCCTTTTCTGAGATGACGAAGACAGTTCGCTGCGTGATGAGCGCAGCGTCGGCAACCGGGCTCACGCCGACCACCTGGAAGGTGAGCCTCCCTCCGAAGTACGGAATCATGATGTTGTCCCCCTTGGTGACGGGTACGCTCTCGAGGGCGTCCGCAAGGTACCGCTCATCGATGGGAGGGACTGCCTCCAGCGGGGCTACCACGACCTTCTCCGCCGGCGGTGCCTTCACCTTCTTCACAGAGACCACGTCGCCTATCGCGACGCCCGCGTTGTTCCTGATGAGTCCGTCAATCCTCACTATCCCCCTACCTTCGTCCGAGGGGTAGAGGGGCAGACACTTCGCCACTGTCCTCCGTTTTCCCTTTATCTCGATGACATCGCCGGTCGAAGCGTCCAGGCCGTCCATGGCGTCGTAATCAATCCTGGAAACACCACGGCCGACGTCCCGCGTATAAGCTTCAAGAACCTTCAATTGGACCTGCTGCTGGCTCACGCCCGACCCACTCTCAGACAACGTTTACCCTCTTGAAGCCCTTATTAGTCTTGTCCCTGAGTGAAAACGAAATTTCGAGGACTCCGTTCCTGTACTCTGCCCTTCCGCTGTCGGGCTCGACCTGCGTCTTGAGCGCTATCTCCGCCTTGTACCTCCTGTTCTCCCTTTCTGCCTTCACGACAACGGTCGCTCCGGTGGCTGAAATGTCGATATCCTTCTTCTCAACCCCAGGCATGTCCAGAACCAGCCTTAGGGCCGCCGTCTTCTCGTCGACCATCTGCTCGGTCATGGGAGCTCTGAACCCGTCGCCGTGCTGGGGGCTATCCCCGAAGAACTGGACGCTGGGCTTCCCTTCCGGCCCTATTCGCATCTGGAAACCGGCTACGAAGGGTTTGGAGAAGAACTTGGTCCCCGGGATCCTTTCTCTGACTGCGTCCTGGATGTTTTTCTCGAGTTCCTCGAAGTACCTCTCGAGCTCGTCAAGCATGTCTCTGAGATTCCTCCGCGGGTCGTCGCTCATCTGATTAACCACTGGTTAATTAGCCGTCGGTTAAACCTTTTTATAAACCTTGTGGAGAGTTTCTTCACATGAGTCAGGAGGCTCTAGAGGCGATAGTTTCGTCGAAGGCCAGGCTGCAGATAGCGGACCTGGTCTCCACGCGCCCCAGGACACTTCGGGAACTCGCCGACTTTACGGGAATCTCGATTCAGGGCGTCCTGAAGCACTTGGACAAGCTGAATGGTCTCGGGCTCATCGCAGAAAAGAGAGTGTCAGGAGGTTCCCTCCCCGTGAGGAAGCTCTATGCGATCAAAGGGGTGCGCGTCGGAGACTTCTCCTACGGTGGCCTGACAATCGTCAAGATGTCAAGAAGCATCGGGAAGGCGGTCGGGTCGGAGAACCCGGTCCCCGAACTGGAGTCGCTCGCCGCGGATGCAATCGTGCAAAGGAGGAGGATCCGGGATCAGGCCCGGAGGCTGGGAAGGATGATTGATGACTTCGTTGACACAGAAACACGAATCGAGGGGTTGGTGAGGTCGCTGGACGTGAAGGACGACGAAAGGTTGCTAATCCAGACGGCGTTCACTGAAGAGAGCTTGGAGGAGGCGGAGAGGACCCTTAGGGAGCATCAGGGCCTCAAGGACGCGCGAAGGGCTTTAGAGAAGGCACTGTCCAGGGCGAGGAAGGTTGGCAAGAAGTAGGAAACTGGTGATGGTCACCAACGACGACAGCGTCCACAGCAACGGGGTGATCGACCTCGCAAGGTCGATCGCACGATACGCAGATGTGATAATAGTCGCCCCAGAGCAGCCTCAGAGCGCTACGGCCTTGAGCCTCACCTTTCACAAGCCGCTGCGCGTCAGCAAGGTGAATAGGGGAGAGTTCGACTGTTTTGCGGTCTCCGGGAGTCCAGGCGACTGCGTGCTCATTGGCGTCAACAGGCTTCTCCCCAGGAGGCCGGACCTTGTCGCCTCGGGCATCAACATTGGCGACAACAACACCTTCGAGGACATACTGGCCTCTGGCACAGTCGCGGCAGCCCTGGAGGCTGCCCTCACGGGGATACCGGCTATCGCCTTCTCAATGGAGGTCGGCGAAGAGTCGCTGTTCACCATCGAGTATGCCCAGCCCGACTTCGCGGCGGCGGCGAGCGTCGCTGGGCAGATAGTGAGGGACGTGCTCGAGAACGGGATGCCCGGAGGGGCGGAGCTGCTCAACGTAAACTTCCCGTCGAAGATGGACTCCTCGACAAAGGTGGTTCTGACAGACGTCGGGCGCAGGAAGTACACCCAGAAGGTCCTCGTCAGGAAGGACCCCAGGGGGAGGCCCTACTACTGGCTCTTCGGTGAGCGCCTCTCCGTGTTCCCGCCCAACTCGGACGCCGAGGCTGTCCTCACGAAGAGGAGGATCTCGATAACGCCCTTGGTGCTCAACATGTCCGGTCCAATTTCAAACGGACTCCTGAAGCTAAAGGCAAGAGTCGAGCACAGAATGGCGCGACATTCCAGAGGCGCCCGCAGGAATAAATAGACTGGCGGGGGCCTCGCTTCAGCAATGTTCGCCCAACGGGAGCAATGGAGGAAGACGGCCGCTGACATTAGGATGTTCAAGCTGTCGCCGCCGGTGCGCCTGCTTGTTCCCGCCCTCCTTGCCTCCGCGTTACCTCGCAACGCCATAGGCTTCTCGTTCGAGCGCGGGAAGATGGGGGTGGCTGTCGGTGCCATCCTCCTCGGCTCGAGCCTAGCCATCGGCGGGCTGCTGTATCAGACGGCGGGGGTATTGGGCTTCGTCGTCCCGATGTGGCTTTTTGGGACCGCGGGAGCGTTGATGCTGGCCACGGGAATCGTGCCTCTCGCGTTCGTCAAGCCGCTGTGCTCTGGGTGCAGACTGCTGCCGGTCATACAGGAGCACGAGGCGATACACCTCGCGGGCACGGAGAGCGACGAGGAGATATGGAAGTCGATGCGCTCCCGACACAGCTCCGGGAGCTTGGCACTAGAGGGCGACCCCAGCATCTGCTGGTTCTGCCCCATTCCGAAGCGTCTCAAAGAGCACTGAGGCGGCTGGCGTGGTGCATAGGGTTGCTGTCGTAGATCGTGATTTGTGCCAGTCGAAGAAGTGCGGACTGGAGTGCATAAAGGAGTGCCCGGTCAACATCAACGGGGAGGAGTGCATCGTCCTCGACCCCGAGAAGATCTCGCTCATCTCTGAGGAGCTCTGCATAGGCTGCGGCATCTGCGTCAAGGTGTGTCCGTTTGATGCCATCGACATACTCAACCTGAGCGAGGAGCTCAAGACTGACAAGATTCACCAGTATGGAGTCAACTCGTTCAGGCTGTTCAAGATTCCCATTGTGAGAAAGGGGCAGGTGGTCGGGCTCGTAGGGAGGAACGGCATAGGAAAGTCGACAGCCCTCAAGGTCCTAGCTGGGTCGCTGGTCCCCAACCTCGGCGACTACGATCACGAGGGCAGCTGGGACAGTTTCCTCTCTTATCTCAGTGGCCGTGAGATGAAGGAGCACTTCGAGAAGGTGGTTGATGGGGAGATGAAAGTCTCCCTGAAACCGCAGGCTGTATACCGGATTCCAGAAGCATGGGACGGCGACGCGGGGTCGTTGCTGAAACAGATGGATGAGACAGGGAGGCTCGACGAGGTGTCCAAGGCCCTGAGCCTGGGAGAGTCGCTCGGAAAGAAAGTGAGCGACCTCAGCGGGGGGGAGCTGCAGAGGGTGGCGGTCGCGGCCGCCGCGCTCAAAGACGCAGACCTTTACCTCTTCGACGAGCCCTCCTCGTACAACGACGTCTACCAAAGGCTCGCCGTCTCCAGGCTCTTGAGGGGCCTCGCAGAATCTGGCAAGGCAGTGCTCGTCGTGGAACACGACATCGCGTTCCTCGACTACGTGGCCGATTACGTCCAGATAATGTACGGTGAACCGGGCGCATACGGTGTCGTTTCCGGGCCATACGCATCGAGGACTGGGATCAACTCGCTGCTGGACGGCTACCTGCCGCTTGAAAACATCAGGTTCAGGGACAGGGCGGTCTCGTTCGGGCAGCGCTCCGCGGTCGAGGTCATCGAGAGCGAGACGCCCATCGCGAGCTACACGGACCTTCACAAGTCATTCGAAGAATTCAGCCTATCGGTGGCTGGGGGGACAATCAACCAAGGGACGATTCTCGGAGTGGTGGGCGCGAACGCGCTGGGCAAGACTACCTTCCTGAAGATGCTCGCGGGCGAAGAGATGCCGGATGACGGGAGCGTCTCCATCGGTGCGAAGGTTGCCTACAAGCCGCAGTACCTCTCCTCCGACTTCCAAGGCACGGTCGGCGAGTTCTTCCAGACGACCCTGGGGACCAAGTTTGACGAGCCGGTTCTACAGGATTCACTGGTCTTGCCGCTCAGGATTGAGAAGATCGTGCCGAGGAACGTGGGCGAAGTGAGCGGGGGCGAGCTCCAGAAGGTGGCGATCATCGCTACCATGGCGCAGGATGCGGAGGTGTACGCTCTGGACGAGCCTTCGGCCTTCCTCGACGTGGAGGACAGGTTCGTGGTCGCGAAGGCGATAACTAGGCTGGTGAAGGTTCGAGGAAAGGCAGCCGTGGTGATCGACCACGACCTCCAGGTTGTCGACCTCATCTCTGACAGACTGCTAGTGTTCAGCGGCGCGCCAGGGAGCAGGGGAGAGGCCAGTTCCCCATTGGGAAAGGACGAGGGAATGAACGCCTTTCTGAGGGAGGTGGGCCTCACCTACAGGCGGGACATCACGAATGGCAGGCCGAGGGTGAACAAGCCTGGGAGCAAGCTCGACAGGGACCAGAAGGCAAGGGGCGCCTACTACTACGTATCAAAGAAGGGCGAGGAAGCTGCCCAGGCTGATTAGGAAGCTGGCCGAGGAGGTCGGGCTCGAGGGAGGGTCGAACCCGATCTCGTCCGGGGTCGATGCCATCGGCGACATCGCCATAGTGAGATTCACTGGCCAGCCGCCAGGAACCGTGAAGAAGCTAGCGGCGGCCCTCCTCGAGGAGGTGCCGAACGTGAAGTGCGTCTTCCAGCAGGAGGGCGGGGTCGAGGGGCAGTATCGCCTCCGCAGACTGACCCATCTCGCCGGAGAGAACAGGACGTTGACCACCCACAAGGAGAACGGCTGCGCGTTCAAAGTAGACGTGAAGCGTACCTACTTCTCACCCAGGCTCTCCACGGAGAGGCTCAGGGTCGCCACGACTGTGGCGAGGGGGGAACGCGTACTGAACATGTTCGCCGGGGTCGGTCCGTTCAGTATACCTATCGCAAAGAGGAGCGGTGCCAGAGTGACGAGCTGCGAATTGAACAGGTATGCGTGTGAGCTTCACTTGGAGAACAACAGGATGAACAAGGTGGCCGGGCTGGTGGAGGTGCTGAACTGCGACGCCGCCGATCTCCCCACGAATGCGAAGGGAGGGTACGACAGGATACTGATGCCACATCCATCGGCCGCCGACCGTTTCCTCCCCGTGGCCGTACCCTTGTGCAGGGCAGGCGGGACCATTCACTACTACAGGCACATGCTCGGACGGGATAAGGATGAAGCCTCGGAGAACCTGCGGCGAGAGATCGACGGACTCTTGCCACGGGATGCGCAGTATAAGTTGAGGCGCGTGCGAGAGGTTGGACCCCGGTGGCTTGAGCTGGCTGCCGATATCACGCTTGCTGGCTAGAAGGGCAGCGCCTGGCTGTACCTGTAAAGGTGCGCGATTATCCCGAATGACACCAGAACGGCGCCGACATCGAACAACGCCATGTTTCGGAGGCCCTGCGCGATGGCCGAGACTGCGAACCCGTTGAGGGCAACCTGCGCGAAGATTAGGAGGAAGAAGAGAACGAAGACCCATCTCCTCGTCAGCATAGGCCCAATCGGCGCGGCCGCTCTCCTGACCCTCTCCTTCGACTTTAGGTAGCGAAGGAAGGCGTAGGTGAGTACGAAAGACAGAGCCGTGATGCCGAGCAGCGATCCGAAGAGGAGTTCTGGCGGAACTATCAGCCTCGAAAGGGTCGGCAGGGAGGTGTCGGGATTTACGTAGAATCCCCACGCCGTCGTCACAAGAATCTGACCTATGCTCGTGATCCCTAGGGCAGTGAAGAAAGGCCTCTCCCTCCAGTTCAGCTTCTTGGATGTGTCGACAAAGGGTATGACTATGGCCATAAGGACCAGGAGCCCAGGCATGAGCCCTCCCATCACGAACTTGTCGAACCCGGTCCTGAGCAGCGCGTAGAGCGCATTAAAGTACCATTCCGTTACGGTCAGCGTGGGCGAGCTGGGGCTGTACTGAGGCCCGAGCGCAACGGGGAAGATGCCAGCTATGATGAAGAGCCCACCGACGACGGAGGAGATCACGGGCAGGTCGAACACCATGTAGCGCGGGAAGTGGATGAAAACCAGCAAGATCATGACCATCGGAAAGATGAAGACGTGGACCGAATAGAGCCTCAGGATGAAATCGGTGAACCCCGCGCCGAAGGTGGCGAGCCTCAGGATGGTCCCGGGGGGGAAAGGTGTGGCGTTTGCGAGTGAAGAGCCGATCTCGATGGCGAGCCCCGCTCTCTGGTTGAATATCAGGTCGTACCCCGTAAACGCCTCGATTACTGTGACTAACCCGAGTATGACGCCTGTCACCCACAGTACTTCGTTCTTGATCTTGAACCTCCCGCTGAAGTACTGGTAGTACAGGTGGAGAATCGCCAGGAGGACCATGGCGTTCGACGCCGTGTAATGGACGTTCCTCAGGAGCCAGCCGTACGGCACCGCGTCGTTGATGCGCGCGACGCTGGAGAACGCGCAAGTGATGTTGCCGCAGCCCGAAAGGGTAGGCTGATAGTAGATCATCAAGGCTCCTCCGGTGACACCAAGGACCAGGAACGTTATCCCGGTGAGTACGCCAAGGAAGCCGAGGGGACTGACGAACCTCTTCGGGAAGGTATACTGTACCCCCATCCAGACAGTCCTCTGTAGGCCGTCAGCAAACCAGTGGTAGAGCTTGGAGACGAGGTTCCTCCTCTGAGGCTCGGTCTGCTGGGATTGGGCCATTCCCTCACGCTGCTCCGCTCGCGGCAGGCTTGATGTAAGTGTCGTACGTCCTGTAGTCCCTGCCGTAGCCGATGACTCCGTTGTGCTCGAGATCCCATACTGGCGGCTCTATGTTGAGTGTACCGTCGGGGTCGGCTGTGAGGGTGAGCATCGGGATGGCGTTCGTGGGGGCGGGCTGCTGCGAAGCGGGGCCCTGGACAGCCAGACCGTCGGGAATCTCGTAGATGCTGCCGTGGCACGGACACTCATACTGCTCGTGGCTGGCTGCCGGGTTGTAGTTGGGGCTACACCAAAGGTGGACGCAGACCTTGCTGAAGGCAACGAAGGCTGCGGCCTGCTTGGCGTCTCCGCCGAGCTTCGGCCCCGCCGGGAGCCTGATCAACTCGAACTTGACAAAGGTATCAGGGTTGTTGCTGTCTTGGGCAACGCTTCCGGACGAGGGATAGGTGACAACCCAGTGGGAGTCGGGCGGGAAGGTGCTCAGGTCGTTTACGTTAACTGTCTTCCCCGCGGCTGAGCCGTACTTCTGGTTGTTGTCGATGACCACCTTCTGCCTCTTGTAAGCACCCGTGCTTCCCACGGAAGAAGACAAGAATGATCCCCAAGGCACGAAGGGTGCCATCGACAGGATTGCGCCGACCGCCAAAAGGGCCTGCACAAATTCGCGCCTGCCCTTGCTCTTGGGGGCTTGCGGTCGTGGAGGAGGTGTAGGAACTGCTGCGGGTCTCGGTGAGGAGGGGACCGCCGGCGGCCTAGGGGCGGCCTGCACTGCGGCCGGTGCAGGGGGCGCTTGCCCGGGTTGCGGTGTCGGACTTCGGGGCGGGTTAGACTTCGGCGGCTCCTTCTCCTCGGTTGATCGAGCGTCATAGGTGGAAGCGCGCTGGTTCTCTTCCGCCATATCCTACGCGAAAGCGGTGCGCCGAAGCTATTTTAGCTTTGGTTTCATCAATGCAGGAATGCCACGCTGACCAAATGATTTATACACGGTTTCGGCGCAGGCGAATCTGGACAGTAGGATGGGAAGGGGAATTTCCACCGCCGTCGCGGTCGGCGTCACCGTCTCGATTCTAATCGTTGGGGCGGTCGCTGCTGTCGGCTACTTCCAGTTCAAGGTTGCCCCGTCGATGTTCAGCTCGACAACCTCGACCACGTCGACCTCCACCGGACTTCCGCCACCCGGGAAGTACGTCAACGTGACAATACCGTCCGGTGCTGCGTCGCCGCCGGGGCCTGGGTACGGACCCGCCACAGTCACCGTGCTCATCGGCGTCAACAGCACGGTCGTTTGGACGAACGCGGACCCTGCCATACACACTGTCACCGCGGCAGACAACTCATTCAACAGCGGGAATCTGAACCAGGGCGATGTCTTCACCTACCAGTTCACCACGCCTGGGACCTACAGCTATCACTGCATCTACCATTCGTGGATGCAGGGCACCATTGTCGTGAAGTCGGGCTAGACTCGGAACGCGGATATAACCCGCCGGACGCGAATCCGCCGTTGAGGGTACTCAGAAGCGAGAACGAGCTTCGCCAGCTCTCGCGCGACTCTGGAATGCTCGAACTCATGCCCGCCGCCGCTTACGTCGCTTCGACTGAATCAGAGGTCGTTGAGGCGATTTCCGAAGCGAAGTCGAGGGGGGTCGCGCTGACCCCGAGGGGTGGCGGGACATCGATTCCCAGCCAGTCGGTGGGTAGGGGGTTCATTCTTCTTCAGGAGAGACGCGGGGCGAAGCTGGACGGGGCGGGCGGCGTCAACTGCGAACCCGCTCTCGTGAAGGCCGACCTGAACACTATCCTCGACGCAAGAGGGCTCTGGATGCCCGTGGACCCCTCAAGCTACCGGTCGTGCACAGTCGGCGGGATGGTAGCGAACAACTCCTCGGGATCGAGGAGCTACAAGTACAGGTCTACCATAGAATATGTTCAGGAGCTCCATGCCGTCCTTCCGGAGGAGGGGCTCGTGAGAATCGGATCTCTGCCCATCGATGAGGCGTTGGCCGCAGAGGGCACGACCGGCGTGGTCGCCAGACTCCTTGTGGAGAACGAACGGTCCATCAGAGACGAGGCGCCCCGCGTCACGAAGAACTCCTCGGGCTACAGGCTAGAGAAAGTGATCCATGACGGCCTCCTCGACCTGCCGAGGTTGTTCGTCGGATCAGAGGGAACCTTGGGGGTGGTCACTCGGATCAAATTTACAACGCGCCCGAAGCCTACCTCCAGCGCGCTCCTGATCTACGAAACCGACCTTGCCGAACTCGACGGTTTGACCGCGGCCCTGCGCGGCCACTCGCCCAGCGCCATCGAGCTGGTGGACAAGTCGGTCTTCCTCCAGACGGGAAGGGGAGAGAGGGTGAAGGCATTCTCCAAGACGGATGAGGACTACCTGGTCTTCTGCGAATTCGACGGCTCCTCGTCAGAGGAAGTGATGAAGACCCTGGAGGCAGTGGCGGGGAACCCCCGGCTCTCGCGCTTCGAGGCGACTGCTATGACCGACCCGGGAGACTTGGCAAGGGCATGGGAGGTGAGGAACGAGACACTGACCATTGCAGCCGAGATGAAGAAGGGGTCGCGGTTGCCGCTTCCGGGCGTAGAGGACCTAGTGGTGCCCCCTGAGAAGCTGGGTGACCTCGTAAGGGTCCTGCTCGGGGCATTTGAGAGAAGGGGACTGGACTACATATCGTACGGCCACGCTGGGGACGCCAACCTACACATGAGACCCCTGCTGGACCCGACATCGCAGGCAGAGCGCCGGATTCTCGAAGAATTGATGGAGGAGTGCTTCGAGGCTGTCTGGAAGATGGGAGGGTCGATCACTGGCGAGCACGGGGACGGCATGCTCCGGGCGCCCTACGTCGAGCGCCAGTACAGCCATACCTATGCATTGATGAAGGAAATCAAGCGATTGTACGACCCCAAGAATCTCATGAACCCAGGCGTCAAGATCCTGTGAACTACCCACGAATGAATTCGTGGGCTTCTTGCTTCACAGGAGCGAACTTGCTTATCCTCCTTCGTTGGACAAGTAGAGGTCGCTCCTCCACACGGGCCCGATCCAGGCCCGCCTTCAGGATGTTCATTGCTGCGTTCACATCCCTGTCCATGACCAGTCCGCAGTTCGGGCAGTCGTGAACCCTCTCGGAGAGCTCCTTCGGAACCACTCCTCCGTATCCTGAGCATTTCTGCGACGTCTCCCTAGGTTCGACGAGGATCACTCGTCCGCCGCGCCTCTCCGCCTTGTAGGCGGTCAACCGGCGCAGCTGTCCCCAGGAGGCGTCCATTATTGCCGATGCGAGATGGTGGTTCTTCACCATCGATGGAATATGGAGATCCTCAAAGACTATGGTGGAGTAATGGTTGATGAGGTAATGAGAGACTTTGTGGGCGTTGTCAGTCCTTCGGTTCCGTGCTTTTCGCCAAACCTTTGCAAGCGCCATCTTCGTCTTGAGCCTGTTGTTCGAGCCTGGTTTCTCTCGTGACAGGCTTCTCTGAATCGTCTTGATCCGCTGGACTGACCTGGGCAGGTACCTCGGGTTCGGGAACACAGTTCCGTCGCTGAGAGTAGCTAGGTTTGTGATTCCAAGGTCGACCCCGATTGGTTTGTCTACGACCCGTTCTCTGGGCTTGTGGTCGCCTATCTCAGCCGAGATGCAAGCGTACCACTGGTCGACATCCCTGAATATCGTGCAGGTCTTTGACGTTCCCCCGATTGGCCGGTGCACCTTCATCTTGATTGAGCCTATCTTCGAAAGTCTCAGTCTGTCGCCGAGAATCTTGAATCCCCCATACTGAGGATATCTGAAGGAGCTGTATCTGCCCTTCCGCTTGAACCTTGGGCGCCTGGTGAGGCCGATGAAGAACGCCTGATAGGCCTTGTCCAGTCTCAGGGTTACATCCTGCAGAACCTGTGAATGGACTGCCTTCAGGAACTTGTTGCCTGGCTCCATGCTGGCGATGGCCTTCTTCTGTTCGTAGAAGCCAGTACGGTTCCCCCTCCTGTCTGCGAGCATGTCGTTGAAGAGGAGTCTGCACGTCTCAAGCGTTTCGTTCATCAGGTGTTCTTGCGTCTTCGTCGGGTAGAGCCTGAACCTGTATGTGGTCAGCATTTCTGTCCCTCTACATCCTTACATGATAAAAGGGCCAATCGTGTTGGGGAACGAATTCATCCCATCCCTAAAGGGACGTGGGGTTTCTTCGTTTCCTCACACCCCTTCGTTAGCTAAAGACCGGCCCCGGCTCTCGCAAGCAACTTCGCTACCCTAACGGGCTCCGGCAACGAGCCCTGGAGCGTGAACATGTCGACCACCGAGAGGGCCTCTCTGTCGGTGATTCCGCTTGTCCTTGCGTAGACGGTGAATCCAGAAGATAGTTTGAACCTCTTCCTCGCGCCGAGTCTCCTGTAGGCTTCCAGCTTCTCCTCCCTCCTTTCAGGGAAGTGGCGGATGATTGACTGTTCGATGCCCGCGGTCTCCTTATAGGTGAGGCAGACGACTGGTAGACGGGCCTTCTTCGCGAGGGCGTCTACGTCGATGATGTTGTAAAGGCTCAGTATCGCGCCCGATATCATGATCAGGTTCACGTCGTTCCGCCGGAACCGCCGATAGAGCGACGCCACGGCGAGCGTCGCGTCATCCCCGCCGACCGAGGTCCTGCCGAAGGCCAGTCCATCCACGACAAGGTCTCCACGCATCACCACCCCCGCAAGAAGGGAAGATTTCTGGCCGTGCCTGAAGCTCTCCGCCACGCCGAGGACACGGATCCCCTTCTTGTTCAGATGGAGACGCATTCCGGAGCGAGAACGCCCGTCCAACCTTTTAACTTTGGCAGAGGGCAACCGGCGCGTGGCCAAGATCTACAAGCTGAATTCGGGCGCGAGCTTCGTCGACGAAATCCTGAAGATTGCGAAGAAAGAGAGAATCAAGACGGGTAGAGTGGAGGCCATTGGCGGAGTCAACCAGCTGAAGATTGCCTTCTTCAACCATCACTCGAAGAAGTATGAAGAGCACGACTACGATGAGTTCCTGGAGGTGACGGGCATCCTAGGGAACATCACGCAGAAGGACGGGAAGCCATTCCTCCACGCGCACGGGACCTTCGGAAGGAGGGACACTTCTGTCATAGGTGGTCACATGCTCTCGGCGACCGTCTTTCCTTTCATGGAGGTCGTGATCACTCCAACCAAGAACACGGCCACAAGACGGTTCGACGAGGAGACCGGGCTGAACGTCATCCGCAAGATCGAAGATTAGCTTAATAGTTCCGCGCGACAGGGAATTTCGCCCTCGATGAAGTGACAGAGTTAAGGATAGGTCAAAGATGACCGGAAGGCATTTGACAGAGAGGGCGCTCAGCGCCTCGTGAGCGGGAGTTCGAGCGCAGTGATCAGGCCCGGCCTGGCGT
Source organism: Nitrososphaerales archaeon (assembly GCA_032906685.1). Taxonomy (GTDB): domain Archaea; phylum Thermoproteota; class Nitrososphaeria; order Nitrososphaerales; family Gagatemarchaeaceae; genus DASPPF01. The sequence continues at coordinate 19,950 of JAJTZD010000004.1, forward strand.
AACGAATCCTCTCTACCGCGCTCACAGTAAGCGCGACGGTCGCGGAGTCGCCGAAAACGCCTCTCTCGAACCTGAGCTTCAGGTTCGGGTCACCCTTCACCTCGACGGTGTCGAAGTCGGCCGACGTTATCGTCATCTCGAGGTCAAGCCTGATCGTGCAGCCGCCCGCCCGCCCTTCTGCGAACTGCCTGACTCCCATCACGTAGTCCTCCGACCCAAGCGCTGGGAAGATCCCGTAGCTGAGTCCCTCGAGCTCCTTGCCCAATGAGAGGGCTATCAGGTTGGCTGACTCGATGAGCCCGACGTGCCCGAGGGTTCCTTCGGCCACGCCCTTCTCGAACTTCGCCTTCGTGAGACCCACACCCGTCTTGGCCTGCAGCTGCCTCCGTCTGCGGCTGACGTCCACGCTCCTCACTACGTGGATGCTCGTCGGGTTCTTCGAAGCGGACGCCACGACGGCCGGGACCCAGTCCATGACGAATCCGGGGTTCACCCCGACACCGACCACTGAGACGCCCTTCTCCTTCGCAAGGGTGTCTATCCTCAAGCCCGCCTCCACCCCCGCGTAGTCCGGATATGCCATCTCCTCCGACGTCGTCACTACGTCGACCCCGCTCGAGACCGCGTGGATGATGTCAGCCTCGATGTTCGACAGCCTGGAGCTTGTTGAGAGAATCGCCACGTCGACTCCGTTCAACTGCAGTGCCCGAATCGACGGCCTGACGCGCAGGTCCAGGGCGAGGCCCGTCAGCTCGGGGACCGTCTTCCCCGCCTTGTTGATGTCGCTGTCGGCCACTCCTACGACCTCGTGGGCACGCTCGAGGAGGTGCTTCAGAATCTCAGCGCCTATGGCACCGAGCCCGCACAAGACGACCCTTACCACACTCGAAATAGTGCGCCACTGCCTTTTTAACGGATTCTCGAAGGAATCAGAATGAGGCGAGAACGTCCATGTACTCGTCTACCGAGTCCAAGAAACTCCGAAGAGTGTGCAGGGGGACCACCGCTACGCCATCCACAAACCTCTCTCCCTGTTCGGTGAGTGTGAGTATCACGGAAACTACCGGCCTAGAATCTGAGAGTGTCCGCCTCAGCAGCATGTTCCTCTTGAGCTGGTCTCGGGCGAACTTCGCTAGCGCCGAGCGCGATGTGCCCCTCCTCCAATGCTTACAATCGACGGAGAGAATCACTGATGGCCCTAGGGCGACCAAGTCGATCTGCGCCCTCGGTTTGAGCAGGCGGACGTTCTCTCTGACCTCGTAGCCCGACGCCCTGAGCAGATTGGCAGAGAAGGCCTCAAACTCCCTCCAAGTGAGGAGGGAGGAAACAGTCTCGGAAGAGAACCCCGCGGAACAGAGACTCAGGGCCATGAGGCCCGGGTCGGTCGGTTCGCAGTCGACGCCGAGCGATTCGCGGTTCCTCTTGAGGAGCTCCATGGACTTCGCTGGGGAGCCCACCTTCCTCGTCAATAGGGAGAGGAGGTCTGGCATCTTGGATGCCTAGCACTCAGGGAGGGGCTTTAAGCTGACCTAAGAGGACAGAGTCACTTTACCTGGGGGACTATCGCGAAGACGAAGGAGCTGAACCTTCAGTCGTATAGATGGCACGCCACGTAGTGCCCAGGCTCGCGCTCGATCAGCTCTGGGACTTCCACCCTGCACCTCTCGAAGACGTACGGGCAGCGCGGGTGGAACCGGCAGCCGGGAGGGGGGTAGAGCGCGCTGGGTATCTCTCCGACCGGGATTTTCTTTTCAGTCCTGGCCCTAGGGTTAGGCACAGGGACAGCGGCCATCAGCGCCTTGGTGTACGGGTGGAGGGGGTTGGCGAAGATCTGCTCGTTGCTCCCGGTCTCAGCTATATTCCCGAGGTACATCACGGAGATGCGGTTGCACATGTGCTTCGCGACCGCAAGGTCGTGGGTGATCAGCAGTACAGTGAGACCGAGCTCCTTCTGCATCTCCAGCAGGAGGTCCATGATTTGGGCCCTCACTGATACGTCGACCATGGCCACGGGCTCGTCTGCGACCACGTAGTCGGGCTTCACCACAAGCGCACGGGCTATGACGACCCGCTGTCTCTGGCCCCCGCTCAGCTCTTGGGGATACCTGTCAAAGAAGGACTCCGCGGGCGACAGACCCACCCTCTCGAGCAGCGCGCTGACGGTCTGCCTGAGACTCTCCCGGGGCCCTTCGCCAAGGTACCTCAAGGGCTCGGCGACCGCGTCCCCGACAGTCATCTTCGGATTGAGCGAGGACATCGGATCCTGGTAGATGAACTGGACCCTCCTCCTGAACTTTCTCAGCTGGTCCTTCTTGATTGAGAAGAGGCTGACGCCGTCTATGGAGACCTCGCCTGCAGTGGGTTGCACCAGAGCTGCGGTGAGCCTCCCAGTGGTGGTCTTGCCGCTCCCTGACTCCCCGACCAGGCCGTAGATGTCCCCCTTCTCGATCGTGAGGTCGATGCCGTCGACCGCCCTGACGTATTCGGCCTTCCTGGAGAAGAGCTGGGCGATGAAGCTCTTCTGGACAGGGAAGTACTTCTTCAGCTTGGAGACTTCAACAAAACCCACTTTCAATCACTTCCTAGTCAAGAGATGGCACGCCGCCTTGGCATCTTCGCCCGTCGAGACGAGCTGGGGCTCCTCATCGTAGCACGGGCCAAATACGTGGGGGCAGCGCGGGTGGAAGGGGCAACCTTTTGGAGGGTTGGTGAGGTCAGGAGGGAATCCTGGGATCACCTTCAGTGTCCTCCTCCCAGCCTCCACGGTGGGTATGGACTGCAACAGAGCCTGCGTGTACGGATGCTTCGGCTCCTCGAAGACCTTCAGCGTGGGAGCAACCTCTGCTATCTTCCCCGAATACATCACTGCGACCCTGTCGGCCATCTGGGCGACTATGCCCATGTTGTGCGTGATGAGGATGAGCGAAAGCGAGTACTTCTCCTTCAGGTCCTTCAGCAGTTGCAGTATCTGGGCCTCGACTATCACGTCAAGGGCGGTTGTCGGCTCGTCTGCAATGATGAGGGCCGGTCTCAGGGCCAAGGCCAGACCGATCATCACCCTCTGCCTCATGCCCCCGCTAAACTGGTGCGGGTAGTCGTTGATCCTCGAAGGAGAGATTCCGAGGTCGTGCATGATGGCCTCGGTGCGCTCGGTGGCCTCATCCTCGGTGACAGAAGGTTCGTGGGCCTTGATGTACTCGACGAAGTGGCTCCCGACATTCTTGACCGGGTTGAGCGAAGTCATCGGGTCCTGGAAGATCATCGCTATCTTGCGCCCGCGAATCTTCCTCGTCTCGCTCTCTCCGAGCGACGAAATCTCCCTCCCTTCGAAGAATATCCTGCCCGACCAGCGGGCTGGAGGACGCTGCAGGAGGCCCATGACGGCGAAGGCGAGGGTCGACTTTCCGGAGCCCGACTCGCCGACTACGCCGAGCGTCTCGCCCTTCTTCAGTTCCAGCGAGACCCCCTGCACGGCCTTGGAGATTCCCCGGCGAGACGCGTATTCAACGTAGAGCGACTCGACCTTCAGGATCGTGGTGGTCGTCATCGTCCTGGACGCTCTCTCACCTCAGCTTGGGATTGGTCCTCTCGGCGTAGCCCTCGCTTATCAGCGAGAACCCGAGGGCGGTCAGAAGTATCATCAGGCCTGAGAAGGCTATCGCCCACCATGCGCCCGAGAGGACAGCAGTCCTGCCGTAGTACAGGTCGACGCCCCAGTCAGGTTTCGTAAGGTCCCCGACTCCGATGAAGTCCAAGCCGGCGGTGATCAGAATCGCGTCAGCGAAGTTTATCGTCGCAACCACGACCACGGAAGGAATGACGTTGGGCCATATGTACTTGCGGATTATGGCGAGGCGCCCCGCGCCCACGGACTTGGCCGCGTCGACGTAGGGGAGCTCCTTCACCGTCAGAGTCTGGCTCCTTACGACCCTGAAGTAGCTGGGCACGTAGACGACTGCAATGGCAAGGGCGTAGTTGACGATGCTCGAACCAAAGACGAGCACTATGATCAGCGAGAAGATGAGGCCGGGGAATGCATAGACGCTGTCCACGACAAGGGTGACCAGCCTATCGACCACGCCCCCCCTGTAAGCAGAGAGGAGTCCGAGCGGCACCCCGACTGCCATGCACAGAAGGACGGCAAGGACGCCCACCACAAGGAGGAATCGCCCGCCCCAGATCACCCTAGCGAGCATGTCCCTCGCATAGATGTCGGTCCCGAGAGGATGCTGGGAAGAGGGTGGGGAGTCGACGGCCGTACCCGAGTAGCCAGGGTTTTGCGTTCCGAGGAAGGGCGCGAGCGCGCTCATGGCGACGACGAAGACGACCATCGCCAACCCAGCAATCATCAGGCTCCTGCCCGAGCCTTTCCCGACAAGGGGGGCTAGCAGCTTGCGCGCAGACCCAACTCTCGTCCAGCGCTTCAAAGCCTCACCCTCGGGTCGAGGTATGCGTAGAGCACGTCGACCAGAAGAGCTACGACTGCGATAAGAATCGCGATGAAGACTACCGCACCCTGTATGGCGGTGTAGTCGAGGAAGTTGACCCTGTCGACCAGAAACCGGCCGAGGCCGTCGATGTTGAATTCTGTCTCGGTCAGGACCGCACCGCTGAGTAGCAGTGCGAACTGCAGCCCCATCACCGTCACAACAGGGAGAAGGGCGTTCCTCAGGGCGTACCCGTAGATTACGGTCCGGCCTTTGAGCCCCCTCGCTCGCGCGGCTGTCACATAGTCGGCTCGCAGGGTCTCCAGCATGTTGGTCCTTGTAATCCTAATGAAGACGCCTGATATCACCAGGCCCAACGTGACGGCGGGAAGGAAGAGGTGGCTGGCCGCGTCTGCGAAAGCGGGCAGGTTCCCGGCAAGGAGACTGTCGACTGTGTAGAGGCCCGTCAGGATGTGAACTAAGCCAATCGTCAGGCCCTGCGGCACTTCGCATCCTGCGCACAGCCTGCCGCCGGTGGGGAGCCAGTGCAGATAGACTCCGAAGATTAGCTGGAAGATCATTCCGAGGAAGAAGACAGGCCATGCGTAGAGGAGGATCCCAGTCATCTTGACTGCCCCGTCTGTGACCGAGCCCCGCTTCTGCGCTCCCAGGGAGCCGAGGACGATTCCTACGACGACTGCCACAAAGAAGGCATAAAGGGTCAGCTCGAGGGTGGCCGGGAACCGGGAGACTATCTGTTCGGAAACAGGCTGGAAGTCGACCATCGACAGGCCGAAGTTCCCGCCGAAGAGGCCGACGAAGTAGTCCACGAACTGTAGGGACAGCGGCTTGTCGATACCCAGCGAGTGCTGGCAGGTGGCTATGAGCTGGGGGTTCACGTTGTGTTCAAACTTCAGGAGGCAAGGGTTTCCGGGCAGCACGCGTATCAGGAGAAAGACGATGCTGAGGAGAATCAGGACCAGCGGTATGGTAAGAAGGGCCCTTGTGATTACGTAGTCCCTTAACCCCAAGCAAAAAAGGGGGGTGCCTGGAGTATAAAACCTACCCAGGCTCTGCTATGCTAGGCAGTCTCTTGGAGCAGGTAATACCTGAAGATGGTTGTTACGTCTAGGACTATGCCCGAGACCTTCGGGCTGCTCACTGCAACGGAGGCCCCCTGGAACAGGGGCACCACTGGCGCAGCCTGAGCGAGCAGGTTCTGTAAGTGAGTGTATAGGGCTGAGAGTTTCGTGGTGTCTGACGTTCCGCTGATTTGAGTCAGCAAGCTCGTCGCAGTCGAGTTGACCCAGTTGGTGTGCAGGAAACCTACGCCGTCAGCTGGGAAGAAAGGAAAGGTGTAGTCGTAGGGGTCGAGGTAGTCGGGGTACCACCCGTAGATGTAAACCTGAAGCTGGTCGGCCTTAGTGCTGGCCTTGTAGTTGGACCAGGGCTGGCTAGCGAGGTTGACAGTGACCATCCCCGTCTTCTCTAGAGCCTGCTTCAGTTGAAGCGAAATGCCGTCAGTGGATGCGTAGTGACCAGTTGGATACGTGATGTTGACAATGAGCTGGTGGGTTGTGCTATACCCCGCCTGCGTCAGCAGGCTCTGGGCCTTTGCAACGTTAGCGTCGCCATAATCTGTCTTGAATTGGTCGTTGTGGTATATCATACCCGCAGGAATCATGCTGTAAAGGTTCTGAGCGAGGCCGAGGAAAACCGTGTTGACTATCGCGGATCTGTTGGTGGCCGCGGCTATCGCCTGTCTTACGAATTGGTTCTGGTACGCCGGGTTCTTCTGGTCGAAGACCAAGTACTGGATGAAAGTACCCGGCCCCGTCCAAACCTTGACGGCGCTGTTTGTCCTGAACGACTGGATGTCAGTGGCGGCCAGCTGTCTGTAGGCTACGTCCACCTCGCCGTTCTTCATGGCAAGGGCCAGTGAGGTCGAGTCGGAATAGAACTTGATGATGATGTTCTGTGTCTTGGGCCATCCCCCAGTCGCGTTCCAGTAGCTTGGGTTGGCCTTCAAGTCCATTTCGACATCCTTCCCCGCAGACCTCTGCCAGCCGGTGAGCTGGTAGGGGCCGAGCTGGTTAGGGTTCTCTGTCGCAACACTTCCCGTGTAGTTGATGACGCCCTCGTTGGTGCCTGGGTTGGGGTGGGCTGGCATCGGCGCAAGCTTAGGCTCGACAGGGTACATGGTAGCGAAGGCCACCATGCCCAGAAAAGCTGCAAAAGGTTGGTTGAGCTTGAACTGGACCTGGTAGGTGCTCAGCACCGTCGTACTGTTAATGACACCGCAGCACTGCGCGCCCGTGCCGCCTATTCCAGCGCCGACAAACGGTCCTTCAGCCTCCTGGATTGCGAACTGTCTGTCAACCGAGTACTTGACCGCGGTCGCGTTGAACGGTGCCCCATCTGCGAATTTCACGCCCTGTCTCAGGGTGAAGTTCCAGACGGTTCCATCAGGCGATGCTGACCACGAGGTCGCCAGTGCAGGGACGTACTGCGAGGTCCCGGGCTTGTAATCGACGAGCCCGTCGCCTAGGTTCTGGATGATGTTGATACCGAAATAGTCGTACGCGTCTGCGGGATCTATGGTCGTCTGGACGCTATCAGTAGTCCCGATTACGATCGTGTTCTTGTACGCGAGCGAAGTTGTCGGGGCGGTGGTTGTTGAGGTGGTGCCGGACGGGACGCCCACCAAGTAGTACGTTGCGACTGCTGCAATGACTAGAACTACGATGATGACGCCGACGGTGGCGCCTCTGCTGATTGCTCTTTTTTGATGAGGTTCTATATTCATTCTCAAGCGACTGATGGCCCAAGCCGCCGATAAAAGCCTTCCCGACCTCTCTCCTAGCGAAAGGTTGGGAGGGGTCTTTCTGGACCATGATCTTCAGGGCGACTGCCCACACCTGACAGAAGAATCTTGGAGCGGAGGTACTCTCTGTGAGGAGGCTCAGCGCCATGTCAGAGGCAAGTCGAGCACATTCAGCAGGCCCGGACGCGCCTTAGCGACCCTTTCCACTGCGTGCACGACTAGCGCGACTGTCGCCGAAGACCCCCTTCTCGAACCGCAGCTTGAGGCTCGGGTCGCCCCTTATTTCGATGGCATCGAAACCGGCAGAGGTCAGCGACATCTCCAAGTCGAACCTTATCTGGCAGGTCCCAGCCCCATGAGGACGACCTTGACCAGTCCGTTCTCAGGTAGCCGGCTGACACTCATCGGTGCCCCGGCAGCCGAGGAAGGCATAAATCGATTCTTCCTCTCGCTGCAGGCATGACCTACTCGATAGTTGCGCGTGACCCCAAGACGGGTGAAATGGGTGTTGCGGTACAATCGCACTACTTCTCTGTAGGGTCCGTTGTGACGTGGGCCAGGGCAGGAGTCGGCGCAGTCGCGACGCAGGCGATGGCCGAGGTCAGCTACGGTCCCCTTGGGCTGCAGTTGATGGCCGCCGGGAAGAGCGCCCACGAGGCCCTTGGCGCCCTGCTCAAGGCAGACCGCAAGGCAGAGAACAGGCAGGTTGCGATGGTCGACGCGACGGGAGGAGTCGCCGCCCACACGGGATCGAAGTGCATCCCCCAGGCTGGGCACGTCACCGGCGACCAGGTGAGCTGCCAGGGGAACATAATGAGGAACGAGAGGGTCTGGAAGGCCATGCACAAGGCGTACGAGAAGAGGGCCAGGTCGCCCCTCGCGGAAAGGCTCGTCGCAGCCCTCGAGGCGGGGGAGGCCGCGGGCGGGGACGCGCGGGGCAAGCAGTCAGCAGCAATACTGGTGGTCTCGCCGCAGCTCTTTCCCAACGAATGGTCGGGCAGAACGATCGAACTCAGGGTGGAGGACCACCCCGAGCCGGTCCCGGAGCTTGCGCGCCTTCTCAGGTATCAGAGGGGCTACGAGTGGGTCAGCAAGGGCGACGACCTCCTCACTTCCGAGAAGTACGCCGAGGCCCTGAAAGCGTACTCGAAGGGGCTGGAGCTCGTACCGGAGGTCCTTGAGCTGAGGTACTGGGTGGGCCTGAGCATGTTGAAGACCAGGGAGAAGGACAGAGGCATCAGGATGTTGAAGGAGGTCTTCGCGGAGGACGAGAACTGGGTCAAGATAACGAAGGGCATCATAAGGGCACGCGCGCCACCGATAAGCCAAGCAGTAGTCAGGAAGCTTCTCGGCTAGAATACACTAAGCTGTTCCCCGAAAGACTCGATGTTATCGAGGTTGTCGAACAGAGAGTAGAGGGGGACCACGCCGCAACCCCCACGAAACCCCCCCCCCAGCTCGCTCGCGAACACAAGTATGACGGTCACGAGGGGCTCCGGCTCTGGGCGTCCGGACCCAAGGGAGGCGGCCTTGCGGACCTGCGCCTCAGCCGCCGATACGAGCGCCGCCCGCCGCTGGCCCTCAGCCAGTGCTCGCAGTCGACTGCCAGCGCAATGAAACTCGAACAGGCAAGGAGGTCCACCTGCATCCTCCGTTTCGCGAGCACTATCTTCTCGGCGACCGAATAGCCCTTTGCCCTCAGCGAGGCGCTGAGCACCTCGAACTCCCTCCAGTTCGCCAAGGCGGCCATTACCCTCATGACCCTTCCTCCGCCGGCGCCGTGGCCCGGCAGCTCCACCAGCCCCGCGATTACCGCCCGCCCCGGGATCCGCCCCGCGCAGGACTAGTATTCCTCGAACCTTCCCGTCCGCCTCGAAAGCGTCTCGAAGCCGGTGAAGAGCGAGAAGCCCACCAGTAGGACGATGAAGCCGTCCAGCCCCTCCCAGCCGAGCACCGGCAGCAGCTGGAGAAGAGAGGCTCCGGAGATGGCGCTCCTGAGAGCCTCGGTTCCGTAGGTCAGCGGAATCGTCCAGGAGACCGGTTGCAGCCAGACCGGGAGAACCGACACCGGGAAGTTGACGCCGCTGAGAAGGAGGGTGATGAAGAGGAAGATGTTCGCCACTATCATCGCGGTCCTCATGTAGAGCCCGACCGCGGATATCAGTAACCCGAAGCTGATCATCGCCGCGCACGTAACGAGAACCACGGCAGCGATTCCCAGAAAGTCCGCTGACCCGAAGTCTACCCCGAAGACCGTGGCTGCGTACAGCAGCCCAGCCGCCGAGATCAGGGCAGACAGCAGGACCTGGAACATCGCCCTTCCGACGAAGAGGGCGACCCTGTTGGCCGGAGTCACCATCATCCCCGGCAGCGTCCCCTGCCACTTGTCCTGAGAGGTGATGTTCGCGACCGCGAAGACGGCAGAGAAGGACATCGACTGCAGGGCGTTGCCTACTATTATGTACTGGGTAACCGAGATCGGGTAATTCAGATATATCGAGAGGAACGCGAAGAATCCTATCTGGGCAATCGGCGTAATCACAATCTGCATTATCCACATGTCCCATGAGTCCCAGATTATCAGCCCCTTTCGCCCGAAGAGGAAGGCCCCCTTGAAGACGCGGAGAGCGAGAAGGAACCTGGCCGACGCACCGAGCTTGCCGCCCGGATTCTCAGTACTCTTCGATTGTTCCATTTCTCTTCGCGTATGCCTCCACTCTCTTGAATAGCACGAACGCCAGGGCCAGGTACACGACCGTCTCGGCTGCCATTATGAGAAGGTCCTCCCAGTAACCCACGGACAGGCCTGTATATCCGGGTAAGGCGCTGAGCCTTATCGCCTCTATCCCCCACGTGGGGGCGAGGATGAACGCGAACGGAAGCGCGACGTAAGGGAGCAGGCTCACGGGGAACATCGTGCCGGTGGCGATGTAGACGGGAATCTCCATTGAGTTCGTGATGAACCCGCCCTTGCGCGTCAGGACCACGACTGTCGACATCATCAGACCGAACGCAGAGAGTGATACGAAGGTGCTCACAGCTGCGAGCACGAAGAGGGGAGGGCTGACCAGCCCGAAGCCGACCCGGAACCACACGAGACCGATGACCAGAATGAACAGGGCGTTAATGACGCCCTCGAAGGTGTTGAAGAGGACCCTGCCCAGCGCAATCCACGAGAGGGGTATCGGAGCCGCCAGCGTCGACTCCATGGTACCGTTCCACCTGTCGAAGCCGATTGAGTTGACCGACCCGTAGATCGTCGTCCCCCACATTCCCATCAGACCCGAACCGAGTATAAGGTAGAGGAGGAAGGAGCTTGAGGAGGTCTGCCCGCCGAAGAGAAAGAAGGCGACCATCGTGAACACGAACGGCGCGATGATGCTCGGGATTATCCACTGGGGGTCAGCGAAGAAGAGCTTGCCTGTCATCGCGATGCAGGCCTTGAGCACCTGGAGTCTCCGGGATAGGTAGCCATCCACCCTCTTGCCAGCGGTCAGCTCGCCGAACGAATCCATCTACTCTTCCACCAACCTAAGGTAGGCGTCCTCCAGGGTGGGCTCCTTTATTGTCCTGTCTATTATCTTGGCCCCTTCGGGCAGTTTCGACACAACCAGAGGAAGGAGGTCGGCGCCCAGCGGCGTCTGGACCCGTATCATTTGCATCTCGGAGGCGAGGTCGGCCACCACCCTCACCACGTTGGGGAGCGTCTTCAAATCCTCCACGTACTGCTCCGTGGCGCCGTAGGTCCTGAGCTCGATGACCGAAATGTCGCGGACCATGCTCTTGAGCGCTGACGGAGTGTCCAGAGCCACGATCTTTCCCTTCGAAATCACCCCGATCCTCTCGCAGAGCTCTTCTGCCTCGAACATGTAGTGCGTCGTGAGGAGGATTGTCTTCCCCTGGTCCCTCATGTCTCTCACCATCCTCCGTATGTCTCTCGCCCCGGCGGGGTCGAGACCTATGGTGGGCTCGTCGAGGAAGAGCATCTCGGGGTCGTGGACAAGGGCCTTCGCGACGTGTAGCCTCTGCTTCATGCCCCTCGAGTACTTCTCGACCTTCTCGACCGCCCTCTCCCTGAGCCCGACGAGCTCGAGAAGCTGGGGGATCCTCTTCGCCGCCACGTCGGGCTGAACCCCGTAGAGGTCGGCGAAGTAGCGGAGGTTGTCCATCGCGGAGACGCGGTTGTAGAGCCCGCGCTCGCCGCCGTAGACTATGCCAATCCGCCTCCTGATCTCGTAGACGTCTTTGGTGACATCCATTCCGAGGACCCTGGCGGTGCCCGAAGTGGGCGTGAGGAGGGTTGTGAGAATCTTGATCGTGGTAGTCTTCCCCGCACCGTTGGGTCCTATGAGGCCGAAGAGCTCGCCGGTCTTTATGGAGAAGCTAATCCCGTCAAGAGCCTTGGTCACTCTGCTGACCCCGCCGAAGAAGGAGCGGGTGGCGTACTGGCGAGTGAGACCGTTCACCTCCACGGCTGCGTCTTGAATCAAATTTCTGCTGGACACTTCCTTTTCTTGCGAGTCTCTTCGCTGGACTCCCATTGGCTACTAGCGGGGCAGGTATGAAAAGATTCTTCCGTGCAGTGGCGGCAGATGGTCGGGGGACTGAAAGTGAGTGGCGGGGAGGAGCCGAGCGAGGGTGCTGTCAAATCCTCGTCGGATCGGCGGAACGAAAATAAGACGTTTATTCGATCCGTGGGGAAGGTAACGTTGGAGGATGAAGAAGAGCCATGAGAAATCCACTTCAGAATGAATGGAAAACCGTCAACCATGCCTCGGCCTATTTGGCTTGTGCCGACAATATTCCGCATCGAATTGAGGGTGAAAGAGTCCTGCTCGACCATGTGCCATCAGATGCCAAGCGTATACTTGACTTGGGAACTGGAGATGGAAAGCTGCTTGCGCTATTGAGAATCAACCGGCCCAAATCCGAAGGTGTTGCATTGGACTTCTCTGAGACCATGCTCGACGCGGCAAAGAAACGTTTTGCAACGGATGTGCGGATCAAAGTGGTCAAACACGACCTTAACCTACCCATTCCTTCCAAGCTCGGCCGATTTGATGTGGTCGTCTCGAGTTTTGCGATTCATCATCTCGCTCATGGTCGGAAGAGACAGCTCTATCGAGAAATATTTGACCATTTGACCCCCGACGGCGTCTTTTGCAATCTAGAGCATGTTGCTTCTCCGACGGAGGCCCTTCATCGCAAATTCTTGAGTGCGATTGGTGAGACACCCGAAACAGAGGATCCTTCGAACAAGCTACTTGACGTTGAAACCCAGCTCATGTGGCTTCGCAACATTGGATTCATTGATGTCGACTGCCATTGGAAGTGGCTCGAACTGGCACTTCTCATCGGTATTAAGCCCAAGAGATGACCGGAATCCCGTGAATTTCGCAATCCGCGAAACATAGGTCACCCGACGGAGACTTGAAAGCACCCGGGGAGAGCGGTCAAACGTCTCGTAGTCAGTCCAAATCCTTGGCCACCAGATCCGGAAGCCCGCCCAGTCTGTAAGCGGCGAGGGCGTAGATGAGGTGCCCCTCCCCGTAGCTCGCAGCCACCTGGAGTCTCGTCCCCTCCACAAGATTCTCGAGCCTCGACGCCGACTTGAGCCTCTTCCTGAGATATCTAGCTGAAACGCCGAGAGACAAGGGGTCCCACCAAGGAGTCTCGCTCGGGATATAAGCCAGCACGGGTCAGGTAGCCCTCGTTGAGATCAGGTCTGCCCTTCGGCGTCGTTGTCGGAGCTTCTGAGACGGCACTGAAGAAGCTGGCATATGATTTCTTCAAGAACGACTTCGGGCACACGGTCGAATTCGAGGTCAGCAGGCCAGGTCCCTTCGCCGTTCGCGTCCAGCTGCTGAAGGAGGCAGAATCTTACAACCGGGCGCTGGGCGGACTAGCGCCTCGCAGAATTCCTGAATCGACCTATCTGTCGATCACTCTGGGCGGAGATAGGCTTGGATCAAGGGAGCACGCAGCACTCTTTGTCGCAGAGCTGATGAGGACGCTTCCGATGAAGCCGTGGAAAGGATTGGGTTTTGTCGAGACTCTCACGGCCAAGTCTTTATGGAAGAGATGGGCTGCGGGGCTCGAGGAACGATAGGTCTAGATGAGGAGAATCGCTGCCACCAAGACCAGAATTATGATAATCAGGACCAGGGGAAGGAGAACCGTCTCCAGCATGGCGATTGTTAGTGCCACCCAGTCCCGCCATTCGAGCCTGACGTCCTCCTCCTTCTCCTTCCCGTCCTCGCTCAAGCTGGACTCGGATTCCTCGCCTTTGCAGTGACGGGTGCAGCGAGTTTCAGCTCTTTCGCGTAGTGGCAGGCCGTAAAGTGTCCGGGCGCCGTCTCACGCAGCAATGGCTCTTCATCGGCACACTTCTGGGTGGCGTAGGGACAACGGGTGCGGAATACGCAGCCGCTGGGGACATTCGTGATGCTGGGTACGTCCCCTGCCAAGGGAGCCCCCCTCCTTGCGAGAAGAGGGTCGGGGATCGGTATCGAGTTGATCAGGGCGTGAGTGTAGGGATGCTCTGGGCTCGTGTAGAGGACTTCAGAGCTCGCCACCTCCATGAGCTTCCCCAGATACATCACTCCGACCCTGGTGCTCATGTATCTTATCACGCTCAAGTTATGGGTGATGAACAGGTATGTGAGGTCGAGCTCCTTCTGCAGGTCCTTGAGGAGGTTGAGTATCTGAGCCTGCACTGATACATCCAGGAATGAGGTTGGCTCGTCAAGAACCAGGAAGTCTGGATTCGTAGCCAGAGCACGAGCTACCGCGATTCTCTGCCTTTGCCCCCCTGAGAATTCGTGAGGATAACGAAAGAGGTGCTCTGCGTTCAATCCAACGGCGGAGATCAACTGAAGAGCTCTTTCGTCGGCCTCAATCGAGTCGATCACGGTACCCGACGCCCTCATGGCCTCCACGAGCGTCGACTTCACCGTCTGCCTAGGGTCGAGAGACGCGTAGGGGTCCTGGAAGATTATCCCCATCTTCCTCCTGAACGGTTTGAGCTTCTTCCGCGGAATTATCGCGATTTCATCCCCGGCGAGAAAGACCTCGCCGCTGGTTGGTTCTATCAATCTCAGAATCGTCCTCGCAACTGTTGTCTTGCCGCTCCCGGATTCCCCGACGAGACCGAAGGTCTCACCCTTCTGTATGTTGAAGGAGACGCCGTCGGCCGCCTTCACGTACGCCCTTACCCTCCCCAGGATCCCCCCTCGGACAGGGAACCACTTTTTCAGTTCCACGACCCTGAGAAATGCTTCCTCGGTCATGCGCCTTCACCCTTGTGATACAGGTAGCACGCGACAGTATGATCCCCGTTGATGGGAAGTAGTTCCGGCTTCACCCTCTTGCAAATCTCCATGACATAGGGGCAACGAGGGTTGAATCTGCACGCGGGCGGGGGATCGATGAGGTCAGGCACCGAGCCCGCTACCGACACGAGTCTCCCCTCCGAGCCAGTAACGCTCGGTATAGCATTGAGAAGGCCCTGTGTATAAGGATGGGATGGCTTGGCGAAGATTTCTCTCACCGTCGCCACCTCTACCACATCGCCCGCGTACATCACCCCAACTCGATCGCAGACCTCCGCAACGACCCCGAGGTCGTGAGTGATGACAACGATGGTGGAACTGACCTCGTTCCGAAGAATTCGAAGAAGTTCGAGTATCTGAGCCTGTATCGTGACATCCAGCGCGGTCGTGATCTCGTCTGCAACAAGAAGTACCGGGCTCCTGGCAAGAGCCATCGCTATCATGGTTCTCTGCCTCATTCCGCCCGAGAGCTCGTGTGGATAGGACTTCATTATCCTCTCCGGGTCGGGAAGCCTGACCTTTTTGAGGACATCAATCGCCATCGCCTTGACGATCTGTTTCTTGCCCTCCCTCTTCGTCTCCTCGCCTCTTACCTGTACCGTTTGGAGCGTGCCCGAGGAAGAGACTTTTGAGTCGGGGAGGGCTGCCTCCGACGTACGGTCCTTGCCGAAACGGACTTCGATCGCCTCCTCAATCTGCGTGCCTATGGTGAGCACTGGGTTCAGGAAAGTCATCGGATCCTGGAATACCATCGCAATGTCATTCGATCGGACCTTTCTCATGGCTTCCTTCGAGTTCTTCAGCAGGTCCCTGCCCTTCAACAGGATCTCGCCGGAGACGATATCGGCGTTCTCGGGTAGCAGGCCGGCGACCGTGAGGGCGGTGACGGATTTTCCGCAGCCACTCTCCCCGACGAGCCCGAAGATCTCTCCCTCGTAGAGAGTTAGATTGATTCCATTCAGAACCTTCACCCTGCCCTTGTACGTGGTGAACTCGACGCGCAGATTCCTTATCTCGAGCACGGGCCTTCTTTCCGTGTCGGCGGCGCTCGTTCCTCCTTCATCTCCTCAGTCTAGGGTCAAGCACGTCCCGAAGCCCGTCACCTATCAGATTGAAGGAGACTGAAATGAGGACGATGGCAAGCCCGGGGAAGATCACAAGCCACGGCGCGATGAAGATTTGCCCTATCCCATCGGCAGCGAGATTACCGAGCTCAGGCAACGCTGGAGATGGAGAGAAGCCCAGGAACATCAAGGCAGAGAAGGTCAGGATCACTCCTCCTATGTCGAGGGTAACCTGAACGAGTACAGGGTAGATACTGTTGGGGAGTATGTGTACAAAGAGTATCCTTCTCGCGCTCATACCGAGAGACCTCAGGGCTTCGACATAGTTCTTCTCCTTTTCCGCGAGTATCTGACCCCTGATCAGCCTGACATAGACTGGCCAGAAGACTACGAGAACGGCTAAGGTCAGTGTCGTGATCGTCCTGCCGAGGATGGCAGCCAAGACGAGCGCAAGTATTAGGCCGGGGAATGCGAAAAAGACGTCTGTGATTCTCAACAGAAGTTCATCTGTCTTGCCGCCCGCGTATGCAGCTACGGCGCCAATCGCCACCCCAAACGAGGAGGCAATGAGGACGATCGACAAGGCTATCCCAAGATCAAGCGGAATTGCCATGAGCATCATCCGGAATAGGTCCCTACCGAACCCATCAGTTCCGAGGAGGTAGGAGGTTCCCGGGGCGCACGTACTTGCTTGCGTTCCCCAGTTGATGTATGGGTTGTTCCAGCAGTACCTCTGAGAGAAGTCAATCGAATTCGCTGCCTGCGGATCGAAGCTCCAGAGCATCCGGGGAATAGGCACGTACAGTGTCGCGAAGACAAGGACGAGGAATCCAATCGTCACGATGCGATTCCCATAAAGGCGGTGAAGCACGAACGCGATTCCCCCGTACACTGCAACGTTCACGAAGATCGAGGGGTCAAAGGCGAGAGGTCCCAGTGTCACAGGGTTGAGTCCGAGCGGATTTGCCAGGGCGGAGGGGGTCGCGATCTTCGTTACGTAGATGGAGAGGGCTATGAAGAACAAAGACGCGAGAACCCCGAATGTGACCAGTGGATTGCTGAAGAGCAGGTGGAGAGTGTACCTGAGTTCCTCGACTCGTGCCTGTGACTCACGGCTTCTCGATGTCGTAATGTTCTATCTCCGCTCGAGCACCCTAGTACTTTATCCTCGGGTCGAGGAAGACGTACATGACGTCAACCAGCAGGTTTGCTCCGACGATTATCACCGCGGTGATCAGCGTATAGAAGATGATGAAGTTAGCATCTCCTGAGAAGACAGCCAGGAGCGACAGACGGCCCACGCCCGGCCAAGTGAAGACGAACTCCGTGATTAGCGCTCCGCCCAGAAGAGCCGCTAGGAACAATCCCGTCAGCGTGGTAGCGGGGATGAGCGCGTTTCTCAGCGCGTGCCTGAAGATTACGACGCGCTCTGGCAGGCCCTTGGACCTGGCGAGAGTGATGTAGTCTTGCCTCAGAACTTCGAGCATGCTAGCCCTGACTATGCGAGCCAACTGGCCGAGGCTGATGAACGCCAGCGTAAATGCCGGAAGTAAGACGTGCAGGAACGCGTCCCATGCATAGTTGAAGTTCCCAGCGAGCAGACCATCTAGGATGGGAATCCCAGTTATCGGGGAGACCGCGTTCTGAAGGCTGTCACTCACCGCGCCGTGGCTCGGCAGGTTCGGCAGTCCCCAGACGTAGAAATAGTAGAAGAAGACCAACTGGAGCACAAATCCGAACCAGTAGGAAGGGGTAGAATATCCTGTCAGAGCAACTATCCTGGAGAGGTGGTCCGGAAGCTTGTTGTTCTTGAGTGCCGATACGATGCCAAGAGGAATTCCAATCCCCACGGTGAGGATTACGGCGGTCACGGCAAGTTCAATCGTGTATGGGAACCGAAGGACGAAGACCTGATACACCGGCAGCCCGTTTGCCCAAGGCCCGGCAGTCCCCCAATTTCCAGATATTAGGTCACGTAGCCAGTAAAAATACTGGATGTACACGGGTTGATTGAAACCGTGCGACTCGATTATCTGCTCGATTACACTCGGCGACATCTTGGGGCCTATGTAGGCTGACAGGGGGTTGAAAGCCTGGGGGAATCCGTGTGAGAGGTAGAAGACGATTACGCTGACGCCGAAGAGAACGAAGACCATCAAGGCGAGCCTTCGGATGATATACTCTATCAGGCGCATGAATTGAAAAAAAGGAAGAGGGGATTAATACTTTTAGGAAGGAGGTGCGAAGGAGTACGTTGGGAAGAAGTACCCTGGATCCCCAATCCCTGGGTTATACGCGTATCCCTTCAACCATGTTGAAGCTGGTTGATAGAAGAGCGGATAGTTGTTCCACATGTAGTAGCCCAACGAGTTTGCCAAAACGTTGGCCTGCCTAACCAGGGAGACCATCAGCGTGATGTTGCCCGCAGAGTCTGCGTCGAATATCTGGTGCACCAGTTTGTCTAGACCGGTGTTGTTCCAGAGCGACCAAGAGAAGTAGGTCTGAGTCGAAAGGTACATCGGACCTGTCCAGTCGGTCACCCAGTTGTAGTCTGTCTGCCACCCTGCCGGGGCGAAGTCAAGCTGATGGCGAGACATCAGCGTATACCTCTGCCCACTTGGGAGCGGCGTGACCGTGAATGTCAGACCCAACTTGTCCCTGACGCTGATCGCGTTGAGGTTGCCTGCTATTTGAGTGACGATGTTCTGACCCAGAGTCCCTCCCGCCACGTAGACCAACTGAATGGTCTGAGGGTTATTGGGCCCGAAGGTGTTGTTGACCCTGCCCGCAGGAATCTTCGTTCCGTTGTAGTAGTGGAACGAGGTCAGCGGGGTGGACTTCGCGCTCTTTAGCATCGCCTCAGATGATGTGAGGTTGTAGGACGGCCACGGAATGGTTGGGTCGTGAGAGCCCGTTGGTGCTAGATTGGGCGGTACCAATTGTGTTGCCGGCGCAGACAGACGGTTGCCAACGTTGATCAGCAGGGACGTTATGTTTACCGAAGTTATCACGGCTTGCCTGAAGCGCAGATCTGAGAAGGGCTGGAAGGGTCTGAGGTTACCAGCTGCCGTAGTTATGTTACTGCTGAACTCAAACCAGCCAGTGATGTAGGTTGGGTAAGTTCCGTAGATCGTTGCCCCTGGAATGATCGAGTTTAGTTGGCCCTGGCCGAGCCATGAACTTCTGTCTGCGACGGAGTATATGTCCGCTGCACCGACGTCGATCAGCGTTGCTTTACCAGTCTTCAGGTCAAGAATTCGGGTGTTGACGTCGGGGATATAGTTCCACTGAATCGTCGGAATCTTTGCTTTGCCGATTGTTCCAAGCGCGAAGCCAGGTGGTCCTCCCCAGTAGTTGGGGTTCGCCGTCAGCACTACGTTGTATGTGGTTGGATTGACACTGGTTATGGTATATGGGCCCGATCCCGCGAAGACCGGTGCCTTTGGCAGGTTCATGTACGGCCCAGTCCCGTTGCCCGCCATTACGCCGAAGTACTTGGTGTAGTTAATGGTGTGCGGTCCCGTTATCGCGGCCTTAAGGTCGTGGGCAACAACCCACGATGGGGACATGATGGAGGCCCATTCGCCAGCCAGCAAGAACGGTGTCGAGGCTGATGGATGCACTAGGTTGAGTTTTACGGTGTATGGGTCAGAATTGGAATAGGTGACGAAATTCTGAGCGAGTACTGTTTGAACCCACTTCGCGTCGTAGGTCGAGTAACACGTCGTGCAGATGCTACTGCTCAGGCTCGTGTTCAGCAACTGCTGAATAATCCAAGCCGCTTGGCTGCCATGGACACCGCTCCCCGACGTGCCGTCCATTATGAGGAGCCTGTTCAGGCTGAACCAGACAGCTGTTGCGTTGAGGGGAGTCCCGTCTGCGAAGTTGATTCCGTGCCGGAGGCTCATCGTCCAGGTCTTGCCGTCGGGACTTACCGTGTAGCCCGAGACCAGCCATGGTATCACTTGGCCAGCGTTCGTTCCATTGTACCAGAACAACGTCTCGAAGGCATTCCGGACAATCCCGGCGTCTGCCTGATAGTACTGGACGTTGGGGTCGAGCCACTCGAAGTTGGCTGGCGTCTCGTAGACGAGGGTGTTACCCGTCACGAAACTAGGGGTCGGCAGCGACGTCGTAGTCGACGTACTGGAAGCTGTACTTGTGGTTGTGCTGATGGAGGTACTGGTACTAGTAACAGTCGTTGTGCGGGCCGTGCTTGCTACGAAGAAGTAAGTTGCTCCCGCACCCACTACCAGAACTACGATAACGATGATTGCTGCTACTGTGTTTGATATTGCATGCTTTTTCTTCGTAAGCATCGCCATCGGACCCCACTGGAGCATATATTAACCTTCCACGCTTTTCTGCGATGAAACTAGGCAAAAGAGGGGTTTCATCTCAAAGCAACCAGGGAAAGATCTCCGAGCGGGGTCAGAGTGTGGTCGGCCCGTCATTGGTCTGCTCCAGGAAGCCAAGGACTCTGGATTCGGTCTGGCATATGGATGCAGCAAGCGCCTAACCTAATCAAATTCAAACCGACTCCGCCTCCTTCCTGTACTCTACCCGGAGTTTCATGTTTGGCCTGCGGTTCGGGAGCGCAATCGGCCAGATTGTGGACGGGACACAGCGTCGTACACGGGAGCGCTAGTCCCAGGCAGGGGAATCATGAAGAGAATCCTACGCGCGATGTAGGTTGGTAGGCTCCCCACGAGAGTAATCAAGTCGGTTTCGTATTAATGCGCATTATTACCAATCCTAGAATTGAAGACATTTTCTGATTCGCACCGACGGCTTCTTACAGCCGCTGCAGGCGACCTGAATCCGACCGGGCCGGCGCTGCTTGTTCTGTCCAATTTCACGGGCGCACCTGCACGCGTATCCGTCATGGCGCCTGCAGCCGAGTCCTACGCAATCTTCATCGCCTCGTCGAACAGGACTGCCTTCGCAATGGGCATCCGGGCGACATGGTCTCTCTTCTACGTCCTGCGCGTCTACGTCGTCGAGGGCGTCTTCGCGTCGATTGCCGGGGCCCTCGCGTTTACCTACTTCAGGTATTTCGAGAGACGACGTGCGGTGGAGGAAGAGGCCATCAGGGAGGCGCAGTCTCACGGAGAGACGACGCGGGCGCTGCGCCTACCAGCTATCTCCCCGTAAGCAAAGAGCAGGTCAAAGGCCACCAGAGCCAAGAGGAGCAGCTGCTCCCAGTCCAGGGTCAGGGGACTCGACAGAGGGCCTGACGAGCCGTACAAGGTCGAACTCTGCGTCAATATGGAACGAGTGAAGATGAAGGCAAGGCCTTCGCGCGCGGCGTACGCCGCCCTCGCTGCTTGGTCGACCGACACCCAGTAGAGCAGCAGCAGGAGGATGAAGTTGGCAGCGACGACCTCCACGAATACTCGGCGGTTCACGGCCGTTTCGGCCAGGGGCGCGCCAGATTAAACCTTCGCTAATCTTTAACACCCCGGGTAGACGGCTCAGTGCGCGAATTTGAGGCCTCTTGTGAGGACGGTGGCGTACCTCCTAGTCCTGGCCCTGCTGGTCGGATCGTTCGCTCTCTTCACGCTCGAGTTCACTCGCAAGGTGACAGGAACGAGCATGTTCCCAACGCTTGAGGAAGGAGACCTGGTAGTGGTCTGGAGGGTGCCAACCTCTTCGATCAGGGTCGGCGACATATTGGTCTACGACCCTCCATGTTCTGCCGCTGGGGAGTCCGTCATACACCGCGTGGTCAGCGTCGGGACGGGTGGGTACACCACCAAAGGCGACAACAACTTCGCCACTGACCAGGAGGCGGGCATCGCCGCTGGACCCGTCACCTCATCCTGTGTGGAGGGGGTCGTCGTCCTTGTGGTGCCGTACCTGGAGAAGCTGGCCTTCCTCCCGTACGACGCGAACTATTTGCTGGCGGCGGCGCTCATAGTCGTGCTGGTCTACAGCGAGCTATCGGACGGACGAGAGAAAGGAGAAAATCGGGAATCAGAGGCGGCGCCTTAAATACCGTTTATATAGCGAGCGAAATTCGCCCCACCTAGATGCCTCAGACCAAGGCAATTATCAGCATCGAAAACGTAGTCGCATCTGCATCGGTCAACCAGACAGTCGACCTGAACCAGATAACAAAGAACTTCGTCGACGTGGAGTACCACCCGGACCAGTTCCCGGGCCTAGTATTCAGACTCAAGAACCCGAAAACAGCAACGCTGATCTTCAGCTCGGGCAAGATGGTCTGCACGGGCGCAAAGTCCGAGGAGCAGGCAAGGAAGGCGGTCGAGCAGGTGGTCAAGAGGTTGAGGGAAAGGAAGATACCGATAAAGCACGACGCGGAGGTGGAGATTCAGAACATAGTGGCGTCGGCCAGCTTGGGCGGGAAGGTCCATCTGGAAGAGGCAGCCAGGACTCTGCCGAAGTCGATGTACGAGCCTGAGCAGTTCCCTGGCCTCATCCACAGGATGGCCGACCCGAAGACGGTGATACTCCTCTTCGCCTCCGGGAAGCTTGTTTGCACCGGTGCAAAGAAAGAAAGTGAGGTCTACAGGGCTGTCAACAACCTGCACGTGACCCTCGAAGAGAAGAATCTGATGGTCTACTAGCGGCTCCCTACCGCTCTTGTTATCGACCTTAGGTTCGCTTCGCTGATTAGCTCCATAGAGAACAAGACGTCCGAGAGCTCGATGATGTCGGTCAGCGCGTGGAGGCTTATCCCTTGCTTGCTGAGCCGTTCCCGCGCACCCTCCATCCTGTCGATCACGACCGCCGCTTGCTTCACCTCGCCCCCCTCCTGCTCCACAGCCTGAGCCGCCGACAATACCGACTTGCCCGAGGCCAGCAGGTCGTTGACCACGGTCACCTTCCAGCCTGGCCTTACCTCGCCCTCAACAACACGTTCGTTCACCTGCTTGCCGGTCCTGGTGTAGATCAGGGGTATCTCCTGAGCGATGGCCAGAGGAGCGGCGATTGCAAGCCCGGAGAGCGGCACTCCGCAGAAAGCGTCGACCTTCGGGGCCTTGGAGAGGAGGGCCGCCATCGAGTTGACCACAAGCTTGTAGAGACCGGGGTAGCTCGGGAGACCCCTCAGGTTGACGTAGTATGAACTGTCTTTGCCGTCGGGAAGGGAGAACGTGCCGAACTGTAACGCGCCAGCCTTCACCAACCCCTCGGCCAGTGCGCGCAACTGACCCCGCCTCCTCTTCCAGGCCATGGGTGGACGCCACGGATTCGAACTTATAAAATGACGCGAACGCGGACAGGACGCTTGCCAGAAGTCTGGATCCCGTACGGAGAGGTGGAGACTCTTGTTTCATTGGAGGCAGAGAACCTCGGCGTCATCGTGAATCCCAATGCGGAGAAGAGCAGCGGCGAGACAGACAGACTCTCGGACAGACTGAAGCGTGCTGGCCGGCTCTATGTCTGCGACTCGAGGCCGACGACCTTCGAGCTACTCCGCGAGTTGGTCGCGGCTGCCCCCCCGACCGAGGGGCTGAAGGTCTTCGGGCGGGACCCGAAGAGACTCGAGACAGCGGTACCAGAGTTGAAGGGGAAGGTGAACGCTCCGGCTCCACCCAGAGGCGGGGAGCAGTACAGCGAAGACCTGCTCTCAGAAGGCGTGAAGTTGTTCGTGGGCACGGCGCGCCCCGACCCTTTCTTTGGCATACTCGATCCGAAGGTTGTCACCTGTCTGAACTGGGTGGTCGGCTCTGGAGATGCCGCGGCCCAGGGAAGGAAGGACATAGAGCCGACGCCGTTCGAGAAGACGGATGCCTACGACGTCATGGAGGGGTTCGCGTCGCGCATACCAGGTGCGAGCTTCATCACGGTCGTCCCTAGGTCCGGGAAGATGCGTTCGGCCCTGGAGGACGCTCCCTTCGACGCGATAAAGAACGGGTTCTACAGCGAATCGGTCGCTCCGACGAGGGCACTGATCGTCGGCGCGGGGGGAAGCGGCTACGACGACACCCTCTCGAGCGCGCTGAGGTCTCTCTGGGGCGCGCTGAGCTGCGTTCGAAAGTCGGGCGAGATTCTTGTCCTGGCCGAATGCTCCCAGGGTTTGGGGTCTCACGCGCTCGAGATGGTGGTCACGGGTAGGATAGGTAGAGAGGGGGGCAGGAGGCGGGAGAAATATGTGCCCGGGCTGGAAGAGGTCTACTATCTTCAAAGGCTGAAGGAGGATTACGACGTCCTGCTGCTCTCCGGTCTCCCCGAGCTCTACGCAAAATCGAAGCTCGGATTCACCACGGCGAAGGGCTCGGGGGAGGCACTTGGACGCCTTCTCAACAGGATGGGGAGGACGGCGAAGGTCAACATCGTGGCCCGGGCATCCGAATGCAGGATAACGTCAGCCTAGCGGAAAGGTCGCGAAGTTCTGGGGGAAAGGCAGGCATAGGAAGGCCAGCAGTAGTGCCAGGAGGAGCACGGCCTTCTTCGAACGTTTGGCTTCCGAGACCTCGTCGAGCACCTGGAGCCTCGGCGCGCGGCTCGCAATCAGGAGAACGATGATGGCGGGCGCCCAGTAGGTGGGTGTGTCGATGGTCACCAAGGCGAGCACGCTCAGGTAGGTGGCCACGCGGACACCCCTGCCTCCGAAGACGGACGCGGCCATGTACCCGCCGTCGAAGAAGGTCATCGGGAGGAGGTTCAGGAAAGTGAGGAGGAAGCCGATCGCAGCCGCATCGTTGATCGGGGAGAGTTTGAAGTAACCAGGCGCAACGCTCGAAGTGAACCCCGAGAGGGCGGAGCCGATGGCCATCTGAATTACGCTGGGATTGATCTGGGTAAAGACGTACCCGTTCACGACCCGGTTCCCGGACAGAGGGACGACAGACTGGACCGCGGCGAACTCGCCGACGAAGTAGAGGAGCAGGGTGACGCCGAAGGCAGCAATCGGGCCTACGATCGACAGGTCGAAGACGACGTCCCTGTTCACGGCCGGCTCTCTCTGAAGAGAGACGATGCCGAGCGAGGGAAGGAAGGCTGTGAACCCAGGAATGCCCGGAACCAGGAAGGGGGTCGGCGAAGCGACGTGCTCTCTTTCGGCCACGTACCGGTGGCCGAGCTCGTGGGCCGCCAGGATTGCCAGGATGCACGCGCAGCTCGAAACGACCACCACATAGTCTGGGATGCCGGGTGCGAAGATGGCGTAGGTTGACCTTTCAAGCAGGCCGAAGACGACCACGGACGCCACAGTGAGCAGGGCCATGATGACGGGAATCCTTGAGACCGAGGGGCGGGGGGGCTGCCTTTTCCTCACCACCAGCGAGCAGTCGTCCTTGCTGCCTGCGAGCCAAGGCGAAAATCCCTTGGGGAGAAGCTCGGAACAGAGCGCCTTGAAGCTGTCCTTCGAACCAGGCCCGTAGGTTATCTTGTACTCGACCTCGCCGTCCGGAAGTTGGAAGGTGTCCGTCACCTGGAATCTTGACCTCACCAGGGAGTCGACTTCCGGAGTTGCCCCTGACAATGAAGGGCTTGGCTTTTTGCATGCGGATAATAAGGTATCCCGAAATCAAGGGGGAAGACTTAACCCATGCTCGAGTCCCGGAGGGATGGGAGCTTGCAGAAGGCCGTTCTCGGAAAGGTAGGCGAGTACGGCGTACGTCACTGTGAGAGGGAAGACATCGCCGCTGTCATCGAAATCAACACGAGGACGCTACCCGAGCACTACTCGGACTACTTCTATCAGGAGATACTCGCGGAGTTTCCGGAGACCTTCCTCGTGGCGGAGCTCAGCGGAAAGGTGGTCGGGTACATGATGTGCAGGATAGAGTACGGGTTCTCTCACCTGAAGCGCCTCGGGCTCGCAAGGAAGGGCCACATTGTTTCGGTGGCTGTTCTGGAGGAGCACAGGCACAAGGGGATAGGCACGAGGCTGATTCAGTTGGCCCAGGAAGAGATGCGCAAGAAGTCAGCCAACGAGGCATATCTGGAGGTCCGGGTATCCAACGATGAAGCGATACAGCTCTACCGGAACCTCGGATACAAGGTGTCAGGCAGGCTGGAAACCTACTACAGGGACGGCGAGCCCGCCTACGTGATGGCGATCCAAATCCCGTCATGAGAGAGAGCGCACCATTCTCCGAGTTCGCGGTGACACTCGAGCGGGTGCGAGGTACGAGCAGTAAGAAAGCCAAAGTCGAGGCGCTCGCTGAGTTCCTCTCGACCCTTGGTGCAGAGGACGCCGAGGTCGCGGCCAGGCTTGCGACGGGGAGGCCTTCGGCTAGGGGGAGCAGGAACGAGGTGCAGGTGGGGTACTCGACTCTGCTGGACGTCCTCCACGAGATCTGTCATGCCACCAAGGAAGAGAGTTCGAAGGTGTACCTCAAGCATGGGGACCTGGGCGAGGTGGCACAGGAGCTTCTGGGGCGAAAGGCGGAGACGAGCCTATTCCAAGAGCAGCTCAGGATCTCTGACCTTGAGGACTCCTTCAACAAGATGCGCTCTGCCAAGGG
>JAJTZD010000004.1:46134-99370 GCA_032906685.1 Nitrososphaerales archaeon
GCTCTGCCAAGGGCAAGGGCTCTGCCGCTGCCAGAAGGAGCGCGGTGAAGTCTCTCCTGCTCCGTGCGACTCCGTTGGAGGGGAAGTACATCGTGAAGATAATTACCGGAGAGATGCGGACCGGCCTCGTCGGCGGCCTCCTGGAGGAGGCTGTGGGAAGGGCGCATGGACTGCCTCGGGGGGACGTGGCCAGGGCCCATCTCCTCCTCGGGGATGCCGGCCTGCTCGCCGCCGCCGCAGCGCGAGGAGACCTGGGCAGTGTGAAGATGGTTCCATTCAGACCTGTGAACTTCATGCTGGCAGAGCCGCTCGCAACGGCCGCAGAGGTGGCAGAGAGGTTTGGCAAGGTGGTGTATGCCGAGTTCAAGTACGACGGGGTGAGGGCGCAAGTGCACAAGCGGGGGAAGGAGGTCAGAGTCTACTCACGGAGGCTTGAAGAGATCACCTCGAGCTTCCCCGAGGTCGCTGCGGCTGCCGGCGAGGTCGGGCACGATTTCTTGATGGACGGCGAGTTAGTGCCATTCAGGGATGGCAGGCCCCTGCCGTTCCAGCTCCTCCAGAGGAGGCTGCGTCGGATGGAGAGATTCGAGGAGGCGGCGAGGAACGCCCCTGTGACGTACTTCGCGTTCGACCTTCTGCTGCTCGATGGAAGGGAGGTGTACGGTCTCCCCCTGAAGGAGAGGACCGGGATGCTGGCCGATCTGATCGCGGGCTCGACGATCGCCAGCGCCGAGAGGGCTGCGGTCAAGGGCGCGGACGAGATTCAGAGGCTCTTCAGAAAGAGCAGGGACCTCGGATACGAGGGACTGGTCATCAAAGACCCGGAGAGCGCCTACACGATGGGAAAGAGGGGACTGGGTTGGGCCAAGCTGAAGGAGGAACTCGACACGATCGATGTTGTCATAGTGGCCGCAGAATACGGCCACGGCAAGAGGGCGGGGGTGATCAGCGACTACACTTTCGCTGTCAGAGAAGGGGAGGAGCTCAAGACGGTAGGCAAGGCATACTCAGGCCTCACTGACGACGAGATAGACAAGATGACCGATCGGCTCAAGAAGATAACTCTGACCGACTACGGCTACTGGAGGACCGTGAGACCCGAGATCGTGCTTGAGGTCGCCTTCGACAGCATACAGCGGAGCGAGAGGCACGACAGCGGTTTCGCCCTTCGGTTCCCCAGGATCAAGAGGATAAGGGACGACAAGTCTCCTGCGGACGCGGATACCCTCGACAAGGTGCGGTCGATCTTCGAGCGTCAGAGGGTCAGGCTCGACGAGCCGTAAAAGCGCCTGAGCTCACGGGCCAGCGAACCGTATGCCATGACCCCTCTCCCGACGGCGTCCGCCAGGAAATCGGTCCTTCTCTGCAGCTCTGTCGCGAGCTTCCTGGGAGAGAACCCGCACGCCGCGGCCCTTGCCCCCAGCCTTCGCGACTCCCCAGCGTCGCCCTCCAGCCTCTCACCCGACCACTCGAAGAGGGGTGCGGGACCCGCCGGGGTCATCTCCACCACTCTTCTGACGTATCGCTTGCTAGTCTCCGGGTCCCTCACCATGAATACTGCCGCGTCGATAAGGTCGAGGAGAGAGGGCGAGACAGAGAGCGGCGGTTGGGTGAGTCTGGCAGCCATGGACTCCACGTTGGCCGAGTGGAAGGTTGTGATGCATCCGGTGCCGGCCGCAGCGCTCTGAAAGAGTGACTGGACCTCCTGGCCTCTGGCCTCACCTAGGATTACGAAGTCAGGCCGCTCCCTCAGGCTCAACTTCACAAGGTCGAACAGCGTGATGCTCAGGCCCCCGTGGACTGTTCTGGTGTGAAGCGGCTTCCAGCCGGTGTGCGGAAGCCGAATCTCACAGGTGTCCTCTATCGATACTATCTTCCAGGCGGGGTTCAGTACGGTCGCGAGCGAGTTTAGAAGCGTCGTCTTTCCGGATGCAGTCACGCCAGAGACGACCACGAAGCCCTTCAGGTCTAGCAGCATCCACAGATACGCCGCGAGCTGAGCGCTTACCGTACCGGCCTTGACCAGCTCCGATACAGTGAAGGGTTCCGTCCGCTGTTTCCGGATGCTGAAGGAGCTCCCGAGGCTTGTCACCTCCTGGCCCCAGGTGGCCGCGAGGCGGAACCCCTCGGGGAGAACCGAGTCCACAATCGGCGAGAAGGCGGAGATCGACCTCCCTGACCGGTGCACCAGCCTCGAGACTATGGAGTCCATCTTCTCACGTTCAGGGAAGGAGATGTTCGTCTCGAGCCAACCGTTGGCGTTCAGCCTCCTGTGCCAGACCTTGACGGGTCTTCCCGCCCCCTCGCAGGATACATCCTCGATCTCCGGGTCCCTGAGTAGAGGGTCGAGGACCCAGTACCCGAGGATGTCCCTGGACAGGTAGTGAGTCGCGGCCTCAAGCTCCTCTGTTCCCGCGCTTGCCATCAGCCCGGCCCGCTCCATCTCGGCCACGAGATACCCGATTGGATCAAGGTCGACCAGGGAGGAGGGCGCAAGCCAGCTAGACAGGGTGGCGACCGCGCGAGCGACGGACGCACCTAGGCTAGGCTCCAGGTATGGCTCCTTCACGAAGTATAACCACTTGCCCTGGGCCTCGTAGATGTAGACCGCGAACCTCCCTCTGTATGGCAATCCGCTCTTGGCCTGGAGCTCGTATTCGACCAGATAGCTGGAGAGGACCTTCCCCAGTTTGGGCGGGTCGAACGGGATTATGTCTAGTGGTTCCAGCTCCTCGGCCGGCAGGGCCGCTTCATATGGACGCTTCGACGGACTTCCCCCCGACCACTATCGTCAGCAGGCCGCTCGTGGCCTGCGGCAGGACCACGACGCACAAGGAGCCTGACCAGTCTCCGGAACAGGTGGTCGACCAGCGAACCTGCTCGGCTGCGAGAAACACGGACTGGACGGGCGCACTCTCCCAGCCGTAGTCGTAGATCCATACGTAGGTTCCCGAGCTGTTAGACTGCGACCCGACGACATCGAGCAGAACTCCTGCATCGCGTTCCTGCTCCCGCGCCGACCTATCTACAAGACCGGCGGCGTTGTGTATCGAGAGGAGGGCCAAGAAGGAGGCACCGCCGAGCAATGCCATCGTGATAGCAAGCATCGACAGAGAGCCAACCAGCTCGGCGATTCCACGCCTAGAAGCCAGTGACCTCAACGCCTCCCTCTAAGACGACGGTCACGACGTGCCCAGTCGAGCGGTAGGGAATCAGAAACACGAATGACTGCGGCAGGGGAGACAGCATTGGAATGGTCGAAAGAGATGCTGATGGATAGGACGCTCGCCTGCCATCGGGAAGGGTTACCGTGCAATCGGAGCCATTCGCGATTACCAGTTCATGCCAGCCAGGGGTCACCATGGCGGACGGCCCCGAGACGCCGTCTATCCATGACGTGCCCGCTCCCGCTATGCTGAGGGTGCCGGGTCCGGCCTGCACGGCGAAGAACGTCGTCGCCCCCGGCGCACAGAGCTGGTCCGTGCTGGAGTAGCCTGAGGCGGTCAGCTCCAAGATTCCCGATGAGGAGGACGTCGCGTCCAGCCTGAGTTCCAGCGGCGACGACTGGGACGAGGATCTTATCTCAAGATGCAGGAACGAGGGAGATCCATAGATGGCATAACTGGAGACTGAGTAGACAGGATGCGCCGTATCTGGGAACCTGACGAACGAGTAGACGAGGTAGGATGCTGCGAGCGTAATGACGACGAGGACCAAGGCCGAGTACAGCTCGGAGACCGCAAGTCCCCCGCCCCTATGCCTGGACTGTGAAGGCGCGGGCAATCTGGTCAGCGACCACCGTCAGAGTGAACGGAGCGAAGTCAGGCAAAGTCACACCACTGATGGTGAACCTTATCGTCAACGACCCCCCTGGGCTCATGGTGGGGGACCCGGCGATGATGCTGCCGTTCCCAGTTCCGACCACGAACCGCTCTTCAGTCGACTGGTAGTCGAAGAGTACCTTGGAGACAGTGAGTTGGACGTTCCCATCGTTCTTGAGGCCGAGTACGATTGTCTGCCTGTCTCCGCCCACGTTGAAGGCAACTAGCGTCACGGAAGGGTTCCTGACCTCGGCCGTTATGACCTGCGAGAACTGGTTGTACAAGACACCACCCAGGGCCAGCGTGATTGCGACGAGGACGACGGTCGCTATGAAGGGGCTGATTGCCCTCCTGACTCCCACGCCAAGTGAGGCCACCTGATTATTTAATCGCCAACCTCCTAAGGGCTCCCGAAGGTCAAGAGGGAAAGTAGCGCAGAAGCCAGCAGGGGGAGCATCCCCACAGCGCTCCTGACGGATTGCGAGTAGGCCTTTGAGACCAGCAGGCCCGTCAGTACAGTGCATGCTAAGATCGACCCACCTGCTCCCTCCAGGCTGCCGTTGGCCTGGAAGAGGCGGAATCCCGGGCTCAGCGCCTGCATGCTCCGGAGGAACCAGAACGAGGCAGCGGAGAGGAACGGAACCGCCACGCCCAGAGCTGCGAAGGGGAGCACCGCTGACCTGATCGACCTCCTCGAATCCGAGACTCGCCTGAAGGATGACGCCAACTTGTCGAGCTGCTCGAAGCCCCCTCCGGTCTCCAACGAGACCGCGAGCAGCGCAAATGAGACCCTGACCAGCCATGAGGGGTGGGTGACCTTCATTTGGGCTGCGACGGGTGCCTGGCCAAACGAGAGGAGCCTGGCGAACATGGAAAGAGACAGCTTGAGTGACGGGATTCCGTCAGAATCTTCGAGGAGCCTGGACAATGCGGGGGGAAGCCCCACCCCAGCCCGGGTCAGCTCTGCCAGGTCGTGGAGCATTCCAGCCACCTCCTGCTCCCCGGCCCTCAGACTGTCGAAGAAGGCGCGCGACCGGACGTAGTGGAGGGCCGAAAGCCCAAGAAGCGTGCCCGCAGCTTCGACCGAGTTAACGAATCCCGAATAGTAGAGGAGGAGGGTCGCGCAAAAGGCCGAGATGAGCGTCACGAGTACCGGAGCCGGATAGGTTTTGTCGCGCGAGAGAGGCTGCGAGCCATCCATCCACAGGAGCAGTACGAATGCTACAACCGAGAGCACCAAGGTCGAGATTCCGAGCAGGACGGAAGAGCTAGCTCCTGCGAAGGTGCCGGCCACCATCTGAATCCCGACGGGAAAGATTGCAAGAAAGATGAAGGAGACCTCCGTCATCGACGACAGCCCGCCGGCAAAGGATCGCCATCTCTCCTCCTGGACCGATAGGAGCCTGTCCGCCTCGTCACCGACGAATTCGTGGACGTCCCTTCCGGTGGTCAAGGTCGTCTGGTATCCGTGGATGAGCTCGCGGAGATAGCCGCTCGGGTGGGACCGGAAGGTCCGTTCGATCGTATTCAGCTCTGGTCCATTGGAGTATGCGAGATTTCTCCCCAGCACCTGAGCCTCAGCATAGAAAGCGGGGAAGACGTCGGGTCCCAACTGTTCTATCTTCTTGAAGGCATCCGGAAGGTTGGCGAAGGATTCGTGAGAGAGGATGAAGAGGAGCATGGTCGCGAACGGCAGCTCTCCGTCCACAGAACGACGGCGCACCTGCGTCCGGTAGGACAACAGCATGAGAGGAGAAGCTTGCAGGGCGAGAAGAGGAGCGAGCGCAAGGAAGAGCATGAGACCGTGCGTGGTGACGGCGACTGCGACCTCGCCCACTGCCGCCAGTACAGTGACGACGATCGAGAACCTGGCGAAGGTCGGGGCTGCAACGAGGAGCATCGCACTCTCCAGCCTAGGAGCAAAGAACTCGGAGATGCGAGTAGGAGGGTCTATGGGCAGAAGCCTAGAGAGGAGAACGACGGCCCTCTCGGTCTCTTTCACGGCAAACAGGTCTGCGCTGCTTATAAGCTGCGACCAGTTGCTGGGAGGGTCGTGTACTCGCAGATACTGATCTGCGTCTCCCTTCTAGTCGCTTCATACCAAGACGTGAAGGAAAGGTCAGTCTCTGACCTTGTCTGGCTGCCTGCCTTGGTGGGTGCAGGGTATACAATCATCACCCTCTATCCTGACCTATTATTTCTCGTCTTGAGAATGGCGTGGGTGGGAGTGATCGTCGCCGTTTTCGCCCTCTCTCGCCGGCTTGGGGACGCCGACATGATTGCTCTCGTGTTCTTTACGGTCGACCCGTATCGTCTCTCTCCACTTCCTGCCATCCTTTTTGCCGGCGTGTTCCTTGTCGGGCATGCCTTGTACGAGTTCGGCGTGGGTAATCTGGGGAAGAAAAAGAAGATTCCAATCGAGAGATTCCTAAGGGAACAGGTCTGGATACCATACGCTGTTGTAGTTGGCGAGGAGAGAATTGAGGTTAGCAAGGATGTCAATGTGTCGAGAGACGAAGTGGCAGCCTATGAATCCAAGGACGCAATGGTTGAGGTGAAGTACGGGATGCCCGA
Source organism: Nitrososphaerales archaeon (assembly GCA_032906685.1). Lineage (GTDB taxonomy): Archaea > Thermoproteota > Nitrososphaeria > Nitrososphaerales > Gagatemarchaeaceae > DASPPF01. The sequence continues at coordinate 52,530 of JAJTZD010000004.1, forward strand.
TGTAGCATACTTCGGGCTGGGCTACCTGGTCTACCTAATCTATTTGGTAGTCTTCAACCTGCCGGTTTTCATCTCACTACCTTAGAGTCTACGTCCACGACAGAGTATAATTACACCGAGCCGACCAGCGCTGCGACTTGGGCTTCGTCGTCCTCGAAGGCTTCTCGGGCACTGGGAAGACCACGATGGCGAGAGGTCTTGAAAGGAGGGGCTGGCTCCGGCTGGCTGAGTCTGCCCACGTGGTGCCCAAGGATGTGCCGGTGGCAGAAAGGGCTGACACACTCGCGGATTATAGCCTGATGGGCGCAACGATGGTCTACTGCTCGCTGATATCGAAGTTCAGGAATACTAGGAGCATTGTCTCCGAGGGTTATCTTCTCTCTGACCTCGCCTATGCGAGGATCAGGTATGACCTGGGGAAAAGCGAGGCCTACCCCGCGATGCTCGCGATGTGCAAAAGGATCCTGTCGGATAAGCGATTGCAGCCCGACCTCTACATACTGCTCGAGGCGCGCACGGAGACGATAAGCGAAAGGCAGCAGAGGAAGAACGAGCGTGAGAAGAACGTCGACGAGTTCTTCAGGAAGAGATACTACACAGCCATCGCGGAGATGCACGAGAGGCTGGGGCAGGACAAGGTCGAGACAGTCTACACCGACTCCGACCTGGGCGCCACCCTCGAGGCAATCATCGCGCTGCTCAGACGCGAGAAGCTCGCCTAGGATTGCGAAAACGATGACCGACTGGGAGAAGCTGCTGACCGACGCCACAGAGAGGGTGTGGAAGGTCGCGGACTCTGTCGGGCGCGGTCCGGATAGGAGCAGGACCGTCGGAAGCGGGGCCGCCGGGGACGATACCTTGGTCGCCGACAGGGACGCCGAGCGCGTTCTTGTCGAGAGTCTATCGTCTGTGAGAGAACTGAGGATGTTGAGCGAGGAGGCGGGAGACCTCGGCCCCAGAAGCTCGCGCTACCTGGCGGTCATCGACCCTCTGGACGGCTCCTCGAACTTCAGCCGCGGCATACCGTTCTACTGCACCTCGGTCTGTGTCGTCGAGGGGCCGGGGCTGGGTGACGCACGCTACGCGCTTGTCCGAAACCTAGTGAACGGCGACGTCTATTATGCGGAGAGGGGTCGGGGAGCGAAGAAGAACCACACGAGGATACACTCATCGGCGGCAACGGAGCTCTCGGACTCCATAGCGGCGATCGACGTATCGAAGGCGAGTCAGGAAACGGTCCGGGAGCTCTCACCCCTTGTCTCCAGGCTGAAGCGCCAGGTCCATTTTGGCGCCAACGCGCTTGAGATTTGCATGGTCGCCGAGGGCCGAGTGGACGCCTTCATCGACATAAGGGGCAGGATGCGAGTGACGGACATCGCGGGTGCATTCCTAATCGCCAGGGAGGCGGGGGCTGTTGTCTCATCGGAGACGGGAGAGGAGCTCGACCCTCCCCTTGACCTGACATCGAGGGTGAACTGCGTCGCGGCCGCGAACGGCACTCTTCACGCCAGATTGATCGCGGAACTGCCTGTCTTCAGGCGGAGAAGGCCTTGAGCTCCGTCAGGGACGCAAGAGTGTAGTCGGGCTTCGCGTCCGCTGAAGCTTCCCTGCCAACCAGGGCGACGGGGACGCCAACCCTCCTCGCACAGACTACGTCGTTCAGCCTGTCTCCGGCAAAGAGCGCTGCCCTTGGCCGTATGCCGAGCCGGTTGAGTGCAGCCTCCAGCTGCAATGCGCGGTCGAGCGAGTCTTCCCTGGTGATGACGGCCTCGAAGAGGTCTGCCAGCTTGTGCCGGCGTAGAATCTCGTCGCACGCCCGCCTGCCCTGCAGGGTTACGAGGGCAAGCTTCGAGACTTCGAAAAGCGAGTAGAGGAGGTCGACTGCTCCAGGCATTGGCTTCGCGGAGGCCACTGCCCTCAGTTCATGCGACTCGACGACAGCGAAGATGCTCTCCTTGAGCGAGGGTCGGCCAGAGATGACCTGCTGCAGCCTAAGGAAGAGCGGTGTTCCTTCAATTGGCTCCTGAATCAGGGTGGCGAGCTCTCTCCTGACAGCCGCCCAATCAATCGGGATGGTGAATAGGGTACCGTCGAGGTCGAAGATGAAATTCTCGAAGTCTGTCGGCTTTAGAGCACTCTTTCCTTCCAACCGTCCTCCCTCCATAGAAGAACGCCCGAGTCCATGTTCCTGATCATGTAGTACCCGGCGGGCAAGAGGTCGTGCCTTGGGGCGTCGGCCGGCGGCTCCTCGCCCATGCCGAGCCTGACATAGAGGTCAGCCAGGTTCGAGTACCACGGGAGCCCCATGTGTTTGAATGCCACATACCCCCAGAGGGGCATCGTAGTGTGGAATTTGCCCGAGTCGACCTCGGTGACGCATGGCCTGCCTTTCGCGTCTTCCTTGATGTCGACGGAGAATGCTCCGTCTGGAACTTTCGTCAGAGCCTTCACCGCCCGCTCGGCCGTCGTGCTGACCCGTTTGTCGTGGAGCGTCCTTGCAACCGATGGTGTCCCGGTTATGCCAGAAGGCGAGATGTGCTTGAATGGGTACTCCAGCCTCTCCCTGCAGTAGGAAGTGACCAGCCTTCCATCCCTCCAGATGCTGTCCCAGGCGATGTTCCTACCAGGCAGGAGCTCCTGGAAGATGAACTCGGAGACGGGCACCCCCTTCGCCTTCCAGAGGCCGACCCAATGCCGTGCCTCTTCCCTCGAAGAACACTCTAGGCTGAGCCGTCCGCCCGCGCCGTGCCTCGCGCGGACCCAGACGGGCGGGCTGAATTGCTCGAAGGCCTCGTCGAGATCGGCCACGCTGGTCGGCGCGGACGTGCGCGCGACCGGGACCGAGGCCGCATCCAGCAGGCGCTGCGACTCGAGCTTGTCCTGTCCCGCCTTCATCACCTTCGCGATCGGCAGGAAGACTGGGGCCGGGAGCTCCCTTCTGTTCTCCGAAAGGACCAGGGCTTCGCCCGACGGCTGCGGGTGTATGAAGCTGACCTTCTCCCTCTTGGCGAATGAGGCTACCTTGCGAACGAAATCCGCCGAATCGTGCTTGGGGGTCAGGTATCTGGCCGCCAGCTCTGGGAATTCTATGTAGTACTTACTGTAGTCGGTGCCGACGACCCTGTATCCTTTCTCGGAGGCGTGAAGAGCCCTCACGAAATTCACGCCGGCCACGCCTCCCGCCCCCGTTACCAGTACTCCGCGCGCAGCCATCTACTTGACCGCCACCGTAAGGGGACCTCCGCCGGCCTTTATCACCGCCTCGTTTCCCTCCGTGCCGAAGGTCCCTCCCTCTACCGTCGGAGTCTGCCCTCCATTGGCCTTGAACCGCAGGACCAGGCCTGCCGGTGCCTGGTCCATCCTGAAACGGTCGCCTTCCAGCACAAGGGGCACCGCGCGTCTTAGCCACCAGTCCGCCACCGCTGCGCCCGAGTCGATGTAGCAACCGTCCTTCAGCAGAAGGTCCAGCATGGCAGGGTATGTCCTCCCTCCCTTCATTCTGACCGCCTCTGGATGCCAGAGAAGCGTGAACAGACCGTTGACCTCGCCAACCCTCTGCTTCAGCATCTCGAAGTCGCGAACCCCTTCTGCCTCTGTCCTCCTCAGGTAGCCCCACAGGGTCGCGTCCATCAATACGAGCGGCAGCTCGAGGATCTTCATGGGCTTCCAGTCTCGATCAGGAGGGTGGAAGGGCGTGCAGAGCCCGACCCGGAAGCCAAGTTTGTCCGTGTTGCCCACAGTGCTATCGTACTGGAAGCCGGCCTTCTCCATCAAGGTCCACGTTCTCTCAAAGTCGAACCTTAGGTAGTGCTCCCGAACTCCCTGGGGCCTGATCCCCGTCGCCCCTTGGAACTTCGCGAAGGCCTCAAGCATCTGCTCGAGGGAATCGTGGGTGCCGAAATCGCCATGAAGGCCGACGTCCCAGCCTTCGCGCAGGAGCGATCTCAGCTTCTTCGCCATGCTACTCAGGTCGTAGTTCGCCGAGAATAGGTAGAAGCTGGAATGAAGGCTCCGCGCGGCCTCAAGTTTCGCAACGAGGGAAGCGTTGTCGTAGAGCGACCTGAATCCCAGCAAGGAAAGGATGAGGTCCGAGGTCGAGAACCTATCTCTCCTCCGAAGAACGTGAGAGAGTGGTCTGGAGATGTTGTCGATGTCATGGGTGAGACATGCCGCGTACCTTGCGCCTTGAGGCCACCTCTTCTTCCAGAGCACGAAGCCCCTGGTGTCTCGAATTGACTCTATGATGTCCCTTCCGACGTCCAGCACCTGCCGTTCGAGCGAAGGCTCCTCCGATACTGATCCCTCCGCCCCCTCCATGGCCTGCGCGATTGCGGCCACCAGTTCTGTGGGTACCGAGACCGGATCGACATCCCCTTTGGCGAGGCCTAGGCTCTCCTCCATGAAGAGTGCAGCGTACTGCCTCCTTGGGTCCGTGGGCTAGCCGCCTCCACCGACATTGGGAAAGACGGCCGCCAGCTTCCTTTCGATCTCGCTTTGGACCGCAGAATAACTACGTGTCGCGTCGACCACGGGGAATCCGGTCTCCTTTGCTATTCTGAGATACTCTTGCCTCTCTTCTTCGAGGATGTCCCTCTGGTATCTGATATGGTCTGGGCGGCCCTGAACTACGGCCAGCGACCTGGCGACTGGGATGTCCAAGACCAGGGCGAACTTCGGACGCGGGAGCATGTAGAGCCACCTTAGCGGTCGGACGGGGTAGCCGAGAGCTTCGTATTTCACGAACGTGCTCCAGATGTATCTGTCGTAGAGGACTATCCTCCCTTCGAGGCCCCGGCCGAAGGAAGAGGTCAGGTTCAAGGCGAGGTTGTCGACCGCAGAGAGGAGTGGGCGCAGAGGGTTACCACTCCGCCTGGAACCTGAGGGTCTCGAGGTCCTTCTCCTGGGCGAGAGCCTCTCCACAAAGAGGTACCTATGGAAGGGAACCCGCGTGCAGTAGTAGCCTCTGCTCCTGAACCAATTCTCCAATTCTGCGGCGTGGGTCGACTTTCCGCTACCGTCGATACCGAGCAGGGCCACGCTCCCTCCGACCCGACCCTTCCGAAAGGAGTCCAGTGCCCTGCGCTGGTACTCGTCATTGAGAAGGACCGCGGCGAGAAACGCCAGCCCTGCAGCGTAGGCGCCCCAGGGAGGAGAAGCTGCGAAGGCCAATGTCGGGGACAGCGCCGCAAGCAGCACCCGGAAAGCGTTGGGGACGTCGTTGAGAGGGTCGAGCCCCCTCGAGGAGCTTCGCGCTATTCCGAGGAGCAGGTATGTGCCGAATGCCGCCAGGACCACGATGGGTCCGGCCCAAGGGAGGAGCAGGTTCAGGACGCCGACGAAAACTGCGACGGCTGTCACGATTAGCTTCATCTTCAACGCAGAATGCCCGATTAGAGCGTCGGGAAGCTAATCCTTGAATTAAATACCCTTGCTCGGACTTGCGCTGCCGAAGTTCCGCTCAGGAACCCTGCTTCTTTGTTTCCTTGCCCTTGCCGGCGGATTGTCCCATCTTGGGTTCGCCCGACATATCTGGTATGTCTGTGATTGGCTCGGGCGGAGGGGTCGTGGCCATAGTATATCCAATCCACGCGAGTATCCCCAGCAACAGCGCGACCGCGAGAAAGGCAGTAATGCGGAGGGTCCACTCCCATGCCCATGGGAGGGAGAGCAATGCACCGTAGACAACGATGCCTAGAATGCTGACGGCCAGTATCGTCCCACCGATGGCTCTGTCGTTGGCCAAATCTGCCTACTTCAGGCGTCCTGGGGCGAGAATATAACGGTTCCCCCGTATCGGATATCAATCCAATATGAATCGTGCAACCTCGGGTCTTCCCCGAGTCGTGACGTAGAGACCCGGGAATCCTCGCCTTTGTATCGCCGCGGCGACGCGCTTCGCCTCGGAGAGCATCGCCCTCTCGCCTCCACTCGCGATAGAATCGAGTCGCCTGGGCAGCTTCCATCCGAATTTTGCTCTGCAGGCCTCGATGTCCTTGGCATCACGAAACGGGAAGACGTTCAGGAGAACGCGACCGGCCAACCCCGCACCACTCACCAACTTGGCATGCCTTGGAAGGGCCGAGATGGAGTCGGTTGTAGGTGGCTGGGCAAGGAGGAGGTCTGCCCCGCTCGCGAGCCTGCCCTTCGCCAGCTCGAGCCCCTTCTGCGTTCCAAGAGCCGTGAGGTCGACTGGTGCAAGGATGCGACACCTGACTCCGGCCCGATTCGCAAGGGAACGCGTTGCAGCGACCAGCTCCGACAACGACGAGAAGTCGTATACGTTCTTCGCACCTTCGCCTTCGCCGAACCGGTCGCCCCACACTAGCATGACACCCGTGAGCCCGAGGGAGAACGCGGTCAGCAAGGACGAGATCACCGTTGGTCTGTTTGAATCACGAGCCGTGATGACGGGAATCGCCTCGATCCCGGTCTCCTCCTTCAAGAGTGAAGCCGAGACGACGGTGGACATCTTCATCCGGCTTGCGTCCTTCACGTCGGCAACGAGCACCTCGTCCGCGAGATTCTGGACGCGCCTCACCCGCTCAATGAAGTCTCTCACCTTCTGCCGCAAACCGAGGACGGGTTCCTTGGCTTCGCTCACCGAGAAGACCGGCGGGTATACCTCGACGATCGAAGTAAAGGAGCTCCGAGCAGACCGTGCCATGCTACTCGGTCAACTTCTGCCTGTAGGCGATCGAGGATGGTTTGAGCGACGCCTCGGCCCTGCCGAGTTCCAGTATCAGATAGGCCAGGTGCCTCCTACCGATGGCGAGCGAGTCTGCTTCTTCGTTTATTGTCTGAAGAAGTCGTTCTGCAAATTTCGACCTGTATCTCCGGATAACTTTGTGTTTGTAGGTGTAGAAGCTGACGATTATCTCGCCAGTCTCCCTCTTCACATTGACCAGGAAGTATCCTTTCGAATCGTACTGCCGCCGCCCGAGCCTGACCGCGCGTGGCTCCCCGGCCTCGCCGAAGTAGACGTCGTCCCTCGCCATTGTCACGTTGGCATTCTTCTCGAACGCAGTCTCCCTGTGGAGGCTCCTCTGCCCGCAATGGGGGTGCACCCAGCCGAGCCTCTCCTCCCCTAGGGCCTTCCTGCCCCGGGCTATCAAGGCCGAGATCTCTTCCACCGTTTCGACCCTTGGGCTCTGCGCGTCCGAGACTCCGAGCCCGATCTTTTGGTCGAAGTTGCGCCGCGATGCCTCCTCCAGAAGCTTGGGGTAATGGAAGAAGTCGAGTTCGAGCGCATCCACCTTCAGCGTTGTTAGGTACCTGAAAAGCCTGGTCGTGTCGCCGCACACGTGCATCGCTATGGGCAGCTTGGCTGCAGAGGCGACCTCTTCGTAGAGGCTGCGTACATAATGCGGGGTGGACGATTCGGCGGCAATGTTTGGGGAATCCAGCTGAACCATGGCCACAGCGCCGTCGTTCTGGAGGTCCTCAAGCTCGGGAATGACGAGCTTGCGATTGATATCCTTCGCCAAGTCCCGAGTGTCCCGGTACGAACCGGTCGAGATTTTGGCGAACCTGGCCAACGTGTACGCATCTGTGATGGGTTCCTTCAGCGAGAGATGTCCGGGGAGGACACTCTTGGCGAACCGGACGTCCGCGAGCCTGAGGCTCGAGTTCCGGGAGACCCTCCCGGAGACGACCGCCTCGGGACCATCCCAGCTTATCCCCTTCACGAATCTCGGGTCCAAGAAAAGCGAGTACAGGTCGCCCCGCGTCTGACCCGTGGACAGCATCTCGACTCCCGCAGCCGCGAAGTCCTTGACAGTTTCTTCGATGGTCCAGAGGAACGGGTCAACGAGCTCCTCGCTCAGACCCTTTTCCGCCATCTTCTGATAGTAGTCTATGTCCTCGGCAGATGGGAACACTGGGTAGCTGCCGATCGTCGTTGTACCTGGCGTCATGCCCGGATTGCCCTCCTGGCCGCCTCAGCTCCCGCGACCACGAGTCCCAGCATTGCATACGCGACCTCTGGGCTGCGCGTCCTCAAGCCGCAATCCGGAGTGACGAAGACCTTCTCCGGACCGACGCCCGCAGCCTTCGCGGCATAGAGGACCCTGTCCTTGACGGTCCCCACCGAAGGGAGCTTGTCCGTATGGACATGCACGACTCCTACTCCGAGCTCACCGGTATAGCCGTACTCTTTGAACAGGGCCAGGTCCGAGTAGCCGGGTCGGGTCTCCGATGTCGTTCCACGTCCGAACGAGTCGCGATCGGCGTATTCGAAGGAGAATCGGCTGCAATTCTTCATTTCAAGGATGTATGGAAACAGCAGCGCGTAGCCCTGATGCGGAGGGTAGCAACTATGGACGCTGAACGCCGCGTCGACGCCCCTCGTCGTCTCGTTGAAAGACTCGGCGACCAGCTTCGCGTCCTCCACCGTCTGGTACTGAGTCGCGGCAGGGATGTCGATCTGGATGTGCCTCGCCCCATTCCGGACCAGCCCCTGGATCACGCGTCTGATCACCCCGGCTAGGTCGAGGGTGAACTCCCTCCTCGCCTCGAAGTTACGTCTGGAGGGCGGCAGGGCCTCGCCCGCCCACTTGCGAGAATAGTGATAGTGGTCGGACCAGGCCATTATCGTTATCGCATCGGTGACCGGCACCTTGACCTCCTTCTTCGTGTGCGATTTCACAAACAGAAACTCGTCGAGGTGATAGTTGGTGCGGAACGCCGGCCGCTTGCGAATCGAGGCTTCTTTCCAGTACTTGTTGTCGAAGGCGCGCACTCTGCCCAAGAACTCGAATCCGGCGATGTTGGAGACCGGGGTCTCGTACATCTCCGTCCTGGCCTGTTCGCCACTCCAGACAATGTCCAAGCCCGCGCCAGTCCCACCCTGCCGCCAGGCGGTCTCCTGCATCCTGATCGCGTAGAGCATCGAGAAATCGATGATCCTGTCCCTCTCGCGGGTGGTGAATCCCGAGCGCTTCTTCAGAATCTTCAGCAAGGCCGGGCACTCCTTTACGCCGAGAGCCTTGCCCCAGTTCTTTGCAGATGCGATGTCGGCATCGCTGATTGGGAGGGAGCGGAAGGGTTTGACTCTCCAGGAGAACTTCGGGATGCTGCCAATCTCTTGAGTCGGGAAGGGCAGGTTATTGTTCAAGAAAGCCTACTCCTCGCCTTCGCCAAGTTCTTCACCTTGGCATCGGCCACGATCCTGGGCACGTACCGGAGGTCGCTCGAAGGGGCCAGCGTAAGAGTGCCTGTCTTGTCGGGTAGTCCATCCAGCTGGGCAACGAGTTGGAGCGGCTGCTCTATGAAGCTGCTGCGCGCGTCGGCGACTCCCGCGATGATCCCCTTGGCCGTCGAGGGGATGCTGGAGGGGTCGGTTTCGGTCAGGTCGAAACCGACGTCGTCTGCAGGGACCAAGTCAAGAAGGAACGAAAGATATGGACTCGCATCCCCGAAGAAGGTGTGGTAGCCCGTGCGGAAGCTTGTTCCCCTGAGCGCTCCTCTCAGCCCTTCGGCCACCTGTGATAGCTCGTCCGCTCTCCACCTCTCGCCTCGGAACCTTGCGACAAGGCTGGGGGCGGAAAATTGGACGTACCTTACACCCAGCTCCTGCAGCGCGTGGAGCGTGGGTGAAAGCAGACCGTCGCAGTACGCAAAAAGCAGCTCCTCCCTGCTCCTGTAGAATCTGTTGTCTGAGCATTCGACGAATGTGAGCGGGTCGACGAGAACCACCTTGGATCGAGCCTGACCGAGCAGCTTCGATTCGACAGAACCGGTTATGCGCGAACCCTCGGCGGAGATTGGCCCCTCGACGAGGGGCGCGTAGTAGAAGGTGTTGGTGTTGAACCACCTGACCAGGGGTCCCTTCCTGACGCCCGTTGCGCCCCGGGTGATAGGGGTCAGCAAGTCCTGCCACGCCATCGTAAGTTGGCCGTCTGAGAAGTAATAGAACGAAAGGGACCTCTGCAGTTCGACGAGGTCCTTCACGTCATCCTGGAACTGCCTCTTCAGTGCCGCGGAGTCAATCCTCTGCCTTTCCCAATCCTGGGTGGCCTGTATTGTCCTCTCTGACCTCGAGTGAATACCTGTGAGCGCAAGAAGAATTTCGGTCGTGGCCAATCACCGAGACGCAGTCTCGCGTCGGCTTTCTCCGAGTTCTAATAAGCATGACTACTAGAATATTAGCTCAGACGAAAGGCCAGACCGGTGACATCACGCGACCTGCCGCCCCCCGCTAGGGGCGCAGACGTCGGATGAGCAGGGTTGACGGTTCTGTCCGCGACTGTGACCTTGTGGGCGGTTAAATCAGCACCGCGGATGCGAAGGGGAGTTTGGTTCGTGGCTACTGCTCCAGATGCAACATTGCAGTCGGCGGCTTCGGCAGGCCTCCGGCCTGGCAGTGTCCCACATGCTGGAAGCTGTTCTGCCTCGACTGCTGTCCGGGCAGGGTAGGCCGCTGGTTCAAGAAGCCCGTCTGCCCCGAGTGCAAGATCGAGCTGGTGGAGGGAGGGCTGGCCATCCGGGCTGCCTCCGGCAAATAGCTGGGAGCTTCGAGTGGAATGCTGCTCCCCAAGGAGGCGCTGGAAATCGGCACAATCAACGCAGACACGGACAGGGGCGGCGTGGGACCGGGGAACACAACGAAGCACAGATACCGGCACTGGACCAGGGCAGACGGACAGAGATGGACCAACGCATTCAAGAGGGGCAAACCAATCATCGACATCGCCACCGAGGAAAAAGTCGATTCCAAGATTGTCAGCGAGTGGCTACGCAGGCTCGGCGTCCGTGTCTACGCGGGTTTCCATCGCGTCCAGCAGCCATCTCTGAAGTATCCACAGCAGCTTCTCGACCTCGTTGAACAGGGTCCGGATGCAGTTCTGAAGTACCTAGGCGAACGAGTTTGGGGACTTCGGGCGACAGAGACAGGCGTAGAGCAACTGAACAAGTTCTGTCAATTTGTACGGTTGCACCAGCAAGGCGCAGGCGTAGTAGAAGCCGCACAGAAACTGGGCGTACACAGATCGACCGTAGCAGAGTGACGCGAGGGAACAGACCAGCCATACCTGATCAGGGCTGCAAACGAGACACTTCCAATGGTGCCAAGAGCTCGATGGAAACTACTTCCGCTGCATCTCATATCGGGAGGAAGCGAACCACAAGGATGGATGCAGGTGCCCGAGACCATACAATCGTACGCTGATGTACTCGATGTCACCACCCAACTCCAACCGCTCGAAAAGACATACGAGCGAGCCGCACGTTTCGAACTTCCAAGACTGCAGGTAGACGCGATACGGCTGGAATTGTCCGCGTACCTTCTGGGAATGATGGTTGGAGACGCGAGCAAGGCAGGTGGGTCACAGAATCGCTATGCATCAATGAACCTCGATCTTCAACTAACGAAGAAACAACCCACGAACGAGAAGCTCGGCGATTTCGTCTGCATGTGCCAACGCGCTCGGCATCATCATGGAGAGAAGGCAGGACAAAGAACCATCAGGTTCCACACGATTCAGCAGGCAACCTTCGGCTGCGTATCGATGGACTTCGGAACGTTCACCGATTCTAGCCTGGATGTTCTCGGCCGGACTTGGACTGCGGTGGGGAGAGTCGACCAGCGTCAACCAATTGCGCATGAACTGGATCTTCAACATGCCAGAACCATTTCGCATACGGTTCGTTCAAGGCCTTGCTGATTCAGACGGTACGGTGAAACCATCCGAGGTGGTAATCACGAGCGTACCAAATGCGGACTTCGTAACCAGACTTCTGCAAAGCCCTGGAATGACTACAGCGCACACACTCTACGAAGGAAACAAACCCCTACGAACAATGGTGAACGCCAGGCAATCCGCGAAACTACCCATCTTCAACGAATACGTCAGGAGCTACCGCTACCAGAAACTGCGCCGCTTCATGTAATTAGCCCCTTCCCTCTTTTTACCTTCATGTACGTTTCTGTACACTGTCGCCTTAAGGGTTGTCCTCCTTGGGTGTCCGAAATCGGGTGGCAGTCTACTGCTTGTAAAACGGGAGGTAGGATGCGGTCTTGTTACCCAATAGCTTCGCAAGAACCTTTCCTTTCTCGAATCCCTTCATTACTTCCACACGTGTCAGCTTGTTCCTTTTGGCTGGTTGGTAGCTCCGCATTATCAAGCGGTGAACTATCTTGTTTCTCAGGGCATAGAACTCTTTCAAGCTCGCACATTCCTTCTTGCTAAGCACACCCTCCCCTAACAAGAACTTCAAAGAATCATTGAATCGGAACGGGTAGCTATCAATCATTTCTCCCAAATCCCAATGTCTTAGTTTGCCTGATTTGAGGCTACATAGTTGATGCAAGTCTGCCATCCACCAATCGATTTGCGCTTGGAGTAGGGCGAATGCTTCCACATATCGCCCTTCCTTGAATGCTTCCTCGATGCCTTGACTTATGTCGCCATCCAGAATCAGACTGCCATCAACCCATTCTTTGACTCTCACCGTGTCATCCTGTCTCAGCGATGACCGAGTTAGCTCTTGCTCCCAGCGACGGCTTTCTTGAGCAATTCCATCCATCTATTTTGCCCACTCGCTTCGAAAAGTCCTGCCATCTCCGCTGGTGTCAAACCTTGAAGGCTCTGGTTCTTTCTTTCGACTGCTATGACGCCACTAGGGTTTTCGGAAATGGATTTCGATCTTGGACTGCGGGACAGAGACTAGGAATTGTTGATATGGATTCGAAACGTACGCGACTGAGCCTATGCCTTCGCTGCTACCTTTTCGACTTGGCCCTTCTGAGTGATTTCCTTAACTATGCCGGCTGCCACTGTGGACCCCATGTCTCGAAGGGCAAACCTTCCCAACTCCGGGAAGTCCTTGAAGGTCTCGAGCACGATTGGCCTCAGAGGCTGAATCCTTACGATCGCCGAGTCGCCCGTCTTGATTGTCTTTGGTTTCTCCTCGGTGGGCTGGCCCGTTCTCGGGTCTATCTTGGCGATGAGTTCGGTGATTGTCGCTGCCACTTGGGCGGTGTGCGCGTGCAATACAGGCGTGTAGCCGGCAGCAATCGCGGTAGGATGGAAAACTACGATGATCTGAGCCTGGAACTCCTTTGCGATCGTCGCTGGCGCGTTTGCCGGGCCCAGCACGGAGCCACGCCTAAAGTCCGTCTTGGCCACGCCCCTCAGGTTGAACCCGATGTTGTCTCCGGCCATCGCCTCCTGCATCGCAGTGTGATGAGTCTCAATCGACTTCACCTCGGCTGTGAGCCCTTCCGGCATGATTGACACTGTGTCGCCCGCCTTTATCTTGCCTGTCTCAACCCTTCCTACCGGGACCGTGCCCACGCCCGTGATGGTGTAGACATCCTGCACCGGAATCCTGAGCGGCTTCTCGATGGGCATTGGCGGCACGGAGAACTGGTCCAGCGCTTCCAGGAGCGTAGGGCCCTTGTACCAAGGCATGTTGGTCGACTTCTTGACCTCGTTCTCGCCAGTCCAGCCGGATATCGGTATGATGTTGACCTTCTTGATGTCGAATCCGACGTTCTTCAACAGGTTCTCGACGTCCTGCTTTGCCTCGTTGAACCTCTGCTCGGAGTACTTCACCGTCTGGTCGTCCATCTTGTTGATGCAGGCGACAATCTGCTTCACACCCAAAGTGAAGAGGAGGAATGCATGCTCCCTGGCCTGCCCTCCTGGCGCCAAAGCGACGTCCTCCTCCCCCTTCTTCGCGGAAACGACCAAGATGGCGACGTCCGCCTCGGATGCCCCCGTGATCATGTTCTTGATGAAGTCGCGGTGCCCGGGCGCGTCGATCAACGTGTAGAAGTACTTCGGGGTCTCGAACTTCTGGAAAGCAAGGTCGATGGTGACTCCTCTTTCGCGCTCGTCCTTCAGCTGGTCGAGCACCCATGCGTACTTGAACGAGTCGCCCGCACCTGTCTTCTCGGATTCCTTCGCAAATTCCTCTATCATCCTCTGGTCCACGACTCCGAGGTCGTAGAGGAAGTGGCCCATCGACGTACTCTTGCCGTGGTCGACGTGACCGCACACTATCAGGTTCAGGTGAGGCTTATTCGCCATGATAATCCCACGTTACAGAAGACGACATTTCCGCACGTTATATAAGCATAATGGGAATAATAGTCAATTGGCCTTGTCGCAAAACAGAGGAAGTCATCGGCGAAGGCTGCAAGCAGCGGGCCTGCGAGCCCCTCAGCCCGATGACAGGTAGCTCCAGAGGATGACCCCGACGAGCATCATCAAGGAACCCGCGAAGCCTGTTATCAGCGCCCCGGCTAGATCCGCGCTGAAGCCGAGCGTCATGATCCAGTTGATCGCCGGAACCCTGACGAGCCACGCGAAGAACCCGAGAGCGTATCCCAGGAGCCAGAATCCGAGTAGGACTACCTTTCTCCCCATGTCGTAACGGGGCGATAAGCGGTTTCGGCTCGGTAAATCGTGGCAGGATAGGAATCCTTTACACGCGAGTTCATTTGTTTAGACGAGGACGCCAATCGCGGCGAACAGGTACGCGGTCAAAATGCTGCTTGCCAGCCCTAACAGGAGAAACGCAGCACCTTCGAGCGCCGCCTTCCTGTCCTCGCGTTCGTTCTCGTCGCTGATGCATCCCCGGAGGAGACCGCCGAAGGTTGCCATCGGGTCCTGGCTCATAACGTCGGAAGTTCAAGAGGCTCCTTGTCTAATTAATGCTTGTGGAGTACTTGTTCAAGCAGGGCGCTCCCGTGGGGTCAAAAGTGGATGACCCATGCAAGGGTTATTATAGCGACACACCGTTGTTCCCTCGGCAAGGGTCGACCTTGCCAGATAGCTTTCTGTCAAAGCTGAAGGACGCGGCTGACGTTTTCACTTTCAGGGACTTTATCCTGCTTCCAGGAAGAAGCGAGGCGGACCCGAACGAAATCGACCTCTCGAGCAGACTGACGCGCAGCATACGCGTCAGGCTCCCCATAATATCCTCTCCAATGGACACAGTGACGGAATGGAAGCTCGCGCTCGAGATGGCCAGGCTCGGGGGCGCAGGTGCCATCCACAGGAATATGTCGCTGGATGACCAGGTGGCTCAGGTGAAGAAGGTGAAGGGCTCGAAGGTCAAGGCTCTGAGCACAGACGAGAAGGGAAGGCCTATTGTGGGGGCGTCGGTCTCGCCCCTCGACCCTGCGAGATGCCTCGCTCTTGACAGGGTTGCTGACTTCCTAGTGTCGGACGTCGCTCACTTTCACAACTCGAAGATAATGCTGGCCGCCGGGAAGCTGCTGCCCGAACTGCGCGCCGACTTCGTTGTCGGGAGTGTCGGGACGCGAAGAGCGGTCGCCGAAATCCTTGAGGAGCTGCCTAGGGTGGACGCGTTCAGGGCCGGCATCGGGTCGGGCTCCATCTGCATAACCTCGGAGCTGACGAGGGTGGGTGCCCCCACTCTCTACGCGGTGGCTGAGGTAGCGTCTGAAGTGGCTGAAAGGAGGCCAGAGATCCCTGTCATAGCAGACGGTGGGATACGGGGTCCGGGGGACGCGGTTCTGGCACTCGCCTCCGGCGCCTCCTCGGTGATGCTGGGCTCCCTCTTGGCAGGGACGAGGGAGTCTCCGAGCAGGCTGGTCGTGAGGAACGGGACGAAGATGAAGATTCACCGCGGCATGGCAAGCGCAGCTGCTCGGAAGGTAAGGTTCGCCCTCGATAGGTACAGCGTTCCCGCGAAGGGGCTCGACGAAGGCATCGAGGCGTACGTCCCCTACTCCGGGAGCGCCAGCCACGCTGTCGCCAGAATGGAGAACGGCCTGAGGGCAGCGCTCGGTTACGCTGGCGCGACCAGCATCGCAGACCTGTGGCGCGTTGCCTCGTTCGGCTTGGTATCGCCGGTCGGAGCAGCCGAGCTGGGGGCGCATTCCCTGACGCCAAAGGAAGCTAGCAGATGACCGGTTCCCAGCTGAGGGGCGGCATCGCCGTCCTCGACTTTGGGGGCCAGTACTCGCACCTGATCTCCAGGAGAGTCAGGTCGCTCGGAGTCTACGCCTGGCTCCTTCCGTACGATACCCCCGCGCGCGAGCTTTCGAAGAATGGGGTGGCTGGCGTGATCCTCTCGGGCGGGCCCGCCAGCGTGTACGGCCGAGGGGCGCCGCATCCAGACCCTGAACTTCTCAAAGGCGACATCCCCTCACTCGGAATCTGCTATGGCTACCAGCTGATGGTGCAGGCATATGGCGGGGAGGTGGTCAGAGCTGCGAAGAGGGAGTACGGAAGGGCCACGGTCAGCCTCCTCCAGAAGAAGGGCATCTTCGAGGGGGTCCGCAAAGACAGGATCTCCTGCTGGATGAGCCACAGCGACTCGGCGACAAAGCTGCCACGCACTCTCGCGGCTATCGCGTCCAGCGGGGGATCTCCATACGCTGCCATCAGGTCTGCCGACGGGAAGCACTTTGGGGTCCAGTTCCACCCCGAGGTGTCTCACAGCGAGAGCGGAGACCTCATCTTGTCCAACTTCGTCCTGAAGGTCTGCGGAGCCAAAAGGAACTGGAGCATGGAGGGGTTCCTCAGAGATTCCGTCGAACGACTTTCGAAACTCAGGGGGAAGGTCCTTTGCGCTGTCTCTGGCGGGGTCGACTCATCCGTTACAGCGGTCCTTCTCCATCGCGCGCTGGGCGCGAGGCTTGGTTGCGTCTTCATCGATACGGGGCTACTGCGATTCGGAGAGTCGGAGACGGTCGAGAGGATCTTGAAGCACGAGCTCGGCGTCCCGCTCAAGATTATTGACGCATCGGACAGGTTCCTGGGTGTCCTGAAAGGGGTGAAGGACCCGGAGGAGAAGAGGAGAGTGATCGGGCAGGTCTTCGCGGACGTCTTCGAGGAGTTCGCGCGAGACGAGGGTCCATTTGCGCACCTCGCCCAGGGGACGTTGTACCCGGATGTGATAGAAAGTGGAAGGTCTAACGCTCCCGCCTCGGTGATCAAGACCCACCACAACGTCGGAGGGTTGCCGAAGAAGCTCTCGATGCATGTGGTCGAGCCGCTGAGGGAGCTCTACAAGGATGAAGTTAGGGCCCTTGGCGCACTCCTCGGGCTTCGGCGAAGTGTTCTACAGCGCCATCCGTTCCCCGGTCCCGGCCTCGCGGTCAGGGTCGTGGGAGAGGTGACCCCAGAGAAGCTGCGAATCTGTCGGGAGGCGAACAGAATCGTGGAAGAAGTGCTGCTCGAGGACGGAAGCTACTCGAAGGTGTGGCAGGGATTCGCCTACCTGGGGGACGACATGGTGACCGGGGTCCTGGGCGACGAAAGGAAGTTGGGCCACCAGGTGACCGTGAAGGTGGTGGAGTCGTCTGACGCGATGACAGCCGATTGGTACAGGATTCCCCACAGGACGCTCGAGCGGATATCGAGCAGGATCACCAACGAGGTCGAGGGAGCGGTGGCGGTCGCCTACTCAGTCTCTTCGAAGCCCCCGGCGACGATCGAGCCTCAATAGGCGAACACGAAAAGGTTTGAAAGGAGAACGCGGAAGCCGCCCCCGTATGCGGGCGACGGAGAAGAAGGTTGAGGTCGGCGAGCACACTGTCAACTACGCAACGGCAGGGAAGGGCGAGAGCCTCGTCCTCCTCCACGGGAGCGACCACAGGGAGAACTGGAAGGTCTGGGACCCTCTGCTCCCCCTCGGCGACGCCTACAGTCTCATCATCCCCGACCTCCTCGGATACGGCAAGTCTTCTGCCCCGGAGGAGACCCCGGACTATCGCGTGCAGGCGGCCATGATCAAGGACCTGCTCGAACGGCTCTCGGTGGAGAAGGCCAGCTTGATGGGGACCAGCTGGGGCGGTCAGGTGGCCCTCGAGTTCGCTCTCCAGTGGCCCAACGCGGTGAATGCAATGGTCCTGATATCGAGCTCATACGACAAGGAGCAGCTGGGCAGACTGAGCAAGATCAGGAAGCCGACGCTGATAGTCTACGCGGAAGACGACATGATGACCCAGCTGAAGGCCGGGTACCTACTCAGGGACGCCATCGGCACGTCCAGGCTTGAGGTTCTAGACCCGGTGGCCCACGACCCCGCCCATGACTTCCTGATATCGCACAAGCTCCAGAGCTACAGGACGCCCCAGATCATGCAACTCGTCAGGCTCTTCCTGTCGAAGCCCAATGCGATGATAGCTGAACCTCCTGAGATGGAGAACGAGCTGAGGGGTATGGCGCTCAGGAAGCAGGAAACGAAGGAGGAGGGCGAGTAGCCTACCTTGAGGCCATCGCGACGCGTTCCTGCTCGTTCTTCTTCTTGACAGCGTAGCTGTTCGAGTCGCCAGCGGCCGCCTGCACCACCTCGTCGGAAAGAACCTCTTCGACGCTCCGGGCAGAGGAGAAGGCCGCTTCCCTCACGCCCTCCGAGATGAACCTGAGCGCCAGGTCGACCCTCCTCACTGGCGAGATATCGACCGACATGTGGTAGACAACACCTCCGTAGCTGAGCCTCGTGGTGTCCTCGTTCGGCGCGGCGTTCTCGATTGCCCGGACCAGCGTCTGCGCGGGGTTCTCGCCCGTCTTGAGGTACATTATGTCGAAGGCCGTCTTGACTATGTTTATCGCCCTCTGCTTCTTTCCGCCCATGCGCCCGGTGTTCTTTGCGTACTTCTTGCCGTAGTGCATCATGTGCATCACAAGGCGCTCGACTATGTTCACCCGCGCCTTCGCGAACTTCTTGTGTTCGTGCCTCCCTCCAGAGTGTGGCACAAGCATCGGCTTCAGGTTGATCACGGTCTGCAGGCCCACGTCCTGCACCTTCACGGTCGTGAGGTCCCACTTGTTCCAGAGCATCAGGTTGGGGTATTCGAGTGCCTGCCTGCTCATACCTATCTCCTCGGCTTCTCCTTCCTGCCGTATACTAGCTCGTTGAGCGAGACCCCGTTCACCTTGAAGACCGTCCAGCGGACGCCCGGGATGTCGCCCATAGCCCTCTTCATCGAGCCGCCGATCCCCTGGAGCATCACCTCGTCGTGCTCGTCCACGAAGTTCAGGGCCCCGTCACCCGGAAGGAACGCGGTGACCTGCTTGCCGTTCTTTACGATCTGCACCCGACAACAGTTTCCGGTAAGGATTCCGTTGGCGAAGAAATTGTGACTGTCGCTACCGACGGTGATATCTTGCAAAGAAGCGTGGCGCTTCACCTGCCTGACGCTCTCCACTTCGTCCCACAGAAGACCGTTCTTTGGAAGGTTTCTAGTGGAATCTTCGAGCCATTCCTCGAATCCGGCTCCTGAGGTCGTAGTGTGAAGAGCCTCGACGTTCTTCACCCCGTGCCATAGCCATCTGTTGACGTTGAAGGCGTGAACCCACGGATATCCTTCATGCTGGAGCGTCTCCGCGATTTCCCGGTACGAGAGTCCAAGCTTCCTAAGCTCTATCGCTCTGACGTACGCCTTCTGGGTGGACCTCATCCGGATCTGCTTCAACGTCAGGAATTGGAGGCAGTACCTTGCCATCACTTGTCGCTCAGCTTGGTACTCGTATCCAACCCTTCCGAATAGGTTGATCAGGTTCTGGATGTTGGAAGCCAGATACACGAGGATCTTGAATGTCCTCTGCCCGTCGCGTCTCTCAGCAGAAGGGGCGATTCTAGAGCTTGAAACTGAGACCCCCAACTCCGCAGCCATTGATTTCAAGTCGTCGACAAAGTCGAGCCCGCTCTGGAGGAATTCCGAGGTCTTGCTCAGTGAGAATGACGGTGGGCAGAGGGTGGTGCCTTTGAATCTGGGCTTCTCCAATTCGCTACCGAAATAAGATGCGAGAAATTCGGCCTTCACCCATGCAGGCCCGTGCATAATCCATCGGGGGACATGATAAGCTGCCACAGTCTTCTCGCCAACCGGGCAACCCAGGCTCTTGAGCAGCGTGAATAGCACAATCGAACTGCAGCTGACGACGTTATAAGCGCCGGAGACCGTGCGCGAACCCGAGGACGTCCTAATCACGCTGGTGGCGCTTCCTTCGTAGACTGGAGAGGCGTGGAAGCCGATGGCCTCGAGGTCCTGCGCCACAAAGGCCAAGTCGTTGGAGGCGCCCGATGCAATCACCTTCCCACCGTACCCTGTACCCCCACGTGAATAGCTCAAGGTTCCGTCCCCGAAAATGTGTCCGACCAGTCTCACGAACGCTGGGAGCCTTGGGTCGTCATAACTGAAGGGGAGCAGGAATCTGCTTTCTAGTTCAGAAATGATTCGGTCGGCGTTGGACCTTTCGGGGGCGGCTCGCCTCACATCCTCCCCTCCCACTATTACCGAGCGCCTCGATGTCCTTGGCAACGGCTCGCCTGGGAGAACCACGATCCTGTCCTTTGCTGTCAACTCTCTCGCATCTTTGATTCCTCTCTCAGTGTAAATCGGGTGGTCTCCGCTCGCGACCAGTCTTCGCCCGCTCGATGTGGTTATCTCGAAGACGCCGACCTGTTGCACTTCCCTCCTGGTCAGTTCGAAATGGTCTGTCACTGGAGCAGACTGCAGTGCGAATGTCCCTAGATTCAGAAATGAAACGGTAGGCCCGCCTCTTGCAAAGTGGGCCATCGGCAAGAATGTATTGTTCTCCAAAAGGACTGCGGTGTTTCCAGCAACGCACTTTCTGATCGCAGAGTTGGGCTGCTTTGACTCGATGCCCACCTTCTCGAGCACTATAGCCCTGGCCTGGGGGGAGCCCTCCAGAGGGTCCGCCTTGTAGTCGAGGCCGAGCTTCCTCCTCTTGTACCACTTGTTGGACCAGCGGAGCCTCTGGCGCTTCTGCGAAATCTGGCGCGCAGCGAACTCGCCCCGCGGGGAACCTGGCATGACTTTCGACTGCACCCTTTTCAGTTTCTATAAAAGCCTTGATTCAGAGTTGGCTCACAATCTGCACGTTCGCCACGTCGAAGTAGCGCTTGGCGAGCAGCCTGACCTTCTCGGCGTTCTTCCCTCCCATCCCGAGCGCTGCCCCCTTCTTCTTGGGGTCGACTACAACGACCACGCCCTTCGTGCCGTCCGGCCTGTCGCTCACTCGGACCTCCTGGACGTACCTCGCCCCCAGCGCGTTCTTTACCAGCTCCGAGACGTCGTCTGACCACTCCACCACCTCGACGGCCCTCTTGACTGCCCTCTCGATCTTTTTGACAGACACCCCGTCCTTGCCTATGGCCAGTCCCATCTGACCCTTGGCCACCACAAAGATGAGGCGGTTCTGCTTCTCGTCGACCACGCAGTCCCTGGCTGTGGCGCCCGTCATGCCGTGGAGCATGGACATCAGAGATAGCTGGTCGGAATTCAGTTTGATCTCGGGCAAGCGAGAATCACCGGACCAGGAGCTTCAGGTCACCGTCGCCCAGAGAGCGCAGTGCCAGGGCCGAGACCCTGAATGGCCTCCCTATCATCCTCGCCAGCTCCGTCGACGAGAGGCCGACCTCGATGACGGCCACATCGTACTTCTTCGCTTCTTCCCTGAGCTTCTCTCCCTGCGACCGCGGAATCGACCGGGTGCAGATTACCGCCTTCGTCCCTTTCATTCCCGCTGTCACTTCCTTCGCACCGACCGTGTACTTGCCCCCCTTCATCGCTTCCTTGAGTATCTTCGACAGCTGCGCTTGCTCGACCATGGGAATCAGCTCATGTAGAGGTCTATCATGCCCGTGCCGACCGGTATCGGCAAGCCCACGATGACGTTCTCGGTCACGCCCTTCAAGTCCTCAGTCTCGCCTTTCACCGCAGCCTCGGCCAGGGTTGGGACCGTGATCTCGAAGGCCGCCCTAGCCAGGACGCTGCTCTTCGAGCCGGCGATTCCGTGCCTGCCAATCTGCTGTATGTAGCCCTTCGATGTCATCAGGTCGGCCACGAGGAAGATGTGCCTTATGTCCACTTCGAGCCCCTGCTCGTCAAGCGTGCTCATGACCTCCCTGACCAGGGTGGCCCTGGCCGCCTCTATGCCCAGGACCTGGGCGACCTCGTGGACGTTGTTGGTATAGACCTTGGTCGGCTCGACTCCCTTCACAGCTACAACCTTGCCCAGGTTGGAGCCCGCAGTCTGGATGAACCACTCCTCGCCCTCCTTGACGACCGTGACCCGGGTAATGCCGGGTATCCCCTTCAGCTTCATGTTCAGCACCTTGTTACGCAGGGTGAAGAGGGTCGAGAGGTCGGCTTTCTCCATGTTCACGCGTATCACCTTGCCAGTCTTGTCCTTCTGGACGTTCCGTTTGCCCGTCTCGACCACCTTTGCGATCTCGACGGCGTTGGTGTCCCTGTCCGCCATCATCTCGGTGCTCAGGTGGAGCTTGATGCCCTCGGTCGGGTCGACCTCACTGAAGCTCACCACGTTGCCCACCTTTGTGAAGAGAATCTCCTTCGCCACCTTCAAGGCCTTCTCGTTCGAGGCGCCGTGCTCCTTGTCAAGGTAGATGTCCATGGAGGGCGTGGCGGGTATCTTCCTCGCGTCCACGAGCTCCATCAGCCTCGGGAGTCCGAGCGTGACGTCGCGCTCCCTGACGCCCGCAAAGTGGAAGGTCCTGAGGGTCATCTGGGTTCCCGGCTCGCCGATGGACTGCGCGGCGACTATTCCCGAGGCCTCCCCGGGCTCGACCCGGGAGTAGTCCAGCGCCTCGCCGACCTTCTCAAGGGATTCCTTCGCCCCCTCCTCGGTCAGGTGCGAAGCGGCCAGCTTCTCGGAGAGCTCCCTTGTCAGCCTGCCGTTGAGCAACGGCTGGTACTTCTTCATCAGCCTCTCGACCGTCTCGGCGTCGAGCTTGGTCTTGGACTTGTTGGACAGCTCCTCGGTCTCGATCAGCCTGTCGAGGTTGATGGGTCTGCCGTGGTCGCTCTTGGCGGGGTCGACGCCGTCCTCGCCGTAGAGGAACTGGATTATGTGTCCGTGTGGGTCCCTAACTGTAAGGTCGTACTCGACCTTAAGGTGCTCGAGCGCGTTGACCAGCCTCCTCTGCATGTAGCCGCTCTGCTGCGTCCTGACGGCCGTGTCCACTAGGCCCTCCCTTCCGCCCATGGCGTGGAAGAAGAACTCCGTCGGCGATAGGCCGTCGCGGTAGTTGCTCCTCACGAAGCCCTTCGCCTCTGGGGACTGGTCGTTCCAAGGGAAGTGGGATAGCGCCCTGCCCCTCATCCCCTTCTCTATCCTCTTTCCCCTGACGGACTGCTGGCCCAGCGCCGCGGTCATCTGGCCCACGTTGAGGCTGGAGCCCCTTGCACCCGTCCGGGCCATTATCATGCCTGCGTTCTCGGCGGGGAAGGACCTGTCCGCTATCCTCCCTGCCCTGTCCCTCGCGCGGGAGAGCTCGTTCACGATGTAAGCCTCGAGCGAGTCCTCGGGAGAGAGACCCCTCGTCAGCTGCAGCTTCCCAGCCCTGTACTCCTTGACCAGCTCGGAGACCTTCCTGTAGGCCTCGTCGAGCGTATCGGTGATGCCCTTCTTTGCCTCCTCGGGAAGCTCTAGCTCGTTGAACCCGTAGGTGAAGCCGCGCCTCGTGAGGAAGGTCCTCAGCACGTTCAGTATGGAGTTCAGGAAGTTCCTCGCCTCTTCGTTCCCATAGTCCTTCGCTATCCTGTGAAGCAGGCTGTCAGGCTCCTCGGCGCCGATGACGGCCTTGTCGACCACCCCCGAGATCAGCTTGCCGTCCTTGATCACGACGTCGCCGGAGGTCCCGGACTTCGAAGATTTCGCCCACTTAGAGGTGAGCACGTAGTTCATACCCTTCGGGAGGAAGAGGGAGAAGAGTTGCTTGCCCGTGTACATGCCGCGCGCCGCGGCCTCCGGGAGGTCCCCCTCGTAGCCGCCGACCAGCGCGAGGTTGGAGAACTCGGCAGCGGTGAGCTGGGTTTCGTCCCTGGTCAGCATGAAGGCGCTGGTGATGAAGTCCCTGATCCCTCCTATGATCGGCCCTCCGTACCTCGGCGAGAGGATCTGGTCCTGGACCTTCATCAGCATGAGCGCCTCGGAGCGAGACTCCTCGTTCTGCGGCACGTGGAGGTTCATCTCGTCCCCGTCGAAGTCGGCGTTGTACGGTGGGCAGACCGCGGGGTGGAGCCTGAATGTCCTGTAGGGCAGGACCCTGACAAAGTGGGCCATCACGGACATCCTGTGGAGAGACGGCTGCCTGTTGAACAGGACCACGTCCCCGTCCATCAGGTGCCTCTCGACGATGTAACCCGAGGCCAACGAATCGGCCAGCGCCTTCCTGTCGCTCGCGAAGTCAAGCCTGATCTTCACGCCGTCGGGCCTTATCACGTAGTTCGCCCCCGGATGGTCGAACGGACCCTTCACCACGAGCTGCTTCAGGCTCTCGATGTTCCAGGACGAGACCTTCTCCGGGATAGTCAGCTTCTTGGCGACCTCGTACGGCACTCCAACTTCGCCTATGTCGATGCTTGGGTCCGGGCTGATGACCGTCCTGCTCGAGAAGTCAACCCTCTTGCCTGAGAGCGAGCCCCTGAACCTCCCCTCCTTGCCCTTGAGCCTCTGACTGAGGGTCTTGAGCGGCCTGCCGGAACGGTGGTGTGCCTGTGGGATTCCCGAGACCTCGTTGTCGAAGAAGGTTGTGACGTGGTAGTGCAGCAGGTCGACGAGGTCCTGCACGATCAGGTGGGGAGTTCCCGACTCCTTGCTCTCCCTGACCCTCTGATTGACCCTGAGGATGTCAACGACCTTGTGGGTCAGGTCGTCCTCAGACCTGATGCCCGATTCCAGGGTTATCGAGGGCCTGACGGTGAGGGGCGGGACAGGCAGGACCTGAAGCACGAACCATTCGGGCCTGGCGGCCTTCGAGTTGAAGCCCAGCAGCCCCAAGTCCTCGTTGGTCACCCTTTCGAGCCTCTCCCGTATGGCGACTGGGAGCAGGCGCGTCGCGCCGCCTTCCTCCGTTATCTCGTGGAAAATCGTGGGCTTTGTGAACTCGATCTGGTACTGCTGCTTCCCGCAGTGCGGGCAGAGCTTGACCTTCTTCGCCTTTGTGGTCATCTCCTTGGCCACCGACTCGACGATGGCCGGCGTGAAGTCGGTCTTGCCTGCGAGCCTGGTCCTGTATGCGTCCAGCTCTTGCTGGGGCAGGAGGATTCGTCCGCAGGTGCGGCAGGTGGTCTGGATCAGCTTGTTGATCTCGTCGACAAAGGCGATGTGGAGGACCGGCTCCGCCAGCTCGATGTGACCGAAGTGACCGGGGCAGCGCCCCGCGGTGCTCCCGCAGGTGCCGCATTTCTGTCCCGGCTCGAGTGTTCCCAGCCTGCTGTCCATGAGGCCTCCCTGGACCGGCATTCCGTCCTCGTCGTAGGTCTCCGGCTGGGTGATCTCTGCCACGGAGTACCTCCTGACCTCGTTGGGCGAGAAGACCGCGAAATCGATCCCGCCGATCGTCTTGAGAGCCTGTTCCATCGACAATTCTCTACACCTTGTCCTTCAGCTTCAGCCTCGGGGCTATGTTGAGGCTCATCATCTCCTGTAGCAGTAGTTTGAACGCGTACGCAACCACGACCGTCGATATCTTGGCCTGGTCGCCGTCTATCTTGCACGTGTATCTCCTCTGCTTTGCGTCGTAGTACGCTATCAGGCCGCACTTCTCGCAGACGTAGATCTCCGTCTTGTCCGCCTCGTCGAGGAGCCGGTCCTTCAGAACCATAGACGCGCCGTAGGCTATCAGGCAGTCCCTCTCCATCTCCCCGAACCTCAGCCCTCCGCCCCTGGCACGGCCCTCGGTGGGCTGCTTCGTGAGCATCTGGACCTGCCCCCTGGCCCTGGCGTGAATCTTGTCGGCGACCATGTGGTGGAGCTTCTGGTAGTAGACCACGCCGAGGAAGATGTCGGTGGCGAACTTCTTCCCAGTCTTGCCGTCATACATTATCTCTCTGCCCGTCGGCTCGAAACCCCTTCCCCTGAGGATCTTCTCAAGCTCCTCGATGCTCTCCCCTGCGAAGGCCGAACCGTCGACCGGCGAGCCCCTCAGTGCACCGGCCTTTCCAGCGATCGACTCGATGAACTGGCCGACAGTCATCCTCGACGGGAAGGCGTGCGGGTTGATGATGACGTCGGGCACGATCCCCTCCGCGGAGTACGGCATGTCCTCCTGCGGTACGACCAGGCCGATGACCCCCTTCTGCCCATGCCTCGAGGCGAACTTGTCACCGATCTCAGGTACGCGCATGTCCCTCACTCTCACCTTGAACATCCTGCCGCCCTCGACGTTCTCGGTCATGAAGATCGAGTCCACGACACCAGATTCTGACGGCCTCACAGCCACCGAGGTGTCCCTTCTGTACGGCCCCTTGATCTCGAACTCCTTGTACTCCTCCATGAAGCGGGGCGGGCTCGTCCTGCCTATCACGACGTCCCCTCCGGAGACCTGGGCCTCGTGGGACACCACGCCGTCGCCCTCGAGAAGCCTGTAGAACTTCTCACCCCGGTAGCCGCGGATGTTCGACTCCGCTGACGGGACCTCGAAGGTGTCCCTCATTCCGCCGAGGTACTGCTTGGCCTGTCCCTCATAGAGCCTGTAGAAGAACGAGCGGGCGAGCCCCCTCTCCACGCTCGACTTGTTCATGATGATGGCGTCCTCGATGTTGTAGCCCTCGAACGAAAGCACCGCGACGACGCAGTTCTGTCCTAGGGGGCGCTCGTCAATCTTGAGCAGGTCGAGCGTCCTTGTCCTGACTACAGGCGCCTGCGGGCTGACGAGCAGGTGCTGCCTGACGTGTGGTGAAATCGGGTAGGTCGGAGAAGAGAAACCCAGGCTCTGTTTGGCCATCGCGGATTCGTAGGTGTTCCTCGGGGACTGGTTGTGCTCGGGATACGGGATGATGGAAGCGGCTATGCCGAACATGGCAGCTGGGAAGAGCTCGATGTGCGTGTTCTTGGTCGTGGCCTCCTCTGCGTCCATGGCGACCAGGCAGTTCTCCTCCTCGTTTGCGTCGATCAGCTCGACGACCCCCCGCTCCACCAGGTCCCTCCAGGAGAGCTGGCCCGCCCCCACCTTCTCGATCAGCTCAGGTGTGAGCAGAGATCTGCCATTCTCGAGCACTATCAGGGGCCTAAGGACCCTGCCGGAGCTCAGGCTGATGTAGAGCCTGGGGTAGGCCTTCTCGTTGATGGGCGTGACGGAGAGGACGCTGGCGCCGGGGTTGATCTGGCCCTCCCTTCTTAGCTTCCTGAAGGCCTTCGCGAGCCTGTCGCCGTCGTCGACGTAGCCAAGGAACCTTCCGTCCATGAATATCCTGCACCCGTTGACCTGGAGCTTCTGGTCGGCGTCCCTGATCTGCTTCGCTCCCAACTCCCAGAGTTTGTCCTCGACCTCGGCGGTCGGAACGCCCACGGAGATGATCGCCGAGAGCGCCAGGTTCTTGACCAGTCCGCAGTTGACCCCTTCGGGGGTCTCGGACGGGCAGATCCTTCCGAAGTGGGTGGCGTGCAGGTCCCTCGCTTCGAAGTTGGGCTGGCTCCTAGAGAGGGGAGACTGGACTCGCCTCAGGTGGCTGAGGGTGCTGAGGTAGTTGGTCCTGTCCAGCAGCTGCGTGACCCCGACCTTGCCCCTGCCCCAGTTGCCCGTGGCGATCGCGTTTTTCAGCTTGTCCGTGATTATGCCCGTGCGAATTGCGGCACCGACGACGTTCCCGCCCCTCTTCTGGCCCGTCCTTTCGAGCTGGTACTTCATGTCCCTGACGAGGTTCCTGAAAGCGGTCCTGAACAGATCCGCGAGCATCTGCCCGGCGAACTTGATCACCTTGTTTCCGTAGTGGTCCTTGTCGTCTGCACCAATCCAGCCGAGCCTCAGCTCCATGAGCTTGCAGACTGCCTCGCCCATGAACATCGCCTTGTCATACCGTCTGTCGTCGGTCTTGCCCAGGTGCGGAAGGAGCCCCCAGTCCAGCATCGATTGGGCTCTCTTCACCCTGAACTCTTCCAGCATGCCGTGCGCCACCCTGTTACCGATGTAGACCAGCGAGTCCTTGCCCGTGGGCGCCTCGCTCGCCTTGTCGAATGAGACCTCCAGCAGGTCCTGGATCTCCGGCTTTGGCGAGATTGAGTCCGCGATGTCCTTGTCCGACTTTATGCCGAGGGCCCTCATCACGATTACGAACGGCAGGTCGACCGGGCAGCTCGGGACCTTCACGTTGATAGAACCGTCCTGCTTCAGTGTCAGCTCCAGCTTAGAGCGGTAGCCGACCACGGACGAGTAGACCCTTGACTTGTACGTGTTGACACCCGAGACCTTCTCCGCGTCGACCAGGATCTTATTGGGCGAGAGGTCCTCCAGGCCGACGATCACCCTCTCGGCGCCGTTGATGATGAAGTAGCCGCCGGGGTCGTTGGGGTCCTCGCCGACGTCAATGAGCTGCTCCCGGGTCTTGTTCGAGAGCTGGCAGAGCTCCGACTTCACCATCACCGGGAGGTCGCCGATGTGCTGCCTTGCGGTGTCTCTCGGGAGACCCTCCTCCTCGATGGTCATCTCCAGCATGATGGGTGCCGAGTAGGTCAGGTTCCTCAGCCTGGACTCCATCGGAAGTATGCTGCTGACGGACCCGTCGATCTCAACAACCCTGGGGGAGCCGAGCTTGATACTGCCGAACTTGATCTTGTAGGGCGTGCTGACGGTCTCCACTTCGATCTCTGCAATCTCATCTATGATGTTCTGAAGACCCTTCGTCACGAACTCATTGTAGCTGTTGAGGTGCTGCCTGGCGACGCCCTCCCTCTCAAGTAGGTCGCGGAGTATGATCCACGAGTTCGACTTCAAGATCTGCTTGCTCAACTACTGTCCCTCCACAACGTACCTGTAGTAGACGCTGGACCCCGAGGTCTCGCTTCTACGCGTGATCCTGACGAAGTTTCCGGGCTTGGCCCCGATCTCCTTGGCCAATGGGTCCGTAACCAGGATGTATGGGAACTGGCCTGGCGTGGCGTTGTGCTTGGCTACGACCTGCTCTGCCTCCTCCTTGGTCAAAAGCTCGTGCTTCGGTATCAAGAAATGCGTGCTGATTGGGAATGGTGGAACTTCCTCCTCCTTGACCTTCTTGCGTCTCACAGTCTTCTTGGGTGTTGTCGACTTCCTCGGCGCTATCTCGACGCACCCCCATGGATAACTAACCCTAGGTTACGGAAACAGTACAACACGCAGGGCCCGATGAGCCTCGCCCCGAAACACGTATTTAGAGTTTTCCGGGTTTGAACTGACCGGACGCCCTAGAGGTTGACCGACTCGGCCTCGTAAACTGCCGTACCCTCTTCCCTCCTCTGCACCACCTTGCCGAACTCGTGGAGGAGGCGCCGGGCCAGCGGGCCGGCGGTGCCCGTCCCGATCTTGGTTCCGTTTATCGCGCCCACTGCGAGCAGCTCCGACTTCGTCCCCACGGTGAAGACCTCGTCCGCGGTCAGCAGCTCGAAGGGCGTGACGTCTTTCTCCTCGACGTCGAGCCCGAGGTCGGAGCAGAGCCTGATCATGCGAGCCCGAGTGATCCCGTGCAGGATCCCCGCCGATCCCGACGGTGTGAAGACCCTGTTGTCCTTGACGGCGAAGACGTTTGCCACGCTCGTCTCGGATACGAAGCCCCTGTGGTCGAGCATGAGGGCGTCGTCGGCGCCCGCCCTCCCCGCTTCCATCTTCGCGAGGATGCTGTTCAGGTAATTGAGCGACTTCACCTCGTGGGATGTGCCATCGACCGGATCGCGCCTGACCGACGCAATGATCAGCGACACCACCCGGGGAGCCTCCAAGCCGAGGGCGCTCTTTGCCGGCTCAACGATGATGAACACAGTTGGCGCCTTGCACAGCGCCGGGTCCACGCCGAGGTCCCCCGTCCCCCGCGTAACGACGACCCGGATGTACGCGTCGCGGAGCTGGTTCCTCCTCAGCGTCTCCAAGATCGCCTCGGCCGTCTCATGTTTTGTCATGGAAATCTCCAGGTGAATGACCTTCGCCGAGTTGAAGAGCCTCTCCACGTGGTCGTCGAGCCGGAAGACAATGCCGCCATAGGCCCGTATGCCTTCGAAGACTCCGTCGCCGTAGAGCAGACCGTGGTCGAAAACAGAGACGGTCGCCTTCGACTTCGAGACGAACTCTCCGTTGACGTAGACGAGAGGCTCTGACATGGTTTCCCGAGCCAATTTCAGTGTGTTAAAACGGTTTCTTCAATGCACAGATTCGTGCAGTCTAGAAAAAACGTAGGGCAGGACGCCCCCGTTTTCGACGTACTGCATCTCGATAGTGTTGTCGACTAGGCACAGGACCTTGAACCTCTTGGCCCCCCTCTCGCTCTTTGCGACCACCTCAAGCCACGACCTCGGACCATTCATCGAGGCGACGCCCGTGATGTCTAGTGTCTCGTCTCCCTGCAGCCCGAGCGAGTTGCGATTCTCTCCCTCCCTGAACTGAAGCGGGAGCACGCCCATCGCGATCAGGTTGCTCCTGTGAATCCTTTCGAAGCCCTCGGCGATGACGGCCCTGACTCCCAGGAGTTTGGGTGCCTTCGCGGCCCAGTCCCTCGAGCTCCCTGCTCCGTACTGCTTTCCAGCCACGACTACGAGCGGGACCTTCTTGGCTGCGTACTCGGTCGAGGCCTCGAAGATGGTCGTCAGCTTGCCGGTCGGCAGATAGGTCGTCCACCCGCCTTCCTTGCCGGCCGCAAGGCCGTTTCTGAGCCTGATGTTGCTGAACCCTCCCCGCGCCATGACCTCGTGGTTCCCTCTCCTGCTGCCGTAGCTGCTGAAGTGGACCATGTCCACGCCCTGATCCATGAGATACCTTCCGGCCGGGCTGTCGACGGCAATGGTCCCCGCAGGGGATATGTGGTCGGTTGTGACCTTGTCCTCCAGGACCGCGAGAATCCTGGCACCCTTGATGTCGGCCTTGGCTGACTTCGTCTGGGACGGGTCGAACCACGGAGGCCGCCTGATATATGTCGAGTCGCCCTCCCAGTGATAGGTGTCGTCTGTGTACCCCGCGAGGGCCTCCCAGCGGTCGTCTCCCTGCATCGCGTCCGCGTAGCGCTCCCGGTAGAGGTCGGCGCTCAAGGACCTCTCGACCGTCTGCTTGATCTCCTTGAGTGTGGGCCACAGGTCCTTGAGATAGACCGGCTTGCCGTCCGACCCCGTCCCCAAAGGCGTGTTGTAGAAGTCGAAGTCGATCCTCCCCGCAAGGGAGTAGGCCACGACGAGCATGGGCGACATCAGGAACGAACCCTTCACTAGGGGATGGATTCTGCCGTCGAAGTTCCTGTTGCCCGAAAGCACTGCTACGGCATAGAGGTCCTTCGACTTGATCTCCGCCTCGACCTCGGGCGCAAGTGGTCCGCTGTTCCCTATGCATGTGGTGCACCCGTATCCGACCACGTTGAACCCTAACCTGTCGAGGTATTGGAGCAAACCTGATTTCTCTAGGTAGTCCGTGACGACCGTCGACCCGGGAGCGAGGCTCCTCTTCACCCACGGCTTGGGGGAGAGCCCCATCTCCGCTGCCCTCTTCGCGACGAGCCCGGCGCCCACCATGACCGTCGGGTTGGATGTGTTCGTGCAACTCGTGATCGCTGCTATGACCACCGCGCCGTCTTGCAGTCCAGGCGCCGCCTGCTGTCTCTTCTGGAGCATAAGCTGACCCCCCTGCGCTATCGGAGCCACGGTCGCAGTCGAAAGGTGGACGGGAGAAAGACTGCGGTGCTGGTCGAGCATCGTCCTGGCAAATGATGGAACCGCCTTCAGGGAACGCCTCTCTTCTGGGTTCCTTGGGCCTGCAATTGAGGGTTCGACCTTGTCAAGCTCGACCACGAGTACCTCCGAGTACTTCGGTTCGACGTCTGAAATGAAGAAGCCCATCTCGGTGGCGTACTTCCTGACGAATTCGACCTGGGGCCTCTCCCTCCCTGTCCCCGTGAGGTACGAGAGCGTCGCCTCGTCGAC
Organism: Nitrososphaerales archaeon; assembly: GCA_032906685.1. Taxonomy (GTDB): domain Archaea; phylum Thermoproteota; class Nitrososphaeria; order Nitrososphaerales; family Gagatemarchaeaceae; genus DASPPF01. Next base: position 84,371 of record JAJTZD010000004.1, read on the forward strand.
CGGGGAGAAGCCGACCGTTGCGCCGTACTCGGGAGACATGTTGCCAATCGTCGCTCTGTCCGGGACCGACAACTGCCCGTATCCCTCGCCGAAGTACTCGACGAACATGCCCACCAGGTTCCGTTCGCGAAGCTTCTCGGTCACGGCGAGCACCATGTCGGTGGGCGTCACACCCTCCTGAAGGCTGCCGGTGAACTTCACGCCGAGCACCTTCGGAATCTGCATGTGGTATGGCTCACCCAGCATGACTGCTTCTGCTTCAATCCCACCGACCCCCCAGCCGAGCACGCCAAGGCCGTTGACCATGGTGGTGTGGGAGTCGGTACCGACGAGCGTGTCAGGAAAGGCGTACAGTTCTCCGCCGAGTTGGGCTGTGGCAACGACCCTCGACAGGTATTCAAGGTTGACCTGATGGCAGATCCCCTTCCCCGGCGGGAGGACGCGCATCCCGTTGAACGCCGATTGTGCCCACTTCAGGAGGGAGTAACGTTCCGAGTTGCGTTCGTACTCCCGCTCCAGATTCATGTTGAAGGCGAGCTCGCTGCTCCAAGCGTCAACCTGGATCGAATGGTCTATGATCAGGTCGACGGGAACCTTCGAGTTCACTACCGTGGGCTTCATGCCCGCCGCCTTGGCTGCATCCCGCATCCCGGCCAGGTCCACGACCAGCGGGACTCCCGTGTAGTCCTGCAGGAGCACCCTGAACGGCATCAGCGGGAGCTCGCCGCCCACTCCGCTCGGCCAGTTCGCGAGTCGTTGCGCAGCCTCCGCCGCGCCCTCCACCTTTCCCGAGTACCTCAGAGCGTTCTCCAGCAGCACCCTGATGGAGTAGGGAAGCGCCTCCACGAGGTATCCTCCCTCCTTGAGCTTCAGGAGGTTGTAGGCCCATGCCTTGCCGTCCGGAGTGTCCATCTTCTGTCGGACGTCGCGCACGTGGTCTTGGGGCATTCTAGTCGGTTGGCTCCGAGCCTCTTCCGGTCGTATTTGAATTTCCCGATGGAGGCGGTCCCCCGCCACGTCGTCTGCCCGTGAGCAACGAAGGGACCAGCGCGACGCTGTTGACTGCCGCCAGCACCAGGTACACCTTGTCAAGGCCTGCGGCAAAAAGCGCCCTGGCCGAAGCGCTGATGCCTGAGACGTTGGTGGACGAGACGATTGATGTGACGAGCGAGTACGGGAGAGAAAATGTCAGCACGAGAATCACCACGTTGAAGCTCAGCGTCAGCCCCACGTTGAAGAAGGTAGCCCTCACTCCCGAGGCCACTCCCCTCCTGGCGGTGGGCACCGACCCCATGATCGAGCTGATGTTCGGCGAAGCGAAGAGACCCATCCCCGCTCCGCCGACTACGAGGTAGACGAGCAGGGCAACGTAGGGAACGCCTGGACCTATGGTCGAGAAGAGAAGCAGGGAGAGGCTGACGGTGGCCAGCCCTGCAGCGGTGAAAGGCAGGGTTCCAAAGGTGTCTGAGAGCCTCCCGCTCAAGGGGCCCACCAAGAGAAACGCGACATCGAACGGCAGGATGGCTATCCCAGCCTGCAGGGGAGACAGGCCTTGGACCAGCTGCAGGTACAGACTGATTATCAGGAGGAACGCGCCAAAGGCGATGGCGTTCAGAAGCTGCGTGACCACCCCGCCGGAGAACTGTCTGATGCGGAGAAGACCCAGGTCGAGGAGGGGGTGCTCCGTCCTCTGCTCGGCAAACGCGAAGGCCACGATTGCCACGGCCGCGACCAGCGCGAAAGCTGCCACGATTGGCTCCTCGCCAAGGCCGTACGCCGCGTAGGTCAGGGCCAGGAGCAGAGACAAGATGAAGACGGTGAACGATGCGAAGCCGGGCCAGTCCATTGGAACCCCCTTCTCCGGCGCGTTGACCTCCCTGAGCCGTCTGTGAGCCCAGAGGGTTCCGAAGATGCCTATGGGGATGTTGACATAGAAGAGGTACCTCCAATCAAGGATAGACAGGATCAGGCCGCTTATCGTCAGGCCTGCCATCGAGCCCGCCCTGAACGCGATCTGGTTGGTCCCGAGCGCCAGCCCAAGCTCCCCCTGCGGGAATGCGTCGGTTATGATCGCCGCGCTGTTGGCGAAGAGGGCCGCAGAACCCAGACCTTGAAGAATCCTGGCCATGATGAAGTCTACAGGTGCCGGGGACAGGGCGGTCAGCAGCGACCCTACGGTGAATACCGAGAAGCCGACGGTGTAGAGCTTCACCCTGCCGAACATGTCGCTGACCCGGCCGATGAAAAGAAGCGCGATCGTGCTGCCGATGAGGTACGCCTGGGTGAACCAGATGGCTTGCTCGGCGTCGGCATGGAGAGATGCCGCTACGAGGGGCAACCCGATGACTACGATGCGGGTGTCCACTCCGCTCATCAGTACCCCGACCGTGGTGACTGTCAGGACGGTCCACTTGTATTCCATTTCGTCCGCCTAAATCTCGGCTGCCGCCTCCACTTTCGTTCTGACCTTCTCCAGCGCCTTCAGCGTGACAGCGAGCTCTCCGGGAGTCGGTTCCGCCCCCAGCCTGCCCGTGTAGTGTCTGAACTTGCTGGAGATACTCTTGAAGATCCTAGACCCGCTATCCGTAGGCTCAATGACGTACAGCCGGCGGTCCTTCTGATCCCTCCTCCTTCGGACGTATCCTTTCTTTTCCATCCTGTCTATAAGCCCCGTCACATTCGCCGGGGCCACGAGCATGTGCTCCCCGAGCCTGTTCATCTGCATGGGGCCGTTGCGCGAGAGCGCCAAGAGTACGCTGTACTGGGAGAAGGTGATTCTCTCTTTGGCCAGCCGAGCGTTCAACCTCTTGAGGGCGGTGCGGTCATGTTCCTGATGCTCTGCCACAGTTCCAGGTCTGAATCGCTCGGATTCTGCAAGGTTGAAGTCCGACCCCCTGCGACGGCACGACTCGGTCAAATAGTTTATGTTTAATATGTTAAATGATTTGGAAGCAAGAAAGTTCAATTAAGCGCGAACATTCGACGCTCACAGTATGTCCGAAAGGAAAACGAATCGCCTGGCGATGGAGAAGAGCCCCTACCTGCTCCAGCATGCCGAGAACCCCGTCGATTGGTATCCTTGGGGAGAGGAGGCCCTGAAGAAGGCGAAGAATGACGGGAAGCCGATATTTCTCAGCATAGGTTACTCGACTTGCCACTGGTGCCACCGGATGAGAGATGAGTCCTTCGAGGATCAGTCTGTGGCTGCTCTTCTGAACAAGAGCTTCATCCCGATCAAGGTGGACAGGGAGGAGAGGCCCGAGGTAGACAGCTACTACATGGCAGCGGTGCAGGCGATGACGGGCCAGGGCGGGTGGCCGCTCAGCGTCTTCCTGACCCCGGACCTGAGGCCGTTCTACGGCGGGACGTACTTCCCTCCTGAGCCGAAGTACGGCATGCCGAGTTTCAAGCAGATACTCGAGTTCGTATCGAAACTTTGGAAGGACAGCAGGGGCGAGGTCACCCAGAATGCCGAACAGATTGAGAAGGCAATGCAAGAGCCTGGTCCTGCTGGGGAGGGGGCCAAGCTCTCAACGTCGCTGCTCGACGGGGCTTACGTCGCGCTCGCGGCCTCCTTCGACGCAGAGCACGGAGGTTTCGGAGGGGCCCCGAAGTTCCCTCTGCCGCTCTACCTCGAGTTCATGCTCCAATACCACTTCAGGACGGGAAAGGAGTTGGCCCTGAAAACGGTCACGAAAACGCTTGACGAGATGGCAGCCGGCGGCATCCACGATCACCTTGGAGGAGGGTTCCACAGGTACTCGACGGACCGCATCTGGATGGTGCCGCACTTCGAGAAGATGCTTTACGACAATTCGCTGCTGGCCAGTGCGTACATCAGCGCTCACGAGGCGACGGGCGAGAAGAGGTTCGCCGAGGTCGCCAAAGAGGCCCTCCGGTGGATTACGGAAGAGCTTGCCTCTCCGGAAGGGGGGTTCTATTCCGCGCAGGACGCGGATACCGAGGAGGGCGAGGGGTTCTACTACACCTGGACCCCCGAGGAGATAGAGAAGGTGCTCGGCGGAAAGGACGGGGAAGTGTTCAGCTACGTTTACGGCGTGACGAGGAACGGGAACTTCGAAGGCGCGAGGACGATACTCCATCAGGCTCGCTCCATCGAGGACGCGGCAGTGAAGTTCGGTACGAGCCCGACGAAGCTCAGCGAGAACCTCGCCACTTCGAGGTCCTCCCTGTACCGAGCGAGGCTGAAAAGACCAAGGCCGGCAACTGATACGAAGATTCTCACTTCTTGGAACGGGCTGGCGATCTCCGCGCTGGCTCGAGCGTTCTGGAGACTTGGCGACAAGAAGTACGAAGATGCCTCGGTGAAAGCGGCTCGGTTCATCTTGGAGAAGAATTGGAAGGGCGGAGAGCTGCTTCGGCGATACGCTGGAGGAGAAGCAGCAATCGCAGGCACGCTGGAAGACTACGCGTTCCTGGGGCTCGGTCTGCTCGACCTATTCGAGGCGACCTCGGAGCCTCAGTGGCTTGAGGAGTCGGTGTCGCTCGGGAGGAATATGATGAAGGTGTTCCAGGACGAAAAGGAGGGGGGCTTCTACAACAGCGCGAGTCTGGTGCCAGCCAGGATGAAGGAGACCTACGATGGGCCTGCTCCATCGGGCAATTCGGCCGCCGCTGTACTACTGTTGCGCCTGTCGGAGATCACTGGGACCGATGACTTTCGAGAGTCTGCCGAGAGGACGCTCCGGCGGTTCCAGGCCCAGCTCGACGAGCAGCCGACGGCGCACACTTTCATGCTCCAGGGAGTAGACATACTCCTAAAGGGCACGCGTGAGGTCGTGATCACAGCCAGAGCCGAAGGAGATGCCGCGCCGTTCGTCGGAATCCTGAGGAACAGGTTCCTCCCTGACGTGCAATCGTTTGTCGCAACCGCCAAGAACCGACAAGCGCTGTCGAAGCTGACCCCGCTTCTCCAAGGGAGGGTCCCAGGTCCCAAACCGGTCGCATACGTCTGTCAGAAATTCGCGTGCAAGCTGCCGGCACGGACGCCCGAGGATCTGGCGAAACAGCTCGACGGGGCGCGGAGTTAGCTTTTTGACTGGGCCGCGAGGGAGTTGCCACCCATGGGCAGACCCTGGGAGATAAGGGGACTCTTCGGAAACGAGTACGCCTTGGAACGCGCCGTGGACGAACTGAAGAAGCAATCGGGGCTGGAGTGTGTGGTTCTTGACAGGAGGAACATCTCGGTCCGCCTTTCGAAGAGGAACGAGGAGACCGAGGGCGTAGTGAAGAGGGCCTTTGAGATACACCACGGCTTCGTGGAGTCCGAGGCACCGTTGGGCGATTTTGACGCCAGGAAGCTCGCGGAGAAGGAGAAGAAGCTGAAGCAGTACGAGGAGAAGAGAAAGAAGCTCGCTCACTAGCGGCTTTTTCTTAGCAATTAATTAGACCTCAGCTCTGGCCTCCGAGCGATGGAAGAGACGGGGGCGCCGCGGAAGGACCTGGCGGTCCTCTACGTGGCCATGCTTGTCTCCAGGGTCGGGTTCGGGGTAATCATCATCCTCTTTCCTCTGTACATCGCAAGGTCCTCCGACATCGGGGCCGCGGTCTCGCTCGCTCTCTATCCTGCCTTCGAGGCAGCATCGGCCGTGCCCATGGGCAGGCTCTGCGATACGCGGGGGAGGAAGGTGGTATTCGTGGTTGCGCTCGGCTACATGGCCGCGCTGATGGCGACGGTGGGACTGACAAGGAACCTCTACGTCGTCTCGGGAATCCATGCCCTGATGGGGGTAGGCGCGGCCGGGGTCACGGTCGCGTCCCTAACGATGATCACGGACATGACCAGAGTCAAGAACAGAGGCAAAGGCATGGGGACATTCGACTTTGCGAACATAGGGGGCTACGCCCTGGGTCTCTTCCTGGGCGGGAGGTTGCAGAGCTACTTCTCCGCGCAGCTGGGCTTCGCGTTTTTCGCGACTGGAGGGGCTGTGGCCGTCGCCTTCCTTGTTGCGCTGATTGTGCTCCGGGAGCCTGTTCACGTGCCCCGCCCCGCGGTCGGCAGCCTGAACCCCCTCAAGGCGTTGGACGGCAGGGCAAAGGCGACGATTCCAATATGGCTTGGTGTGACAATCATGCTAGGCATAGTCTTCTTCCTCCCGCGGGCGCTCACGCGGGCCGGGTTGGGCGAGGGGGCCACGGCGAACCTCCTATTCCTCGGGGTGGTGGTCCTGGGCCTGGGTTCGGTCGGCTTCGGGGCCCTTTCTGACCTGATTGGACGAACGAAGGTCATGCTGGTCGGGGTCTTTGGGCTTCTCGCTCTGTTAACAGTGGTAGGTATTTCATTTGCGCAGGGGGCCGAGAGCATTCTCAGATACTTCCCCGCAATAGGACTCGCTGCCATCGGGACCTCGGCGCTGGTGCCGACGATCCTCGCAACCGTCGGAGACAGGGCAAGGTCTGACATGAGGGGGTCTGCGATGTCCGTGTACAGCGTTATGCTGAGCCTGGGCACCGCGATTGGGACGCTTGTGGCGGGCGTCGCCCACTCGACAGCTGGGCTTTCAGGGATTTTCTACGTCGCCGCAGCGATCTTCGGAGGAGCCTGCCTGGCAAGCCTTGGCCTCTGGCGCAGAGCCGCCAGCAAAGAGCCGGGTAAACCGTTATAGTTTCAGGGCTCGGGCGCGGTGACGCTGCGGGGGTCGCCCAGCCTGGTCAACGGCGCGAGGCTTAGGACCTCGTCCCTCAGGGGTTCGTGGGTTCGAATCCCACCCCCCGCACTAATTTACCAGTAAATAATAAATAACCCCGCTTCGTGGTAAGCATCATGCCAAAGCCGAACCTCGGGAAGACGGAGACAATCAAGGAGAGGTCGGTCTACGTCTACCTGCCTTCCGCCGAGATGATAGAGGACTGGAAATCGAGGGCAGAGAAGGCCGGACTATCGATTTCAAAGTTCGTGATAGATAGGGTTGAAGATTCGCTCAAAAGGGAGGAGGGGGAAGAGGAAGGTTACCTGAGCAGGCTCGAGCTCATCAAGAAACTTCGAGTTGCTGAGGAGGGCAACAAGAAGCTTAGCGAAGAGAACAGGCTTCTCAAGAAGCTGGTGGAGAACCTCGACAGGGAGCTCAAGAGGTACAGGATGAAGCCGTTTGCGGAAGAGCGCTTCGAGGGAAGGAGGAGCTTCGACAAAGACCTGATTGAGCTGTTGAGGAAGGGAGGCTCGCATTCACAGGAAGAGATACTCGTGCATCTGAATATCGATCCGACAGATACGGAAATGGTCAAGGCGGTGAGCAGGCAGCTCGAGGCCCTCGAACGTTACTCACTGGTGGAGTATTCAGGAAGAGGATGGAGGTGGATAGAGAGTTGACCATGCTAAAGCAAATTCCGGATTACAGCAAACTGATTGACAGCTTCTGTGAGGATTGCAAGTTGAGAGGGCTGACTGACGAGACTACGAGAAGGTATCGGTCGAGTCTGCTCATATTCGCCGAATACATGTCGAGGCAATCGAGGGAGGAGATGGTCGACACGGACCTCCAGTCCCTGAAGGACTTCTTGCAGTATGTCAAGTACGAAAGGCATGCCAAGCACAAGACGACAGAGAATTTTTTCTCTGCCATCTCGGCCTTCTTCGATTACCTCGTCTTCGAGGGCGTAGCAAGCTCAAATATCGTGCTGCCCTTCAGGAAGAGATACTTGAGGAGGTACAAGGACGATTTCGACGATTCTCAGAGGAAACTCCTGACCATAGAGGAGATGAGCAGGTACATCTCGTCGATACTTGATCCCAGGGACAGAGCGGTAGCGCTTCTGTTTGTGAAGACGGGTGTGAGGAGAAACGAGCTGCTAAGCCTTGACGTCGATGATGTCAGCTGGAAGGACTACTCGATAACGCTGAAGCCACACCCGAAGAGGAGCAACAGAACGGTGTTCTTCGACGACGAATGTGCAATCGCGCTGAGACGGTGGTTGACCGTGAGGGAGAAGCTGAATCCAAAGATCAAAGCGCTCTTCGTGAGCTACCAATCATTGAACAGACTGGACCGGAACGGCTGCTACGAGGCGGTCGTGAAATATGCGAGGAAGCTTGGATTCCATGACTCAGACTCTCCGCGGCTTGAGGATCACTTCGGTCCTCACTGCTTCAGGCACTTCTTCACGACGTGGTTGCTCAGAAATGGTATGCAGAGAGAGTACGTCAAGGAGTTGCGCGGGGACAGGCGGAGGGAGGCCGTAGACATCTATCACCACATTGACAGGGAGGAGCTCAGGAGGAGCTATCTCGCCTGTGTGCCAAAACTCGGTGCGTAAGGCCGCTGTGGCTTCGCCTCCATGGATGCTAACTTGTGTTAGGAAAAGTAGCTTGTAGTGGGACAATTCACTCGCAGATGCAGAGCGGAAAAGTAACAAAAGTAACAGATGTAGCAAGTACTTATAAGGGGTGTTACTTCTGCTACTTTCGTTACTTACGATGAGCGAGAAGAGAAGGGGGAATCCGTTTGAGCCTGGTAAACCAGTCGATCCGGAGTACTTCGGGGGGAGGAAGAGGGAGCTCGAGACCTTCCGCGAGTATCTCGGGTACTCGATAGAAGGCAACATACACAACCTCGCGCTGATGGGCGAGAGAGGTATAGGCAAGTCCTCGCTGCTGAGGAAGTTCGAGCAGATAGCCTCTGAAGAGTACGGCTGCCTCGTGATCAGGAGGGAGATGGATGCGAGCGTGGATTCGCTGCGCTCGCTGACCATGTTCATGCTGGAGGCCGCGAAATCCGAGGGTTCCTCTCGACTGGTCTCGCGCAAAAGGAAGGCGGCAGAGAAGGTGACGCGCTTCTTCGAGAGGTATAAGGTCGGAATCTCCGTGATGGGACAAGGCGTCTCCATAGAGAGGCTGGAACGGACCGCCGCCGTTCAGGATTACTTCTACTCGGAACTCATGCACATCTGGGAAGGGATCCGCGAAGGGACCAGAGGAGTGGTCTTCCTGATAGACGAGGCTGAGAGGCTTCAGGGGGTAGAGGGTTCGTGGAGCTTCCTTAGGTCGGTGCTGACGAGGACGTCCGAGGAGGACGCGGGGTACATGCTCGTCGTCTCGGGGAAGCTCGGGCTTTTCAGGGGGATAAAGGAGATTTTCTCGCCCATGGGGAGGTTCTTCACCCCGCTCGAGGTCGCGCCGATGAAGCAGGATGAGGTGAGAGACGTCCTCGAAAAGCCACTCAAAGAGCGTTCCATAGGGATAGCTAGCGAGGCCGCCAGGATGGTCAGCGAATACAGCGGAGGCCACCCGTACATAGTCCAGACGTTCGGTCTGTTCGCCTTCGCGGAAGCTGTAGACTCACCCACGAAGACTGTGGATGCGCCTATGATCCAGAAGGTTCTGCCCAAGGTGATGACCAGGCTGGCGGGGCAGGTCTTCAGGGACAGGTTTGAGGATGCCAGTCCTCTCGAGAGGAGGGTTCTTCTGGCTATTGCAAAAGGTAGGGAGGACGAAGTCGCTCCTCAGGATATCAGCGCCCTAATGGAAGATGGCGAGAGGAATACAGCCATCCGTCCTGCGCTGAAGAGGCTGGTAGAGAAGGACTGCCTAGTCAAGAAAGAGAGAGGGACCTATTCGTTCTTCACACCTCTCTTTGGTGAATACGTCAAGGCGAGGATGACGTCGACCTAGTTTGCCGACGGCGGCAATCCTCCGAAGCGTGGATGATAGTAGCCAAACTGCCAAAAGGATAGTTGACCGCGAGTGATGTCAATAATATATAATCAAACGCTATGATTGACCCCTCTGGATCGATCATGATAGCAGGCCGCATCCCTTCAGGCCGGCGGAGAGCAGCTCCCTCCAGATCTTCCTGGCCCTCCATTCGCCGAGCACGTACACCTTTATCCGAGTCCACCCCCACATCTTGAAGAACTGGTCCTCGGTCAGCTCTCCTGCATATCCGACCATCTTCAGCTCTCCCTCGAACGTCCACTGCCTCATTATCCTCTCGCGGAACCTCTTCCCTTCGAGAAGTTTCCTGCTGGCCTCGTAGGCCCGCGTGTAGTTGAACCCGAGGTCAGTATCGACAAAGCTTTCTGCTATCGACCATGTCGATGCGAGCTGCTGTCTCTGAGCCGCGACACCTCTTCTCCTCACAGCCGCAAGGAAGCCGTGGTCGAACGAGACGCTATCTACAATAAGGTGCTGGAGCCAGCTTGAATAGTCGTACTCGTCACCACCCTTCTTCTTTGGCGTCTCGAACCTCGCCTTCATCTCCTTGGCCATCTTCACGAGGGGATAGACTTCCAGGGTCAACAAGGTAGCAACGGCGAACTTCGCAATGCCCAGAACTCCCGGAGAGATGAGCGGGTTCAGGTCCTCATATGCGAACCACCTTAACCTACCGGAGGGCTCGTAGAGCTCTTGGCCGTTCCCGGCTTCCAAAGTCTCGGATGGCAGCAGCTGTAGCCTGGCCTCGTCGCTGGGCAAGGTGCTCTCGAGCTTCAGGGCCCACCTCCCATCTTCCTCCTTCCCGACGATCCCGCGAGTTTGTAGGTCGTTCAGGTGCCTCTGCAATGCTGGGTCGCTAATCTTCAGCCTCTCCCTTAGCTCCGTGTAGGTGCGGGGCGAGTTGGCGAGCAGGACAAGAAGCTCAAGCTTCGTGTTCTCCCTCGCGGCTACCATAACATAGCCTATTGCATTATGTTTACATAAAGCATTCTGAGGGACACATAGCATGTGATGTTATGTTGATGACTGAGGTGGTGTGGAGACTGGTGACGGTGAGGAAGGGAGAGGTTGTAATTGAGGCCACCCGCAGGTTCGAGGTAGCAGTCGATGGGAAGACCGCGCGCTCCATGAGGGCGGCCGTAGGCAGGGAAGTGGCTGTTCTCTGCATCGACGGGAAGACGACAAGGTGGAGGCTGCTGAGGGCTTCTCCAAAGAGGGCTGGAATGGCAGGGATGAGTGAGCAAGAGAAGAGATGATCGACACGAGCACATACGTCATCCCCATGACGAGCCTCCTGCTGTGCATCCTAGGAGGAGCATTCTCGAAGTGTGCGCGCCGCCCGCCAGAAGCGTTAGCGATCAAAGGTGTCTCGGCTCTTGCCGGGATGGTGTCCTTCCTCTTGTTCTACGGCGTCGCAGTCGATGCGCTGAATGCGAGTGGGTACATTCCTGTCATCGCCGGGATACTCGTGATGCTGGCTGCCATCTTCACATCCCTGAAGCTCGTTGAGTTCGGCGAGCGGATCGGCGAGAAGACCGGCGTCGGCCTGGACACCGCGCGGCGAGAAGCGATGACTGAACTGGGGGACGATCTATCCAAGCTGCTTGATGGATTCAGGTCGGAGCTGAAGAGCGACGTTCAATCCATCGTGCAAGCGGCACAGGGAGCAGTATCTTCAGCGACGCGGTCCTCCGATCAGGTCGTGAACGCGCTTGGGGAGGAGTCAGCGAAGCTGCAGAAGGAACTTGCGGCGCTTGCAACCAAGCATGACTCCTTGCTCAGTAGCTACGGTGTAATCGCCAGCGGATACAACAGCATGCTGAAGGACCACATGGAGAGGATTGGCGCCGTCCAGAGGGAGCTCGCTGCCCTGAAGAGCGAGCGCGAACTGCTCTCGAGGGACCAGCGCCTGTGCGAGGAGCGAGGCAAGCGCCTGGAAGAGAAAGAGGTTGAGCTTGAGAGGAGGGGGCGGGAGCTTGCTGACCGCGAAGCGAGGTCCAGGGGCCTTGTCACCGCAGCCCCCATCGGTGGTGCGGAGAGGACTGTCTCTCGAGCAGAGAGCGGCACTGGCAAGATCACGAAGGAGCAGGCGAGAAGTGTCCTGATTGAATGGCTCCGGTCGTACGGTCTCGACGCGAAGTTAGAGGAAGAGGGGTACGTCAGCATCCGGAAGGACGGCGTGGAAGCTGTAGTCTTCAGCAGCGGCGTGTGCACCGTGAGGGACGAGCCGAAGGAGAGGCAGAGGCGCATATACAAAGAGAACATTCCGACGGCTGCGGGGAATGTTGCCCGAGAGCGCGGGGTGCCCATGGTACTGCACAGGGCGAACACGGAAAACGAACGGATGTGGCTCAGCGACCCCATCCCTCATGGGCAAATCGAGAACTGGGAAGGCGTCACGACGCCTGTCTCCCTGGCCAAGAACGACGAAGAGTCGCTGAGACAGCTTCAGGAGAGCAACCTCCGGGTGTTGAGAGCCCTGGGAGTGAAGGTGTGACCGAGGTGATTTGTCGCACAGGATGACTCGGGCTTCCCCGCAATATCTTCCCAAGAAAATGCGTTGCATACCCGTCCATCCATCTACGTGCCGATGCTTGCCCTCCCCCGCGAGCGACGTTGCGCGCACGCATGCGTGTTGCGGATGCTCGAAGCCGCACGAAACTGGAAGTCGGTGATTGAACGAACATGACTGATGAGTACACTGAGCAGCGAAGGGGCTTCGGGGAGGCCAACAGGTGGTGGGAAGAGCACGGACGCCCTGCGATGACCGAGGAAGAGTTCCTGCAGCTTGCTGAACGACTTCGTGAAGGACCAAAAGGAAGCTCGGAGCACGAAAGCATCGTTTACCCAGGCGCGATGCGGAATCATAGGATTAGGATGACGGAGTTCGACATCAGGAACTCCCTCAGGGCGCTGGCGTACCTAGGGACGAAGTCCGACGCGAGACGAAGGGAGCTTTTCGATCACTTCATCCTTTCGCACGGCAAGGTGAAGCTCGCGCAGGCGAGGAAGCTTGACAGCAGGGCGAGGACGACGCTTGTACTGAAGGGATGGGAGATAGTCGTGCTTGCCGACGTGCTGAGGGAGAGGGGAGCATATACGCAGTCAAGGTTCTATCACAAGATGCAACTGTTCAAGGCGCGCGTTACGGAAGACTCACCGCTGAAGCACGCCTGGGGGAACGAGCTCCATAGAAGAAGAGAGAAAAGGAGGCAGTCGAGACGAGGTGGAAGCTCCGAGGAAAATTATGTCGACCAAGATTATTACGAAGAGGAGGGCCTAGACCCCGCCGAGATAGCGGAGAGGAGAGGCCATCGCAGAGAATTCGGAGAGTGGGGAAGGCTCCTAGACCAGGACGGCGAGGAGGTCTACGAGGACCTCAGCAGGGGAAGTGATGGCTGGCTGTACAACGATGACGGAATCAAGGTCGAGAGGTGGCGGGAGCCGGAGGATGGAGGTTGAGGGGTTACGATATGCTTGATTGCGGCCAAGACTATGGAGACTGACTGAGCTTCCTAGTCATGCATCAGGTAGGTTTTGGTGGAAAGCGATGATGCTGGGAATCGAAGAGGACCACGCAAACAAGGGGCGGAGGCGACCGGCGAAGGGTTACAGCAGTCTGCAAACTGCAGTATGCATTATCTCAATTGATGGCCCGAAGAGCGTTGATACTATATGAAAGACCGCAAGTAGATACCCCGGTGCAGTCGTGAAGTGCAGTTTCCTGCAGTTCATGGATTGGTTTTTGATTGATGCTTTCAATCCTACTATAGTTCGATTGTAACTCCAAGAACATCTTCTCCTCCAAGGCTAACGCACTCCTTTCAATCCTACTATAGTTCGATTGTAACAGAATGTCATCCTTTACTTCGGCGATTTCGACCCTTCTTTCAATCCTACTATAGTTCGATTGTAACTCACTTCTTCAGTTGTTTAATCACGTCTTCGACGCCCTTTCAATCCTACTATAGTTCGATTGTAACCAAGTAGCCCTACTCACAAGAGCTAGAGATTCGCGTCTTTCAATCCTACTGTAGTTCGATTGTAACTTATGCTTGCCTTTTTTTGTCTGCGGTGGTGGGCCATCTTTCAATCCTACTGTAGTTCGATTGTAACACAATATCAAGAAAATGAAAATCCCTTGGAATACTACTTTCAATCCTACTGTAGTTCGATTGTAACTTCAAAGGCCTTCTCTGCGCGAAATGCCGAAAGATTCTTTCAATCCTACTGTAGTTCGATTGTAACAATCAAGGTCATCGACAAAGGAATAATCGAAATCAACTTTCAATCCTACTGTAGTTCGATTGTAACTGGAGATGCGCGAGGTAGTATCTTAGGTAACAACTTCTTTCAATCCTACTGTAGTTCGATTGTAACCAAGGTCGGAGTCGGACATGAGGGATACAAATCCAACTTTCAATCCTACTGTAGTTCGATTGTAACGTTTCCACGCTACCACATCCAAGAACTCCTATCATACTTTCAATCCTACTGTAGTTCGATTGTAACGTTTCCACGCTACCACATCCAAGAACTCCTATCATACTTTCAATCCTACTGTAGTTCGATTGTAACGCAATCACGCCTGAAGGATTGGGGATTAATTTGAAGCTTTCAATCCTACTGTAGTTCGATTGTAACAACTGCAGGGGCGAGCAATGGTGGGACCACTACGAACTTTCAATCCTACTGTAGTTCGATTGTAACGTAGCCAAAGAAGTATGATCCACATCGGCGACGATACTTTCAATCCTACTGTAGTTCGATTGTAACAAGTCGATGTACTCCGAGATCTACTACGACTACAAACTTTCAATCCTACTGTAGTTCGATTGTAACGCAGCTCGACGCCCAAGGGCGGAGCAAGGAGATCTTCTTTCAATCCTACTGTAGTTCGATTGTAACCCCAATCGTGCGGCCATATTCGACCTCGCATCCCATCTTTCAATCCTACTGTAGTTCGATTGTAACTTCGCAAAAGCTTTCTGAATGAATGCGAATTACACACTTTCAATCCTACTGTAGTTCGATTGTAACGCAACGGCCGGGGGGCGAACTCAATCCCTTCCACGACTTTCAATCCTACTGTAGTTCGATTGTAACATGGGTACTGTCGACAACCGGAATGCGACGGGCGCACTTTCAATCCTACTGTAGTTCGATTGTAACCTTGGATTCAAAAGTCGAGCCTACCTCCGCCGTACGTCTTTCAATCCTACTGTAGTTCGATTGTAACCTAGATGAATTGACACTCACCGACTTGAATAATCTCACTTTCAATCCTACTGTAGTTCGATTGTAACCCCCCAAAATGTGGCGCATTTCCC